>NZ_CP096019.1:0-631796 GCF_023115355.1 Halocatena salina
CCTCGGTAGTCGGCCGTCGGACAATGGTCTCAAGGGGGGGTGTCACGTAACTCGGACATGGAGCAATCGGTTGAACTGACCGTTCAGGGCGCACGAAAGCGCGACGCAGGACGGGGGATTGCGCGCCTCGCCAGTTCGACGTGTCGCACGCTCGGCGTGTTGAGCGGAGAGACGATCCTTCTCGATGGACCCCGACAGACTGTTACGAAAGTGTGGCCTGGCGGCGATCAGGGTGTAGTTCGTATGGATGCCGATACGCGACAGAACGCAGGTGTGAATATCGGCGATCAGATACGCATCCGTCCGATCGATGTTACTGATGCCAGAAGTGTCAGTATCGAACTTCCGATGGTTCCTGATTCTGATGGAGTCGCATCAGCTCTCAAACACGAGCTACAGGACCGGCCGGTGCGAGCGAACGAACAGGTGTATCTCGAACGGATCGGTGCCCGGGTGACGATCGCCAGTACGACACCGTCGGGGATGGTCCGGATCACCGACGAGACGGCTGTTTCGATCACCACAGAAGAAGGTGAGGACGGTACCGACTGGGCTTCGTCGCGTGAGACCCCCAATCAGCCCATCGAGGAGAGATCGGATCAGGCGACCACGCCGTCCAGTTCGGACCGGATCACCTACGAGGACATCGGGGGGTTGGACGAAGAACTCGAGCAGATCCGTGAGATGATCGAGTTACCCCTGTCCGATCCCGCGCTGTTTCGCCAGCTTGGCGTCGATCCGCCGAAAGGGGTGTTACTGTACGGGCCACCCGGCACCGGGAAAACCCTCATTGCGAAAGCCGTCGCCAACGAGGTGAACGCTCACTTCGAGACGATTTCCGGTCCCGAAATCGTCTCGAAGTACAAAGGCGACACCGAGGAACGCCTGCGCGAAACGTTCGAGGAGGCGGCTCGTCAGGCACCGACGATCGTTTTCATCGATGAGATCGACTCCATCGCCGGTTCGCGCGATGATGAGGCCGATATGGAAAACCGGGTGGTGACGCAGTTGCTGACGCTACTCGATGGAATCGGGTCACAGGAGGAGGTCGTCGTCATCGGGGCGACCAACCGCGTCGATACGCTCGATCCGGCGCTCCGTCGTGGTGGACGGTTCGACCGAGAGATCGAGATCGGGGTGCCCGACGAATCGGGTCGCCGCGAGATCCTCGATGTCCACACGCGTGGGATGCCCCTCGCCGAGGACGTGGATCTCGATCGGTTTGCGACACGGACCCATGGTTTCGTCGGGGCCGACGTTCGGACGCTCGTGACCGAGGCGGCGATGAACGCGCTCCGGCGGTACCGCCATACCGACAGCGAGGCACTGACTGTCACCCGTTCGGATCTGGAAGCTGCGATGGCCGCCGTCGAACCGAGCGCAATGCGAGAGTACGTGGTCGAAACGCCCACGACCACGTTCGACGACGTCGGCGGTCTCGAAGAAGCGAAAGCCACGCTTCGGGAAGCAGTCGAATGGCCGCTCACCTATCACGCGCTGTTCGAGACGACACAAACCGAGCCGCCCTCGGGCGTACTGTTGTACGGTCCACCGGGCACGGGGAAAACGTTGCTCGCGCGCTCACTCGCCGGTGAGAGCGACGTGAACTTCATCCACGTGGCCGGACCAGAGCTCGTCGACAAATACGTCGGTGAATCCGAAAAGGCCCTCCGGGAACTGTTCGAGCGCGCTCGACAGACCGCGCCCACGATCGTCTTCTTCGACGAGATCGATGCGCTCGCTGGCCGTCGTGGAGAGTCAAACGAAGTGACCGAGCGCGTCGTCTCCCAACTGCTGACCGAACTCGACGGGCTAACCGATAACCCCAATCTGATGGTTGTCGCAGCGACGAACCGACGAGAGGCCCTCGATCCCGCGTTGCTCCGTCCTGGCCGGTTAGAATCCCACGTCGAGATCCCACTTCCGGACGTGGACGCACGACGGTCGATTTTCGACGTGCACAGCGACGGGAAACCGTACGCCGACGACGTGGATCTCGACGCGCTCGCCGACGACACCGACGGCTGGTCGGGAGCCGAACTCGAGGCTCTCATCCGGCAGGCCTCGATGCTTGCTATCCGAGACTTCGCGTCCGATCTCGGTCCCGAAGTAGCCACCGAACGCGCCGAAGAGATCACGATTACTACCGAGCATTTCGAGGCGGCACGCGAGCAGGTCCGAACGGAGGCGTGAGCCGCTCGCCGGAAGCTATTTTGACGATGGTAGTGACTTTTTTCTCATGGAGTATCGACGGCTCGGTTCGACGGGACTGGCGGTATCGGAGTTGTGTTTCGGGACGTGGCGGTTCGACCGTGAGACGGGTGGTGTCGTCGAAACGGATCGGACGGCTGCCCACACGTTGCTCGACGCGTTCGCGGATCGGGGCGGGAACTTCATCGACACGGCCAACGTGTATGGGACGCCGTCGGGAACCGCAGAACGATACATCGGGGAATGGCTCGACGAACGCGACCGCGAGGAGTTCGTCATCGCGTCGAAGGTGTACTTTGAGACCGATTCGGATGGCGGACATCCCAACGACGGAGGTCTCTCGCGAACCCACATCCGGAATCAGATCGAAGGAACGCTCGACCGACTCGGCACCGACTACCTCGATCTGTACTACATCCACCGATGGGACGAGGAGACGCCGATCGAGGAGACCCTCTCGACGCTGAACGGACTGGTCGAAGACGGGCGCGTAAACTACCTCGGTGCGAGCACGATGGCCGCGTGGCAGCTCACCAAAGCCCTCTGGAAGAGCGAGAGTAATCACTGGGAGTCCTTTTCCGTCACTCAACCGCTCGCCCACGCCGCCTATTATGAGGATGTCCGAGAGTATCTCGACGTCTGTTCAGACCAGGATCTCGCCGTCTGTCCGTACTCGCCGTTGGCTGGTGGCTTTCTCACCGGCAAGTACGAACGTGTCGATCCCGACGATCCCACGGCGGTGAAAGCACCTGATGGCTCGCGGGGCAGCTTCGACGAGCAGTTCGGCGCGTACTACACCTCAGAGCGGGGCTGGCACGTGCTCGATGCGATCCGCACCGTTGCCCAAGAGGTCGACGCGACACCGGCACAGGTGGCACTGCGCTGGCTGATGGATCAGGAGGCGTTCACGTGCATTCCGATCATCGGCGCGCGATCCGTCGAGCAACTCGATGAAAACGTCGGTGCGACGACCGTCTCGCTGAGCGACGACCAGCGCCAGCGTATTTACGACGCCCGGTTCGACGAAGACGGCGATCTGTGGCACTGACGGACCACGACAACTACGAACGCGCTCAGGACCGAGGTCCGTAAAATACCCGAGTATTCCGGTTCCACTTATTTATGGTATGATTATAATCATTTGATGTGAATACATCAACGTACGACCGATACCGGTCGGCAGTGGCGGGGGAGGCGTTGCCGTTGGCGTATCTCGACCGCGAAGCACTGGACACGAACATCGAGACGACGCGCCAGCGTGCGGGCGAGCTGCCGATCCGAGTCGCCTCCAAGTCGATCCGGTGTCGTGCCGTGTTGGAATACGTCCTCGAACAGTGGGGCTTTCGCGGGATCATGTGTTACACCGGCCGCGAGGCGGTACATCTCGCGTCCCACGGGTTCGAGGATCTGCTCGTCGCCTATCCCGTTTGGCACGCCGCCGAGATCGAGGCGGTGTGTGAGGTGATCGAAGAAGGTTCCTGCGTCGTTCTCACGGTCGATTGTTCCGAACACGTCGATCGCATTGCTGGGATTGCGACCGAGCACGGTGTCGAAGTTCCCCTCTGTTTGGACGTGGACATGTCGACTACCCATTTGGGCATCCATTTCGGCGTGCGGCGTTCGGGGATTCAAACCCCTGAGGCGGCGATCGCGCTTGCGCAGTCGATTTCTGACCGGGAGGGCGTCACGCTCTCCGGAGTGATGGGGTACGAAGCACAGATCGCAGGCCTTTCGGACGACGATCCCTCGAACGATCCGGTGACGAACGCGGTGATTCGCCGTCTGAAACGACGATCGGTTCCCCGTCTCCGCGAGCGTCGCGCGTCGGTAGTGGGGGCCCTCGAACGGGAGGGGTACGAACTGGCGTTCGTCAACGGCGGCGGCACCGGGAGCCTAGAGTCAACTCGGGATGATGCGACAGTAACGGAGCTGACAGTGGGGTCTGGCTTTTATGCGCCTCACCAATTCGATCACTACCGGGGGTTCCAGTACGAGCCAGCCGTGGGATACGCGATCGAAATCACCCGACAGCCCACTGATGACGTGTACACTTGCCGTGGTGGGGGCTACGCTGGGAGTGGTCCACCCGGAGACGGCACAGCACCGATCCCTCACCTCCCATCGGGTGCGTCGTTGCTCGAACGCGAAGGCGCGGGTGAGGTTCAGACGCCCATCAGATACGACGGTTCGATCGATCTCTCGCTCGGCGATCCGATCTTCTTTCGGCACGCGAAAGCCGGCGAGCCCTGTGCCCACTTCGAGCGGTTGTGTGTCGTCGAAGACGGTGAGATCGCCGCCCGACACCCGACCTACCGCGGTGATGGGACGTGTTTCGTATGAGAGAGGAGTCCAGTGCGGGCGTGTGGCACAACTGGTCGGGTTCGGTATCGTGTGAGCCCCACCGCTACTACGAGCCGACGACCGAAGCCGATCTACAGAAGATCGTCGCGCGCCACGCGGGCGATCAAACCATCCGAGTATCGGGGTCAGGACACTCCTTTTCCTCGATCGTTCCGACCGACGACGTGTTGCTTTCGCTCGCCGCCTACACCGGAGTGACGGACATCGACACCGAACGGCAGCGAGCGACGGTTAGAGCCGGCACGCGCTTGGAGGAACTGAACGAGATTCTCGCCACCCACGGGCTCGCGCTGGCGAACATGGGCGACGTCGATCGTCAAACGATCGCCGGCGCGTTGGCGACCGGTACCCACGGAACCGGGATCGATCTCGGGGTGCTCGCCACACAAGCGGTCGGGATCCGGCTCGTCACCGCCGACGGAGAGATCCGGACGCTCACCGCCGCGGACGGCGAGACGTTCCGGGCCGCACAGGTGTCACTCGGCGCGCTCGGCGTCGTCAGCGAGATCACGCTCGAACTCCAGCGCGCGTACCGCCTGCGAGAACGGACGTGGACCGCCCCGTTGGCCGAGGTGCTTGACCGAGTCGACGAACTGCGCGAAACCCACCGACATTTCGAGTTCTTCTGGTTCCCCCACACGGAGACCGCGCTCGTGAAAACGCTCGATCGGACCACTGATTCGCCGACTCGTTCGGTTCCGTTCGACGCGGATGAGTACCTCGAAAACGCCGCGTGGGGATCTCTGTGTCGGCTCTCCGCCATCGTTCCCGACGCCTCGCCACAGCTCGCCCGGCTCGCGGCGGCGACCCTCTCGGACGGCGAGACGGTCGGACCCAGCCACGAGGTGTTTCCCACTCAACGGAGCGTTCGGTTCAACGAGATCGAGTACGGCGTTCCAGCGGATTTGGGTGGTGATGTCGTGCGCTCGATCCGGGACCATCTCGCCGGCGACGGGCAGGATATCCTGTTTCCGATCGAATTCCGCTACACGCAGGGCGACGAGATCCCGCTCAGCCCGGCCTACGGACGGGATTCGGCGTTCATCGCTGTTCATACCTACCACCGCAAGCCCCACCGAGAGTATTTCGAGGCGTGTGAGACCATCTTCGAAGAGCACGACGGCCGTCCCCACTGGGGAAAGATGCACACCGTCGATCCCGAACGACTCCGATCGTGTTATCCCGAGTGGGACACGTTCCAAACCGTCCGGCGCTCGCTCGATCCCGAGGGCACGTTTTGCAACCAACGCCTTCGGCAGCTGTTCGACGTGTAGTCCACGCTACAGTCAAAAATGGGGACGAGTACGATTACTCTTCGAGGACTTCGACCCCAATCTCCCGGTTCCGCATGATCGTCACAATCTTGGAAGGAATGACCGATGGATCGACGTTCGATTCGTTCGAGAGGTATGCGAGATGCATACAGATTTGCTCCAATCGGACGTAGCCGGTCGACGTTGTGATTCGATCGCTGTCGACCCCGGTCACGACTTCTACGTCCCTGTTCTTCCCGTCCTGGGATGAAGTACAGACGAACAGAGAATCGTGATCCCCGTTCTCAAGGATTTCGATGGCTCGTTGCTTGGCTCTCTCATATTCGTGGCTCATGGTTTCATCCTGTTTCCGTAGTCGACACAGACCGTGTCTTTTACAGCATTCTCTCCGCTCCGACGACGGCTGTGGAGTGAGTACTTCAATAGCTCTCGGAACTCATTCCACGAGACACACCAGTTTCGGTGGCTCGCGGTCGATACTACTTTTTCGTATGACGTTGTAATCGTCATTGCTGTCTTTAGTGGAGGCAGAATCAGTCTCGGTGTTCGTACCACCGGGATTTCTTCCGAACGAAAGATCCATCGACTGAATTTCCGCCTCAAATTCTGTATCACATCCATCAAATAAAAATATTGCTATGAAGCAAGAACCCAGTATCCAGTCAGTACTTCACACTACGGATAAAAATGACAGTATGACCCGAAGTGATGAGGACTACATCGAAGCCGTCAAAAAACATTCTCCTGCTTCGACACGAGAGGTTGCGGAGGAAGTCGGTGTAACCCGCCAAGGCGCGGATTATCGGCTCCGAAAACTCGAATCAGAGGGGCAGGTACGAAGCGAACGGATCGGTAACTCACTTGCGTGGTTTCTGTCGAAATAGCTTTCACTATCAAAACCGATTTCGCGCCTCTCAAAGCGCTCTCATTGACCTGTAGTATCCCGCCAGACCTAAGAAAACTCGGTTCGAACCATCATTCTGCTATGTGCGGTGCATAGCATCGAAGGGCTTGATCCTTCCAGCGGGCAAGCCCTTCTTCTCTCGGATACTGCCTTTAGTGGAGACACGACAGCAACGGTGATGGATTCCAAATCACCCAGCAACTATCTCTCCGAGTGATGCTATGCAGCAAAAGGTGTGATACCAATTCACTTTATAGTTGCGGTTGGCTATCTATTCGTCCGAACGATCTCGCCGGGGACTCTTCCAAACTATCCGACGCTCGCTCGGTCCCGCATCTATTTCTTCCGTGAGGTGTGACCGTTTGGAGTATGACAGAGATCACGACGGAGCTGACGGAACTGTTCGATCTCGACGTGCCGATCGTGCAGGCTCCGATCGGGAGCGCGACGTGTCCGGCGCTCGCCAGCGCGGTGGCGAACGCCGGCGGGCTGGGAATGCTCGCGCTCACGTGGCGGACACCCACTGAAGCCCGTGCGTGCCTGTCGGAAACGGCACAGAGGACCGACGAGACGGGGACAGTGGGAGTGAACATCGTTCTCGACGAGGAGTCGAAGACGATCCCGACCGAGGAGCACCTCGAGGTGTGCGCCGAGCAGTCGGTCGACGTCGTGTCCTTTTCGTTCGGAGACGCTGCCCGGTACGTCGATCGGGTGCACGAGTTCGGGGCCACTGTGATGCAAACCGTCGGCTCAGCGGAAGCGGCCCGCTCGGCGGTCGATGCCGGCGTGGACGTCGTCGTCGCCCAGGGGTGGGAAGCGGGCGGGCACGTCCAAAGCGAGGTGGCGACGCTCCCGTTGGTGCCCCGCGTCGTGGATGGAGTGCCCGAAACGCCGGTGATCGCCGCGGGCGGGATCGGCGACGGTCGCACCATCGCGGCGGTTTTGGCGCTGGGTGCGGCTGGTGCGTGGCTCGGAACGCGATTCGTTGCGACGGCGGAGGCCCGCGTCCACGACCGCTACCGTGAGCGGGTGATCGACGCCGAAGAGACCGACACCGCCCACTCGACGCTGTTCGATCAGGGGTGGCCGGACGTTCCACACCGCGTTCTCGAAAACGACACCGTCGATCGGTGGCGCGCTGCTGGAAAACCGGCAACTGACCGTCCCGGTGAGAGCGATCGCGTGGCTACCACCCCGGCTGGCGAACCGATCGAGCGATACGCTGATGTCCTCGCGCTCCCCGACACTACGGGCGATGTCACGGAACTCCCGTTGTACGCCGGCCAAAGCGTCGGTCTCATCGACGGCCATCCCACCGCGTCGTCGGTGGTCGAGGCGTTGATCAGCGAAACTAACGATGCGCTCGACCGGGCAGCGTCGAGCGCTCGCTCGTCACACTGATCGAACGGCTCACTCGGCATCAGCGGCGTCCGTCGATCGGACGGTCAACACGGGGATCTCGACCGTTCGGATCAGGCGCTCGGCGACGCTGCCAAGCACGAGTCGGTCCAGACCCTTCCGTCCGTGGGTGCCGAGGACGAGCAGATCCACGTCACACTCCTCGATCGTCGACCGGATCTCCTCGTGTGGAACCCCAGAAACGATTTGCTCGGTCGTCGAGACCCCATCCGACTCCGCGGCCGTCGTTACCGCAGAGACCGCGCGCTGGCCGTCCTGTTCGAGTACGTTTTGGACCGGAAGGTTCTGTCCGAGCTTCGTGTCTACGACGTACAGCGTGTGGAGCGTCGCCTCATATCGGCGGGCGAGTGCGATCGCGTGTTCGATCGCAGCGGCCGAACCGGCGGTACCGTCCGTCGCAACGAGGATATCCGTGTAGTCGCTCGACCGAGGGGGATCGGTCAACCGGTCGGTCAACACCGGTACGGTTGCCGTTCGGACGACCGACGTGGTGACGCTTCCGAGCAGATACTGACCCAACCCCGTCCGTCCGTGGGTTCCCATTGCGATCAGATCAGCGTGTTCATCCGCATACGAAACGATCTCGTGCGCCGGAACACCCTCCCGAACGGCTTCCACGACAGTCACGTCGTAGTCGGACGACCGTGATTGTACCGCTGCTGTCGCCTGATTGGCCGTCTCAGTGCGCGACTCCCGAACCGACTTCAGGAGTGACACGTTGGTGTCTAACTCCTTTATGATCCCTACGTCCACCACCGACAAGGCGTGAACGGTGGCGTCATACCGCTCGGCCAGCGCGAGTCCGTGGGTGATCGCCCCCTCGATTCCCTCGCTTCCATCGGTCGGAATGAGCACGTCACTGTACATGTATTGGAGTTGGATCGTCATCGGCTTAACGTGTCATGAGTCCTCACGCATTCACTATGTGATCGACACCGAACACTCCAGTCCAGTTACGCCCCTGTGGCATCGCTGACCGCGAGTTCGATGCCGAAGCCGACGATCGTCGTTCCAGCGTCCCATCGGATCGCGTCGGACGCCCGTGGGTGGGTTGCCAGCACGGTTTTGATCTGACTCGATGTGACCGCGAGCACGCCGAACAACAACAGTGTGAGCGCGGCGTACAACCCTCCCAGCAGTGCCATATCCAGCCACGCGTTCGTTCCGGGTGCGACGAACTGCGGGAGAAATGCGAGGAAAAACACCGCGACCTTCGGATTCAGCGTGTTGATCACGACGCCGCGCCAATACCCCCCTTCGGTGTCGTCGGTGTCGTCGGTGTCACCGGCTCGAAGCTCGAACGCCGATTCCTGTCGGAGGGTTTTGACGCCGAGATACAACAGATACACCGCCCCAGTGTATTTGACCACGGAGTAGGCGACAGCGGACGTGCGGAGGATCGCAGACAGCCCGAGTACGGCGCCGCTCGTGTGTATCAAGATTCCAGTGCAGATACCGAGTGCGGACGACAAGCCAGACCACGGCCCGCCGCTGATGCTCTGTGTGAGTACGTAAATCAGATCCGGTCCCGGCACCACGATCAACGCCACTGCGACCGGAACGAACACCGAAAGGGTTGACAACCCCACACTAATGTCGATCATAATGGATACACTCGGTCAGGTGATCGCTGACGATCAGCATAAAGCCATTCGGTTCCAGAAACAGTTCGATCTGACTGCGGTGGATCGACGGGAGCTACAGCCCGAGCCGGAGGGTTGCGTTCGCACAGAGCGCAGCGGCCGGAACGAACAGGACAATGACGAGGGTCTCGATCGCGCTGGCCCATCCTCCAAGGGTGACGGCGCTGCCGACGACGATGCCAGAGAGGCTTGCGAATCCGATGTAAACCGTTCGAATCAGACCGAACCCGGTGCCTTGCTCGTCGTTGGCCAGCAGATCGATGGCCCGCGACTGGACCGGTGAATTCCACCCCATGCCGACGCCGAGGCAGACGACGGCCCCCGAGATCGTCAGCGTCGTCTCTCCGGTGAGCAGACCGAGCAGACCGACCGTCCCGACGAGGAGGCTTCCGACCGTCACGGGGTCGCGTCCCAACCGATCGGAGAGCCAGCCGGCAACTGGTTGAGCGACGGCCACCACGACGAAGTACAATGTGAACAGTATCCCGGCGACTGCCGAAGAGAGCCCCACGTATGCCCGGAGGATGTACGGCAGAAACGAGAACGTCGCCACGTCGACGAACTGGGCAAAGCTGGCGATGGCGGCGGTGAACGCCACTGGCGGGCGGGACAACAGCGACCGTAGCCGGGAGGGCTGTAACTGTTCGCGGATCGATCGGTCTGGGCGGTTCGGCGTGCGCGTGCGTACGAACAGTGCGAACCCCGCGGTCAACGGCACCACGAGGGCCGCGCTGGCGAGGGGCACGGCCTGCCAGCCGTAAGTGACGCTAAGGAACGTGACCACCGGTCCCGTGAGACCGACGACCTGCGCGCCGACTCGGTGGATCCCGATCGCGCGGCCGGTGTGTTCGAACAGGTCTGACAGCAGTGCCGTGGCGGGACTGTAATACGCCCCGGTGACAGCTCCGATGATGCTCATGCCCACAACGATGGCTCCGCCGACGGGGGCGACCAGGAGCACCAGACTCGCTACCCCTGTCAGTCCGAGGGCGGCGATGATTACCCGCCGTTCGCCGAATCGGTCGCTCAGTACCCCGCTGGGGAGTTGAGACAGCGCGTAGGTGACTGTACTCGCCGTGACTGCCACCCCGATGGTGAACACGGACGTGCCGAGCGCGGTCTCGATGTCTGGAAAGACGAGCGACAACGCGAACTCGATGAATCGAACGCCGAAATACGCCAGCACACACAGCAACAGGACAGTGTGGCGATACCGCCACCGACCGATCTCGCTCATCTCCGCCGATGATCACTCCATCGGTTTAATAAATTTCCCAACATATATGGGGGTGTTCGAACGGGTCGTTCCTACCGGTGAACGAACTCCTATACCAGACCAGAGAGTATCGGGTACTCTATGTCTCGCGTTCCAAATCCCATCCGACTGGTTGTGCTCTGTGTCGGTCGCGCGCTCGTTCGTGTTGGATTAGTTAGCAACGAGCGCGCGCGTCGAATTGCGGAGCTAGCGTGGCCCCGTATCGTCACCGGCGTGGCCCGGATGTCGAAAAACGCGGTCGACGTGGCGATGGTCGGCGTTGCGCTCGGCTCCACGGCGATCGCGGGCGTCGGGCTGGCTGGTCCATACTGGGGACTGGCGTTTGCAGCCGGTGGCGGGCTTGCCGCTGGCACGATCGCGCTCGTCTCACAGCGGTTCGGTGCCGAGGAACTCGACGAACTCGGTCAAGCGGTCCGGACGAGCGTCCTGATCGTCGTCGGTCTCACGGTTCCGATCTCGATCGTGTTCTTTCTGTTTCCGGCCGAACTGATCTCACTGCTCAGCGACGACGCAGCAGTGATCGACTTCGGCGCGTCGTATCTCCGATACGTGGGGCTTGGCGTTCCGTTCGCGGGGTTGAACCTCATCGGAAGCCGCGTATTCATCGGGATCGATGACGCGTGGACGCCGATGATCGTCCGTTCGGGCGGTGCGATCTCGAATCTCTTGCTCAACGCCGTCTTGATCCTTGGGCTGCATCTCGGTGTCGTCGGTGCAGCGATCGGCACCGTCGCCTCGAACGTGCTCGTAACCGGGACATTCGCGCTGTTGCTTCTCAACGGGCGCGTCCCCGGAGGGCGAGAGCTTCCGATCCGGATCGATCCGTTCGGACCGTATCTCAACGCCAACCTTGGGAAACAGCTGTTAGAGATCGGCGTTCCCGTCATTGGCCGTAACCTCGTCTGGACGGTCGCGGAGTTCCCGATGCTGGCGATCCTCGCGTTGTTCGGATCGGAGGTCGTTGCGGCGTTCGTCATCGCCCGGCGGATCTGGGGACTGATGAACACACCGGGGTGGGGTTTCGGTCTCGCCGCCAGCAGTCTCGTCGGACAAACTCTTGGCCGGGGCGACGAGACGGCAGCCGAAGCGTACGGACGGGAGATCGTCCGGTTTGCGGTCGCAGTGTATCTCCTGTCAGCAATTGTGGTGTTTCTGTTTACCGAACCGATCGTCATGAGCTTCGTCAGCGGTCCAGACGACCCTTCAGTTCCGATCGCGGTGTCGCTCGTCTCCGTCGCGTGTATCGCGGTCGTCCTCCAAGGCGTTTCGGGAGGCGCTGCTGGACTCCTCGACGCCAGCGGTGATACGCAGTGGACCTTTTTCAGCCAGGCGTTAGGGATGTTCTGCTGTTCGATTCCGCTCACGTACCTCGGAGCCACTACCTCGCTCGGTCTCACCGGCGTGTATCTCGCGTTCGTCGCGGAAACAGCGATTCCGGCAGTCCTCAACTACTACCGGTTCGTTTCGAACACGTGGAAGGAAGTCAGCCGGGATTATCGTGTCGACACTAGGGTGGCTGATGATTGAGGCTGTACGACCGAATCGACAATGGCGACGTGGTTAGTGCGTTCATGTTTTCCGTCCTCGACAGTCACGATCATGCGATCGCCAAATCCTTATGACAGATAAAATATTTGTTGAACGTTGCTAGTTGGCGTTCTCTCGAACAGATATGTAACCGAAACATCGCTCATCGAAGCCAAAAGATCCATGGGCCAACCCGACGTTGCGCCCACGTGGTCGACCGAATCTACAGTATAGATTCAACACGGATAGTTGCAATGATCTTTGTTATTTTAATTCATACAGACCTATTTGAGGGAATGGGTGCATACGGGAATATAGCTAATTTCATTATAGAAACCTCCGCGCGGTTTGCCGTCCCATTCTTTTTCATGACGTCTGGGTATTTTTTTGCAGCCAAGGTATCTCATAGCAATGTCACCGAGTATTTCTTTCGTCGGGTAGCGAGGATCTCTTCGATCTACGTGTTTGGGATACTGCTCACCGCCCCCGTGTTCCTCACGGACGCCATCGTGCGCGCACACATCGAGCATCGAAGCGTCGTGAACAGCGCCATACACGAAATGGCGGGTTTCATTTCTCCACTAGAACTGATATACTACGGCGATTCGGTCTCCGAAATCCTGTGGTTTCTGCCAGCACTGCTGTTCTCATTGTCTCTAATATATCTATTCATCAAATTCGACAAAACGAAATATTTGATCCCAGTCTCGCTCGGAATTCACGTCGTCGGTCTCTTGGGCGGGAGCTATACGATGTTTGTAGACGTTCCGTTTCGAAACAGGGATGCGCTATTCTTCGGATTCTTTTATACTAGTCTCGGCTATTACCTTGCCACACACGACTGGCAACCGACCACCGAGCGAAGCAGGCTGTATCTCGGAGCGACCGTTCTCTTCGGAGTGCTCCACATCGCAGAGCGATACCTGCTGGGATACGTTTTGACCGATCGGACGTTTGCTCACGGCGTCTACTCGCCGAGCTACACGATCATAACCGTTCTGGTGACCGTTTCGTTGTTCCTCTTTCTCCTCTCGCGGCCGACGCTTGGGAAATCCACCTCGTTGCCGTCGCTCGGAAAGTACGCTGTCGGTGTGTACGTGGTCCATCCGTCCGTTTTATTCGTTTTGCAAAATGGAAGCGCTGTTTTGAGCGTAGCCGGATACGAGATCGAAAACACGATCGTGTGGCATCTCACATTGACCCCTGCAACCTTCGTTGGGGCGTTGCTCATCTACGTCGTGGTCGACGAACTAGGATTGATCGAAATCGGTGGAAGCCACCTCCCACGATCGGACCGGTTTCGGGTGTGGTGAGGTTCCTACCCGGTGTGATTCGTTTGTGCGCTCGATCAGACGTCTCCGAGTTGTCGTCGTTTCCGCATGAGATAGAGGAAATACGGTCCTCCGATGAGACCTGTAACGACACCGACAGGAAGCTGTTGGTTAGTCGCACCGGCCAGTATCGGAAGTCCGAGACGAGCACCGACGTCGGCGATGACCATCAACGCAGGGCCGGCAAACAGACACCCGACGATCAACTTTTTGTGGTCGTTTCCGACGATGGTTCGGACCAGATGGGGGACGATTAGTCCGACGAAGCTGACGACGCCCGCGACCGCAATGCTCACAGCGGCGGCGAGCACAGCCACACCCGAGAGCGCAAAGCGAACCCGTTCGACGGACATTCCTAGTGATTTCGCGGTTCGTTGACCGAGCAAAAGCACGTTCAACTGTCGAGCGCTGACGATGGACAGTCCGGCGACGAGTATCGTCCACGGTAGTGCCATTCGGAACTGCGTCCAGCCAACGCCTGTGAGCGATCCCGTCATCCACGCCATGGCGGTTTGGGCGGTGCCGATGTCGGTAGCGAAAAAGAACAGCGCCCGCTGGAGCGACTGAAACACCGTCGCCACGATGATGCCCGCCAGCACCAACCGGACAGGACTCGTCCCGTTTTTCCACGCGATCGCGTACACGATGGCGAACGCTACGGCTCCACCAAGCGCCGCGACGATGGGGAGCAACGCGGTGAGACCGGTGAACACGACGAGCGTGAGCAGGATCACCAACCCGGCACCGTGAGAGATCCCTAACACGAACGGACTTGCGAGTTCGTTTCGCGTAACTGCCTGGAAGATCGCGCCCGACACCGCGAGGTTCATCCCGACGAACACGGCGAGGAGAACCCGCGGTAACCGGATGTTCCAGACGACGGTCGTCGATGTGTCGAGCGACGGGAGTGTCCCCGTAAAGCCCGTTATCGAACGCATCAGAGATTCACCGAGCGTGAATTTGAACAGCCACCGGAGATCGAACAGCACGGCCGGATTGAACACTGCCTGCCATGCTTCTTTGATCGACATCTGATACGCGCCGAAACTCACCTGTATCAATCCTCCGGCGATGACGAGCAGGACGCTCATTCCACACAATCCGAGCAGAGACGGATCGAAAAGCCACTGTAGTGGCTCCGAATCCGATCGGGACTGCGCGACCGAGGACTCACTTTCGTTCATCGCGTTTGCTCACCACCCCGTTTTCCTCCATCGGATCCCATCGGTGTCGCCCGCTCTGGGAGTCGGGACCTCACAACGGTTCGTCTTCGTTGGCCGCTCATGTGTTTAGGCTAACCTAATACATTATAAGCACACCGGAACGACATGCTTTCGAGCATGGTGTTCCGGAGTTTCGGGTTCAGAATAGCTTCTTCGAAATACAATTAATTATACGCAGTTCTAATATCCGGGAGATGTAAGCAGATCACCGTTGATCCGATGTATTAGTCGAATCAACGAGGAATAGCAGTGGATACACATACAATAATACCAGTATTTTCCTGATACAATAACTATGGGGCGGTCTTAACTGCATTTTATTTCACGAACGTAAACACACCGAACTATACGATCGATATGAACATATATTATCGTATAATCTGCGGGTGGAAGCCAACCGATCGTCCACAGCAACCAGAGCGACGATGGTAGCTGCGTGTAAACGATCCGTTCTACTTCGGTGATGACAGTGCGGCGTTTCGATCTGACTCGTATTACAGGTGTACTTCTGTAATCCTCCCTCGCAGCCCCGTGGCATCCCGGCTCACAGTGGTATGATGGATGAAAACGCATTTATTTTAATGACCAGCCATACGAGGCATTACAGTGGTAGGTGTGCGCACACGACAACTTCGACAGTCGAGTCTGTATCGTTGGCATCGGTACAGTCTACCACGTAATCGAGAGCTCGCATTCAGCGTTGTCGCTGAGCGACTTAAATATCCTCACATCAGAGGGTAAACATCCATCTCCTTTGCTCGAAAATATATCGCCGCACTATGGGCATTCGACAGGACTCGAACGGACAGCATACCGGTGTACGACTATCATTGTGGACGGTCGGGGGGGAAACCGATGAGTGCTGGTGACTTCGAAACGATTCGTATCGAACGACCGGTGGAGCATCTGGGAACGATCGTTCTCGACCGACCGGACGCGATGAACAGCATCAATACACGGATGCTCGAAGAATTAGAGGGGGCACTTGAGCGTCTCGAAGCGAGCGAGGACGTGCGGGCGGTGATGATGCGTGGCAGCGGTAACCGCGCGTTCTCTGCCGGAGCTGACGTTCAGTCCTCGGGCGCGATGGATCACCGGGAGGGCGTCGAGCACTCGCGGCTCGGGCAACGTGTCTTCGGTGGATTCCGACGGACGGATCTTCCAGTTGTAGCCGCTATCGACGGCTACTGTCTCGGTGGGGGGTTGGAGCTGTCGATGTGTGCCGACATTCGGGTAGCAAGCGAGGACGCAGAGTTTGGCCTTCCCGAGCACGAGCTTGGACTCCTCCCCGGGTGGGGCGGCACCCAGCGACTCCAACGACTCATCGGCGAGAGCGCAGCGAAACAGATCGTGTTCACCGCCGATCGGTTTTCGGCCGATCGGATGCACGAGTTGGGATATCTGTATGCCGTGTTCGATGCTGAAGCGTTCGATGAGGCGGCGCTTGAGGTTGCAAGTGATATCGCCGCCGGACCACCGATCGCTCAGCGCTATACGAAACGCGCGATGAGAATGGGGTGGGAGCAGATCGACAGCGGTCTCGAACTCGAAGCCCAAGCGTTCGGCCATCTTCTCGATACGGAGGATCTGGCAGCCGGTATTACAGCTTTTGTCACTGACGACGAACCAGCGTTTGAGGGTAAATGAACGATAGCTATGATCGAAACGGAACCCACAGGAATGCCGCGTCCAGTCGTGTGCCACCATGCGCTATGGACGGAGCTGAGTATCGATGACTGATACCTCATCGTATCCGGAGTGCGACGATCTGGCCGTTACCGTCAGCGACGACGGAGTGGTGGTCCGGGTGGTCATCGACCGACCCGAGAAGCAGAACGCGTTGAGTGAGACCGTCCTCAGTGGATTATCCGACGTGCTTCGAGCCGCCGATCAGGGGCCGGCTCGGGTGGTCGTGATCCGCGGTGCCGGTGGCACGTTCTGCTCGGGCGGTGATCTGGAGAGCATGGCTTCCCACATCGGTGGGGGACCACAGGCGTACCGGTCGGGATTCTCCGGGCTGGCCGAGCTGATGGAACAGCTGATCGAGACGAGCGCGTTGGTGGTCGCTGCCGTCGAAGGCCACTGTCTCGCGGGGGGTATGGGCCTTGCAGCGGCCTGTGATATCATCATAGCGACAGCAGATGCGACGTTCGGTACTCCCGAGGTCGACATCGGACTGTTCCCCGCCCAAGCACTCGTACCGATCATGCGGACGGTTCAGGAGAAACAGGCGCTCAAGCTGCTGTTCACGGGCGAGTATATCGGTGCCGAGACCGCCCACGAGATCGGATTCACGAGCGAGGTGGTGCCAACCCAAGACTTCGAGTCGGAACTCGACGAACTGATCAAGGATCTCGCCGCCTCTTCGCCGGTGATGATCGAGATGGGCAAGCAGGCCTTTTACACCCAACGCGATATGGACTTTCACGAAGCCTTATCATACATGCGCGAGATCATCGCACTCATCGCCATGAGCGAGGAAACCGAAGCAGGAATCAACTCCTTTCTGATGAATGAACAACCCGACTGGAAACAGCGAGGGCAATGACGATCACTGACCAACCATCGACCAAGGGCAACGATCCGGAGACAGCGATCATCTCTGCCGCGCTCACCGGTGCACTCACCACGCGTGACCAGTGTACGGCGATCCCATACACCCCCGAAGAGATCGCCGAAGACGCCGCGGCTGCGAGGGAAGCGGGGGCTGCTATCGCTCACATCCACGCACGAACCGAAAACGGCAGTCCGACGTACGACACGGATGTGTATCAGGAGATCCACGACGAGATCAGGGATCGAACGGACATCCTGATCAACTTCTCGACGGGCGCGCTTCACGCCCCCCCAGAGGACCGCATCGAGTACGTTCGGGCGGTACAGCCCGATATCGCCGCGTTGAACATGGGGTCGATGAACTACGCGAAATACTCCGAGTCGCGCGAGGAGTTCGTTTTCGATATGGTGTTCGAGAACTCTTTCGGAGAGATCCGGCAGTTCGTGACCGCGATGGAAAAAGCAGGCGTTCGTCCCGAACTCGAATGTTTCGACACCGGCCACGTCGGAAACGTCCGTCCTCTGTTACAGAACGGAAATCTCTCCCATCCACTCCAGTTCAGCCTCATTTTGGGCGTGCTCGGTGGGATTCCAGCCACGATCGAGAACCTCACGCATCAGGTGCGCCAGCTTCCCGAGAACGCCAACTGGCAGGTGATCGGGATCAGCCGCGATCAGTGGGCACTGGCTGCCGGCGCACTCGCCATGGGCGGCAACGTGCGCGTCGGACTGGAGGATAATTTTTACCTCCCGTCTGGTGAGATGGCGACCAACGCCGAGCTGGTTGAGCAGGCCGCCCAGTTGACCCGCAACGTCGGCCGCAAACCCGCAACGCCCGAGGAGGCGCACGAGATCATGGGGTTGGATCGATGAGCACGACGCCGCCGAGCACCGAGCTGTTTCGCTCGGATCTGTTCGAGGGGTCGGTGGCGCTCGTCACCGGTGGAGGAACGGGCATCGGACGAGCGCTCGCGCTCGCCTACGCCGACCACGGGGCTGACGTGGCCATCGCTAGCCGGGAGATGGATCACCTCGCGCCCGTCGCCGAGGAGATCGAAGCGCGCGGTGTTCGGGCGTGTGCGACGACCGTCGATGTCCGGGAGTACGACTCCGTCGAGACGATGACCGACACCGTTCTCGAAGAACTGGGGCGCATCGACATCCTCGTGAACAACGCCGGGGCGAACTTCATCACGCCGACGGAGTCGCTGACCCCGAACGGCTGGCGGTCCGTGGTCGGGACGATTCTCGATGGAACGGCCTACTGCACGCTGAGCGTCGGCCAACGGATGATCGATTCCGACGGCGGGGTGATCGTGTCGATGGGCGCGACCAACAGCGAGCATGGTGCGCCGTTTCACGCCCACTCGGGCGCAGGAAAGGCGGGTGTCCACAACCTGATGCAGACAGTGGCGAGCGAATGGGCTCCCCACGGTATCCGCGCGAACACGATCGCCCCCGGCATCATCGAAACTGAAGGCGTCGCCGACGCTGCTGGTGGCGAACTTCCCGAGGAGATGCTCGAAGAGATACCTGCCGACCGCTTTGGAACGCCTGCTGACTGTGTCCCGGCAGTGCTCTTTCTCACTAGCCCCGCAGCAGCGTACATCACCGGCAGCTACCTCACCGTCGACGGCGGTCAGCTGCTTGCGACCACGCCGGTCTGAATTGGGAGTTCTCGGAATCCATCTTACGAGCAATTGTTTCCAAACAGAACATATTAATAGGGCTTTTTGATATAATCCGTATGCGCAAACAACTGATGGCGGTTCTCGTGGTACTCCTTGTGGGACTTTCGGGCTGTGCTGGTATGAGTCCTTTCGAAGATACTCCCACTGAATCCGACTCGACGGCTGACACCGAATCGACCGAGCCAGCGGCCACGACGACACAGCCCACTAGCCCTGATCCGAACGTCGAACGGCCACCGGGATGGAACGAAACCGGTGTCGAGGATTTCCCCACGACGTACAATCAGCATTACGAGGCGCTCTACTCTCATGACAATTTCACCCGCATCTCGAACTGGACCGCTTTCGATCCGGGCCAGTACCTCCACAGAGTCGCTTATATCGACCAGTCGAGCAAGCAGCAACACTGGAACACCACCCTCATCGATTCAGGAAATCAGACCATCCACGAAGAACAGTACCAGAAGGATGATACCCTGTACTACACGAACCGCTCCGATCCACCGACGTACAACAGCACGAGTCGGTATTCGTTCGACACGTACATGAAATTCGAGACGAACCGGAGGATCGGGAAAAGCGGACCGGTTTACTACACGCTGTGGTCCCCACAGTACACCGATTCGGAGCGAGTGTTGTACGACGGCGAGACGATGTTTCGGTACACCTCGACGCAACTGCGTAACGAGAGTCTCAAACTAGATTTCCTCCCGCCGATCCTCGACAACATGACGGTTGAGGAGTTCAACATGACCACGATCGTCGATTCGGAGGGAATGATCAGATCCTCCGAGTACGAGGTAACGTACACGATCGAGGGAGGCGAGAGCCACACCAGAACCGGCTTACTCCAGTTCGATGTGGACGAAACGACAGTCACCGAGCCCGCATGGGTCGAGGAGGCGAAAGCGGACTGAGCTAGCCACGGTATTGTCAGAACAACACGGTGCCGTGGTGGTGGGGACGTTCGTCTCGCTCTTTCGTGCTGAACGCGCCGAGCCGCGCCGCCAGCTGAGAGCGGAGATCACCCGCCGGGAGCAACTCGTCGATCTGCATTTTCGACGCTTGTTCTCTGATGTCGATGTAGTTGCGGTATTCGTCCTTCGCGCTCTCGACGAACTGCTCGCGTGCCTCGCCGTCCATCCCTTTGATCTGGTCGCCAAACAGCGCGTGAACCGCGGCGTCGGGTCCCATCACTGCGATCTCCGCGGAGGGTAGCGCGAGCGTCGCGTCGGGACCGAAGGAGGGTCCGCACATCGCGTAAATACCCGCGCCGTAGGCCTTTCTGAGGATCACACAAAACTTGGGAACCTGAGCGTTCGAGGTGGCATAGATCAGTTTCCGTCCTTTACGGAGAACGCCCTCGCGCTCGACCGCCGAGCCGATCATGAATCCCGGCGTGTCACACAGATACACCAGTGGAATGTTGAACGCATCACACGTCCAGACGAACCCCGCAGCCTTATCGGCTGAGTCCGGGAAGATCGCACCACTGACGTGATCGGGCTGGTTGGCGACGATCCCCACCGGACGCCCATCGATCCGGGCCAAACCCGTCACGATTTCCGGTGCAAATCGAGGGAGTAACTCCAAAAACGACTCCCGATCGACGAGCCGATCGATCGTCTCGTGCACGTCGTAGGCGTCGTTGGGTCGTTCGGGAATCACCGCATCGAGTCCGTGGGGGTTTTTCGCTGGTGGAACGGAATCACGGGTCGGCGGCCGTTCGGCGTAGTTTTGAGGCAGGAATGAAAGCAGCTCTCGGACCGTTTCGGCGGCAGCCGTCTCGTCGGGAACGACGAGATCGGCACTCCCGCTCTGGGTCGCGTGAACGCTGGGACCGCCCAATTCATCCATCTCCACGGACTCGCCAGTCATCGCTTCGACGATTCGGGGGGAGGCGATCGCCATACCCGAGATATCCTCGACCATGATGAGATAATCGCAGAAAACGGGTGTGTACGCCGAGCCGGCGATGTCTGGCCCGTACAGCACGCCGATCTGGGGCACACGCCCCGAAAGCCGACACTGGTTGTAAAACATCTTTCCGCCGTGATACCGACCCATGTGGGTGTCGCCCGGCTCGCGTTCGGTGGCGTTCAATCGCGCGCCCGTCGAATCGATCAGCCGGAGCATCGGTACCCCTAGCTCCATTGCGCGCTCCTCGATCCGGATCACCTTTTCGACGCCCATCTGACCCAGCGATCCTGCCTTTACCGTGTAATCGTTCGCAGTGAACGCTACCGTTCGCCCGTCGATAGTGCCGACGCCCGTGAGCAGCCCGTCGGCAGGGAGTTCGTCGTCGCTCTGGCGGGCGAACGTCCCATCCTCGTACTCGATGGTATCGAAAATCAGATCGAGCCGATCACGCACGAACGCTTTGCCCAACGCCTCGATCTTCTCGTGGCCCCGCTCTGGACCTCCCGAGACGATCTCTTCGATCTCCTTGCGGAGTCGTCGCTCGCGCTCAGTTACGACCGCTCCTGCGCTGTCCCATCCGTTTTCACCGGCGTTTGCGACCGTATTCCCCTGCCTATCGACGATCTCGACGGACTGGCCGAGATGTTCTGCAACGGCGGTCGCGATCGCTCGAGCGATATCCTCGTCGGTATCAGCACCGATATCGAGCTCCATACACACGTTCGTCGCCCGTACAACGTCAAACTACCTGTTAACATGTCGTTTACCATCTATATACATTATATCAATAGCACACAACATTTAATATATTGAAAGATAATATGAGTTTGGTATGGAATATCACGATGGCGAACCCCTCCGGCACATGGGGGATCTTCCGGCGATGACTGCCGATCGCTACGGGGAGAAAACGGCGTTGATCGGTCTGAGTGGCACCCAGTCGTTCACGGAGTTGAACCGAGCGGTGGATCGGGTCGGAAACGTGCTCACAGCCCACGGGTTCGGTCCGGGGGATCGGATCGGTTTGTTCGTCCCGAACACGCTCCAGTTTCCGAGCGCGTACTTCGGAGCGATGGAGGCGGGGCTCGTCCCAGTTCCGTTGAACCTCCGGATGGACCGTGAAACGCTCGGGTTCGTGATCGCGGACGCCAGGATCGACTGTCTGATCGCTTCGCCGCTGCTTGCGGAGCAAGCGACGGAACTCGCCAGTGCGAGCAGTATCGGGACGACGTTTCTACCGGGGCTGAGCGATCCTGACGCTGGGATCGTTAACTACTCCCACGCGCTCGCCGAGGTGTCCACTGACTTCGATCGACCCGAACGAGCGTTCGACGACGTGGCGTGTCAGCCCTACACCAGCGGCACTACTGGGGATCCGAAGGGCGTGTTACTCACACACGAGAACCTCCTCACGACGATCGAATCCTACGACACCGGCGGGTTACCGATCGACCCTGACGACACGGGACTGCTCGTGTTGCCGTTGTTTCACATCTACGCGCTGAACGCGCTCATGGGTACGTTTCTGTACACAGGAGCAACGCAGGTGCTCCATCCTCAGCCCGAACCCGTCCCCATGTTTGAAGCGATCGAGGAACACGACGTCACCCGATTCGCTGGCGTTCCAGCGATGTACACGATGTTGCACCGCACCTATCGAGAGGCTCCCGACGCGTACGATCTCTCCTCGCTGAAGACGGCGATCTGTGCCGCCGCACCGCTCGCCGATGCGACCCGGAACGAGATCGAATCGGCGTGGAACGTCCGGATGACTGAGGGGTGGGGCATGACGGAGACCGCGCCTGCTGGTACTACGGAGCCGGTACGGGGGGTCCGCAAGGAAGCGGGCTGTATCGGTCCACCAGTACCGAACATCGAACTGAAACTCGCCGATCCCGACAGCCGGGAGACAATCGTTGCGCCCGAAGATCTCGCGCCCACGGCGGACCGAGCGATCGATTTCGACAAGCAACGCGTCACCGGTGAGATCGCCGTTCGTGGGCCACAAGTGTTCGCTGGCTACCACGATCGACCGGAGAAAACCGAAGCGGTGTTCGACGACGACGGCTGGTTTTATACGGGGGACATCGCGCGCGTCGATCGGGATGGCTACTTCTGGATCGTTGACCGCGCCGACGACATGATGATCGTCGGCGGCGAAAACGTCTATCCCGCCGGAGTCGAGGACGCCTTGTACGCCCACCCGGCCGTCGCGGAGGCTGCCGTCGTGGCCGTGGCTCACGAGGTGAAAGGCGAGGCACCGGTCGCGTTCGTCGTCACCGAGACTGATGTCGATCAACCGACAGAGACGACACTCCGTCGGTTCGTTCTGGATCGGGTCGCTGCCTACGCGCATCCACGACGGGTGTTTTTCGTCGAGGAACTCCCCCGGAGCGCGACTCGGAAGGTCCAGCGGTTTAAGCTCGAAACTGCCGCCGCCGACAGGCTCGACGGACCGCTCACGCCGAGCGAGGATCTGTAGCCCGCTGCCATCCGCTGTGACAGTGCGTGAGACGCACGCTCAGATGCGATCGGTTCGGTAACTGAGATACTCAGCTGTCGATCCGCACCACCGGCTTGATCGCTCGACCGTGTTCGAGGTCCGCCACGACAGTGTTTATCTCCTCGAACTCATCGATCAGAACCCGGTCGATGGCGATTTATTACGCCGCGTATAATTGGCAGAACTATTATTAGCAATGGTCGTGCATCCGAGGCATGGCGCTCGTCGAGACCGAGATGCACGACATGATTCGAGAGGCGATCAGGGATCTCGCTGAGGAGTACGACACCGCGTACTGGCGCGACCACGTCGAAGCCAAGCGGTTCCCAGAGGAGTACTGGCAGGATCTGGCTGAACAAGGGTGGCTTGGCGTGGCGATCCCCGAGGAGTACGGCGGTGAAGGGATGGGGATGGTGGAGATGGCGATCGTCATCGAGGAGTTGTCCCGTGGCGGGGGCCAAGGTGGAATCATTTTCGTGCTCACGCCGGTATTCGGTGGCATCACCGTACAGCGCCACGGCACTGAAGCCCAAAAGGAAACGTATCTCCCACAGATCGCCGACGGCGAGATGCGCTTTTGCATGGGATTGACCGAGCCCCGGGCAGGAACGAACACGCTCAACATCGACACACACGCAGAGCGCGACGGCAGCGAATTCGTCATCGACGGGCAGAAAACGTTCATCAGCGGCGTCGAAAACGCGAACGAGATGCTGTTGATCGCGCGCACCTCCCCTCTCGATCGATCGAATCCAACCCACGGCGTCACGCTGTTTCTCGTCGACGATCCCGCCGGTCGGGACGCCATCTCGCTCACGGAACTCGACACGACGGTGCCGTGGTTCGAACGACAGTATCAGGTCGATATCGATGGACTACGCGTGCCCGAAGAGCGGATCCTCGGAACCGAAGACGGCGGGCTGTATCTCCTCTTCGATACGCTCAACACCGAGCGCATCGGTGGCGCAGCCAGCGCGCTTGGTGGTGGACTTCGAGCGATCGATCTCGCCGTGGAGTACGCGACCGATCGGGAGGTGTTCGGCCAGCCGATTGGCTCCCACCAGGCGATCCAACACCCTCTTGCGGAGTACTACGCGAAACTCATGGCCGCCCGAGAGATCACCTACAAAGCCGCCGGAAACTGGGACGACGGTGAGGACTGTGGGATGGAAGCCAACGCGGCGAAACTCCTCGCCAGCGAGTTCGCCACTGAGGCCGCCTCACAGGCGATCCAAACGCACGGCGGAAACGGCTTCACACCCGAGTATGAGGTGTACAACATCTGGCAAAACGCGCGGCTCACCCAGACGGCACCGATCTCGAACGAGATGGTCAAAAATTTCATCGCCGAACACCATCTCGGTCTTCCCCGGTCGTACTGACTGCGCTCAGAAGAGAAAGCGTGCGTCGGTGTCGGCAGCGACATCTGTGAGTGCGACCGCAGAATCTGAATACTGGAGGATCTTCTGCATGTCACCGTCGAGTTCCATTCGTCCGCTCATGATGAGGTTAATCACGTCCTCTTGGCCGTTGACTAAATCTTTCCACACCGTATACGCCCCCGAGAGCACGAATCCGTGTTCGCGTTCGTCGAGTCCCTCGAGAACGGTAGCGGTACGACAGGCACCGTCGTAGAGATCCAGCCATGCGTAGATGGTCGCGTCGTCCGCGAGATTCTCTTCGAGCTGTTCGATCAGTTCGACCAACAGTTCGGGGGTTGCTTCGCGCATCTCGGGCCACATCCGGTCAGGCCCGTCGACTAGCGTCGTTTCGAGTAGCTCCTCGTAGGCTGCCTGTCCGAGATCGTCGCCACGGGAGTGAATGTCGTCGCGAATCTCTTTGGGCGCGGCAGCGACGATCTCCTCGATCTCGGAATCAGAAAGGGAATCGAATGCCGCCTCGATTAGCCGAACGATCTCCTCGGGAAGATCTCCAACGGTTCGATCGTTCAACGGGAGATCCTCAATGTGAAAGACCATCTCGCCGTTCCAGCCGACACCCCAATCTGCTCCCGTCTCACTTACCTCCTCACTGGCGTTGATCGCATCGCGGTACTGTTCGAGCCACGGTTCGGTCGGGAAGTAGTCGTCGATGGATCGTGGTTCCGCGCTCATGGATGGGTCATACCGACGTGCGTGCACGCCGGCACGATAGAAGTTACCAGCACACATGATTGATCGTTCTGCCGCGTATGTCCGGCCGTTTATTAGTTCTTAACGACACTGTACAACAAATCCTGTAGTAACTCCACGGACCCATCCTCGGGACGACACCGGACGGTCCTCTTGCCGCGTATCCAATAACTTATGAATGCGTTGGATCGTACGAATGATCTACTGAACGAGAACGTCGTGCTGTGGAAGGGAGAGATCGAAATCAACGGCGTCCGTTGAGGTCGTCGGCCACTCGCCGGTGCGGGTGAGCGTTTCGAACCCCTCTTCGGTGATCAGTACGGTGTCCTCGCATTTCGTGCCTTGGACGGTGGGATTCCACGCGTATCCCATTGGGAGCGTGACGGGTGCATCCGAATCCGGCGTTGCGATCCATTCACGCGTGGCGTAGCCCCCTGCCCCTCCCTGATGATGGAGTCGCCATTCGTCAGGGTAGCCGACAGCTGCGTAGGCGTCTTGGATGGCCTCGAACACGTCGCTCGCAGTCCCACCCCGGGTTCCGACGTCGCGGGTCGCGGCCAACGCCGTAGCGTGGACCCGCGCGGCCGCGTGGTGGCGTTCCGAGAGCCACGTGGGTGGATCGAACGCGACCGTTCGGGTGATCGAGATACAGAGTCCGGCGCGAACAGTGCACAGGGTCACGATAGCGTACGCGCCCACAGCTGCCTCTGTCGGTGTGAAATGCCGGTGGCGCTGGACCCGCTCCGCTCCGCCGACGAGCGCGACGGGGACGTCGATCCCTCGTTCTTCGAACGCGCGCCTCAACCGTGCCGTCACCGCCCGCTCGGACGTGTTCGGGGTCAACGATCGGCACACCTCCTCGACTACCGCCGCGGTTTCCGCTCCGAGCTCCCGGTACTGTTCGATGTCGGCGTCGGTGAGCGGCTGTCGATACGGGGAAATCTCGACGGAATCAAACCCGGGGACATCGAAATCGGCAGCTGCGGGCGTCGAGGACTGTTCTGCGACCGCCTCTGCGAGCGTCGATTCGTGCCACTCATACGAGCGAACCGTCGTTTCGGGTAGCTCCTCCCGGATGCGGTCAGCTTCGTTGTTAGCGGTAACGATTTCCACCGAATCTCCGTCGTAACCGGCCGCAGCGATCCCGACAGGATCGGTGTCTACGATGGTGTTGGTACTCCCAGTGAGCCAGCTAAAAGCACTTGGGCGTGCGAGCCAAACGGCTTCAAGTGAGCGGTCGGTGAGCAGCGAGTCGAGCGTGTCTCGGCGTTTCATAGGCTATCGATCTGTCATCCAGCAATATAAGGGTTGCAGAGAACGGTGACCACAACGATCAGAATCCTATCGTGACCGGTCGCTACGAGACGGCGGTCTCATCTCCGTCTACGCCGACGGCGTCTCATCCGATGTCGTCTCTGACGTAATTCCATTACTAATGATGTTTGCGAATGCGACAGATGGAGTAACACGTTCGATCTCGATCTCGATCTCCTCGCCGGGTTCGCCACCGGGCACGATGATGACGTACCCCCGCTCGACCTTGGCGATCCCGTCGCCTTCTCGACCCACGGCTTCGACCGTGACTGTTCGTTGATCACCCTCCGACACCGGCGGTGTCGAATCGACGGACTCCGGTCGTCGTTGTCCCCGTTCCTCCGGCGTGTTCAACAGCGCGACCCGATAAACGCTGCCCTCCCTGATCGTCCCGTGTGAAACCTCTTCCACCGGTACCTCGACGACGTAGTTCTCGCCGCGTCGTTCGATCGTTCCGGTGAATACGGTGCGAAGCGCGTCCGAAATTTCGACCATATTTCGACACACGGACCCACCCGTTAAGAAAACATCCCTCTGCTCTAGCAACCTATGTGATAGAAGCAGCCGACATCGACACGGATGACTCTCTCCACGAAACACCAATCAAGTGACTAAGGCGGACAAAAATATTCGCACTTCTATGTCGATTTCGATGATCGAACGATCGATGTACGAACAATAGTACTGTTGTAATGGATGACTGTGATATTTACGAGCACGTCATCAGGTGGAGAGAGCTTCCGATCGGATCGGTGGACCATGAGACATTCATCGAGATCACGAAAGCCCTGTTTTGGTCGTCAGGAGTGTCCGCCGCGCACGTCTCTTGACTCATCTCCGGGTACAACGCTACTCGTTACAGTCATATGCACCATATTTTCGCATGTAAATACCAACTTCTTAATTTTGAATCCTATATCAGCACGAGAGGTTCCTGATGACCGAACACTGGAAAGAAACTCGACAAGCATTTATTCTTCGCGCTCATTCGACCAGGCGATCTCGGGATCGTGTTCTCCAGTGCACCACTGCGGGCTCAAGACGGACGCTTTCACCTATCGTTAGAGACCTGGAGCGATCCCGACGTACACTGCAACGATGTATATCCCACAAACGATGGCAAACAAGAGGATGAACAGGATGAGGTAGTCGTACATCCCTTGGATCGTCATCGGTGATGGGAGGTTCATGCGATAACATACGGGATGTAGATCAATAATGCCACCGGAAAGTATTACATGTTAGCAAGAGAAATCGGTGCCGATGACAGATCGCTGTCGACATGTGGCGCAGTACGACAACTGATAGTGGGTTCACTCGGATGACGGTGAGTCGTTCGGTCGTAACCACGACGTACGGAATGACACACCTCGCTACCATTCCGTTTCGATCGAGATACATCATACCGCGAAATACTTAGATTTTTTTACTTATAGATAGTAGCCGCTCTATGGACAAGCTCGCAGACATTACGGTTGATCGCTTGTTGGCGGCCTTAGATGAGGCCGACAGTGCGAAGGCCACAAAGCGTCTCATGATCGCGTTGGCGTATAAGGACGGTGTTTCGGTCGATACGTTGAGCGCGCGGTACGGCCTGTCGCGTTCGACAGTGTACTCGTGGCTCGATCGGTTCGAGTCCCGATCGATCGAATCCGCGATCGAGGACGATTCGCGGCCGGGACGACCGCCGAAACTCGATGAGGCAGAACAGGCGTCGGTGCGCGACGCTCTCGACACGCCGCCGACCGATTTCGGGTACGAACAGTCGATGTGGACGCCGGAGCTCCTCCAAGAACACATCAAGCGTGAACACGACGTTTCGTACTCGCTCGGTCACGTTCGTCGCATCATTCGGGAGCTAGCCAAGCCGTAACGCTGACCGACCGCTACTCGTGGTCTCATCATAAGCGACCGCACAGCCGGATTCGGGTGATATCGAAATCGGCGATTTTGACGGCTCTCAACTGTGTAAGGAGCTAATAACTTTCCTGAGTAAGAACGTATTCGGCTGTGATGTCCGAGTGGCTGACTGAAAGTGACTGGGAGCGCATCATCTCGTTTGCGAATGCTAGTATGCACGAACGAACACCAGAACTGTTACTGCCCGAATCAGGCGCAGGCAGTGACGATAGCTCTCAGACGGAGACCGACCCAGTAGAAACAGCTTCCGACGACTAACGACGGGTTACTGTCTTTTTTTCGGATCGGATGTCGACCAGTTCCGAGTAGGATATCGTTGGCAGAGGGGAACCTATCGGTACGTCTCCTCGCAGTTCCGATCGAGCCGATTTGGCGGCGATCGACTCAAACGAGGTTTTCGGCTTCAATCGTCTCCCAGATCTCGGTGCCATGCTCTGTGATGCCGTAGACGCGTCCTTTTCTGCGATCTTCGGACACAAGCAGTTCTACCAGCGATCGTTCCCGAAGCCGACCCAGCGCGCGCGAGACGTGTGATATCGATATCTCGGCATCGTCGGCGATCTGCGATGGAGTCGCAGGACCGACGGCGAGTCGTTGGAGCACAGCGACTCGGTAGTTAGAGCTGATAACGAAGCTCACTTCGTCCCAGTTTTGTGTCATTGGATACCCTCCATGGTGTCACAGTCGTCCTTACAGCGTTCCGTATTGCCCGAAGACGGGTTTAGTAATATACCACATACCGCATTTGTCGGTGTATCTCTATGGCTGATTTCCCGCCGGACATCGGCACTGTCGGTAAGATATGGTCTGCACCACCGTATCAAACCGGTATCTGTTCTGTTTCGCATCAATTACCACGATCCAAGTCGGTTTTCGCCGTTCGGTGTGTGATCTATCATCCGATTACTTCTGATTCGATCCACGGGTCAGTCTGGCTTGCACTCGCGGAGTAATATATGTATAACAATGCGTGGACGCAGGGTGAAAAGACACACGGGAATGTTCACTGCCGATCGTTGGCTGTGGCCCGAACTGGACAGCAACCGGCAACGACGAGACAACGGGCCATGTCAAAGCACGGCCGAACCGTCGCGGGGCAGCGATGACTGACACGACGGATTCGTGGAGCCATCGGTTGCAAATCGGGTTACTACTCGGCGAAGTCATTGCAGTCCTCGGCTTTGTTACAGCCGCAAACTTCGTCGTACTTTCGATTCCACTACCGGCTCGTGCCGTGGTCGGGTTGCCGTTGTTGTTTTTCTTCCCGGGATACGCCCTCGTGTCGGTGTTGTTCCCCGCACGCCAGTTTCGGACCAGATACGGCGCGCTCGATATGTTCTCCTCGGGGATCGACGGTATTGAACGTGTGGCCCTCTCCTTTGGGGTGAGTCTCGCGTTGCTTCCATCGATCGGTGTCGTCTTGTGGGTGCTATCGCCCGTGGGATTCGGCGCTCAGGTGTTGATGGGTGTGCTGTCCGCCGAGATCGGGCTGGGGATGATCTACGGTGCGTACCGACGCATCCGACTACCCCGCAATCAGCGCTATCGTCTTCCGGTCGATCGCTGGCTCTCGGAGCTGTGGTCCGGCAGTGTCACCAAGGGGGTGCTCGGCACGGCGATGAACCTTCTGTTAGTGCTGTCGGTCGTCGCAGCTGTGGTAGCGCTCGGCTATGGGGTGTTGATGCCCTATGGATCGGAAACGTACACCGGGGTGTCGGTCCTCACTCAATCCGGCGGTGAACTCACGTTCTTGACGAATTCGACGGCAGTGACAGCTGGCGATCAACTGACCCTCTCAGTTACTAACCAAGAGGGACGGACGATAACGTACACGATAGTTGTCATGATCGAACACGTCGAACACGATGGGCAACGGACGAATGCCTCTACCTCAGAAGAGTTACGGCGGTTACAAACAACGGTCGGACCGGGTGAAACGGATTACCTGAACCACACCATCGCTCCATCGACCCAACGATCGAACCTCCGGGTGCGGTATCTCGTCTACAGAGGCGATCCGCCGTCGACACCGACCGTAGCCAACGCGTACCGAACAGTGTACTTCTGGCTCAGTCCGGGACAGCCTCCATCACAGCAAACCACAACACGCGATATGAGGGGACGATAACCAGCCATGTGGCCGTGGGAGCATCTCGCTGTCGGGTATCTGTGTTACTCATTGTACTGTCGTACACGAACCGGTGCACCTCCTGATGGGTGGGGAACGATCGCGCTCGCGTTCGGCACACAGTTTCCGGATCTAGTGGACAAACCACTCGCGTGGCAGTTCGGGCTGTTGCCCTCCGGCAATTCATTCGCCCATTCGGTGTTCGTTGCCGGAGTGTTTTCCGCACTCGTACTCGTGATTTCGAACCACCGTGACGTCCCACAGCTCGGGATCGCGTTCGTGATCGGGTATCTCCTTCACCTGCCCGGAGATGTGCTCTATCCGCTTGTGTATGGAAATGGACCGTGGACCGAGTTTCTCTGGTGGCCGTTCGTGTCGGTCGATGCCGGAGGGACGCTCGGCGTCCTCTCGAAGGTCACCGATCTCGTAGAGCGAACTGGCAGGTTTTTCATGACTCCGGCAGGGCGGGCGTATTTGGGTGCCGAACTCGGTTTGTTACTGTCGACCGCCGTCGTGTGGTGGTTCGATGGCCGTCCGGGTGTCGGCGTCGTTCGGCTCCCTCCCCGGTACTGTCGGAACTAGCGACCGAGATCACTCGATGTATCCGAGATCTGCGAGGCGGTCTTCGATCGATCTGTTCGTGGTTACCTTCCGGCGTTCTAGTTCGAACGGTGGGTACTCTCGGTCGCCGGCCGAATCGACGATCGGGAGTACCCGGCCGTCCATGGCCACGTCAGCTGGCACGTCGAACGTAGCGAGTACGGTTGGTGTGACGTCGAACAGGTGTGCGTTCGTGAGCGACGCCGTCTCGTCGATCGACTCCCCGTGTGCGGCAACGATCCCATCGCGTTTGTGATTCCACGGCTCGTTCGGCTCGCTGAACTGCTGAGTACCGATCTGTGTCGAGAGGAACTGATCGAAATCCGCCGGTATCGTTATGATATCCGGTGCTTGATCTGAGAACGGTCCACTGAACTGCTGTTCCCGACGCACGACCGACTCGAACACTGGATCGCCGGTCGGTGTTTCGACCGCTTGCAGGCGGTCGATGAGATCGGATCGGACCGATTCGTACTTTCCGGGAGGAACGATCCCTCCCGGCTCGCGTCCCTGAAGATTGATTCGAACGCCCAGCTCGGTCCGGGACCGCATGTACGCCCGTGATCGAGGGAAATCGACCTGTTGGGCCGCAGTACTGATCGCCGTCGTCGGAACGTGCCGGAGCACGAACTCTTTGAGACCTACCAGCGAGAGGATTGATTCGATGCGCTGGCTCGTCATACCGAACCGCGCTGCTCCCGCCGTCAGCCGCTCGATGAGACTCGCATCGTATCGTGTGGCGTGGACACCTCGTTTGAGCTGTTGGTCACGAACGGCGGACCACGACGGCATCCCGTCGCCGCCGTTGGTCGTTTGGACGTACCCCTGTTGGTCGAGATATTCGTTGACCAGAAACGTCCGTCCGTTGTACGGACCCATCCCGTGGTCGCTCACAACGATGACGTTTCGTGGAGAACAAAAGTCGAGTATCTCTCCGATCTGTCGATCGACCGCACCGTACACCCGTTCTAGTTCTCCCCAGTCGCCCGGTCGCTTGTGGCAGATGGCGTCAGTCCACTGGAACTCCACGAAGCCGAAGTCGGGTTCGAAACGATCGACGAGATACCGGAACGCATCACCTCGCATCCGGACACACTCGGTTGCTGATTCGACCGTTCCGTACACGTGGTACTCACCGATAGCGTCCTCGATCTCCGCAAACAGTCCGGGGGGGTGACACTCGGGCGACTCGGGGGCGGTGTAGCCGGGCACCAGTGCCCCATCGAACGGTCGTGGCGGATGAGTAATGGGAACGTTGACGACAACACTTCGGTAGCCGTAGTTATCGAGATACTCCCACAACGATCGTCGACGAACGTGTGTCGCATTAACGACACTCCACTCATAGCCCTCGAAGGCGAGAAAATCGAACACACCGTGTTTTCCTGGATTCGTTCCGGTGTACAGGGAGGGCCACGCGCTCGCCGTCCATGGCGGAATCTGCGATTCGAGTGCACCGCTGGCCCCCCCAAACAACCGCTGTAGATTCGGTAGCTGGTTTTGATCGAACAGCGGTTCGAGTACTGAGCGACATCCTGCATCGATACCGATCAACAGCGTCTGCAGGTCCCGCGTTTCATTACTCGATTCAGCCATGGACAGTACACCCCTTCAGTATGGCGTTCGTTCTCATTTCTAACACTTGTTGGTCTCGTACTGCGCCGTGAGGGCACGCGCGTTCGATCGTCAGTGCTGATGTGGTCACCGGTCGAGATGGGGACGCTGTCGCCACCCCCATCGAAATCGGTACCAGGTGGGTAGTCTCACTCATTGTCGGTCACGTCGATCGGAAGTCGTCGGTTGTCGTATCTCAGCAAAACGAGATGGATGAGCGATACAATGCCGAAAAGAAACAGTGTGAGCACCCCCGCTACCGTCACTGAAAACGAACCGACCGGACCGATGTCGATCAGACCGATCACGAAAAGCACGATGCAGACGACCGTCAACAGAGGATACACGAATTCCCAGGCGATCTCCGGGCCGTCTCCGTTCGGAAGATATGCGTCGATAACACTGGCTGCTGGTGCCAAGGCGACTTCGCCGCTGTCCGTGTCGTACTCCACGATGCCGGCGTCGGCTAACTTCGGAATGTGGGTTTGGTACAACGACACGTACGCTCGTTTTCGTTCCTGGTCGCTCAGTTCCTCGACAGGAGTTTCGTACTCCCACGCAGCAACTTCATCGGCGAGTGCTGTCAGCGCGATCGTATCCGATTCAGACCGAAGATAATGCAATACGAACCGACGTCGGGGGCTACTCAGTAGATCGAAAACGAGATCCTGTGACAACGGCTCTGAATCCTCCTTATCTTGGTCTTTTGACATATCATTATCCGTCGGGCTTGTGGTTGTCGCCACCGAGACGAGAAGTTCGCCGGTTACGTCCTTTGTTACACTCGGCCTACGGGACGTAAGCCGGTGTTAATCTCTCCGATATCACGAGCGTGATCCCGGCCTGAAACCGGGTGAGAGTCGCTTTCGATCGTTAATCACTGGGAGACATGGGAAACGTAATACCCCAACACCATTTTCAGAAATTCGTTATTACTCGGTGAAACCTGAGAATAACAAAGCGATGAACTGGTGTGGCCTCTGTCGTATGGCGCTGCTTCGAACCTGCACACAGGTCCCGGGTGGTTCCGTCTCAAGTCCGAACAGAGTGTGGTCGGGCTGTGCAGTGTATCCTGTCTCGCAGGCAGTGGGCGCGATAACTGATTCCCATGACATCCGCTCCAAAACGACAAACCATGCCTGAGCAGATTCCAGTTGGTGTGATCGGCGTCGGTACGATGGGGAGTCATCACGCACGCGCTTATTCAGAGTTACCGCGTGCTGATCTCGTCGGTGTCGCTGACGAGGACGAAACGCGAGCACAGTCGGTTGCAACGGAACACAGCACACGCGTTCTTGATCACTCTCGCGTGATCGACCGGGCTGCGGCGGTTTCGATCGCTGTTCCGACGCACGCCCACGCCGAGATTGCCCGTGAGGCGATCGATGCAGGGGTCGACGTCCTCATCGAAAAGCCGTTCGTCCGCGAGCCAGCGGTCGGCCGGGATCTCATCGAGCGCGCCCACGAACAGGACGTGGTGTTACAGATCGGTCACATCGAGCGGTTCAACCCTGCGATCCAGACGCTCATGGACATTCTCGTCGATCTCGACGTGATAGCGATCGACGCGCGTCGGCTAGGTCCCCCGATCGATCGGGAGACCGACCGAAGCGTCGCGTACGATCTGATGATCCACGACATTGACATTCTACTCGCGCTGCTCAGAAGTGAGCCGTCGTCGATCAGCGCCGTCGGGTGTCACGACAACCGCCACGTCACCACAACGTTGCAGTTCGATGATGGAATCGTCGGTACAGTGACGGCGAGCCGCCTTACCCAACAGAAGGTGCGTGAGTGTTGGATCACGGCGAAAGACTGTCTCGTGATCGTAGACTACATCGAGCAGTCGGTTCGGATCCACCGCCACTCATTACCGGAGTACGTTCAATCCGCCAACGGCGTTCGCTACCGCCACGAAAGCATCACCGAACGGCCGACCGTCGAGAACGGCGAGCCGCTCAAAGCGGAGCTGTCGTCGTTTCTCGACTCGGTCGCTGACCGATCCCAGCCGGCCGTCACGGGCGTCGATGGATTACGAGCCGTAGAAATGGTTCGCCAGATTGATGCGCTCGCAACCGATCCCGATGCAGGGATGACCAGCGATGCTGGTCTCCAACGGCCGATCGATACGAGCAGCTCCGATTTCACTGGAGGAATGTAACATGTACCGCGATCACACGGTCGGCGTCGTAATCACCGCTTACAACGAGGAGGAATTGGTTGGTGATGTCATCGACAGCATCCCCTCCTTTGTCGACGAAGTGTACGCTGTCGACGACTGTTCGACCGACAACACATGGGCGGAGATCACCGAGCACGTGGCGGTGGCACCGACGGATATCCCCTCGTTTCCGGTGCCTGATGGCGGTCATCGTCCCGAAAGCCGTATCGTACCCATTCGCCACGAGCAAAACCGTGGTGTCGGAGGTGCGATCAAATCCGGCTTTCGAGAAGCGCTGGACAGCGGCGTGGACATCGTCGCCGTGATGGACGGCGATGGACAGATGGATCCCGATCAACTCGATCGGCTGCTCGATCCCATCGTCGAGGGACGTGCCAGCTACGCGAAAGGAAACAGGCTGGCGAAACGGTCGCATATGGCGTCAATGTCGTGGTTTCGTCTGCTGGGAAACGTCCTGTTGACGATCCTCACCCGGATCGCAAGCGGCTACTGGCGCATGCGCGATCCCCAAAACGGCTACAACGCCATCGACACAACGACGCTAGATCGCATTCCGCTGTCACAGCTCCACGACCGGTACGGCTTTCGAAACGACGTGCTCATCCGACTGAGTGCCGAGGGAGTGACTATTGCTGACGTCGCAATGCCAGCGGTGTACGGCGAGGAGGAAAGCGGTATCCACTACACCGCGTTCGTTCCCCGGATGTCGTGGCTCCTGTTGGGCCGGTTTCTCTGGCGGCTCCGCGCCGAATTACGGCGAAACTGGCTGCTCTCTCCGTCAGCGTCCGAATCGGTGAGCCTGCTTGCCGGTCTCGTAATCACCGCTCGGTTGCGCACGCGAAAGCGAACACCATCGTGGGTCGCCTGGCTCGGCACAGCGCTCAGCGGACTGTTGATCGTGTTTACGATGATCGAAGATCGCTACGCGAACGACGGAACGATAACCATCGAGGAAGATGAGTAAGCGCGTCCTTTCAGTCGTCGGCGCTCGCCCGCAGTTCATCAAGGCGTTTCCGGTTTCGAAAGCGCTCAGCGGTGTCCACGAGGAGGTCGTGGTCCATACCGGGCAACACTACGACACGATGCTCTCGGGCGTGTTCTTCGAGGAACTCGACATTCCAGAACCCGCATACAACCTCGGTGTCGGATCGGGGAGCCACGCCGATCAAACCGGACGCATGATGATCGAACTGGACAGAGTGATGGATGCAGAATCACCCGACGTGGTGCTCGTCTACGGTGATACCAACTCGACGCTCGCCGGTGCGCTGGTCGCCGCAAAGCGGTCGGCCTCGCTGGTTCACATCGAGGCCGGGCTCCGCAGCGGGAACCGAGCGATGCCCGAAGAACACAACCGGATCGCAACCGACCACCTAGCTGACGTGTTGATCGCGCCGACCGAACGGGCGGTGGAGACGCTCCGTACTGAGGGCGTCGACGGTGAGGTTCACGAGACCGGCGATGTGATGTACGATGCGCTGTTGTACGTCCGCAAACGAGCAAACGAGATATCGACCCTCCGTTCGGATCTCGGGATCGACTCGACGGAGTACGTTCTTGCGACGATTCACCGAGCGGCCAACACGGACGACCGTGATCGGCTCGGCGGGATCGTCGACGGGCTGTCGAGCGTCGACATGCCGGTCGTCGTACCGATCCACCCGCGTACGGAGCGAGCACTCCACGAGTACGGACTGTTCGAGACCGCAAACGAGCAGCTCACAATCATCGATCCGGTTGGCTACCTCGATTTCGTCCATCTACTCGACGGTGCTGGGCTGGTCGCAACCGATTCCGGTGGCGTCCAGCGCGAGGCGTTTTATCTGGACACGCCGTGTGTTACGATGCGCGACGAAACCGAGTGGGTCCAGACGATCGACTGTGGCTGGAACACGCTCGTCGGAGCCGATGGCTCCCGTATCAGCCGCGCACTCGCCCGGATCGACTCGCCGGCGACGAAACCACAGCTGTATGGGAACGGGCAGGCGGCCCCGCGCGTTGCCGAGGTGATTGCCAATGCATGATGTGACGATGGCTGTAGGCGATGATAGTATCGACGACAGCTCGTTTGCGCTGTGTCTCACCCACGACGTCGATCGGCCGTACAAGTCGTGGCCCCAGTCGCTGTACTACACGGTGGCCGATGCCGATCCATCTCACTTGGTATCGATGCTGCCGGGACAGAACCCCTACTGGCAGTTCGAGACGATCATGTCTCTCGAAAATAGCTTAGGGGTCAGATCGGCGTTTTATTTCCTGAACGAACCAGATCTGTTCCACGAGAAACCAGTACGAGCGTGGGCACAGTCTGATGATTGGATCCAACAGTTGGGTCGATACGACATCACGAACCCGGAAATCGCATCGATCATTCGGACGCTCAACGCTGACGGCTGGGAGATCGGGCTACACGGTTCCTACCAATCCTACCGCGATCGGTTTCGACTCACCTACGAAAAGACAGTACTCGAATCGATCCTCGGGGAAACGATCCTCGGTGGTCGTCAACATTACCTCAACCTCGACGGAGTGAAGACGTGGCGCTATCACACCGAGATGGGACTGGGGTACGACGCCAGCCTCGGATCAAGCACCGAGTATGGGTTTACCAACGGATATGGGGTCAAACGGCCGTTCAATGACGAATTCATCGTCTTTCCCCTGACCGTAATGGAGTCTACACTTCCCGATCCCGAAGAACACGCCGAAAAGGCACGAACGGTATGTGAGCGGCTGCTCGCTGAAGCCCGCGAGAACGGAGCGGTCATGACCGTTCTTTGGCATCCTCGATATTTCAGTGATCGAGAATTCCCCGGCTACACCGATCTGTACCGGTTTATCATCGAACGGGCACGCGAACTGAACGCGTGGATCGGTCCGCCCGGGGAACTCTACCCACACCTCGTGAATCGCACCGCACACGCTACGAGCAGTGAGATATCGGAACAGAAACGATGAGTGATACGCAATGATCGAAATCAGCGCTACACGGCGGATCGTGAGAATGAACGAAAAGACACGGAGAGGTGCGTATCCTATCCGTTCACAGTCAAGGGAGGAATGCCGATGAGCACGAACTCGATCGAAACGCGCAACCTTTCTCTCTCGGAATGGACCGACGTGCTGCCCGACTCGGGAACCGAAGTGTTCCACACAGCACCGGCGCTCGAAGCCGTCGACGACCACACCGAGGGGGAGCTACAGTTGTATGGTGGCTTCAAGGGAGATCAACCGGTCGCGTTGTTGCCGGTGTTCGTCGATCACAAAGCGGTTGGTCGCATCGTGACGTCGCCGCCCCCCTCGATGGGAATTCCGCGGCTCGGACCGTTGTTGTTATCGAACAGTCCGAAACAGAGAAAGAAAGAGACGGTCAACTACGGTTTCACGGCTGAGATCCTCGATGATCTCTCCGTCGATGCGAGATTGACGTTGTTCCGTGTGATCTGTCCGCGGGCGTACGCTGATCCACGGCCGTTTCAGTGGAACCAGCTCAAGGTGACTCCCGAGTTCACCTACATCCTCGACCTTGAGAACGTGACCGACGACACGGTGATGGATCCGTTCAGCAGAAGTCTCCGAAACGAGATGCGTCGTGGCGAAGAGATCGACGTCACCGTCGGCGTCGAGGGACGGGGAGCGGCCAAACGCATTTGGGATTCGGTGGGGACCCACTTCGAGGAGCAAGGGATGCAGCCGCCGATCAAGTGGGAATTCGTACGCGATCTCCTCGAAGCGTTGCCTGAACACCATCGGGTGTACGTTGCACGAGAACCGGACGGATCGTTCAGCAGCGGTATTATCGTCCTCTACTCCGATGACACCGCCTACTTCTGGTTGGGAGGAATCATGACGACGTACGACGGCGTGAGCGTCAACAGCCTCCTCCACAGACGGGTCATCGAGGACATCGTCACGGAGCCACAGCTCGAATCGGTGACGCGCTATGATCTCGTCGGTGCGAACACGGAGCGGCTCTGTGAGTACAAAGGGAAATTCAGCGGCGATCTGGTGCCGTACTACGTCGTCGAATCCGTCGGTCCGGAGATGAAACTCGCCAAAGGAGCATACGACTTCGCTAGCCGATGAGACTGCACCGACTAGCCCACGAGAACGACCAGCCGAACACGACGCGACTCCCAGCGACATCAGACACGACCGGAACACATCCGAGAACATGACACAACGCATCCCGGCTCAGACGACAGAAACGTCCGTATCGAACGACGAGCAACGCCTCATCGAAGTTCTGCGCAAAACGCTGGCGTATGCTCGCAAGCGGGGGTATAGAGGATGGGACTACGGAGACGGAATGAGTAGCCGACTGCTCCGGATGCTCCCAGTAGACAACAGATGGCTCAACATTTTCGTTCAGGAGTTGGCCAAACGGCCACCGATCAACCTCCGGCCGTTGTTACTCGTCGAGCAACGGCGAAACTACAAAGGAACGGCGCTGTTTGCGATGGCGAATCTGAACACTGCTGGACTCCTCGGCGAGATTGATGGAGAGTCGGCAAGCAAGATCGACATGGAATCCATCGCCAAAAACGGCACGACTGACGACACGAACGAGCCGGTCAATTACACACGAGAAGCGTATCAGCTCAACGAGTGGCTCATTGCGAACCGAAGCGTCGGATACAGCGGTTTCTGTGGCGGACACAACCACAAGATCCAACACATCAACAGCAAAGGGCTTCCGAACGACCCGGACATCGTCTCGACGTCCTTTGCCGTCAAGTCGTTGCTCTCAGCCACGGAGCTCGATCCGATGTATGCTTCTATCGCACGAACGGCAGAGGAGTTTCTCGTGGACGATCTCGACTACCGCACTGTCGACGACGGCGCAATCATCAACTATCATCTAAATCATTCGACTGATGTCTACACCATCAACGCCGGTGCGATCGGCGCTCGGATGCTCATCGACCTGTATGCGTACTTCGAAAAGGAGTCCCATCGCCAACGGGCACAAGAGATATTCGATCACATCGTGAATCTCCAAACCGATATCGGGGGATGGACCTACCGGGAGCCATCGTCGTCATCGCATCTTTCGATGGACAATCACCACAACGGGTTCATCATCGAGTCGCTGCTCCGGTATCGAGACGTGACTGGTTCGGACCGGTACGACGAGACGATCGACCGAGCGCTCTCGTTCTATCGAGAGACGTTGTTTGATTCCTCCGGAGCACCGAATTGGGACGAGAACAAAACGTATCCACGCGATATCCACGCGAGCGCACAAGGGATCCTCGTGTTCACATACGCCGGTGAGCTCGACTTCGCCCGGCGCATCCTCGCGTGGGCGCTCGATCAGCTGTACGCTGGAAACGGACAGTTCTACTACCGGAAACACCGACTGTACACCACCAGAATCACGCTCATGCGGTGGTGTCAAGCGTGGATGGCGTATGCCATTTCGGAGTATCTCACTGCACTGTCCGATTTTCGGTCGTCAATGACATCGCTGTAGCGTGCATCGATGTACAGCTGATTCGGCTCACGCCATCCTCCGTATCCACTGGTACGCACGTGCGAGCGTCGTGATCGCTGTGGACCCGTGTTCGACGTTGTAAAACGGAACGAGCTCCGGGTTGAACTTCGCCTTATACCGGTTGATCCGGGGGTTGTCCGCGCCGACGAGGTCGTAGGCAGTTCGGTTCCGATCGATCGCTTCGGTCATGACGTGCCAGTCGAGCAGATCGTTGACGGGCACGTCGGTAGATGTATCGGAGCGAACACCTCCCTGCCATCGGTATACAGTCTCACCATCGTCCAGCGCGATCAGTCCGCCGATGAACTCGCCGTCGATCTGAAGCGTGTACGGGCGCACTGCACCCGCCGGAAGACTGGTCGCCAGTTCTGTCACGAAGGCGGGCGTAACGTGGTAGCTGATGCCTTGACGCGCATACCGCCGGTCCACCTGTTCGATGATGTCGTAGATCGCAGTCCGACCGCCTTCTTCGATCGTGTACGACGCTTGCTCTGTGTCACGAATGTTGCTCCGGGCGTCCCGGCTGAACGACATCAACAGATCCTCCGTTCCCTGCGTGAGATCCACGAGGTACGTGTACGACGGCGTCACCTCACAGTCGTTCCAGAGGAACGGACGGATGTCCTTATAACAGCTGTGGATACGGAGATGTCCATACCGAGGGTTGAACGTCGATCCGGCCCACTCGAAACACCCTTCGACGAACTCGTGTTGACGGCGTTCTCGCTTTCTCTGTTTCAGCCCGTTCCCGTTCAACAACGCAGGACCGAGATAGGAGACCCGAAGCTCCGGTGGCGGCGAAAACAGCAACCGAACCGGTCCCCGCGAAAGTTCGAACAACGGGAACAACCCCACTGGCTCTTCTCCGATGTATCCTACTAACGGGTGAACGTCTGCATCGGTGTGGTCGGCCTGAATCGACAGTGCTTCATACCGGTGAAAGAGACACGTCTGTGGGGACCGCTCGACGAGCTGATTCCACGTTTCAGTTTCCTCGACACGCTCGATCTCAACTCCCATGTCACTACACACCCGTTCGGTCTCCAGCACCCTGTCATTTTTTATTAATTCATACGATATTTTTATCAGATAATGAGACGAATAATGCAATCAACGATGGGTTTTCGTTATGACATACCAACGTTTGGTACGGGCCTCTTCGAATTATCGATGAAACCCGAAGGAGTGTTCTCGTAGGTAGTAATTATTTTTCCGGATCCAATTGCGACTATCATTTAAATCGACAATTAATTACAAGTAAGTTCCTAACCTAATATATTGCGCCGCGGTAGCTGCCCACTACTCACAGTGTCGGGGCACACGAGCACCGGGTATTGAGAGACATGCGACCAGCAAGAATGTGTGGTTTGAAAGTCGTACCGCTATCGGTAATCTATGTGTGCAACGGGTGGTATCGATGAGCACCAAGACGCCGAACGATACGCAGTCTCAGTCGGTCGAAGACAACGGCTCGACGGAGGTTGACGTCGATGGTGCCGAGAGTGATGATGCTGTTGGTCCGGCGCTCGGTCCGGATCGGATCTTCGAGGTGTTGAAAAATCAACGTCGCCGACGTACTCTTCAGTATCTCATCGAACGCGATAATCCGGTGACGATCGGTGCGCTCGCCGAACATATCGCCGCGCTCGAAAACGATACGACGGAATCGGCGCTCACCTCTCGTGAGCGCAAGCGCGTGTACGTCGGTCTCTACCAGTGTCACCTCCCGAAGATGGACGATACGGGTGTGGTTGAGTTCAACAAGGCGCGAGGAACCATCTCATTGGGACCGACGTTCGAGCAGTTCGAACCGTATCTGAATCTCGATGGAGATAACGCGGACGTGTGGGCACATTACTATCTCCTGCTCACCAGTGCAAGCGGAGTGATCTTCGGGGCGAACACGCTGCTCGCCGGTTTATCGTCGGCGCAGCTACTCGCCGGTGTTCTGTTAGGGTTCGTCGTGCTTTCGATGATGCATCTCTATAAGACCACCGAGCATCTTCCGCTGCTAGCGTTCACCGATCGTTGATTCCGAACGAGGACAGCCAGCGGGCAGTCGGCTGTATCGGTCGACGAATCATCGAAGCTCACGGTGTCCACACCCGAACCGTTTCGAAAGCAGAGAGTAACAAAGCCGTTCGGCAGGGCATTCCGACCATGCGATACGTTTTCTTCACGAACACACCAGCCCACGTCCATCTGTATAAGCACGTCGTGCGCCGGCTCCAGGCGGAGGGACACGCAGTTTCAGTCATGGCACGGGATTACGGCTGTACGACCGCACTGCTCGATTGGCACGGCATCGATCACACCGTGTACGGTGGGTGTGACACGACACGATGGTCCTTGCTCGGACGGCTCCCTCACCATTACCTCCATATCGTGAGTCACACGCGCGCGTTCGATCCCGACGTGATTTTCGGGATGGGCGCCTATGCGGCCCACGCAGGCGCGCTCACGAGAACCCCGACGGTGTTGGTACTTGACTCGGAACCGACCGGGATAGACCACGCCGTGTCGATGCCGTTTGCCCGAACCATCGTGACTCCACAGGCGTTTCAGAAGGATCTGGGAACGAACCACTACGTGTTTGCGGGATTCAAAGAGAGTGCGTATCTCCACCCCGAGGTGTATGAACCATCTACCGACATCCGCGAGCGACTCGGTCTTGGCGCGAGTGACCGATACGTCCTCGTTCGGTTCAACGCGTTCGGTTCCCACCACGATGTGGGGCAGGGAGGGTTTTCCGACGAGCAACGCCGGACGCTCATCGAACGTCTCGCCGATCACGCCACAGTGTTCGTCTCCGATGAAGGAGGAACCCTCTCGCTTGACTCGCTGCCCGCTCGGCCGTTCGACGATCATCCGGGGGTGTTACACGACGCGCTTGCCGAGGCGTCGTTGCTCGTTGCGGACACACAGACGATGGTGACCGAGGCAGCACTGCTTGGAACGCCTGCGATCCGGTCGAACTCCTTTGTCGGACCGGACGATATGGGGAATTTCCTCGAACTGGAGTCGAACGGTCTCGTGTACAACCTCCAATCGTTTGACACCGTTCTCAAAACTGCCGAACGGTTGTTGAACCGACCGAACCTCGAAACTGAGTGGCGACGAAAGCGCGATCGGTACGTGGTGGATATGGTCAATCTCTCATCGGTACTCACGTCTCTCGCACGCGCGAGTGGGGACACCGCTGCTGTCGAGGAACTCCATCCCCGCCCCCACGTCCCCGAACGGAGCACCCCCCGTCCTCCCCGACAAGAGAATTGATGGAGCGGAGCATCGATCGAACAGTTATATGGACGGCAACCGTACGTACTAGCGTATGACGCGTGTCACAGTGGTCGGCGGTGGTCCCGCGGGATTGAGCGCAGCGTTGTTCACGGCGAAAAACGGACTGTCGACGGCGGTGTTCGACACCGATGAGACGTGGATGCACAAAGCGCATCTGTTCAACTATCTCGGGATCGAAAGCATCGACGGCAGTGCGTTCATGGACGATGCCAGAGAACAGATCGACGGATTCGACGTCGATCGTCATCAAGGCGAGGACGTCACGGAGGTCAAACACACTGACGAGAGCTTTACCGTCGTAACCGAGGAGGATGAGTACGATAGCGAGTACGTCGTGCTCGCTACCGGCGCGGATCGTGATCTCGCCGAAACGTTAGGATGTGAATTCGAAGACGATGGAACGGTTGACGTCACCATCTCGATGGAAACGAGTATCGAGAATGCGTATGCGACGGGAGCAATGGTGCGTGCCGAGGAGTGGCAGGCGGTTATCTCGGCCGGTGACGGCGCAGCCGCTGCGCTGAACATTCTCACGAAAGAAAAAGGAGACCACTTCCACGACTTCGATACCCCTGCAGACGCGTAGCACTGTCGGCGTGACACCAAACTGATTACGATTCTGTCGCTACACGATGCTCTGGCCGCTCTAACACGCTGTAGCCGATTCGATCAGCTACTCGACGTAGATGTGGCCGGTGCCGTCCTCCGAAACCGTTACTGTGATGCGGTATCCGTCAAAGGTGAACCGTACTTCTCCCCCAACGCCGTTCTTGAATAAGGCGTTCAACGCTTCTGGATCGATCACTTCGTTCAGTGGGGTCGTGATCTCCGTCTCATCGACCCCTGCAACGTCGCCAACCGCCTCGATAACGCGTACTCCAAGGGCGTGTCTGGAAGAGTCGTACAGGAACTCCGATGCACCGGATCGTACCGGTTCGCGGGACGTTCGGCCCATCTTCTTATCCATATCCCCCATTGTCGCCTCCGTGTTGGTATCTGCTCTCATAATCGTTTCTGGGATGATTCCCTAGAGAGACAACACCGAATAGTAACTCCCACCACACACATAAACGGTTTGGAATTCATCCACCGTTTCACTTTGTTCAGACACATTCGTACGTATATATACCATTTGATCATCGGACACAACTGTGAGGGTTCTGCTGTGGTCGCTATCGGATCGTTGGAGCAGAATAACAAAGGTGATGTCTGCTTACGGTCTGCAGTGATGACCTCGGATCGACTACTCATCGTTGGAACGCTCGGTGGTGGTGGTATCCACCAGTACATCGAGCAACAGTATCGTCATCTCGACTCCGTCGAGGCGTCAGTGTACGACATGGTGTCTGATCCGAAAGGAGAGGGGGGATGGTGGCTGTTCACCTCGGTGATAGCGTCGGTGTGGGCCGCGATTCGGTTCCCGTTTCGGGCACCGCCGGACGTGATTCACGTCCACACCTCACACCGGTTTTCGTTCTATCGATCGGCGTTTTACGTCCTGTACGCGTCGATCGTCTGGGATCGACCGGTCGTGTTACACGTCCACGGCTCCTCGTTCGATTCGTTCGTGACGACCGACTCGTGGCTCATCAATCGGATACAGGCATTCGTGTTCGGGGAGTGTGATCGTATCATCGTGTTGTCTCCATACTGGCAGGAGGTGTTGTCCACGTGCGTTCCCGAAGAGAAGATCCGCGTTCTCCCGAATGCGATCGCTCCATCGGAGTATTCGCCCGTCTTCGAGACCGATACTCAACACGTGGTGTTCGTCTCGAACTTGGTCGAACGGAAAGGGGTGTTCGAGCTGGCTGGAGCCATCGAGGATCTCCTCGATGAAAATCCGGAGAAAAACGGGACGGACGTCCGGTTTAGCATCGCTGGGAGCGGACCGCTCAAAGAGCGGGTCGAGTCGCTCGCCGACCAGCACGAGGCCGTCGAGTATCTCGGCTACGTTTCCGAGCGCAAGAAGCGGACGCTCCTCGATTCGGGTACGATATTCGTGCTCCCGGCGTACGCTGAGGGGCTGCCGATCGCGTTGCTAGAGGGAATGGCTGGCGGTAATGCCGTCGTCTCTACCACTGTCGGGAGCATTCCAGAAGTCATCGACGAGGAAAACGGGCTGTTGGTCGAGCCGAAGAACACGACCCAACTGTCGGATGCACTTGCCACGCTCGTGGCAGATCCGGAGCGTACCGAGGCGATGGGCCGAGAAAATCGCCGGCTCGTCTCCGAGACGTACTCGTGGGATACGACACAGCAGACCCTTCAGGAAATCTACGCCGAACTACCAGCGTGAGCGGCGAGTACCAAGCGCTTACGCCGGACAGAGGCTGTATAACAAAGCTACGAACGGTACACGCTCTGGGGTATGCCCGATCCTGACGTTCTGTTCCTCGTGCTCGATTCAGCGCGGCGAGATCGTGTATCGGCCTACGGCCACGACCGGCCGACAACCCCGACGCTCGATACGCTAGCCGACGAAGCGACGGTGTTCGAGCACGCGTACGTTCCGGCACCGTGGACACTCCCATCACACTGTTCGATGTTCACGGGACTGTATCCCTCAGAACACGGCGTCACGAGTGGATTCACTCATCAGGGGTTTGGACTTCCAGCGAACGTTCCGACGCTCGCCGAGCGGCTCGCAGAACGGGGCTATCACACCGCCGGGTTCTCCAACAATCCGTGGGTCGGACAGCTCTCGGGGTTAGATCGTGGCTTCGAGGAGTTCGTCGAGTGGGATCTGGAAGTCAGCCGATCGGCCAATCCGATTCACGGCCGACGAGGACAGCTCTATTCGAAACTGCATACGGCGCTCGGGCATGCGAGCCGACAGCCGCTAGTCCTGCTCAAGCGGCGGTTTTTCACCGAGCGACTCGTCTCGCGCGCCGCCGAGTGGCTGTCGCACACCGCTGACCGTGAGGCCCCCACGTTCACCTTTCTCAATCTGATGGAAGCCCACAGCCCGTACTACCCGCCACGAGACGCGTTCGATGCTCTCGATCTCAACCGACCGTCGGCGATCGAAGCCCGTCGGCTCAACGTCAAACTGCTCACGAACATCATGGGCCGCGCCCGTCTCGATTGGGAGACGCGGGAACGACTCCTCGAGTATTACGACGCTAGCTTGCGCTATCTCGATCGGATGGTCGATCGCCTCCTTTCAACTTTCGAACAGCACGGGATATACGAGGATGCGTTGCTCATCATCTGCGCTGACCACGGCAAGACGCTCGGAGAGTACGACCGGGACGCGACGCCTCCCCACTACGTCCGAGACGTGAACACGATGGTGCCGTTGCTCATCAAAGAGCCGGGACAAACCACACCAAAGAGCATCGAGCGACCGTTCGAACTCCACCGGCTCTTCGAGACCGTTCTCGAAGGGACGCTCGATCGGTCGTTACCAGCCACGCCTTCGACGGCTCTGATCGAGGATGTGGTCCCCCACACAGGGCGAGATGTCGATCCCTCGGAGATCACCCACTGGCGAATGTTGTCCGATGGCACTCACAAGTACGTGACGTCAGTGCCAACGCAAGATCACACCGCCATGTCTCAGTCTACCCACGACCGGAACGGGCACCAGTCTCATCCCGGCTCGGAGATCGACGAGGACCGAGTCGAGCCAAGAGGGAAAAAACAGGAGTATCTCCTCCGTGGCACAGGAATCGATGAAGCCCTCGTGGAACCGGAGTCGTCAGTTCTTGATCGGTTTCGATCGTTGCTCGCCGAACGAACGGAGCAGTTCGACACGGCAGTGGCTGCTGATACCGCAGACACAGGACGACTGAGCGGGAGTATCGAGGCTCAGCTGGAAGATCTCGGCTATCTAGATTGAGCCCCAGCTAGCTCCACGATCGTTTCTGGAGAGACGGTGATGAGTCGACCGTGATCAGTCGCGGTGTTACACGGATTGACGATCACCCCGTGATCGGGATCCGATCCAAGAAAAACGTACGTGTTCGCAGTCGGGAACCGCCCGCCTGAATCGACGTATTCGATCGGCTGTGTGGGCGTCCGAAATCGCGCCAACTCACACCAATCGGTGTACTCCGATTTCGCTGAGGCGGCAACAACCGTGGCCGTGTCGTGTCCCGCAGTCGGTTGGGTCCTATCAGTGGGACGACGGTCGGGTGCAGTGCTGTCACCACCCGTTTCGATGGCCGTCGAGAAAACGACCCACGGCGTGTCATCGATCGTCAGCGTCGTACCGTAGTACACCGAGTTCGGAACGGATCCGACCGAGGTGGGCGACGGACAGGTGTCGTGGGCGCTGTGTTCGTCGGTGCTCGTCGTCGAGCGAGCCGCGGTGTGGGATCGGGATTGATCGTCCACACCCAGCGTCGACCGCGTGGGTCGCTCCGTGAGATCGGTCCTGTCGAGCCGGAAGATACGGTTTCGGTCGGTGTATACACAGTCCATTCCCCAGAGGATCGCCGAGGGGGTGAACACGAGTGCGACCGCGCGCCATCGCTGATCGCCGCCGCCGATGGGCTCGAACCGTCCTTCCCGGAGTCGTCCGATGTGACACTCCGGATCCCTGTCGCCGGTCGTTACCCACAGCTCGCCCGTATACGGATCGGGACAGATCGCGTGAACGTGGCGCACCTCGGGCAGCTCAAGTACCGTCGTCCACGTTCGTCCCTCATCGATCGAACGACGGATGCGCGGTGTGACATCATCGTCGAGTGGGTATTCCCCGAGATAGATCGCCCCTTGGTGGGCGCACACCGCCGTGGGAAGGACGCCAGCGATCCCTGAGGAGGGCGGCAGTTGGTGGGTGTGGTGCCACGTTCGACCGCCATCGTGGGAGACGAACAGCTGTCGCCGGACGGTTGCCACCATCACTGACTCCGTGATGGGCCAGACGTTCGTCGTCCGGTAAGCACCGACGACTCGCTCGATCGCCGACCGCCACGGCGACGTCGTCATCAGCGTGTACCGAAGCCCGGCAACACCGGAAAGCGGGTTCGGAAGACTGCCGAGCCGTTCGAGCCGACTGGGTGGTCCACCGAGGACGGTGCGTCCACGGGACGCGTACACCCGTCCGTCAACGACGGCTTGCAGTTTCATCGACTAGTCCTCGTGTCGGCTCAGGGTGGTTCATCATCCGTGGTTGAGTTGTCTACTACGTAGTACAGCTGTACTTCTCCGTTCGACATGACGCGATTGATCCCGGACTGGCGTTCGATCGCTTGGAACTCCTCTTTGGAGAACCTAAGCTGTTGATACGCGTTTATCTCTCGTTCCCGATCGAGCCGGGTGACGATGACGTACCGAGGGGACCTAAACGTCGTCTGAAGCTGTGATAAGGTGTTAAACGGGACAGTCTGCCGGTATAACCGTTCGCGTTCGCTTCTCCACTGCACACCACGCGTGGCGTCGGCGTATCGGGTGGGCTCCATCCGAATGCCGAGTACCGGAACGCCGTTCGTCTGGTGTTCGAACGCTTGATCGTACCCCTCCATCTGCATTTCGGTCACCTGTACGTTCTGTTTATGGATGTACGGCGATTGGTAGAGGGGCGCAATCGCCAGCACGAGCATGAGCGCGAATCCGACCGCAAACAGGAGCCCACTTCGAGGGAGGGATATGGTGTGACGGAGTCGCTTCAACGCCACACACAGCCCGACGGCCCCCAACAGCGTCGCCAGCAACATCAAAAAGCCCAGATGTCTGAACTGCATTTTCGAGATGCTCCCAACGAAGTATACGAGAAACACCATGAGCAGCGGAAGGAGACTCAACGAGAGATACAGCCGCGTACTCTGGGGAGCCGTCGTCTCGTCGTCGAACGCGTGTGAGACCGACAGCAGGGCGATGACGGCTGTGATAGCCGTATACACTGCACTGAGCAAAAAGAGCTTCACGAACAACTCCGGGATGCTGGCTCCGATGGCCGCGATCGAATCGCCTTGTGCTTGAATCTGCTTTCCCGCGACGGTCTCGCCTTGAATGTAGCCAGCAATCTTGCTCAGATGTTTGTCGGCCAAACGATAGAACCACGACGTTCGAGTGGTCCATAGTGCGTACACACCTAAGAAGAACAGCGTCGGGGCGTACAGTCGAGGGTGTTCTGATATCGGATGATCGGAACGGAACACCCGATACAGCAACTGTATGTCACAGATGGTTACGAACAGAATGAGAACGTTGAGCGCCTGTTGGGGGTGAAACAACACGACGCTCGTGAGAACCACGGCGAGAACGACGAACGTCCCTGCCACGGTGTCTACCGGTTTGGATCGCTTTGACCGCCGGTCGTACCGACCCTCGGAGAGAAACGCCTTCAACAGAAGAAAGACGATGAATGCGGAGTACAGTGTCGTGAGGGTGAACGGATGCACACGAAAGTGGGTGCTAATGTGGTTGATTGGTAACAACAACAGCGCCGAAAACACGCCGATCGTGGTGGTGCGCGGCCCGGAGACGAGAAGCCGTACACACAAAGGAACGAATAGGATGTACACAAGCGCAAACAGGAGTGTAACGAACAACACAGACCGTCGGAGTGGGTAGCCGACGACTCGACTGATGAACACGGCGAGTATGTGGATTCCGGGATACATTATTCCGAACGGACTCGTCCGTCCACTGTTGAGATCTTTCGCCAAACCGAGGTGGGTCATCGGATCCGCCGTTCCATGGAAGTAGTAGTCCCGAAGGAACGGTAGTCCCAAGACCGAAAGCATAGCAGTAGCAGCGAGCACCAGCGCGAGCGACCGTACCCACCGAACCGACGATACGAACGCTACAAGCAGTGCTCCGCCGAGCGCAATGGCGACACCAACCCAAAACAGGATCGGTGTCGCCGTGTACAACGACAGCTCGTATCCAGTAGCCGGAGCAGTTTTCGCCGAAAGGATCGCACCAGTGAGCGTAAGAAATCCGACTGTGAGCAACGGTTTCGTCCACCACCGCTCAGGGTTCGTTTCAGTCCGTCTCGGAGGGGTTCTAGCACCCCGTGCTGTCGCTGCTGTCATAGCGATCTATGCAGTACGACTCGATCACGAAACGCAGGCAGGACTCTCATGGATCCGGATGTCAACCAAGTTGCTTGATGAGGACTATTGTTATAAGCCACCTATTCCTGATATCCCAGCGCCTGTAACCGATCTATCGTGACAGCGTTGTCGTCGGGTCGGAGGTCGGCGTTCGGCGTAAACCGGTTCGAACTTGATCGTGGCTGTTCGGACCGGATATCCCGTCGTTCGGAGGCCGAAACGATCTGCCACGGAACCGTAACCAGCTCTTCGGTGTACGTTCCCGGGGGATGTCCCCACTCGGCGATCGGAATCGGCCTTGATCGTTCACCGAACATGTTGCCATGATCTGACGTTATCACCGAGCGGCCTGACACCGTCGTAACGAGTTCTTGAACGGCGGGTAACACCCGATCGAGATTGTCCCGGTAGGCCTCCCAAATCTCGGACGGCGAAACGTTCGTGTCTCCGTTCCGGAGTTGTCCCCAGATGTCCGTCTTATCGGTCCCGTCAAGTCGATTCCCGACATTGATTTCGGGGCTTTCGATGAACGGATAGTGAGGCTGCATATAATGAACGATGAGCCGTTTGTTCGGGTACTGTGCTGCCACACGACGCCCGTAATCGGTCATCGTTCGTGGCAGCACCGTTCTGTGGGTGTCGTCCCAGTCGTGTTTCCAGACGTTGATGACGTCGTGGAAGGTCGCGTCGATCCGATCGTTCCAGCGATGAAGCTGAGGACTAGCAGTTACGTACACCGTATCCGTCATTGTTCGACCGGAGAAGTTTCCCATCAGGAACTCAACCGTGTGTGACCCTCTCGATTCGCGTCGTTCGAGCGTTCCCGAACACTCCTGTTGTGCAGAGAAGAGATCGTACCGACACGCATCGAGGATGATCAAGTTGTCCCAGTCTTCGGTCATCACATCGACCCCGTCAGTGTTGTACTCTCGCCGATACAACCGGCGATTGTACAGCCGATTCAACTCCTGCCCGAAAAACGACGGCTGCTGTACCCCTCGTCGAAATCCCCGCCACAACTGGGACGGCGTGTACATTACCCCCTCGTTCCGAACGCTTCCTCATCGTTATTCCGTCGCTACGACCGAGGACGCTAGATCGGACGATCTCCAAGACATCGATCGGCAGGATAATGGACCCATTACTATCCACCCACAGCACATTGTCCGAGAGTGAGATCGACTGTGACGATTGCTCAAAAGGTTATGCGTGGTCTACAAGCCATGCTCGTCGCCGAAGGAGCACGCATGGTATCCAAGGGTCTCATCGTTATCGTGCTTGCGAACTACTTCCTGTCGCCCGATGAGTACGGGCTGTTGTTCCTCTCGCTGTCCGTACTCGGAACCGGACTGTTGTTTAGCTATCTCGGCTTTGCCAAATCGGCCGCCCGCTACATCACCGAGTACAAAGCCAAAGATCCCACCCAGATCCCCCACATCATCACCACCTCGCTTCAGTACAATCTGGTGTCGATCATCGTCGTCAGTACCACCTTCGTGTTGGGAAGTGGGTTTATCGCGGGAATGATTAACGAGCCAGCAATCCAACCGTTTCTGGTCGTCGGATCGCTGTACGTCGCCACGATGACCCTCTCTAAGTTCACGACGGTCGTGTTTCAGGGGTTCAATCGCGTGCGCTGGAGCGCGTGTATCGGTGCGCTGTCGAACGTCAGCCTACTGGTGTTCACCGTCGGCTTCTTACTGGCCGGGCTCGGTGCCATTGGGGCGCTAGCTGGCTACGTACTCGGGCATGCACTCGCCGCGGTCGTGGGGTTGGGTGTCATCTTCGGCCGATTCATTCCAAAGTACGCTGGGGGTGGTGGTATGGATTCGGAGCTACCGGGCAAGATCCTCCGGTACAGTATCCCGCTCACGATCACGCGCAGCGGCCACACGCTCGATAAGGATGTCGACACCATTCTCGTCGGGTTCTTTCTGAATCCCGCCGCTGTCGGGTTCTACGTTCTCGGCAAACAGATCGCCGATTTCGTAACGGTGCCAGCGACATCGCTTGGGTTTGCCGTCTCACCGGCGTACGGCGAACAGAAAGCGAGCAATGCGATCGGTCGGGCCGGGGAACTGTACGAACACGCGTTCGTTCACACTATCATGCTGTACCTTCCCGCTGGCGCTGGACTCATACTCGTCTCCGAGCCGACGATCCGGTACGTGTTCGGAGCTGAGTATTTGGGTGCCGTCCCCGTCGTGCAGGTCTTTGGTGTATACATCATCCTTCGGGCGATCGATAAGATCACTAACGATGGACTCGATTTCGTCGGTCGCGCGCGTGACCGCGCGATCGCAAAGACCGGGGCCTCAGTCGGCAACGTCATCCTGAATGTGCTCCTCATCCCCGTCATCGGCGTCGTCGGTGCTGCGCTCTCGACGGTCATCACCTACACCGCGTTGATCGGCGTCGAGATCTACATCATCAACCAGGAGTTCCCGATCGCACGAGCACGGCTCGGTCGTAAAACGCTGCTCATCTGCGCGATCACAGCACTCATGTCCGTCGTCGTCGTCGTGCTGTTACCTCTCGTTACTGATCTCGTCTCCTTACTCACAGTGATCGCCATCGCCGGGGGAGTGTGGGCGGGACTAGCTCTCGTGAGTGGACTCATCGACATCGCGTTGGTGCAGTCGTTCATCAAAAGTGTGACGGAGTGAATGGTCACGACGACCGTTCGAACGACTGGGTCGAAATGAGGGGAGCGCCTTCCTCTGCCTCATCGCGGATCTGTTCCATCAGCGTGATTACCCATTCGGCCTGTTCGATCGGGACGGGCGGGGCGTTCCCACGAATCAACGCGCTGGCTTCCGCATCGATCTGGTAATAGTGAGAGTCTAATTGCCGTTCGGTTTCCCAGCTGTTGTTGAACCGGTTATTGAGAACGTCGTAAAACGCCGTCGCCGTGCCCAGTATCCGACGTGCGGCACGGTCGAGATTGTTCCGGGCGCGATGAACTGACGTCGCCGTGTAATCCGTACCGAGTGGAACGACGGTCTGTGAGACGAGATCGACCACTAACGATCCATCCGAGCCGTGAACGTCGATTCGGTGGACGGGGATCTCACCGGCACTCACACGAATCGAACAGAGGGTGCCGGTTTCGGATCGGTACTGGATCTGCGTCGTATCGTAGGTGAACGGGTTCTCGTACGATGTCGTCAGCGCGGTCTGAACGTCGATCTCGCCGGCGTCGTTCGGATAGCCGCCCATCACGAGGGCGAGATACAAGGGATGCGGTATCCCCTCCTCAAACTCACCACCGGGCAGCTCGAACGTCCACGACCCCCGGTTTGGCTCATCGGCAAAGGAAGCGCCAGTGTACGTCACGTCGACGCCTCGAAGCTCGCCGACCACCCCCTGTTCGAGCAGCGTTCGGGCCTTCCGCATCGCCGGATCGAACATGTGATTGTGCACTGGCGACACCGTAACGTCGTTCGCGTCGGCCGTTTCGACCAACTTCTGTAGCTCCTCGTTGGTCATCGTGATCGGTTTCTCGATCAACACCGGGATACCAGCTGCGAGCGCCGTCTGTGCGAGTGTCACGTGTGTTTGTACCGGGGTGCAGATGTGGAGCCAGTGTAACTGTTCCCCGGCCAGTAGCTCCTCGATGTCGGTGTACGCCGCCGTCTTGTGCTCTTTGGCCATTCGTCCCGCTCGCTTCTCGTCGAGATCACAAACCGCAACCGGCGTCGTGTTCGGACATTCCCGAAGCGCCGACAGATGTTTTCCGGAGATGATACCTGCACCAATGACCGCTGTTCTGAGGACCATCATGTGGATTCGTCCGATCGAATCCATTGTTATGTGTCGCCTGTCGGTCCATTCTGATCGGTAAGCCGTCCGTTCTCCGACACCGCCGACGATTATATCTTTTGTGATATATATGATCGTAATCGTGTTTCATCGCTCGGTCGGTTTCCCCGGTGCGCGCGTCCCAGACCTGATAGACGATCACTACCAGGGGACGTCGGCTCTGCTGTACCGGACGATTTCGATCAGTAGGAACACCTTACGTGGTCTAAGAGCGACTTACGATGGAATATAATCATATTTCCAACATCAAATGTGGTCGGTATGTAACTGTGGCCAACCTTCTGTATCGATCACGCGTTAGGATCGAAATGTTACGTACGTAGCCAGAAGGTACTTTTGGGTAATCCTGTTTTACCCACCGATGACATCTGAGTCAGAGAGCGGAGAAGACGGGTCGTCACATCTGGAACGACGTAGTTACATTAAGCTTACTGGAGCGGTCATCGGCGGTTCGGTACTCGGAACAGCACAGGCCGGCCGGGCGAGTGCGAAAACGCGTCACGGTATCACGTTCAACAACGTCGTCGACGCTGTCAAGGATCTCGGCTGTGATCCCAACGGAAACGGAGACGTTACCAGCAAAGTCGAATCGGCACTCGACGGCCAGACCCTCGTGGAGTTCCCTGAGGGAACGTACCACTGGGGCGGTTCGATCACCGCGGACACCGATCGGATCGGGATTCGGGGGAAAAACGACAACGTGACGTTTACGTTCCCCTCCGGGTATAACGAGTTTTTCATCAACACGACGTGTGATAAGGCGTTGTTCGAGAACTTCGACGTGGATGTCCGAGCGGACCAGACGGCCACGGGCATTCGGATCAACTCCGAGCACGGCTTCCACGCCGAGAACATCGAGCACATCGGGCGCGCCATCGTCGATTCGAGCGACGTAACCCGGTGTTGGCAGCTTCGGGTGAACGATCCCAACTCGACCGGCGTTCTCAAAAACTTCGTTGCGAAGAAGGGTTCTGCGTGGGCACACTACAAATCCGGCGACGGTCGTGCTGGAATTTCCGTTTACGGTGGCAAGGGCACGGTCAAGATCGTCGACTGTCACCTCGAAGAGTTCGGCAACAACGGCATTTATGGAAGCCGGACGCTCAGCGCGGTTCAAGTCATCGGTGGCACCTACCGGAACAACAACGTGTGTGGCATCCGGATTTCGGGTGAGGGAAGCTACGTCGACGGGGCGACTGTCGAGGTCAATCCCGAGAAGTATTCCGGACCCCACACGCTCGAAGACGACGCGTTCACGATGCGTGGTGTGCTGTTCGAGCAAGGCAACGCCTCGACGGGAGGCAATTTCGACAAAGCCGGTGGAGAAGTTCGAAACACAGATATCACTATCGAAAACAATCCCACCAACGGGCCCGGGATCGCCGTGTGGACTGGCGGCCGCACGCTGAACGTGAAAAACACCCGGATTACCTACAACAACGACGGCGGACCGGCCGTCCACCGCGAGAAACAGACCTCTCAAGGACGTCACGATCCCAGCCCGAATCCCCGGTGGCTCCGCATGAACCGGGTCAAAATCACCGGGTCCGCATCGAAAGGGCCGTCCGTGCTGGTCGGACAGGGCGACGGCTCGCAGATCAAAAACAGCTACATCAAACAGAGCGGTTCTGGCCGCAAAGGGATCGTGTTCTCGAACTCGAATAACACCCTCGTCAAGAACACCACGATCAAGACTCCGGGGAAATCGGTTCAGTTGAAATCGTCGTCCGGTAAGTCCGTCAACGTCAGTAACTCCGGCTCGGCTCCGTCACTCGACCTCGGTCAGTCGGGATCACAATCAAAATCAGGATCGGGGTCGGGTTCCTCTTCGAAGAACACGAAAAACGACTCGGAGTCGTCGTCTAACTCCTCTCAAGGTCTCCTATCGAAGGTGACCGACCTCTTTGTCGGAAACGCAAGCGGTGCCAGTGAGAACGCTACCAACAACAGCGGTGCAAGCGGATCGGACACCCATACGCTCGAAATCGAAGGGAACGGTTCGAACGCCAACTACACGTTTGCCGTCGACGGCAACGTTCAGCCCAACGAGAATCTCAGCTCGTTCGATACTACCACCGACACCTTCGTCGGTGAAAACTGGTCGTCTGGGTCGGTCAGCGACTCCCTCGATAAGTACCTGTTCACCGGCTCGGTGACCTCGTTCTCGGCGGACGGTTCGGTCACTGTTCGAGTCGACGGGAAGAAGGTCGATCCGAACGCACTCGGTACCGAGGGCGACAAACAGCACACTCTCATTATCGATGGGAGCAAATCGAGCGGAGCTTCGAAATACGCCCTATCCGTGAACGGATCGCTCGAAAAAGGGAAGTTTGCGGAGAGCAGTGATACGGTTTCAGGATCGACAGCCCGAGGAACTGTACGCGATTGCCGTGACAGCTTCAGGTTCTCCGGACAGATTACCGAGCTTGACATCGATGGTGACGCCACCATCAGCTTTGGTCAACAGTAACGGACACAGATGTACGCCACGAAAGTCACAACTCGAGATATCGGTTGCCGGATCGCTCCATCCGGTCAGACGAAACGGGATACGGACGATGACGAGTGAAAACGACATCTCAGAATGGAACAAACAACCGCCTGATCCCGATCTCGAACAGGATTTAGGCTATGACCTCGACAGTTGGGAGGTAACGGACACCCATTGCAAAGGCGAGGAACATCTCGTATTCCTCCCTTCGTCCAACCGAATACGCCGAGATAACGAGTTCATCGTCGCACACCCCGATGACGTGTGTGATTTGTTCGATATGATCTGATCGGTTGGCTTCGAAACTGTTTTACAGAGAAACGAGGAGATCGTCAATCCGGTGTCGCTCTGTGTGCGTAGCTAGTGGCGAGTTCCGTGAGCGTTTCGTGGTTGTTCATGGAATGTGGCGCGGTGAGTGGTGAGACGCTGACGTGGCCGTCGACGATGGCTCGTCGGTCGGTACCATCCGGATCATCGATGCTCCCATCCGCGAGCTGATCGAAGATCCGATCCCGGAGAACGATGTGATCTTCGTCCTCGATCGCATCGATTTCGTAGATTTGTGACGGTTTGGTGATCTTCATCTCACACGGACCCTCATCGATCATCGGTGCGTTGACGTTCAGATAATCCGCGTGCTCGAAAACCCCTGATTCGAGGGTCGTCTCTGCGAGATACCGTGCCGCACGCGCCGGTTCCTCATACTCCTCGACGGACGGCTCGAACGAGCGAAAGTCGATATCACCGCCCGGAATGTACATCGAAACAGCCATCGCTGGTACGTCGAAAAACGTCGCCTCGACAGCGGCACTCACCGTTCCCGACCGACCGAGTACGTACGCCCCGAGGTTCGCGCCCCGATTACAGCCCGAGACGACGAGATCGAACGCCGTATCGAGAGCCTGCATCCCGACCACGACACAGTCGGCGGGTGTGCCATCGACCGCGTATCCGAGTTCGTGAGCGTCGACTTCGACTCGCCGCGACATCGCACGGCCCACTGCGCTCTGGTCGGTCGCGGGCGCGATCGCCGTCACGTCACCAACCTCCGACAGGGCGGTGTACAGCGCATACAGCCCCGTTCCCTCGATACCGTCGTCGTTCGTGAGCAGGATGTTCATTTTGTGGTGAATTCGAGTGGATAACGAAAAAGAACCCGTCTCGGGATCGTCACGCCAGTCGATCGACGACTGTTTCTCCGTCTACGACCAGATTGTACGCCGTTTCGTCGTCGTTCCAGAGCAAGAGTGCATTCTCGAACGCGAGCAGCCCGCCGTACGGTGTGTGGATGAGCGCGTCGTTGAGTCCGGTTTCGCGGACGAGAACCGCAAAGTGGTCGATCTGCTGGCTTCCATCACCGATCAAAAACAGCGGGTGCTCCCCGCCGAGGTCGTGACTCAGCTTCACAGCGAGGAGATCGATCCGATCCGAAACGTGGGTCTCTGCGTCAGCCATCGGTGTGAACCGTGACGAATCAGGAGTGACCGTAATCCGCCGGCGATCGTCCCGTCGAAGCATCGAGTAGGCGTACTGGACGTCGGTGTTGACGAACGCCGAGGAGTCAGGCTCCGACGTTTCTGACACTGCATCCGCGAGTCGTCTCTGAACCGATGGCACCGAAACGTCAGGCTCGACATCGAATGACCATCCCTCGACTCGGGCACCAGGCGTTAAGTCCGGCCACAGTCGAACCGTCGGTGCGTACACCGTACAGCCCAGCTCATCGGCCAACGTCCGCTCGATTTCACGAAGTCCTGTCGCTGTGTTTCGGTCGGCCGGTGCGAGCAACAGACACGTCCCATCGGGTGTGAGCGCGTCCAAACAGCGATCGACCGTCGACACCGGATCATCGAGTTCGCTCAAAACGTTGGCAAACAGCATCAGGTCGTACTCTTCTGGCGGCTCGAACGCTTCCGCTCGGGTGCGGTGAACCGTCACCGACTGATTGCGGCTCGGCTCTACGAGCGCCTCGAACACGGATGCGGCTGCGCTCGGCTCCACGGCGTGGTAGTCGATCAGACACGGCTCCAGGAGATCAAGCAGCCCCAGCGCCGGTCCGCCGATGCCTGCCCCGACGTCTAACACCCGAAGCCGGTGATCCACCAGATCCCCGCGAACCAACTCCATCAGCGCGTGCTGTGTGACTGCATAATTATCATATAAGTGGTATATGGCGTACGCGAGCGCGGTGTCACGATCGTATTCGACCGGGCGTTGGTGGAGGTAGTCGTCTTTGATCTGCACGATCAGTTGCCGGAGGCGTTCGCCCGATTCGCCGGTCGGCCAGTCGGTCCCGAACCGTTCACACAGCAGGGCATCGAGTCGTTCGGTGTACTCCGTCGGAACGCTTCCGCCGTCAAACGAAACGTCGACGGGATCATCGGGAACAGGGACGAAAACCTCATCCCGTTCGATGAGTTCGAGATCGAACGCCTGTTCGCGTAGCACCTGCCTGACAGCTGCAGGGTGCGGTTGTCCTTCGACGTACTCATACAGCTCTTCGGGATCGATCGGGCGGACGTTGTGCAGGTAGCGAGCAGTGTCACGCACCTGTGTTCGTTGGTCGTCGTTCATCGCCTCGGATACCCTCCAGTTATCGGGCGTCGCGGTAGAGGGTTTCGAACGTTTCGGCGTCCGCCTCGGCGATACGGCGTGTGGCGGCCGCGACGTCCTCGGCACCCCCAAACGCCGCTTGTATCTCCGCGTAAACGTCCGGATCACCGCCAGTGACCCGTTCGGTGAGAGCCGAAAGCTGCTCGGACACTGGCGTGTGGAACTCTTCTCGGACCGGTTCGCTCGCAAGTCCGAACGCGAGAATTGCGGCGTGAGTTTTGGCCTGAACGGTCGACATCGATCGGTCGTGTTCGTCCGGAGTGGTCTCGAACAGTTCGTTACCGCGTTCGAGCAACGTCGACTGGATCCGGTCGGTGACAGGACCGGACTCATCAGACACCACGGCGATCCGACCCGGTGCGTATGTGGCTCCGAACAACGGATGCAGACTCACGCGTTCGTGCTCGGGCGCGTGTGTCCGCATTGCAGAGACAGCTGGTTTCATGATTCCAGTGACGTCAACCACGGCGTGGGTGGCCCGCTCAGCGTGGGTAGCGATCGCGTCCGAAACGGCAGAGATCGGCACCGCGAAACAGACGACATCGAACCGCTCGGTCGTGTCGAGATCGACAGCCCGGCCGCCTGTCGTGGCCGCAGCGGACTCTGCCGCCTTCCTGTCGCGGTCAGCGTACGCGACCGACGCATGAAGAGTCCCACCGAACCACGTTCCCATCTCGCCAGCGCCGACGACGAGTACGTTCATGCTGCGCGATTCCTCTGCGGTATATAAAAGCCTGTCCGACCGACGGCGTCACTCCACAACTAGCTGTTTGGGATACTCGGTGATGTTCTCGAAGCCGTCCTCGGTGACGACGCCGAAGTCCTCGATCCGAACACCGCCCACGGCAGGATCGTACAGTCCCGGCTCGACAGTGACGATGTGGCCCGCTTCGAGTTGCTCTCCACCCGGCGCGAGCCGCGGCCGTTCGTGGATATCTAAGCCGATTCCGTGACCGGTGCTGTGGATGAACCCCGTTTCGGTTCCCTCATCGCTCCGGAGCGTTGGCTCATCAGCGGCCTCATACACGTCACAGACGGCATCGTGAACGTCTCCACCAGTTACTCCAGCTTCAATGACGTCGAACGCGGCGCGTTGGGCTTTGTGGGTAAGATCGTACCACTCCCGGATCGTCTCGGACGGCGTTCCCTTCACGAACGTCCGAGTCATATCCGCGAAGTATTTCGATTCTTTTCCGCGCGGAAAGATGTCGATAATGATGCTTTGGTGTGGCTCAAGCGGCCCACTCCCTCGATCGTGGGGATCTGCTGCGTCGGCCCCACACGCGACGATGGTTTCATCGAGAGCGTGGTCGTTCCGGAGGAGTTCCATCTCGATCTCCCGGCGAAGGCGTTCGCTGGTCAACACCTCTCCGTCGTGAACGAGTGTCCCTGATTCGATCGTTGCCTCCCTGATGAGCGTCTCGGCACGACCCATCGCCGCCTCGTTCGCCCGCTGGGCGGTGCGGATCCGCTCGATTTCTTCGTCTGTTTTGACCGCGCGCAACTGCGTGATCACGCTCTCAGTGTCGACTGCCACGGAGACACCGAGGTCGCGTAGTCCGTCAGCACTCGACAGTGGGAACCGTTCGGGAACCGAAACGGACGTGACTCCCTGTTGCTCCAGAAACTCGGCGATGACGCGGGTTTTTGCCTCGGTTTGCTCGTATTGCTCTCGTTTCGTTCGATAGTCGAAATCGCTGTATCGGGATACCGTCTCCGCGTTACTCTCTCGTTTCGCCCGGCCGTATTCGAGACTCGAAACCAACAGATGCACACCGTCCGCGTACACTGTCACGAACGGATCGGGTGCGTCGAACCCGGACAGATATCGTTGATCAGGGATCTCGCCGTCCGCATCGATCAGATAGCCGTCGTCGTTCCGATCAGCGAGGAACCCATCCAAATCCGAAGTATCGGGCTGCATATCATGCCTCTTACCCTCGATGAACTAAACGTTAGCTGTCGCATCGGATCGGTCATTATCCAAACTGAGACCATCCTCGACGGCTGAGAACCAATAAGACGCCATATCCGATGCCGCCTGCGACGAACAAGGCGGGAGGAATGAGAAACGGTCCGAACGTCTCACCCAACCATTCGACCCCAGTGTACGCTAACACGATCCCAGATTCCGCTCCCAACACGATAAAGCCCCCCTCACACGGATAGCAATCAAACCATTGGTTGAACCATCACAACGGTTTTTGCAACCAATCTATAATGGATAATCGTCGCTGGCAACCGTATCCATCCCAAATGGGTCCAACCGCTGTCATTCCATACCGCCAGCGCTTGTTCGTCACGGCTGTTACTGGCCGATCGAGATGCCACCAGAAATACTCATTGTGAGTGCAGGCAACGAAGCTTTAGCGATATACAGGTGATCACCTGACATGGTACGATTCGTCTGTCCATCATGTGGAGGCGCCCCAGATGCCATAGAAACGTGGCTCCGCGTCCGTTCCACTGGGACCGACGAGGGTGCTCCCACGATCCAACTGCTCCTCGATGAGGATCTGGAACCGTCCGAGCCCTCCTTTGGAACGGAGCTACTGGAGCCTGTACGGACGTTGCGCCCGTGTGGACACACGTTTCCATACAAGAATGTGGACGCCGTGTTCCACTTGCTCGAAATACTCGAAACGCTCCTCCAACGACACAACGATACGACCAACCCCCTAGAAACCCAGCATTTACGCCACGAGATCCATACCGTCAGCGAGCAGCTCCATACAGTCGCACAACAGTGTATCGACCAGGTAGAGACGGTCAATCCGAACCGGTGTCGGAAGTGGCGGTCGGGACCCCGACGATCGACATACGGACCCGAAACATAATTTCGGCGTTCTGGTATGAGGACCCGAACGGTTAACACGACGGTAGAGGTTGATATGGTATGACGACGGTCACTGTGTGGAACGAATACCGACACGAGCGCGAAACTGACGTGGTCGCCTCCGTTTACCCGGATGGGATTCATACGGTCATCGCCGATGAGCTTGCCGATCACGGGTTCGAGACGCGGACGGCCACCCTCGATGAACCGGAACACGGGTTGAGCGAGACCGTTCTCGAGGAGACGGACGTGTTGACGTGGTGGGGCCACGACGCTCACGAGGAGGTCAGCGATGCGGTGGTTGAGCGCGTTCACGAACGCGTCCTCGAAGGCATGGGACTGATCGTCCTCCACTCGGGTCATTACTCGAAGATCTTTCGGCGACTGCTTGGCACGAGTTGCTCGCTCAAGTGGCGCGAAGCAGCCGAAACCGAACGACTGTGGGTCGTTGAGCCGAGCCATCCGATCGCAGAGGGTCTTCCCGAGTACGTCGAGCTATCCGAAGCGGAGATGTACGGGGAGCGCTTCGATGTTCCGCCACCGGAGACGCTCGTGTTTCTTTCGTGGTTCGAAGGCGGGGAACTGTTCCGGTCGGGCTGTTGTTACACCCGGGGACGCGGACGCATCTTCTATTTCCGTCCCGGCCACGAAACGTATCCGATCTACCACCAGGAGACCGTACAGCAGATTCTCGCCAACGCCGTCGCGTGGGCTGCACCCGGTGACGGCCCGGTCTCGACGTTTGGCAACAGTGACCCGATCGAGCCGATCGACACGACCGACGACCGGACCGTCCACTGACCGTCTGTGTGTTAGAGGATCAGATTCCCAAAACGTTTATTGGTATTAGAAATAATTCAACTCTCATGCAGATCGGTGTTCTGACAGCGGTCCTCGACGATCAACCACGAGACGACGCGTTCGAATATCTGTCGGACCTCGGGGTCGAAGCGGTGGAACTCGGCACCGGTGGCTTCACCGAATCCGATCACCTCCCGCGAGAGGAGTTTCTCGACGCGGAGGATCGACAGAAAGAACTCCACGAGTCGCTCGAAACCAACGGTCTTTCGATCTCGGCGCTTGCAACCCATAACAACCCGTTACATCCCGACGAAGCACGCGCTGATCGGGCCGACACCGAACTCCGGGAAGCGATTCGGCTCGCTGATCAACTCGGCGTCGACGCCGTAACGTGTTTTTCAGGGCTTCCGGGTGGCAGTCCGAACGACGAGACACCAAACTGGATCACTGCGCCGTGGCCCCCAGAGCACGCCGAGAGCCACGAGTATCAGTGGGAAGTCGCTACCGACTACTGGAGCGATATCGCCGACCATGCGGCGTCCCACGACGTGAACGTCGGTATCGAGATGCATCCGAACATGCTAGTGTACGAACCGACCGGTCTACTCGAACTGCGCGAAGCGACCAACGAGCACATCGGCGCTAACTTCGACCCGTCCCACCTCTACTGGCAGGGGATAGATGTTCTAGAAGCGATCCGGTATCTCGGTGAACACGACGCCATCCACCACGTTCACGCCAAAGACACCCGCGTCTACGAGTCGAACGCCCGACTGAAAGGCGTGCTCGATACTACCGCTTACACCGATGAGCCGAACCGATCGTGGCTGTTCCGATCGGTCGGCTACGGCCACGACGAAGCCCACTGGAAGGATATCGTCTCGACGCTTCGGATGGTTGGATACGACGACGTACTATCCATCGAACACGAGGATTCACTCACGAGCGGACGGGAAGGACTAGAAAAAGCGGTCGATCTCCTCGACCGAGCCGTCTTCGAGACGACGTCGGGCGAAGCCTACTGGGCGGAGTGACGAGGACTCCTGATTACGTTCCATTTCACACCGGAACGAACCGTCAAAATGGAAAACACTAAGAGGTAGTTCTCGGAATCCAAAAGCATGACACTCGATATCGGTGTCCTCGGCTACCGGTTTATGGGGAAAGCGCACGCTAACGCCCTCGCCCGCTTGCCGATGTTCTTTCCAGATGCCCCTGACGTGAACCGCCATGTCCTCATCGGCCGCGATGAGACGGCACTCGAATCGGCAGCCGACCAGCTCGGTTTCTCTCACACCTCGACGGAGTGGGCTGACGTCATTTCCGAGGTCGACGTGTTGTACAATCTCGGGCCCAATCACGTTCACGTCGAGCCGTCGATCGCGGCGCTCGACGCGGATGTATCTGTATTTTGTGAAAAGCCTCTCGCGCCGACACTGTCGGCAGCGGAACGGATGGCTGAGGCTGCCCGTGATTCGGACGCAGTCGCGGGAATCGCGTTCAACTACCGGTATCTACCCGCCGTCCAGTACGCCCGCCAGCGTATCATGAACGGGGACCTCGGAGAGATTCATCACGTCCGAGCGCGGTATCTCCAAGATTGGCTCGTCGATCCGGACGCGACGTGGAGTTGGCGGCTGTCGGAGGAAATGGCTGGGAGTGGTTCGCTGGGTGATCTCGGAGCACATTCCATCGATCTCGCGCGCTTTCTTCTCGGCGCGGAGAACGGTAAAATCGACCGCGTTTCCGGACAACTTCGGACGTTCATCGATGAACGCCCGGTTAGTGCCGAAAACGAACGAACCCGTCCCGTAACGGTCGACGATGCCTACTCGGCACAAGTAACGTTTGCCTCGGGTGCGATGGGGACGTTCGAGGCGTCACGATTTGCGACCGGACACGAAAACAACAACACGATCGAGATCAACGGCTCTGCGGGCAGCCTTCGATTCTCACTCGAACGGTTGAACGAGTTAGAACTACTCGAACCGGGCGACAGAGGGTTCCAGACGATCATGGTCACCGACCCAGACGATCCCTACATCGACCACTGGTGGCCGCCCGGCCACACGATCGGCTGGGAACACACGTTCGTCCACGAAAACTACGAATTCCTCAAATCCGTCCACAACGACACGTCCTACACGCCCAGTTTCGCCGATGGACTGGCGGTTCAACGCGTGTTGGATGCGATCGAACAGTCCGACGAACGCGGTGAATGGATTGAAATCGAGTAGCGATCGCTGATCGGCTCGATGATTACGGTCGCCCGAAGGCGACCGGATTCGTCTCGAACTTTTATAACCGAGCGCTCAGTAGTAGATCGGTAATGCTAGATGAACCGGAACGATTCGTGGACCATGCCTATGAAACGGGGGAGGGTCCGTTGTACCACCCCGACGAAGATCGTCTGTACTGGGTTGACATCCCGAACGGGCACATGTATCGGTACGACTTCGAAACGGACGAACGAGAGCAGTGTTACTCCGGTCCGTCGGTCGGTGGGTTCACGATTCAAGCGGACGGCTCGCTCCTCTTGTTCAAGGAAAACGGCTCGATTACGATCTGGAACGATGGTCATGAAAAGACAGTCATCCCGGAGATCCCCGAAGAGCGAGGCTCACGATTCAACGACGTGATCGCGGGACCGAACGGACGGGTCTTCTGTGGGACGATGCCACCGGACGGACGGCTGTATCGACTCGATCCCGACGGTTCGTTGACGCTGCTCATCTCGGATCTCGCCGTGTCGAACGGACTAGGGTTCAGTCCGGACAACACGCGGGTTTATTTCGCCGAAACTGAAGCAGAGACGATCTGGTCGTTCGAATACGACGCCGATTCCGGCACCCTGTCCGATCGTGAACCGTTCGTCAGCACCGTCGGAGATGCTGGATTTCCCGATGGATTGACGGTGGATGCAGAGGGTTACGTCTGGTCGGCTCGGTGGAATGGGGGATGTGTGGTCCGTCATCATCCCGACGACGGTCGTGTCGTCGATCGCTTCTCCCTGCCCGCGCGGAAAGTCTCCTGTATCACGTTTGGCGGCCCTAACTACGAACACGCTTACGTCACGACTGCGACAGCGGGCAACGACCGATCTGTCGAAGGAAAGGGTGCTGGTGCGGTGTTTCGCTTTACTCCCGATGTGAGCGGTGTTCCCGAGTTCCGGTCCCGGATCGAACCCAACAGCTAACGAACTGTACAGATCCGAAAACGGTTGGTTGCGTCTCAGAACCGATATCGGAGCAGCACAGAAACTGGACGTACGTTCATTTACTGAAGCTACCAGCGCTGCTGTCTGGGTAAGAAATACCAGACGGCGACGACGACGAGCGCTACCAGAATGAGACCACTGGCCAAGCGCAAGAGAAAGTCGAGTGGCGAAGTGGATCCCGAGGAATCCGCTCTGTCACCACCAGTCGACGACTGTGCGGAATCGGCTCCTGCACCGTCCGTTGATTGGGTATGGGTTGTGTTTCCAGCCGCTGTGGTAATTGGAGTTCCCGTGGCCGCACCACCTATCGGCGTCGGCTGAGTAACTGTCGGCGTTCCAGCACCAGTGTTCTGGCCAGTGACATTCCTCCCATTGATGTATACGAGTGCTTGTTGATCGATCGATGTCACAGTCGCGTTGCCAGTGAAATAGAACGAATCGTACTGATCAGTGAGCTGACCCTGAATCTGTGTCCCATTCGCTCCACCCAGTACTGTCGTCTGATCCTGATTCTCGGTGGATTCTCCCGGTGTAGCGTCACCAGTGACTGTGATTTCGTAGTTGATGGGACTGCCGTTCGAGGAGTTCGAACGTACGATCTGGAGATGGTTGCCCGAAAGTATTGCGGGTGAAATCTCCTGCCCACCGAGTCGTAACTGGAGATCGTCGCCCCGGTGTTGGAACGAGTCGATGTAGCCGGTGTACGTCACCGTGTCTGTGGTATCGTCAGTCGTATTGTCCCATGGAACGCCCCCGACCCGACCGCTCAGTGTTCTGCCCTGAATAGCATCGCCCTCATCCGTTTCGCCAGAGATGTTCTCTGTCGCCGAAATGGTGTATTGGACGGGATCACCCGTGGTTTCGACGATCAGCGTGTGCTCGTCACTGATATTTTGTGTGGCAGCAGATTGATTACTCATCGTAACTGGACTCGCCGGCATAGCTAGTCCGGAAAGAATAACTGCTCCGATGATGATGAACGACAGCGATCGGGTATAGTCGAGATCATGTACTGATAACATCGTATTACAGCCGTTGTCAATAATATAGCACCCATTTAATTATAATTTACCGATTATATATCACTATTGTACTCGAGAGAATATTCGGGAGATCACTGTCGTGACGTCGGATCGTGCTAAGTGGATTCTTGTAACAACTGCTCGAGATTCATCGGTGTAGGCGTCGGCTCAGGCGGATCGTCAGTCGAGGTATCCTGCGATTCTGCCAACTGGAGCTCGATCTCTCGGAGGCGGTCCTGCCCCGATTTGATCGCGTTTGAACCGTACGTGTTGCCTTTTACGCGTACATCTGCCTGATTAGGAAAGAGAACGACATCACCTATAGCGTCCGATTCGCCCCCATCTATCTGCTCAGCGCACCAATTGTTGCAAAAGCGAGCATATTCTTCCGGATAGCCTTGGATGGAAAACGCTGGATATGTGGTCAGTTTGAACACATTATGGTGTATATTAACAAATGTGCCGGCCACCATGCCAAGACCGGACTTACCGAGATGGTCGAGATTTTCACCAAGATAATGCATATCAAATGCGTGTAAAATCGCGTTCGGTCCGATGAGGTTAAACCGGGCTTCGTACCCGCTGGTTGGATAGCCAAATCCGGCGATGGAGTGACGGTTGTAATCGAAGGTGTTCCACTCGATCAGATGCAGTCCGTTGTACAGCTCCATCGGATATCCGAGGTGATTCATCTGATTGTGGTGCATCAAATTGTGATGAATCCACCCCTGCGTGTATTTGGTTTCCGCTCCGAGAGCAATGCCAGCGAACGTCCAACCGAACACTTCACAGTGATCGACGATTGCGGTCTGTCCTTGAAAATTGAAACCGAGTGCTGCGAAATCTTCTTCGTCTTTATTGTTTTGCCATGGCTCGAAGTTATCCGTTCGCGGTCCCTTCAGTCGAAGGCCAGTGATCCGGCACCCGCCGGTATCGTTGATAAAAATCCCTTTGTCGTAGCCATCCGTTTTGATCAATCCACCATTCTGGCTGTTCAAATGTCGATCACTGGCGATCGTCACGTTCGGCGCGACGGGTGCGTTGACAACGCCCGTCATGTCGATCGTGACTGAGTTGGGGATCCACACCGTTGCTTCAGGAACACGAATCGCTTGAAGAAGAGAGGACCGATCCGTGGCAACCTGTGTTGCCATCTCCCGTGTCACACGGTGTTGCTGGGACGCAAACTCCATCGACGGATAGTTTCCTTCCCCGCTGCCACCGCTGGTCCACATCGACAGACAGCCACTAACTGACGACATCCCGACCGTTCCGGCAGTTCCGACAGCTGTGAGAAATCGACGCCTGTTAATCGGCTTTTTAGCGCTCATATTGGTAATGAATCAAGCTGGAAGTATCGAGTCACGGTTCCAGACTGCAATAAACGTGATATGATGTGGATATCGATAAGGATTTTACTGTACACTATCAGACTATCATACGTAGCCATGTCGTTTCACGCTCCCACTGGGAATACGCCTGGTGATCGATGTTTCGCTCATCTCGTTTTCGTATGTAACGATACCTTCCAATCTGGCATAAATCTATGCTGATGAAACACTCTATTGTATTATCTGTAACAAGTATCTACGGTTTGTCGCATTATCATCGTTTAGAACAGAATCTACATCGTTATAATAAATAACCTTTATGGTGCTCTTTCCGGTACTTTTTTATACCCTCACTCTAATATTAACTCATATCATGATCAAAAAGACGCCTCTGTCAAGGCATATGAAAAGTGCCAGAAACGTTATCAGTAGTATTACCCATAAAGTTATACGAATCGTTACGCAGCCGGGTCGCCACGACCTGTATCTATCGATGGGTGCCGTAGCGTTGTTCCTCGCTCCTCTGTATGCGACACCAGTTTCGGCTCAGATAGGAGTTTCAGAAGCCGAACAAGTGTTGTGTGATGGCTCGGCAGGAGTCAATATCGCACAGATCATTACAGTAGGGTTAGGATTGATCTCTATGTATTTCATATTGAAATTCCTCTTCCGGATGATGACCGGTCTCGATAAAGCCGGCAGCACTGATTCCGGAGCACAAGCCCAAGGGAAACAGGAAGCGAAAGGTGGCATCTACTCGCTCGTAGCGGCGCTTCTTCCCGTTCTCGTACCTGTCTTCCTGAACACAGCAGGTATCGACGTCGCTTCATGCCTGTTCCCAACATAAAGGAGGGATCGCCGTGATGCATGCTAGTACCCGTCATATAGTCGTGTTACTCTGTCTTATCTGCTTGTGTGGAGTTGCGAATCCCATCGTCGGCGCTCCAACTGGGCCTGACGGTTCATTGTCGACGGGTGCTCAGCACCAAGCGAGTCAACAGACAGGAGGAAACGTTTTCGCTTCGTTTTTCACTGTTCATGAAATGGCGCAACCGGACTCCGGAACGAACCGTCTCGGTGGACCATCCGGTGACGATATCTACCCCCAAGAGGACGACAAGGATGAGGAAGACTATACGATAAAGATCGGGCCTGTCGACGTCGATATTGGGGAAATAATCCGAAAGACGTTCGAATTCACCGCTAGTCTGACGATCGATATGATCGAATTGGGGATCAATACGTTCAACGACTACATCATAGGGGTACCCGCGCCGGGGAATCCGACCGAGGTATCCACGTGGATATCGGCGGAAAACCCATGGCCGGCCGTCTACGGTGTCTATGGGATCATGACGACGGTGGCGATCGCCCTGTTGACACCTTCATTTATGGTTGCGACGGACACAGTCGATCCTCAACAACGACGCGAGCGGTGGCTCGAACTCGGCAAGGCAGCGTTTTTCATCCTACTCGGTATTCCCGTGGTTGCGTTCTGTCTCCATCTCGGAAACGAACTCATACAAGCGATCGCTCCGAGTGGATACGAATTCATATCATCCACAGCCGGCGTTTCGGACCTCAGTCTCGGACTTCTGTTCGGAGTATTACTCGTCTGGGCTAAAGGCACTATCGTCGGAATCGGTCTCATAATCGCTATTATGATATATATGTCTGTTTTTATTTTGGTTGCATTTTGGCCGCTCTTTTGGGCGCTTCGTGTGCAGCCACAGTCTGATCTACAATCGTACGGTACTGTTGGTATTTCCATGCTCCCCTTGATTATTCTATTACGATTCACCCAAAGCGGCATCCTTCGACTCCTTCATCAGTTGCCCTACGATAGTCTTGGGGATTTGGCGATCAAGGTAATAGCGATAGTCGCCGGTCTTTCGATCGCATTGATCGGATTACCGTACGTATTCGTCACGAAACTATTTCCGAGAACGATCATCCTTCCCAGTGGAAGATCTCCGTTCAACTCCGGTGGTGGTGGTCCTCCTGGCGGACCGGGGGGGCCACCTGGAGGTTCCGGCGGGGGATACACGGGACAACAGCAGCAGTGGGCTAACAGCCCCGGCGGGTACAAACAGCCCGGCGCAACGAGCGAAACGCCCACTAGTCGACCATCGTTCGATGCTAACAATCAAAGAAATGTCGTTGGAACGACAGGGAGTTCTCCGAGAAGGGGATCTTCTCGGTATGGGACCACCAGTCGTAGTGCCCAGCCCGATTCCAGCGACGAGGACGACATCTCCGAAGAAACAGAGGACGAGCAGATCGGGGCAACAAGTGAGAGGCCTGGCCGGTAAGTGTCCATACTATTAAGTGAGATACCGGCTATTTATTGGGGAGAGCGGTAGTAATCCAAATACACAGCAAGTACACGATCAACAATGAGTACGAACTCACAGAGCTCGAATACACAATCGAATCAGACTGGCTTGATACTACCATATGTTGACACGGATGTGACGATCAAAGGTGCCGTAACGCTCGATAACATCTACTCGTTCGCCGTTCCGGTCGCAACACTGATCATCGCGTTACTAGCATGGTCGATCGATGCCACGATAGTCGCCGTCGTTTCGTTTGCGATTACTCTCGTCGTATTGCCAATAATACTGTATCTTGCGTACACCAATCCGTACTATCTCTCCTCGCGAGAGCGGATCGAACGGTTTATCGAATCGCGTCGTCTGCAACAGAAGTTCCCCTATCACTATCACGAAACCCTAGGACGACAAATACACGGGGTAGAACGTTTGTATCCGGATGGAACTGCTAAGATGACCGATGGTCGCCGCGTCGGTCTCATCGGTGTCAAAGGGATGAATGCCTGTCGGATCACGTCCCAAGAGGCCCAAACCTACGTTGGGGCACTCACGAGCGGTATCGACGAACAGATCAAGGACATCCCATTTTCCATATACGCAACATCAGACACGTTCGAGACGGAGCAGTTGATCGAGCATATAACGGAGTGTGTCGAAGAAAGTGAACGGACGGACCAATCCCTCGCGGGCACAGCTCGGGCGGAAGAGTACATCATGGAGCTGTTGCTCGACGTTTCCTCGTGGTTCGTCGAGACGGAATCACCCAAATGGGATGCCAACGAGTGGGAGTATTACGTGGTTGTCGAGGTCAGTCCCGAGGACGTCGCTGCCGGGTCAAGAGTTACCGATTCGAACAACTCCGGACTGTTTGGGATGTTCTCATCGACCGACAACACCGAAGAAAATCAAGCACTGGACTCGGAACTGCGCGCAGAGCTCGACGATCGAATGAGTACTATTCAAGGCGCGCTCGCTTCGGTAGAAGGGATCGACAGCGGTCGAGCAGGCGTCCTCGATCACGCCCGTCTGCTGTTACGGTACTGGTCGGGAGAGCCGTCACTATCTCTCGGAACGGAAGTGAGAGAAGCGATGGCAAACGACGATAACCGAGTCAGCGTCGGGGAAACCCCGACCGAACGCATGCTCACTCCAAGCGAGCTCGATTCCCAAGACGGCCGTATCATGGTCGGAGACGAACTCTGTAAAACGTTCTGTATCATGGGATGGCCGGTCGAACCGCCACCGTTGTTCCTCGGAGACCTATTCACCATGCGAAAGGCGAACGTCGATGTTCGTGTTCACGTCGAGCCGGAGTACAAGCAGCGGTCGATCGAGGAACTCGAACGGCTGTACGCCGATGTCGAATCCGAGGAGATGGAGCGCGCCCAGAACATGGACGCAAGTAAGATACAGATCCAAAACGACAAGGACGCGGTCCGGAAGATGTATCTGCTCCTCCGAAACACGACTGCTCAACCGTGGCAAGTGAGCATGTACGTAACGGTTCGGGTCGGACCGGAGGAGGCATACGAGTACGCCCAACAGATGGGTCGGGAAACGGAGAATCTGTATCTGGCGAAGGTTCGAGCACTCGAAGACGCCTGTGACGATGTCCTCGAAGTGCTGACGAGCGCACCCGCTGGATTGGGTCCTCGTCAGCCCAGTTCCGATATGTCTGCACTTGATATGTTCGAATCGTCATCTCCGACTGGAGCGGATCTCTACCACGAGAAAGGCGACAAACCCAAGCGAACACGAATGCTCGGCGGGGCGATCGCGGCGATGTTCCCGTGGTGTGCTGGTGTCATGCAAGAACCTGGTGGGTTGCGATTCGGACGGAACAAACAGAACGGGTCGGCCATCTTCGCGGATCCGTTCGAGCGCGGTGCTCCACACCTTCTCACACTGGGACAGACCCGTTCAGGAAAAACGTACTCGGTCGAAACGGCACTCGCAGAATGGTACTGTTCGGATCCTTCTCGGACGCTCATCGTCTGTGACACTGAACAAGGATTTGAAGGTCTCACCCAGCTCTGTGGTGGGAAACACATCGTCGTTGACGGCCAACAGACGATCAATCCATTCGATATCCAACGTCCACCAAAGCGCATCCGGGAATCGAGCGTCGGGGAGTCGAACCACTTCCAAATGAAAATCGATGAGGTCACGAGTTTCTTTGCCGGAATCCTCAGGGCACAGGGGATCGATCCATCCGGATACATTTCCACCATCGAAGACGCGGTCCAAGAAACGTACGAATCGATCGGGATCACCCACGATCCAGATACCCACGACAAGGCAAGCCCAACCATCGAGGATTTCGTCTCGGTGCTCGAACGAATGTTGAACACGCCCGAGCGCTTTACCTTCACCGGTCACGAGCGCGAGGCCGAACAGCGCGTTCGCGTCGTTTCTGATCTCCTCGATAAACTCAGTGGATTCAAAGAGAACCGGAAATACCACCATATGGTCGGTGAAACCGAGACCGGCATTCTCGACCGGGAAACGGACATGGTGTACATCGATCTCAGTCAGTTCAATGAGGCATCCGAAGCCGAAAAGTCCGTCATGCTCCACCTGATTTTCGGACAGGTTTATCAGAAGGTCAAACGGACCCAAGGAGAGATCATCTTCCTGATCGACGAGGCCCACTTCCTGCTCCACAGCGAAGAGATGATCGAATATTTGCAGGACGCAGCTCGGAGCTGGGCGCGATACGACGCGGCATTGTGGTTCGTAACCCAATCACCGCGTGAGTTCATCGAACGCGCACAGTCGATCGGCGAGGGCCAGGAGAACCAGCGCCGGACTATCTTGGACCAGTGTTCGACCATCCAGACGTTCCGCACGCCTCGGATCGAACCGGAACTGCTCATGGAGGGACTGGGTCAGAACCGAAATCAAGCCGACTTCGTCAGGAACTCCGCCGTCACCGGCAGCTCGGAACGTCAGTATTCGGAGTGTCTCATCCATTTCCAAGACCGAGAAGGATGGTGGGAGAGCCACATCGAAGCCAGCCCCTTCGAGGATCTCGTCTGGAACTACGCGGGTCGCAAACACGGCGACTTCGACCGGTATCTCAGAACGAACTGGAGCGGTCTGTCCACGTCATCGGATTCGTCTCTCAACGACCAATCGCCACAATCGTCAGACACTCCCGAACAGGAACCGTCTGAGGGTCGTGAAGAAAGCGTAACGACTACGTTGGGGCCATCAACCCCAGCGAACGGCGAGCTCGACGATCAGTCGTCTAATCAGTGATCTGGTGTTGCTGGACCGTTTGAGATCGAACGAGAAACGGTTGCTGTGAGGGCTACTCGGCGGGGATGGTAAGCGTCCCAGCTTTCGATCTCGACTGCTCGACCACGGACGGTCGTGCTTCGAAGTCGATGATGACCTGTTCCCCGTAAGTAACGTCGTTGACGCGAGCGTTGTCGTGGATCCACGAGACGAGACTCATCGTATCATCTGTCATTGGAAGCACCAACCGCTCGTGCTCGAACGGCGGAAGTTCACGATCGATCCGATCGAGGAGCCCGTCCGTGCCGGTCCCCTCGACGGCACTCACGGTAATGGGGTTGGGTGCGAGTGCTGAGAGGGCGTTCATCTTTCGCTTCCACTCATCTTCGTCCACACAGTCGATCTTATTCAACACAGTGACGATCGGAGCCTCGTTGCGCTCATACAACGTGTCGTGGCAGGTGATGAGCTTCTCGCGGATCTCCTCGATCGGCTCCGTAACGTCTACGACGAGAAGCACGAGATCAGCTCGGTAGACGGCATCGAGGGTAGATTTGAACGACTCGACCAACCAGTGAGGAAGCTCCGAGATGAACCCGACTGTATCGGTTATGAGCACGTCTCGTCGATCCATGTCGACCCGTCGCGTGGTTGTTCCAAGCGTCGTAAACAGTCGATCTTCGGATTCGGCTGTCGCGTCGAGATCCGGATGTTGGTTTTCGTTCTCGTCGATAGTAAGATCGCGGGCAAGCTGGCGCAGTAGTGTCGACTTCCCAGCGTTGGTGTAGCCCGCGAGTGCAACGAGATCGAAACCCGATTCTCGGCGTTGTTCCCGGCGTTTTTCTTCTTCCTCCTCGATCTGAGCCAGCTCCTCTCGGATTCGGCTGATACGGTTTTTGATGTCCTGTTCTCGGCTTTCGTCGTACTCACCGAGACCCATGAATCCAGGGCGCTCGTCGCGCTTTGCGAGGCTTACCTTGGCCTCGACTCTCGGGAGTTCGTATCTGAGTTCGGCGAGCTCGACCTGAAGCTGTGCCGTCCGCGTCTGGGCGCGCTGTCCGAAAATGTCCAGGATGAGCCGGAACCGGTCGACGATGTTTACACCATCTGGGAGCCGGGTTCCCAGATTGTACGTCTGGTACGGACCCAATCGGTTGTCGAAAACAACGACGCCTGCGTCCGTCCGTTCGAGCAACCGAGCGAGTTCGTCGACTTTTCCCGAGCCGAGACAGAGCGCCGGATCTTCCGTTCGTGTCTGGGTGATCTCGCCGGCGATGCGGTAGCCAGCGGAACGGGCCAAATCCCGAATCTCGTCGGTCTCGGGATCGGACGACCCCGACGGCCCGCGTGCTGCGATGACCGCGCTTTCCGGATCGTGTGGTGTTCCCGTCACTCGCGGGAAACTAGGCTGTCTGTTCACTTAATCCTCCGGGACGATCGAGTGGGCTTCACTCACGAGATCCCGAAACGGGAATCACCGCGTGCTGAGTTCGTCCTCATCTTTGACGACGCGGGTTTCTGCCTCACCACTAGATACCTCGTTGACGAGATCGTAAAAATCGTTTTGCAGTCCGGCAGGAAATTCGAGAACGCCGACCCATCCGCCATCGGACTGCCACTCTTCGCGCTGGAGATCTCCAAATTCTCGGATCTGTGCTTGTCCGCTTCCGGCGTGTTGGGCCGGTAGCTTCACCGCGATGATCACCTCATCGAACCGGATCGGAATGATGGGCCGGAGCGCGTCGAGCGCGTCGTCGACCTGGTTTTCGACCGGTTCCATCGGATCGACTGTGAATCCCGCCTCTTCGAGCGCGCGCTCGATGCGCTCGGGTGGGTGGGGTGCGTCGTCCATCTGTGGATTGACGGCGTTGCGAGCGATGCGATTGACGAGCTGTTTGTGCTTTTGCTCTTGCATCTCCCGCCGTTGCTCGGCGGTGATCTGGATGTCGCCGCGTCGTATCACTTCCGGAATGATTTCCAGTGGATCTGTGGTGTCGAACACCGTTTCGAGATCAGCAGCTGCCGGACGATCGCCGCTTGAGGCGTCTTCGAACACGTCTTCGGCAGCGATCACGTCCTCAAGGTCGTCCTCGAACTCGTCGCGCTTGATCGCCAGCGCTGCGTCCGGATCGACGAGCACTTCGAATCGGGTGCCGTGGGATTCGAGCCGCGCCGTCACCGCTTCGTCAAGGGATATCATGGGATGACTCTGGGTATTCGCGGCGCAGTAAAGTGTGTTCTCCCTTGGAAAGGGAGATCAGTCCTCCGAGAACCGTCGATCGAGGAAGCCATCGAGGATCGAGAACATGCGAATCTTCCGGAAGTGCGAGGAGAAAGTCCCGCCCTAAAAGACGGGGATGAATTCGACAAAGGATAACATCACTCTCTATAATAATGTATTAAATTCTTTTCGATATTCTTAACCACTATTTCAATGAATATCCACGGTCTTCATAGAAATAATCGATCGAACGGAAATCGCGGTGCCATCCGCGGACAACGTCTTGCAGTGTCGTCGTCGAAACGTGAATGCACTTACTCTTCGTCGTCCGTTTCGTCGGCAAGCAGGTCGTATTCTTCCAGATACGATTCGACCTCGGTTTCATCGAGTACCTGATACCGTTCGGTTTCGGTGTCGATGGTAGCAACACCGAGTCCCTCCGCATCGAGCCCCTCATCGCTGACCGACGCGAGCGCTTCGAGGGCGAGTCCGATGCCGCTTTCGAGATCCATTCCCTCTTGGTACTGCTCTTTGAGGTGGTCCTCGATGTCCGAGCGGTTCGCGCCGACCGCAAGCGCCTTCCATTCGTACGGCGTTCCCGACGGGTCCGTTTCGAACAGCCGTGGTTGTCCGTCGTCGATGCCGCCAATGATGAGCGCAACACCGAACGGCCGTGCGCCACCGACTTGTGTGTACTGTTGGATATTGTCGGTGACGGCTTTCGTCAGCGTTTCCACCCCGATCGGCTCGTCGTAGCGTAGTTGATTGACCTGTGAGTAGCGCCGGGCGTAATCGATGAGCTGTCGAGCGTCCGCAACGTGACCTGCGCTGGCGATACCGACGTGATCGTCTGCTTTGTGGAGCTTCTCGACGCTTTCGCCCACCAACAGCGGCGATCGGATCCGTTTATCAGCGACGAGAACGACCCCATCAGCAGTTCTGACACCGATGCTCGCCGAACCTCGCTTGACCGCCTCACGGGCGTACTCTACTTGATACAGTCGTCCATCCGGTGAGAAGATCGTGATCCCCCGGTCGTAGGCTTGTTGTTGCGATTGTCCCTGCATAGTTACTCGATATCGAAGTCGGTCGCACCCGCGAACCCGTTATCGGTTCGAACCGCGATACGTCGCTCCCGAACGAACGCGAACCGATCGGCATTCTCGAACGCAACGGTTCTTTCCTCTGGCCTTTCCAACGGACGCCGTATATACCTTTCTTCGCAGGCTCGTACCGTGCCGCTCACGCCGCGTACGGTCACCCGCACTGGTTGGTCATCAACGCTGTTCACGCACGCGAGCACCGCCCGCCCGCGTTCGACTGCATCACGCCGCACACGGACGACGGCTGCGCCGTCACCGTTCTCGAACCTGAACCCGAACACGCTCAGGTCGATCTCGGTGCTTCCGACATCTCCAATGAGATTCTGAGCATTGTAGTACAGTTCTCGTTGGAACTGTCCGCGGTCGATCCGTGCGTCTGGCCACGCTTCGATATCGACGCCGAGATATCGCCATCGTGGGCGAAGGTGTTTCGGGAGATGGCGCACAGATCACTCGCCCTCAGTTCGCTCAGCTCGTTCTGCGACCAACACACCGACTTGCCCGTGGACCCGTTCAACGGCAGTGAGCGAGAATCCGGTGTCAGTCAGCGCGTCGGCCAGCACTCCTACAGTCGCGGGGTCGTCCACCTCGGGATCGTAGTACGGTTCGTCGGGATCCGGCGTCTCGAAAAACATCACGTCTCCGAGGACGAATCGTCGGGGACCGAGCGCAGCGATCGTTTCGATCGCTGCCCGTTTCTCGTCGTCGCTCAGGTGGTGGAGCGCGAAATTCGAAACGACGATGTCGACAGGCCCATTGTAGTTCGGCTCGCGGAACGTGCCCGACCCGAACGTCACGTTTTCGATGTCGTGAGCGGCTGCTTTCTCTCGAGCTTGGTCCATCATCCCGTCGCTGATGTCCCGACCGACGACCTGCGCCGCATCAGCTGCCAGTGAAAGCCCGATCGCGCCCGTCCCGGTGCCGAGGTCGAGAACGATATCCGACGGTTCGGGAGCCGCATGATCGATGACGAGGCTAACACACGCGCGATACTCCTCGTTTTCGGGCTGCTGATCGTCGTAGGCTGCTGCGTGGTCATCGAACCGGGCTGCGTGTTCCTCAATCGTCTTCTTCATACCGTCCAGTACGGACGCCGGGCTCAATGAACGACTCGGACCGCCGGTCCCGGTTGCGCGCTGCTATCACCTTCCACGCCTGCAGTCCACGACGTATCTGATCGTCTGTGAACCCGATTGTGGTCCCGACGCCCATGAGCTCTCGGGGGGCCCGCAGTTCCAGATGGCTCCGGGGGTCTCCGCTCACGACGTAGGGGACATCGTACTTTTCGACCAGCGTTCGGAGCCGTCGAAGCCCGCGGAGCGCCTTGACGCGTTCACCGCCGTCGGCGCGCAGCACGCGAGAGAAATTGAACTCGACGTGAACGCCGTTATCCGCTGCAGCGCGCGCGAGGACGTGATTGAACTCCCCGTCAGCCATGGGATGAGCGAGGACATCGACCCGTTCATCCTCACAGGCCAACCGATTGTGCCGTCCGCCGTGGACACAGACGATCGTCCGACGCGATCGATGGCGCGTAATCTCGCTCGCAACCGACGACCGGTCGTTAGCGCGAATCTCGACTCCCTCAACCACGTCGATTCCGAATTCCGCCGCGATCCCGTCTGGATCGTACTCCGCCATCGCGTCGTCGTGACACCGAACGACGAGACCGTCATACTCCAGCTCGGAGACGGTGAGAGCGAGGCGGGCGACTGTGCTCGTCCCGTCGGGACGCGCGTGAGCGGCCTCATACATGGTCGGATCACTCCGAAAGTGGATCGAACGCGTCGATCACGTTTTCGATCGCGGATTCCTTTTTGGCTGGATACGCTTCGATCTTCCCACGGAACGACAGTCCATCTCCGAGCGCTACGCTTCCAGCTAGAGCGGCCTGCTTGTCGAGATACAGATACAACTCGCAGTTTTCGGTCACTCGCCGATCGAGTTCGCTACCCACCTGCGCCCACTCCTCGGGGGACATCCGATCGAGTTGTGCGAGGACGTGTCGGATCGCATCCGCGTTTTCGACCCGCGCCGACAACACGACGATGCGGTCGCCAGCATACCCCGTATTCTCGACGCGTTCGATCTCGAACTCCTCCGGGAGAAACGTTCGAAGGGCACGCTCGACACGGGGCTCATCTTCGGTGGCGTAACAAAACGCCTGAAGATCGACGTAGTGGAATGGAACGCCCGACACGGCTGGTCGTTACTCCTCGGAATCCGAAGCGGGTTCGAGGGCGTCTTCCGGAACGCCCTGTTCCTGTCCGTCCTCGAAACTCACGGTGTACGTCGCATCACCAAACATCGTCTCCATTACTTGGGTGATCGTTCCCACATCACCGTCATGCTCGCTGTGCTCATCGTGTAGCACCACGTTGTCGTCTTCATCGAATGCCATATCCACCATACCTCACGACTCAACAAAAAAACCCTGATTTCCTACCCGGACTACTAACAATATAAATTCGTGTGACAATGACATATCAACGGTAGAATAATCTGGTCCGATCAACCGAACGAAACGCACCATTACTGGACGTTAAAACCGATAGAAACGTATTCCGAAGTTTAATGATGATCTGTGGTACATATCTAATATGGAGTTTGTCACCACTGAAACGGTTCCCGGCCGTGAGATTCAAAAGACACTCGGTATCGCTCGTGGCAACACCGTCAAAGCGCGTAACGTCGGACGGGATATCACCCAGAGCATCCGAAATATCACTGGTGGCGAGTTGAAAGCCTACTCCGAGCTTCTGAGCGACGCCCGCGATGAAGCCCTCGAACGTATGGCCGATGACGCCGAGTCGTTGGATGCCGATGCTGTCGTCAACGTTCGACTCGAAAGTTCCGCGATCGCCAACGGGGGATCGGAAGTGATCGCCTATGGCACCGCCGTCACGTTGGACTGAGACAACAGTCCCTAATTGTCAACGATTCTATGGTCGAACGGAACGATCCAGCCAGAGCCGGCGTCAAAGCCGGTCGCCTCGTTGGTCTCCTGACGGGAGTGCTCGCCGTCGTGAGCCTGTTAGAGATCCAAGGGACCTACTACGGGGAGATGACTGCGATACTCGGTCTGTTTGGGATCGATTGGTTTCCGGTCTCGGCTCTGTTCTGGTGGAACGCCCTTCTCACGATAATCGCTCGGTACACCCTCGGGTACGTGACCGGTAGCCTCATCGGCGTTCTGTACGACTGGCTCGACCATCCGTCGTGCTCCGTCCTGATCGGGGGCGTTCTCGGCATTGGCATCGTCGACGGATTTGTGGCTACCGTTGACACACGCAGCATCCTCATAGGCGGTGGGTATCTCCTCGCCTGGGTCTGTTATGCGCCGACCTTTCTCTGGCTGTTCGATGCGGACGCTGGCGACGATCGATCCGGACCGCTCAGATTAGGGGACTGAGGATCGACGTCACGCTGAGAGACTCAGTCCTCAAGCGTCGTTTTCTCTTTTTTGTGGACGTGTACGTCCCTGATCTGGGTAGTAGGATACTCGCCGTCTTCGTTTTTTTCCGCGGCTTTCACCATGTCCCAGACGACGTTCAGTCCGGTCGTAACACCAGTGAGAGCTTCCATCTCGCAACCGGTTTTGCCGATTGTTTCGACGACGACTGTCAGCGTCACACAGTCCTCTTGTATCTCAAAATCGCTCTCGACGTTCGTGACCGGGATCTGGTGGCACATCGGAATCGATTCCCACGTGTGCTTGACCGCTTGGACGACTCCGACGCGGGCAGTAGCGAGGACGTTCCCCTTCTCGATTTCGTCGGCACGGACGGCGTCGACGGTCGAGGGCCGAAGCTCGATGGTTCCGGTAGCGATCGCTCGGCGTTTCGTATCGGGTTTTCGACCCACGTCGACCATCTGGACCGATCGCTCCTCGTCGATGTGTGAGAACCCATCGGTCACGCATCTAGCACCTCAGGAACGCGGTCGATGATATCGAGCGGCGAAATCGATGCTCGTTCGTTGCTAGCGCGTTCGCCAGCCCGGCCGTTGATGTACGCGCCGATCGCAGCGGCATGGATCGGTTCGAGAACCGATGCAAACGCCCCGACGATGCCCGCGAGCACGTCGCCCGTCCCACCGACGGTCATTTCGGGCGTTCCGCTGCGGTTGACGCGCGTCCGTCCGGTAGACCCATCGGCGATCACGTCGTACCGACCTTTCAACAACACCGTTGCATCGAGATCCGTCGCAACCGTTCGGACGTCATCCATCCGGTCGCGCCAGCCGTCGCTCGGATCACCTCCCATACGGTGGAACTCGCCGGCGTGAGGCGTACAGATGAGTGAGGCGTCAGTACTAGCCGCATCAGGGACCACGCCGAGTGGATCGGCGTCAACGACACACGTGCCGTCGAACGAGGAAATGAACGATTGGGCAGCAGTGAGTGTTTCCTCGTGGGCACCAAGTCCGGGGCCGATAACTGCGACATCCATCTCGGTAGCTGCTTCGAGGAGCGTTGAGACGTGGTCGGAACCCAGACGTTCACCGTCTAGCGGCGTCATGATGAGCCCCTCATTGAAGCTTTGAACGGTCGCCGCTACCGACGTGGGACAGGCGACCCGTACGATGTCGGCACCGGCGGCCAGCGCAGCTTGTGCGGTCAGGGCGGGTGCACCCGTGTACGGACCCCCACCGATGACGAGCACGGTTCCGTTGTCCCCTTTGTGACTGTCGGGTGCCCGCCCGAGTCGGAGCAGATCACCACGTTCGACGAGCGTATCGGCCATCGCGGGAATCCCGATGTCGGCGACTGTCACCGACCCCTCCATGGAATCCAACCCCGGTTTCACGTCGTGGAACGTAACTGTGTGATCCGCATCGACGGCGACGGAGGCTACGGTACCGGTGTTCGCGTCCATTCCGGATGGAACGTCGACGGATACGACCGTTCCATTGCTCTCGTTGATCCGTTCGATTGCCGTGTGCGCGGGTTCACGGGGCGCGCCTCGCACGCCGGTTCCGAGGATCCCATCCACGATGAGATCCGGAGTCCCGAGGTCGAGATCCCGCGAATCGCGCACCTCTCGGGTATCGTACTCCCCCCGATTGAGTGCCACCCAGTTCTCCCAGCTGATCTCCGTGCTGATCGTTTCTGCACGACCGAGCAACAACACCGTCGGATCGTACGCGTCGAGAAACCGTGTGGCTGCGAAGCTGTCTCCGCCGTTGTTTCCACGGCCAGCAACGATCACGACGTCGTCCTTCGGGTCGGCGTACTCTCGAACGACGCGTGCGACGGCACGACCGCTCGATTCCATCAGTTGCTTTCGTGGAACTCCGAGTGCGGCCGCGTTCGCGTCCACTACGGCCATCTCTTCGATCGTAATCATGGCCGGACGTTTGCTTGCTCGGGGGTTAAACCTACGGGGCTATCGGATCGCGTTACCGCCGTATCCGAAAGTCCGCTATGCCCTCGGGATCGCTGTATTCGACTGTCACGTCGGTCACGTCGGCCCGTGTGCTTCCTGTGTGACACCATTCGATCATCGACTCGACCGCGTTAGATGATCCCTCAAACACTGCCTCGACACGGCCGTCGTCCAAGTTTCGGACCCAGCCGTCGACGCCTCGTTCGGTTGCCTCTTCGCGCGTCGTCGAACGATAATACACGCCTTGGACTCGTCCCGAGACGAAAACGTGTGCACGTGTTCGGTCAGACATGGTGTGTGGTTCCATCCGAACGGACAAAACCGTCGGGGACGATCCCCTGCTCACGCCGAAACGTCCGTCGGTTCGGCTTCCCGGAGGTAATGGAACACGTACGTTTGCGCGTAACCCGCGTACGCTGGTCCGAATCGCTCTCGAATCGCCCGCGACGTGTCCGTATAGCTGTCACGGTCACAGCCAGGGAACCGATCAGCGATTGCTCCTCGGATCCACGTATCGAGTGGGACGGCCTGAAGAAAGTCCAACGAGAACAACAACACACAGTCAGCAACCTTCTGTCCCACACCGACGAACTGGGTGAGGCGTTCTCGCGCCTGCTCGTACTCCATGTCGAGCACGTCTGTGGGGTGGAGTTCCTCGTTTGCGACCATCTCTGCGGTCGCCACGACGTACGGTGCCCGGTAGCCGAGCTTGAGATCACGGAGCTCTGCTTCCGTCGCAGTTGCCAGCTGTTTGGGTGTCGGAAACGCGTGGTAGGTTCGTCCATCGAACTCGACTGCGTCACCGAACGTACGGGCGAGTGAGTGCTGCATGTCGTGAATGCGCGATACCCGCATCTGTGCCGAACAGATAAAGGAGATGAGCGAGGAAAACGGGGGATCGCGGACGAGGCGCAGCCCCCGGTACGCCTCGTATGCCTCTCGAATCAACGGCTCGTCTGCCGTCTCGCCCATAATCGCTTCGAGATCGTCGTCGAGACGCAGTAGATCGACGAGTGGTTCGTAAGCGTCGATCGTCGATTCCCATTCCAGTCGTCCGTCGTGTTGCCGTACGCGGACGACGGCGGGCCGACCGACCATCGTAGCGGGAAGCACGGTGGAATACCACGCTGATCCTCCATACGTGTGTGTTTGGTCGTACATCCGACCATCCTCACGCGACCATGTATAGCTCTGTCCGCTCTCGACCGTCGATTGAAGATCGAACGGGCCGACAGAATCGAGCGAGATGACGCCCTGCTCCATCACCCTCAGTAACGATCGAAGAGGTTTTCGAGCTTTCGATCGAGGCGAAGGTTCATACGGTCAGACAGCGAAAAGGAACTATGGACTGTCGTGTCGTCGTCGAGGCGGCAATACCCGTCTACGATGTCGGTTCCGCCGATGAAGCCGTGCGCATCGCGATTTCGAAAACTGGGGACATGCTCAATCCCGATCTCAACTACGTCGAGATATCGATGGGAACGCGCTCGTGTCCTCACTGTGGGGAGGATATGGAACCGGCGTTCGTCGCCGCTGACGAAGCACTGGTCGCCCTCGAACTCGAAATGACGGTGTTCAACGTCGAAGACGAAGAACACGCATCGCGCATCGCACGCAAAGAAATCGGCCAGCGAATGCAGAAAGTACCGCTCGACATCATCGGCGTCGAAACGATCGACTCCGACGATGACACCGATTCAGAATCAGAGTCAGAGTCAGAGTCAGGATCGGAATCGGAATCGGAATCAGGATCGGAATCCGTGGAGTCACCTGAGAAGACGGACCAAGCCGAAGAGCCCGACGAGGATCTGCTCCCCGATTTTCAAGATCTGATGGAGGAGAACTGATCGTCACCCTCACCGGCGAACGACGTCGAGAGCGGCGCACAAACGAATTCATAACGACCAGATAGCGCTTTAGGGAGCTGCCTGTCCGAACTGTCCGAAGTAGACTGTATTTCTCGACTATTGATGAATGATGATTACATAATCCGACATTTCCCAGTCGAGCGTCCGGTAGGACGACGTTACTTGCCGAATTGCGGACTTACAACTGAGAAATGTGCTGTTGATCGGTATCCGCAGAATGCTTGGCGACGATATCAGTCAGCAGTTGCCGAAATGGGCTGCTCGTCTTCGACGATCGTTATTTCGCCCGTAATTCCTTCAGCCAATGCAAAAACAGCCTCTTTGTGGTCGGTTTTTGATTTGTGAATGGATGTCGGCTGTACACCGAGTTCGTCATATGCCGTATGATCGACCGTGTTCTCGCTTCGAAGTTCGTAGTGATTGCATACTTCTGCAAGCAGACCGTGAAGGTGGATCAGTTCCTGCTTTTTCATGGTCGGAAACACATAGTGACTCCGGGCATATAGTATTACCCTGAGCCATGTTACCACATGTCTGCGATAGAAGCCCTGTGACGGCTGCTCATGGCCGTTTCATACTTCTGGCGATTAACCAGTGGAAAGAAAGGCGATTGATTCATCAAACAATGTATATCAATATAGTGGTCGATAGTTGCTATAAACGTGTCCGTACGACGTACCTACCCGAACGTTTTGAGCGTTTCAAGCTCGTGTTCGGTGCGCGCGAATTCCGACAGACGTCGACTCGCGTGACAGCCCGGGCAGTGATAGGTCGTGCTGGGTGTCGGGAGATTCCCCGGTGATGCGGTCCACTGTTTGCCACACTCCGGACAAAGCAATCTCACGTACGTTTCTGTCGGCATACTCAGAGGATGAGCACGCAGTAGTAAAAAGGTTGACCAGCTACGCAGAACTGATCGTCTTCTCTAGTATCTATATAATAGGATAAGTCAGATTAGACCGTCGGGCTGGCATCTGCCTCGAGGATCTCCTTATACCGATTTCTGATAGTCACTTCCGATATGTTTGCAACTTCCGACACTTCGCTCTGCGTGACCTTCTGGTTACACAGCAGGGACGCGGCGTAGATCGCTGCTGCGGCCAGTCCGACCGGGCTTTTCCCGCTCAGGATGCCCGCCTCACGAGCGTTGCTGATGAGGTCCCGGGAACGACGCGTGACCTCCTCCGTGAGATCGAGATCGCTGGCGAATCGAGGGACGTAGCTCTCGGGATCAGCAGGCTTGATTTCGAGGTTGAGCTGGCGCACGACGTACCGGTAGGTCCGTGTCAACTCCATCTTATCGACCCGGGACACCAGCGTGATCTCATCGAGGCTCCGCGGCGTACCGGCTTGACGAGCAGCGGCGTACAGCGCCGCGGTAGCGACGCCTTCGATCGATCGTCCCGGTAGGAGGTTGTCTGACAGCGCGCGTCGGTAGATAACGCTCGCAGTCTCACGGACGGTCTCGGGCAGGCCGAGCGCCGATGCCATCCGATCGATCTCACCAAGCGCCTGTTTCAGGTTGCGCTCCTTGGAGTCGCGAGTGCGAAAGCGCTCGTTCCAGGTGCGCAACCGCTGCATCTTCTGGCGCTGGCGTGAAGACAGCGAGTTGCCGTACGCGTCTTTGTTCTGCCACCCGATATTCGTCGACAATCCCTTGTCGTGCATCATCGTGGTGGTCGGCGCACCGACACGACTTTTCTCGTCTTTCTCTTGGGCGTCGAATGCCCGCCACTCCGGACCGTGGTCTATCGAGTCCTCCTCGACGACCAGACCGCACTCCTCACAAATGGTCTCTCCGTGTTCGCTGTCGTTTATCAGTCGACCGCCACACTCCGGACACGTCGAGACTGACTCTTGTTCTTCTTCGTCCTCTCGTTCGGTGGTCGATTCTCTCGACTCTTCCGTGTATTCTCGGATTGTCGTATCACTCATGATTACATCTGATGGGCGCGGCTCGCGGGTAAATAAATCAGGAACCCGTCAACCGCACCCATCGCCTTACTCACAGTAAGTCCGTAAGGTATATAAATGTTTCGCTGTCTGGAGACAAAAAACCACTCGACTGCGAAGTGATGAGTGTCGGTTATTCGAAGTGGTGCGAATCGAACATGGTGGGATGTGGTATCGACCATCATATGAATGTTTCGTCGTCCGTGTCCCAGTCACCACATCTATGTATCGGAAAGAAATATCACCGAGTAATGTTTCGAAGGGGTGGTCGTGAGTGATTTCCGCAACGGTTGCGCTCGGTGTGACTGCGCTCGTGGTAGGAGGGGTGTCGGTGTTGGGAATGTGGGCTGTGCGTGGTCGGATCGATAGCGTGGAAGATTATATCACTGCGAGAGATAGCGCCGGAACGGGAACGCTCACAGCGACGCTCGTCGCATCGAGCATGGGTGCGTGGATCTTGCTGTCACCCGCCGAGGCGGGCGCTGCGTTCGGCGGTATCACTGCCGTCTTAGGATACGCGGTCGGAAGCGCCCTTCCGATGGTGCTTTACGCGATAATTGGTCCTCGAATCCGGGAGCTGATTCCGGCGGGACACACGCTGACGGAGTACACGTACGCCCGGTTTGGTCGGATGATGTACGGATACGTGCTCGTCGTGAGTGTCAGCTACATGTTCGTGTTTCTGGCGGCGGAAATGACGGGCATCACGGGGGCACTGTCGCTGGTCGCAGAAGTCCCGATGTGGCAGACCGCGCTCTTGATCGGGACGTTCGTTCTCGCATACACCACGTACGGCGGACTCCGAGCGAGCATCTTCACTGATACTGTCCAAGCGTTGGTGATCCTTCCGCTGCTCGCGGTTAGCTTCGGTGTCGCGCTGCTCGAACTCGGCGGAACTGACGCCGTCTATGAGAGCGTCACAGCATCGAACCCACAGCTGTTGGATCTGGGCTTCGCCGTCGGTGTGGAATCAGGCGTCTACATCGCCGTATCGGTCCTCGGTGCAGAAATGCTGAACCAAGCGTGGTGGCAGCGCGTCTACGCGGCTGAAAACCAACGAGTGCTCAGACGATCGTTTGTTGTAACGGCCGTCGCCGTCGTCCCGATGATATTCGTTGCCGGACTGTTCGGACTGGCTGCGCAAGGACTCGGTTTGGTGGAGGGCAACGCGAGTATCGCCTTCTTTCTCGTGACCACCGAACTGTTTCCCGATACGGTCGTTGTAGGGATCGTGATCCTCGCCGTGTTGCTCGTAATGAGCAGCGCAGATACGCTCTTTAACGCGATTTCGAGCATCGTAACCGCTGATCTCCCGCGGGTAATCGATCCGGGTGAGAGAACGCTCACCACCAGCGCGCGCGTGTTGACGGTGGTCGTCGCACTGGCGTCGATCGTGATCGGCGCACAGGGGTACAGCGTACTCACACTCTTTTTCGTAGCTGATCTGCTCGCCGTGGCAACGTTCATCCCGCTGCTGGCTGGGCTGTACGCAAGGCGGCTGTCCGGCCATGGGGCGCTACTGGCGAGCCTCACCGGACTGCTCGTCGGCGTATTGTTTTTCCCGATCGCTCGGCCGTTGCTGTCGGCGCTAGAGCTGTCCCTGCCAGCCGCGACGTATTTCAGATCGTTTCTGGGTGCAGCGGTCGTATCGGGTGGTATGACGGCTCTAGCCGCAGTCGTTGGACGATCGCGGATCGATTTCGATCGGCTCGATCGGACCATCACACGACTCGATCAGGGCGTTGATGATGCCAGAGGTGGTGATGAGCGATGATTACGATCGGGCCGACCGTCTTCGCGGTGGTGACGTGGGGATCGATCGCGCTCGTGGGGCTTCTCTTCCTGTATGAGATGTACGTAGTGTTGGCCGAGTACGACGTCGTGTAGGCTGAACGGTCACTGTGTGAAGAGGTGGCCGTCGGTCGGAACGTCGAACAGTCCGATCCGAGCGCCCGCGTCGAGCCACGCGTGGCCGTACGAAAAGGCCGCAAGTGCATTCACGATGTCGCCCTCATCGCAGAAATGTCGTCCGTCTTCGAGGTACGAACGGGCCATCTCGCGGCATTCGGCCGCGCTCTCTTCTAACGGCGTCCCCTCCGGCGGCGAGATCGTGGCTTCTTCGAGCGCTCGAGCCAGCAGGCGCTCGTACCGATCGGTCTTCTCTTCGAGATCGGCGGACATACCGGACGTCAGCCGGCATATCAGATTAATGGTTTGGATCCGTCGAGTCCGTGGTTCCTGTGATAGAATAAAACTCTAGATCGGAATCATTTACAACGAATAATGAAATTCATTAGTATGTTACAGAAAATCAACTGGAGTACGGCGGTTCAGGTGGTTGCCATCGGAATGCTTCTCGTCGGGATCGCCGTCGCAAGCTTCTCCATCTACACTGAATCGCAGTCGTCTTCATACGGAGTGCAAGTCGATGAGGAGCGTTCGTCCGTGAACGGATCAGTACCGTACGAGAGCCTTTCGTCCGCACAAATGGATGTTTTTGACCGGATCGTTCCTAATTCGGAAAGAACTATCGACAGGCAATCAGCACCAGTCAGTGGGAGCGATCTAGCGTTTTACGCCAACAACGCGGTTGAGTACCAGGGCAGCTACTACACGTTTGAGATAATATACACAGGTGAGGGGAGCACGGTGACGACTTCGTTCGTTGCTGGCGGATGTGTGCTGTCCGGCGTGGGATTCGTGCTGTTTCTCCTGCCCACTTCGTGTACAGACGACAGACGAGGAATTCAGAAACGTAACTTCTGCCCACGTCTGAGCGTACTCTCTGAGAAATCCAACCGAGTGTAGTGGTTGATGACCCGCGAGACGATTGAGCGACGGTTGTATCAATACCATCCCGGTGTCCGAGCACAGACACGGGCGACAACGGCGAGATGGTGAAGCTCAACGTCGAAGTCCCAAAGCGTCTCATAGAGGAACTCGACGAACTGGTGTCGATGGCTTCCGCGTCCTCATCGACTGGACAACGAGACGATCTACGCCATCGATGTCGTCGATCGGAAGAACGAATGCCACAAACTCGGGAAGTACCGGGGGGTGTAGAAATCGTGGCGCGACAAGAGAAAAGACTGATCGCGACCGTTCACCGTCCAACGACGGCCACCCTAACTGAACTAGTCGAAACCGTCTGTACTGACGGCTCATATCCGGCGGACCGTTGCAGAAAGCGAACCTTCGATTAGTTCAGTCGATAGCCGTGCTCAAGAGTCCGATCGATGGAACGACCTGCCGATACTATCCCAACGTGATTGAACAAGCTACTAATGTCGCCCGTGGTTACTACTGATACCGATGACTGACGCCACGCACCGACGGCTCATTATCACAGGGACGGGGATCGCTGGCCTGTCTGCGGCGATCTACGCGGGACGGTCAAACAACGATCCCCTCGTGATCGAGGGGACCGAACCAGGCGGACAGCTCACGCTCACGACTGACGTCGCCAACTACCCCGGCTTTCCGGAGGGGATCTCCGGGCCAGAGCTGGTCAATCGGATGAAAGAGCAGGCAACTCGCTTTGGAGCCGATATCGAACACGGCGTGGTCACCGAGATCGACGACACCGATCGCCCGTTCCGGGTTGAATGTAAAGATGGGACAGTGTACACCGCCGACGCGGTGATCGTTGCCTCGGGAGCAAGCGCGCGAACCCTCGGAGTTCCCGGTGAGGACGAGCTGATGGGATACGGTGTCTCGACGTGTGCAACGTGTGATGGGGCCTTTTTCCGTGGTGAAGAGATGCTTGTCGTTGGTGGTGGCGACGCCGCGATGGAAGAAGCCAGCTTTCTCACGAAATTCGCCTCGAAAGTGTATCTCATCCATCGTCGGGAGTCGTTCCGCGCCGAACAGTACTGGGTTGATCGCGTTCAGGAAAAAGTCGACGACGGGGAGATCGAGATCTTACGCAACACGGAACTAACTGAGATTCACGGTAGCCAATCGGATGGCGTTTCTCACGTCACACTCGCACACAACGAGTCGGGCTATCCTTCCGAACAGCTCGACGAACCGGAGACAGAAACCACCGAACACGACGTGGGTGCTGTCTTTCTCGCCATCGGTCACACGCCAAACACCGAGTACCTTGATGGAACGGGCGTGAAAACCGACGAAGATGGATACATCATCACCCACGGTGGTCGCGGAAGCGGCCAAACCAGTACCGATGTTGAGGGTCTGTTCGGTGCCGGCGACGTGGTCGATTTCCACTACCAACAGGCCGCAACCGCCGGAGGAATGGGGGTCAAAGCTGCGCTCGACGCGGACGACTATCTCGATCAACTCGACAGGACCCAGCAAGCCGAGGTAGCCGCCGCCGAATCCGACGACTGAGCACCTACATTACACGACTCGCCCATACATTCTCATCGACATAAACCATAACATATTATTACATCATAGACATATCATCGTTATGCGCTGGGATAGGTGTGCTGCTTCCACCGAGATACTGTCATCTGCAAAAAAGTCAGTTATAATATGTAATACGAGGTGGGCACGGTGAAACAGTGTACCCGCCGGACAGTTTTGCGACACGGTAGCGCTGTGGGTGCGACGGCTATCTCCGCGGGTTGTCTTAGCGGACTATCGCCGTTCTCGAACGGAGGGGCGACGTACACGGACTGGCTGTACGCCCCTGAGAAAGACGGCACCGATGATCGCTATCCGATTGTCATGTTCAAACCCGAGGTACTGAAAGAACACGAGCAACATCTCAGCGATTCGCTGCATGGGCTTCGTTCTTCTGGGAGTGAGTTATTCGAATCTCTTCAGTTCGAATCGATAGAGTCAATTCTGAACGTAGCTTATAACGGCGTCATTCAAGGATCGCACACGAAGTCAGATGTCGTCTCTAAGACCACTGGGCGTGGGTACGTCGAACAGGGGACGTACAACGGGTATACGATTCTCACTCAACCCCAGAGAGCACCTATAGCCGTCAGCGACAATACACTACTGTATTCTTCAACTAGTAAGGATATTTTAAAGAAAATTATTAATGCAAAAAATGGAGAGATAGATCGGTACGGCGATCAGAACGAGGCGTTTGCGACGCTTAGCGACCATCTCTCCGGCGATATCGTCTGGTCGGGCGTGAGACCGGAGTATCCATTGTACTCTCCGTTGGCACAGATCGATGGCCGGGCCATCTCGATAGACGGTGAAACGTCCACCCTCAGGCGTGTGTACGTGCTCGGAAGCGACGGTGAGAACGCGTCGAGAGTGAAAGGAAACGTCCGTAGCAACGCTTCAAGCGGTGTATCATTCTCTCGAGAAGGAAACGTTCTACTAGCGGAGATGACGAAACCGACGAAGGAGATCGATGTAAGCCACGTGTACAGTGGGGTTTGATGTCGTTTAGCCTCGTTTCCGCCGTTCGCACCCAACAGAGGTTAGTGGGCGTCGATCAAACGGGGGGTATGACGACAGATCCAAACGACGTTGTCATTACGATCGCAGGTCCGACCGAGGAAACAGAGGTCGCGCTACCGGGATCGTTGTTCGATGCGCTTTCGAACGAGGATGAGACTGCTTCCGAAGTGGTCAGTGACATCCTCGTCCTTTCGTGTGCACAACGCGTCCACGCGCTCGTTCATCACGGTGACGAGGAGATAGACGAAGACCTTTCTGCTGTTGAAGACAGGATGATGGCTGTCTTCGAAGAGCATTTCGGTATGACGTTTGCCCAAGCGACCGGACACGATCACTGAGTCCGTTCGTGGGGCGGACTATCCCTCGTTCTCAACGCGCCACCGGAGCACGACACCGTCATCGAGGCGTTCGACACGACGGAGTGTCAACTCCGGAAACGATCCGAGGAATCCGTTTCCATCAGCGAGCGTCGGCGCGTCTCGGCCCCCGATGATGAGCGATCCGATGTACACCGAAAGCTCGTCGACGAGATTCGCTTCGAAACACGAAAAGATCAGTTCGCCGCCCCCTTCGACTAACAGCCGCTCGATCCCCTCGTGTTCGAGGGTATCGAACGCGTCAGTAAGATCGACGCGATCGGTACCGGCGACGATGACCTGTGCACCAGCGTCTCGGAACGCATCGCGTCGCTCTGGCGGGGTAGCCTCGCTGGTGAGCAGGTAGATGGGTGCGTCGCCGGAAAACAGCGCAGCGTCGAGAGGGGTCCGTCCTTGCGAATCCGCTACGACGCGGGCCGGAACGCCTGTCGTCTCGATCTCGGATCGACGTTCGCGGTCGAAACGGAGCAGCGACGGATCGTCGGCCAACACCGTTCCGACACCTACCACGACCGCATCGGCTTCGGCTCGCCTGCGATCGACGCGAGCGAAATCAGCGTCACCGCTGATACGAAGCTGCTCGCGGCGGTAGGTAGCGAGCTTACCGTCCACACTCATCGCGGCGTTAACGAGAACGTGCATAGTGGGATCGATCTCCGTGAGCGCATAAAACACTGAGCATGGGTGATCGGCGTCGGCGAAACGGAATCTACTCCGGGGCGATTCCGGGGTATGCCCGGTAGTACTGTGGTGGTGGTGTGATCTCCTCAGCACCGAGCTCGGACGCAGCGGTGAGCGTGAACTGTGGATCACGGAGGTGTTCACGACCGATAATGGCGAGATCGGCCTGCCCGGTCCGCACGAGCGCGTCGGCGTGCTCGGGCGTTGTGATCCCTCCGACGGCACCGACACGGATGTCTTCAGTCGTTTCCGCTCCGATCCGCTGAGCGTAGGTCGTTTGGTAGCCCGGCCCAGTTTCGGGGAGCTGCTGGTCGGGATGAATGCCGCCGCCGCTCACGTCGATGAGATCAACACCGCTCGTGGCAAGATGGTCTGCCAGACGAATCGACTCCTCGACAGTCCACGCATCCCGGTCGGGAAGCCAGTCGGTTGCTGAGATCCGAACGAACACCGGCTGATCGTTGGGCCACACCGAGCGCACAGCAGAAACTACCTCACGAAGCAGTCGAGTACGGTTCTGGAAGCTCCCTCCGTAGTCGTCGGTCCGCTGATTCGTGAGCGGAGAGAGGAACTCGTGGAGGAGGTATCCATGTGCAGCGTGAACCTCTGCGATCTCGAACCCCGCAGTGAGTGCGTTCTGTGCAGCGTTCTCGAACGCAGTAATGACGGTCTCGATGTCGTCTTGGTTCATCGCGCGGGTCGGCGGCGCGTCGTCTTCGTAGGGCCACGGATCCGAACTGGGGGCGATCACTTCCCATCCACCGTCGTCAGGAGAAAGCGGCATGCTCCCTTCCCACGGACGACGCTTCGATGCCTTCCGCCCGGCGTGGGCCAACTGAATCGCTGGAGTGCTTCCCTGCTCACGGATGAACGATGCGATCGGGGCGAGCGCGTCAGCGTGCTCACTGTCCCAAATACCCAAGTCTTGAGGCGTGATTCGCCCACGTGGCTCGACGGCCGCCGCTTCGGTCATCACGACGCCCGCTCCGCCGATCGCACGACTTCCAAGGTGAACGAAGTGCCAGTCCGTCGCTACACCGTCTTCTGAATTACAGGAATATTGACACATGGGGGAGACCATCACCCGATTCGAAAGCGTCGTCTCACGCAGCGGTAACAGGTCGAAAAGGTTCGCTGTCATTGATTGTTCTACCCGTATCTATCGGATGGGAATGACGGAGACGGACGACCTTGCCGACCTCGAACGTGTTTTTACCGTTGCTGAGGTTCGGGGTTGATGGCCATCACCCGTTTCAATTTATCTTTTATATAATATGATGTCCCTTCTCATGCCTCATTATAGTAAAATGGTATTAGTTGGAACTATATCAATAGTATACACTAACAAATACACATAAAATGAATTCAGATAATATTATATGTTGGTGGATTTATTGTAGTTGTATTACCATATATGACAGAAAGTCCCTCCAACAGTTTCGATCCAAGCCGTCGTGACGTCCTTCGGTCTGTCGCCGGTGTCGGAGCGTTCGGGTTGGTTTCCGATGTCATCGACGAAATCGAGGAAAATCTCGTCGCGATCAACGTGGGATACCACGATGACGGCGTCCTCGATACGATCGTCACGCTGGCGAACGACATCGACATTCTTCGCACGTACGCATGGGGTGCAGCGACCGTTGCGGTCCCCGAACTGTTCCTTTCGGACGGATCGGTCCAGACTCTTCAGACAGACGATTCGGTGCGGTATGTCGAACGGGATCAAACTGCTCAGGCGTTCGAGCAGCAACTACCATGGGGGATCGACCGCGTCGATAGCAACGTCGCTCACGAGCACGGACGGACTGGTACAGGCAGTGATGTCGCCATTATCGACACTGGCATCGATAGTTACCACCCGGATCTCGATGCAAACATCGGTGAAGGCGATTCGTTTACCCTTGGGATCGGGATCCTTTCTGATTCGAGCGAGCAGAAGCGAGCTGAACGCAAGCGCGAGCGGGTCAATCAGAAGGCAACGCGCGCTGGCGCAACCACACAAGGCGGACTCATCAGCGACTGGCAAGACGACAACGGTCACGGAACGCATTGTGCCGGCATCGTGGCTGCCATGAACGACACGAAAGGTGTCGTCGGTGTGAGTCCCGATGCGACACTCCATGGTGTAAAAGTGCTCACAGCACTGGGAAGTGGTACCGCGTCGGATATTGCTTCTGGAATCGAATACGTCGCTGATCAGGGATGGGATGTCGGGAGTCTGAGTCTCGGTATGGGGCAGGATTCGTCGCTTCTCCGGGAAGCCTGTCAGTACGCTGTCGATCAGGGAACTTTGTTGGTCGCCGCCACCGGTAACAGCGGTCCCTGTACCGACTGTGTCAGCTACCCAGCCGCTTATCCCGAGGTCGTCGGCGTCGGGGCGACGACCAGCGACGACGACCTCGCTTCGTTCTCTTCGACCGGGCCAGAGGTCGATCTGGTTGCGCCGGGAGCGAACATCCGATCAACGTATCTCTCCTTCCTAAGCTCGTATCAGTCCCTCTCAGGAACGTCGATGGCCTGTCCACACGTCGCTGGTGTCGGTGGGACATTGATGGCCGACGGCTATTCGAACACCGAAGCAGCCGAACGACTCACCGCGACAGCCGAAGATATCGGGCTTTCGGAGACCGAAGCCGGTGGTGGACTACTCGACGTTCCTGCCGCGATCGGGATCGAGTAAACGGGAGAGATGATCCGTCGACAATAGCTTTCACTCGCTTTCGGCGACGATCTCCCACGATCGTTCTGCGCGTTCGTCTTCGCTGAAGACGAATACGCGCCCGCGCGTAGCCGACGGATCGGAAGCGACTTCGATCTGGTAGCCGGATCGTTGCACTGTAACGCCCGGAAAGATCGATCGCTCTTCATCTGACTCCAACAACACTCGTCCGACACCGGTGTTACGGAGGATCTCGTCGGCAGTCTTCCGGTCGTTCACGTAGATCATCACGCCTTCGGTCTCTGTGGGATCAGTGATAAGGACGTGTACCTGCGTGCCTGGCGGTGCACGGACTGATTCACTCGTTTTCTCCGGTACGCCGTGATAGAACACGCTTCGATCGTCTAGGTATTCTACTTCGATCCCTTCCGGCTCAAGAGCGATCCGAAGAGTATCCGGAGAAATCTCGCTTCGTTTGCCCATACAACACGTATTCGAGATACCTATAAGAGAACCACGCACTGGCTCCTTTTCGCATCCTATCAAACGTTTTGTGTGTTTCCGTGTAACCTTGGCCAGGACCACCAGTGGTAAGTGTACCCACCGTCAGGAATACGTGTGAACGGCCGAGCAATAGCCCCTGCTGCTGGCACTGTTTTGAACGCGCTTGCAACCGGGATCGGATCGGCGTTCGCTATCGACAGTGAGACAACTGCGAGCGTCCAACTCACGCCCGACGGGCCGATCACCGGCGAGATAGCGGACGCACCGGACGCCGATACACGACTTATCGAACGGTGTGTCGAACTGGTCGTCGAACGGTTCGGCGATGAGCAAGGTGGGACGGTGCAAACGCAGAGTGAGATTCCGATGGCAGCCGGATTGAAGAGTTCGAGCGCAGCCGCCAACGCGACAGTGCTTGCGACACTCGACGCGCTCGACACGTCCTGTTCCCGCGAGGACGCTGCTCGAATCGGCGTTACTGCTGCCAGGGACACCGGCGTCACCGTCACAGGAGCGTTCGACGACGCCAGCGCAAGCATGCTCGGCGGATTGACGATCACCGACAACACACGCGATGAGTTACTCGATCACGATACCGTCGATTGGGACGTGCTCGTTTGGACACCGAACGAACGGGCGTTCAGTACCGATGCCGATGTCGATCGGTGTAAAACGATCGCACCCATGGCCGATCTCGTTGCCGATCTAGCGATGGCGGGCGACTACGGACGGGCAATGACCGTGAACGGGTTGGCTTATTGTGCAGCACTAGAATTCCCGACTGATCCCCTCGTGACAGCCATGCCCCACACCGATGGTGTCACCGTATCGGGGACGGGTCCGAGCTTCGTTGCAGTCGGTGATCGATCGGAACTCGAACGGATCCAAGAACGGTGGAGCACGTACGAAGGAAACACATGGCTGACGACAACACGGACGGACGGAGCACAGAGGAAATGACTCTCGAACAACTGCGCGATGAGATCGAAACGATCGATCGCGAAATCGTGGAACTGATCGCACAACGCACATACGTTGCCGAATCGATCGCATCAGTCAAGCGCAAACGAGGGCTTCCGACGACGGACGAATCGCAGGAACAGCAGGTGATGGAGCGGGCAGGCGAGAACGCGGCCCGCTTCGATGTGGATGCAAACCTTGTGAAAGCCATTTTCAGACTGCTCATCGAGATAAACAAAGTCCATCAACGGGAATCCCGGTGATGTCTTGTTCTACTGACGGTTCGTTCTCGATCTCTGCGGCAGTCACACGGACACAGCCGGAACCATATTCCACTTGGTAAGTTCGCTGAACGCGGTTTCAAGGACAGCATCGACCTGTTCGTCGACCGGAGTCTCGTGACGGGGCCCATCGAGTAACACGCGAAGCTCTAGTACGTCTTCGAGTGCCACGTGTGGATGATGATCATACAACGCTTGGAGGGTGATTGTCCTCACCGTTTCTGGTGTCGGGTGATCGCGTCGTTTGGTGAGAGATCGCAGTGCTGCACTGCGAACGGTACGACAGCAGTCGTGATCGATCACTGATTGTGTCATATTACGTTTGAACAATATTCTCGATATTATCAGTAAGAATGCGTTATTGCTGTCCGTGACACCGTGTTGCGTGATCGTTAAACACCATTCCCTGTATTGTATATCAATAGCTTTCGTATATTAAATTTTCCCTGAAATTGACTATGAGATTGGTGAGATGGTATTTTTGAAAAAGAGGGGCCGTCTCGTCGTCGAACGATCAACGACCGTCCGGACGCGTTTCGAAGACGGAGGCTCTAATACGGCTCTCGGTGGCGTATCGAATTAGATGCGACTTACACCGAACCAGCATATATTTAATAATAACACACCAGTGAATTCGCAATGAGAAGACTCTATTCGATAGTGGCAGGGCGGCGGAGTATGATCCGCCTCTGTCTCGGTTTGGTGGTCATTCTACTGTGTGTTTCAGCAGTTTCGGCGACGATAGACTACTCACCGCCGGAAGTACATCCAGTCTCGATAGATCGGGAACCGCCTGGTGACACTGTTATCTCCGTTCAGGGATACAATATCTGGGGGCAGACGAATCCCCAGAAACCAGCACGCCTTCTTTCAGTTGCACCGAACGGTTCACTCGGGTGGCTCGCACCTGGTGAGAAATTCGATGTATCGTGGTTTTACGATGTGGATCCACTTGCGAACGGTGATCTACTCGTCGTCGGTACAGTCGAAAAACAAACTCGCGTTTTGCGGGTGGATCCGGATACGCGTACTGTCAAATGGTCAGAGACACTTCCGTTGTGGGACACCCACGACATCACCCTGACCGAAAACGGGAATTTGCTCGTTGCGAACATGCGCAACACGGAAAACGGTACCAGCGACGATCGCCTATTCGTTTACAACCGAACGACCGACGAGGTCAACTGGGAATGGCGCTTCCGTGATCATTATCCGAACGAAACAGATGAGGGAGTCTCATCCGACGATTGGACTCACGTCAACGACGTCGACGTCATTTCTCCCGGATTGTACATGGTTTCACCCCGTAATTTCGACGAAGTCATCGTTATCAATCGATCGACTGATGAAATCGTCATGCGGCTGGGTGAGGACGGGAATTATTCGACGCTCGATGAGCAACACAATCCCTCGTATCTCCAAGGTCCGGATGGACGGCCGACGTTCCTCGTCGCCGACAGTGAAAACGATCGGGTCGTCGAATACTCTTGTGACCGGGCGGCAAATGATCACGTGCTCGATGGGGATATGGAACCAAACTGTGAGTGGAACCAGACGTGGGAAGCCGGTGTTGATGAACTCTCGTGGCCACGGGACGCCGACCGCCTCCCAAGTGGTAACACTCTGATAACAGACACTCTCAATCACCGAGTCATCGAGATCGCCCCTAACGGTACCGTCGTCTGGGAGTACAGCGCGCCCTGGCTTCCGTACGACGTCGAACGACCCGTGCACGGACACGAACCGGCCGGACCGACGATGCAGGAGTTGAACCAAACGGGGAGCTACGCGCTCACGAACGGATCGGCGAACGTTGGACGGGATATCACCGCACCGAAACTCACAGACCGGATCGCCACCTCTGTCAAGGAGATCCCAGGGGGCTACACGATCGCGCTGGGTCTCGATCGGTTCAGCAAAGTTGCTCCGTGGGTTCGTCCCGTCTGGCTGAGTCCCAACGCGTTTTTCCTTCTCAGCTGTGGACTGTTCATTGGCATTATGTGGGGTAGTGGAGAACTCTTCGTTCACCGCGAACGGATCCGAACGATGCTTCGCCGCCTTCGTGCTCGGTGACATCGATCGCCTGCCGTCCTCCCTCCGAACAATTCTGTTTGAATTTATACATACACCCGCACCAGTATCACACATATACAAACCATATTAATTAATATTGGGCTGTAGCCGCCGTGAAATCGGCATATACTTAATAAGTGATATTTAACACTGCTCCAAAATACACCTTATTAATATAATTGATTGTATATCACCTTCCGATCCCATGCAGCTACTCTTCAAAACTAGAAACACATAATATTACATATAATTATATAATTTAATATACTATCTAAGAATGTTATATGTGTGAATGTAGAGGTTACAAACGTAGTGCTGTAACGGCGCCGAAACACTCATTGGGAAGTAATCTCCATAGCAGTGCTGTCGTTTGTTAACGATGTAGTCGGTTAGTACACCGACCTCTGGCCGAGATCAGGAAGCCCGACCTCCACGATGACTTGACGACGGCGTGTGCCCCGTGCTCGATCGGAAACACGAGAGGACCCGGCTCGCAAGTCGGGAGTACGTCGATTCATCGACCATCGAAAGCTCGATCATCGAACGTCCGCTTACCGTGGATTCGTCCCGCTCATCCGAAATGAACTGTCTGCGTCGAACGGGTGAGTGAAACACCCGGTATAGATCTTTGCCCGTGTACGTAGCGTCGCTAGCTGCCATTGCGAGCAACGTCGTCCGTACGATAGGTTCTAGTTCTACCTCCCAGCTCTCTTCGTCCTCCGAGCGTAACGCAGCAATCCACACATCAATGTCATCCGCATTGATTTCTCGGCTCCAGATCAACATCCACTGTTTCAGTATTGTATCTATTAATATAACACTTCCGGTAGTATGAATAAAATATAATAAATATGTGACATTAAATGATAGTAAAATAATATGGATGGATCTAGCATAGGGCAATGTAACTGTAAACGGGTTACTCCGAACCAAGACGGAAAAACGGGTGTCAGCTGATTCAGTGTCTCAGGATGCGAACGGACGAATGGATACACCAGAAGGGGTAGAATCCTCGTTCGGATAAGCTCCCCTCTCAACTGTCTCGTGAAGCGAGAATATATTCCATCATTCCATAATCTCTACCGTACGTGCCTTGCTATAAGCGTTCGATATATGTAATATAATATCGCTTTCTCGGTTCTTCGGCGGATTTCGAGATGTTGTCACTGAAGAGTGAGGGGGTGGGTATCGGGTCCTACACAGTCGGTACGGAGACGTTGGCAAGGATATCTCGAACTATTTCTCGTTCTGACAGCTCCTCGACGGCTGCCTCCGGGGTACGGACGAGTCGGTGGGCGAGTACAGGTGGCACGAGCGTTTTGATGTCATCGGGCGTGACGAACTCTCGGCCCTGAAGCACGGCGTACGCACGGGCTGCCTCAAGCAGCCGTTGGGTTCCTCGTGGCGATACGCCAACTGAGACGTGAGGGCTCTGCCGTGTCGCTTCCGTGATTGCAACGATGTATTCGAGGAGATCCGATTCGACGTGGACCGATTCGGGCACGGCTTGGAGTGTCCGTACGTGGTCGGTCGTAACCATCTCCTCGACAGAGGGAGTTTGTTGGTCACGTGTGAGCCGGCGATCGAGCAGTTCGACCGCTCCAGCAGTGTCAGGGTATCCGAGGCTTGCTTTAATCATAAAGCGGTCGACTTGTGCTTCCGGAAGGGCGAACGTGCCTTCCATGTCGATCGGATTTTGAGTTGCGATGACAAAAAATGGGTCCGGAAGCGAATGGGTTTCGCCGTCGACCGTGACTTGTCCCTCTTCCATCGCCTCTAAGAGCGCAGCTTGGGTTTTCGGCGGCGCACGATTGATCTCATCGGCGAGGAGTATGTGGGTGAAGATCGGTCCCTGCGAGAATTCGAACGTGCGGTCTTGTTCATTGAAGATGTGAGTACCAGTGATGTCCGCGGGTAGTAGGTCGGGTGTGAATTGGATACGCGAAAACGAAAGTCCCAGTGCCGTGGCCATGCTTCGGGCGGTTAGCGTTTTTCCTGTCCCGGGAACGTCCTCTAGTAGGACGTGACCACGGGCGATGAGCCCCACTAACACCGTTTCAAGCACCTCTCGATCAGCGATGACGGCCGTTTCGATCGCTTCGAGGACAGCATCACACCGGGCGGTGGCGTCGCTGATGTCCATGCCCATTCTCCAAGTGGTGGCTACATATTAGTACTGTATCTTGTCTCTCTTATAATACATAATTCATACATATTTTATGTGGTGGTTAGCAGTACTGTTCGAACTGCGAAACTGTGTTGATATCACGGATGACGCCGGGATCGTTCGTTTCGACGAGCGCAGCTCCCTCCGATTCCTCGATGAGCGTTTGACCTCCTTGATCGCCCTCGATGGCAGAGAGTGCATCGTAATGGCTAGCATCGAATAGGGTCGGATCTCCTCGATCCCCTTGGTAAGCAGCCGCGAGGATGGTGTATGAGGATGCTGCGTGTACTTTCAGCAGTCGTTGTACTGATTCGGGATCGACGAACGGCATGTCTCCTAAGCCGAACAGGACTCCATCCCATCCTCGGTTGCGGGCCACGACGATCCCACAGTGGAGGGAGGTACTCTGGCCGTGAGTGTACTCCTCGTTTACCACGAAGGTGATGTTTAGTCCATCGAACGCGGCTCGAACGGCAGGCGCGTCGTGGCCAACGACCACGACGACATCGTCGAGTACGGCAAGAAACGGCTGTACTGCTCGTCTGACGACCGGTACGCCGTCGATTTCGTGTAACAGTTTGTTGCCTTCGGTAAAACGGGTTCCCTGTCCCGCGGCGAGAAGAACACACCCCACCTCGTCGTTCAGTTCGGTGTCGTACGTCGCTGGCTCCACGACCGGTGGCTCGTCTTCACTCACGCGAACACCACACTCCGGACGGGCGGCCTATCGCAGCGATCACGATCCGTTTTCGTCGGCTTCGAGAGACAATACTGTTTGCAGAGATCGCCTCCGTATCGGTGGAAGAGTTCACACGGCTCGGATCGTGGATGTTCTCCCCGGGGAACAGAACAGCACTGCCCTGACTCATGCCTGCTAGTTACACACACGCGCATAAATTGCTTCTGATGGGTTAATAAACACAGGCAGGGTTCACTCATTCTACATATATATTATTGGTACAGATATACAAACAAATATCGTAGATGATAGAAGGTGTGACGACATCGACTTCGAGATCGCGTTCGAGGTAGGGATTGCTATCGCCCGGTGAACTCAGGATCTCGTTGTTCGGCGAACGCTTGGATTCCTTCTGAGAAGTCATCAGTGGTAACCATGCGTTTCTGGGCGCGTGTCTCGGCGGCAAGCGCCTCCTCTAGTGAACGGTGTGTGTTCCGTAAGAGGAGTCGTTTTGCTTCACCAACCGCTCGCGTCGGCCGTGAACGCAGCATCTCGACTCGTTGGTTGACGACTTCATCCAGCTGTGGATCCGGGATGGCCTCGGTTGCAACGCCGAGATCGACGGCCTCCTCGGCACTGATCCGTCGGCCAGTAGTGAGTAGTTCCATCGCCCGCCGCACTCCCACGAGCCGGGGGAGAACGTATGTCGCGCCGGTGTCGGGAGCCAGTCCGATGTCCGTGAATCCCCATCCGAACTCGGCGGACGTAGCAGCGTACACGAAATCACACGCCGTGGCGATCGAAGCCCCAGCACCGATCGCTGGGCCGGATACTGACGCCACGGTCGGCTTTTCCATCCGGAGGAGACTCGTTGCGATGGCGTTTAACCCGCCTTCGAGTTCGGCTGCCGGTCCTCCGGCTCCAGCCCCTCCTGCGAGATCGATTCCAGAGCAGAACGCCTCTCCACTCCCAGTGACGACCACACACCGCACTGAACGATCGTGGGCGAGCGTCCGCAACGATTCGGCCATCGTTTCACACGCCGAGGTCGAAAGCGCGTTCATTCGTTCGGGATTCGAGATCGTTACTGTTGCTGTTTCGTCGTCACGGCTGACTGTTATCTCCGTCATGCCAGCACTTTCGATCGGAGCGTCCTAACTCCGTTGTCTCACAATCGAGGTGATTTACCTCGGCTTACCGCCAAACCGAGAGTGGTCGCCGTTACTCAACGGTGAGCAACGGTTTCGTTTCCAGCGACTGACCGGTTCCGCCATCGCTCGATCGGTAGATGGCTTCGAGCACGCGCTGGGTAGTGAGGGCTTGGTTAGGGGTGGCAAGCGATGAGTCGGAGCCGGCGATGGCGTCAAGGAACCGGAGTTGTTCGGTCCGGTGAGCATTGTCTTCGCGCGTGGTGATAGTACTATCCGAGAAGTGTGGAGCGCCGCTGGCAGCGGTTTCAAAGATCGTCAACTCCCCAGAATGGAGATCGAGTTGTGCACCAGCTTCCGTCCCATGGACGACAAACGTGGTATCTGGTGGACGATTGGCTGCCCACGCGACGTCAAGCGAGATCGTCGTGTCGTCCCCACATCGGATGAATGCGCTGGCAGAATCGTCGACGTCGAACGACCCGTCTCCTTCCGTCCCGTGCATGTCGAGGTACGTGTACTCCGACCGATCGCCGAACACCGACCGGGTTACGCCCGATACGTCCGTCACCTCCGGAAATTCGAGCAGGTACAACGCGAGATCGATCGCGTGTGCGCCGATATCGACGAGCGCGCCACCGCCCGCTGTCGCTTCGCTCGTGAACCACGACCCACGACCGGGGATTCCACGTCGACGGAGGTAGTTCGCCTCGATGTGGTACACGTCGCCGAACCGTCCGCTACGAAGGTAGTCCACCAACACTTCTACGGGGTTGGCAACGCGGTTGTGAAATCCTACCCGGCAGGTGGGGTCGTTATCTCGCGCTGCGCGTGTGATACGCTGGGCGCTCTCGGTGGTATGAGCGAGTGGCTTTTCGATGAGAACATCGAGATCAGCCTCGAAGGCGGCGAGCGTGTATTCCTCGTGATACCGGTTCGGTGTCGTGATGATCACTGCATCGACGTGGTCGTACAACGCTTCGTGCGAATCAAACGTCGGAACGTCGAACATCTTTCCGAACTGCTTGCGCGCCGATGCAGCGATGTCCATTCCACCGGACAACGCCACGTCGTGCTGGGCAGCAAGCGACGTGAGCTGATCCGCGTGGTACTGTCCGATCGTGCCTAAGCCAACGATTCCGGTCTGTATCGGCCCAACCATGTCAACTGTTGACTGTTGTGACGCCATACGTAATGAAGGTTTCTCTGTACCCGCCGACAGTTCGGCCACCACTGGTCAAAGAACGGTGGATGGGATGGAGCGTCGTTTCCCTGACGACAGCTCACTAGAGTTTCGCGTCAATGGCCGTGAGTACATCGGCGTACAGTTCGAACCGTTCGCCTCGAACGATGGAGTCGGTGCCCTGTGTGTCGAGAACTCCTGCGATCGAAAGTCGAGTCAGGTCCCGCTGGCGGAGTCCTTGGACGGACCGTCGGAAGTCGGATCGAGCCAACGTTGACAGGGGTTCGTTCTGCTCGATCGAGGCACACACACGGGCAAGCTCTTTGGTGTTGACCGAGGCGGTTGGGGCTAGGCGGTTCATATAACGGATGACAGTACGCCGACGCAGCGTGCTGATCGGTTCGAGAAACGACTCCTGATCGGACAGTTCACGCAGTCGCTCAACGTGTGCTGTCGGATCTCTTCGGGTCATTGCTCGTCGATGTCGCCACGCGGTCTGTCACTGTGCACTGGTGTTTATTAATTACAATACAGTAAATATTTTATGGTAATATACTAGTTAATACCTAACATGTATTATTATCTATGACAATTTTTATTCGTAAGTATTAATATTGTATAAAACTGTATTGGATGGTTACTTCCACTACTGTAGACAGAGCCACGTGATAAGCGCAGTAATGGGTGTGAATAACTATCATTGATACGTTTGTGGGTTTCGCTATCCCGTGTCATCCATTGCCACGACCCTCACGAAAATACAGACGGTGAACCTCCCACGTCCTACGATAGATAGGATCGATGCGCTCGTGATAACTGATGCAATCCGAGCGACCGGTTTGGGACCCGGTGCACAGTTTTACTTCGATCCGACGTCCGTCGATATGCTTGGACTGCTCCTTGCGTTCGGCGAACCGACTTTAGATCCGAATCAACGGACACGATTCACCCGAACCGTTCGGCGGCCATCGCCAAACCGGGAATCTCTCGAACTCGAAATTCCGATCGAAGGGCTGCAAGCGTTAGATATCGAGACACACATCCCTGATTCTGAACGGGTGATGGAGCTGTCTGTCTGGGCGGGATCACAACTGCTCGGGTTCGGGATCAATGAGTGAGCGGTCTGAGGGTTGGTAAGGGATGGTTATACGGTTTTTTCACTCCCCCTCGTGGTGTTTCACAGAAACGATCAGCGCGTGCGGTCGATCTCGGCGGTTTGGTACCGGTACTGACGCGGATCGTCGGGGCAAGTTTGCCGGATAACGAGATTCACCTCTCGCAACCGTCGAAGAGCATACCGCGTCGTGCGCGGTGAGAGCAGCGTGCGATCACTGAGTGCTCGCGTCGTGAGTGGTGACTCGCTCTCATCGAGGACACGATACACCAGTTTCGCGCTAGGAGATTGATCCCGCAACTGTTCGCAGTCGGAATACGAACGCTCGATCGTGCTACCAGTCGACGTGTCGGCGGGTGACATACACGAACAGTATCGAGGGAAGACGGAAACCGGTTCCCATTCGACAGCCTCAACTGTCTTTCTTCAAGAGCAGAATCTGACATCTCAGCCACAATTGACCGTCGATCAAGAGTCAGTGGCATCAGTGATTGCAGTAGTGAGTTCGTCCGCAGACGGCGCTTCTAGTTTTTGGTCGTTGACGAAGACGGTCGGCGTTCCCTCGACACCCCGATCGGTGCCGTGCTCGCGTTCCTGTTTGAGTAGCTGGCAGTACGGCAGCTGTTCGGACGCATTCCGGACAGTTTTCGGATCGGTTTCCGTTTTCTGGGCGAGTTCTTCGAGGACGGCAGTCGAATACTCTGATTGGTGTTGGTACGCCTGTTCGGTAAACTCCCAGAACGCCGCCTCGGATCTGGCGTCTTGGACCGCGCGAGCGGCGCTTGCAACGGGGTAGGACCATTCTGAAACGGGAATCGGGAAGTCGTGGTGAACGAATCGGACTGTGTCTGCTGAGGTTCGGTCGCGGACAGTTGGATACGCTTCGGTGAAAAAGTCTTGGCAGTGGGGACAGTCGAAATCCGTGTAGATCGCAACCGTGACGGGAGCTTCCTCGGGACCGGAAGCAGGGGCTGGCAGCTCCGTTATCTGATCGCCCGTACAGTCGGGCGGATCGGGTCCACCGAGAAACGGAACGGTACAGCCAGCGAGCGATCCGACGGTTCCCACGCTAAGGGCGAGCATTGCTCGCCGCGACAGTCTCCGGGGGGTGGGTGTCGCGTCGTCACTGGAACCGTCTGAGGACCGTTCGCTCGGGGCTGAATGGGGAAAGCGATTCGATCTAGTCATCAGTCGAGCGCCTTCAGGTTGTGGACGACATCGAGTCGATCGATGATCGTCGCCGTCGGTTCGACCGCCGCAGCGATCGCGTCAGCGGATTTGTACGCCATGGGGGCCTCATCGAGCACGTCTTCGACCACTGATTCGGAGTACACTCCGTCCATCGCCGTCGTGAAGGCGTCCATCGAGCCGTTCTCTTTAGCCTCCCGACGGCTCATCACTCGACCGGCACCGTGAGGAGCAGTTCGGTGGTAGCGTTCGTTTCCGCGCCCGCGAGCGAGGATCGATCCGTCCGCCATATTGAAGGGGATGACGAGTCGTTGTCCTTCTCGGGCCGGAGTTGCGCCTTTCCGAACGATCAGATCCTCGAAATCGATGTAGTTGTGAATGCTGGATACGGTTTCGACCGGTTCAATCTCCAGCGCCTCACAGATCGCCTCGCTCATCAGTTCACGGTTCCAGCGGGCATACTGCTGTGCGAACAGCATGTCGACGTAGTAGCCGTGGGCTTCTCGACCTTCGAGCCAGTCGAGCGCCTCGTTTCGGTCCTCGGGGTGGAGGTTCGTCAGGGCTTGGAACACTCTATCGACCTCGGCATCCTCGAACTCCGAACGGATCCGTTCTTTCTTGAGCGGCGACTCACCCATTCCGCCCGTTACCCACATGTGTAGTTTCTCGTCGCTGACCGTCGCCGGGTCGAATTTGAGGTACTCGTAGTACTCCTGGGGAATCGATTCCCGAACCGCCGCCGCGTTCCGACGATCGGTCGCTATCGACTGCCAATGCTGGGCGACCGCCATCCCGAGGTACCGAGAGCCGCTGTGAATGACGAACCAGTACTCTCCCGATTCACGCGCGCGAGCGAACTCGACGAAGTGATTCCCACCGCCGAGGGTACCGGCACTTTTGATCACGTGACCCATCCCGACCGATCGCCCACCGAGCACGCGTTGACAGAGAGACTTGAAGTACGCCCCGTCATACCCATCGAAGGAGAATTCGATGGGATCGATCTCCTGTCCGAACCGCTCGCGGTAGGCGTTGTCGAATCGGTCGAACACCTCGTTGGCTCGCTCGAACGGGAAGGTATCGATCAGGTGCGGTGCGTCGTCGTAATCGTGTACTGACCGCCCCATCGGTATCGCCGAGCGCACCCGGCGCTCGCGCTCGGCATCCGTACACGGCAGCTCGTTCCCGATGTTCGTCGCAGCCATACCACAGCCGACATCGACGCCGACGATGTTCGGAACGATGCGATCGGACAGCGACATCGTAAATCCGATCGGCGCGCCCGAGCCGGGGTGACAGTCGGCCTGCATCACGATCGGCTCGGTGAACGCCGGATGATCGATCAGCTCTTGAACTTGATCGACGACCTCCGATTCGAGAAGAGACTCGTCGTCGACCATGAAGCGAGCGTCGGTGTGCGTTCCCGTGATCTGCTTCATTAGCGGAGGGTTGTTTCCGTTCGTTGATGGCTGTTTCGCTAGGGTGAGAGACTACCGCACACAGTCGCCTTCACACCGGACGCGACAGGGCCAACAGCCAATCAAACGCGTACGGCGAGAGCAACACGGTACCAGCGTGGTACCAGAGAACACCACCGATAACCAGACTGATCGTTCGTCGGTCGTACCGAGCGGGCCATCCGCTCCAAAAGCGAGGGATCACCAGCAACAGCGCCAATGAGACGAGGACGTATCCAGCAACCAACCCGGCGCTCGCAGTGCGAATGAGTTGCTCGACGACTGCTGGGTCGGCGTACTCGACGGCGATCACGTCGACAGTGAGTGCAAATACCGCGATCTCGCCGCCGCCGACCATCGTCATCCACACCACGTAGTTTCCGGCCCACCCACCGAACGGACCGACACGTCCGAACAACGAACGGATACGGTTACTCACGAGAAACGGCACCGCTACGAGTGATGCACACAATCCCAACCAAAGGCTGAACATCCCGATCCGGATCGTGCCGTACGCAAAATCCGCAGAAACGAATCCAACTATCTGGACGATACCCATACTCATAACCGCATTCGTGCGACGATAATAAAGCGATCGAGAAACCACAAGATGGGATCGAGGCTGTTCGTTGGTGCGTTTCGCCTCTTCGATGCTGACGGTTTCCATCGTCTGTCAGGTGATCGAGCACAATCGTAATCACGTTTCGCTCGAGCAAGCGGCGCGCCGACCGCAGTTGAGAAAACGATCGATAAAATAAATAGATCAAAGAAGTTAGTGCACACATCACTTTTCATTAGTGACGGAACGTCCCAAGCATAAATGGGTTATCATTATATCTGTCTGTTCGTAATGATGGCGTATATCTCATGAAACGCTCGATGGTTGTCGTCATGTCGATGGTGATACTCACCAGCTCAATCGTATTTGTTAGTATATCTCCTGCATCTACATATAATGAGGAAGTAATATCAGAGCAGAGAAAAAGTCAAACGGATACATCACATATAGACTCGACCGACGAACGGATGATCTCCAACCGTTTTTCGGATGGCACCGAAATAGGAGTCGAGAAGCCGGGATCATCGAACGAAACCACCACAGACTATCGTTCTCGTGGACTCTCACCGAGGGAACTCCAAAACGTCACGTTCGATCCGTCCTCAGTGCCCGAAACGATTGAAACGTCCGATGGGTATCACAGTATGGCAGAGAATGACAGTCCGACGGTCGGGACCACGAAGACGTTTCCCTCATTGAACTACACGGCTGGGGAGTATTCGTTTCGGAACTTTACACTTCGGAACTACACCGAAAACAGTTCGGTGTGGGTAGCAGAGGATCTCTCGTGGCCAGAAAACGATTCCCGTCAGACGCCGACTGTCACGGACGCGCAGATCGAGTATCTCACTACGGAGTACGAAGAGACGATGTATCCCACAAACAAACGACTTTTCGGTGCTCCGGACGTCCGAGATGGGACCGATGCTAACCTATCCGAAGAGGGAGAAGTCCCGGAGGATTACTACCGATCGCCGGACGGTGAGAATCGAACGATCATTCTCGTGGATAACGTCCGCGATGAGAACTATTTCAACGAGAGCTATCCGGTGTTCACGTCCGGGTTTTACTCGTCAGTCATCGAGCGCCGAATCGATCGGAACGTTTTGACCGTCGATACCTACGACTGGGACAGTCGGCTCGGATCGATGGACGCACCGTGGCGTCCGGACACAAACGAGAGTACGAACACGAGCGAGGCGAGCGTCCACGCGATCGAGGGAACCGTGACACACGAACTTCAGCACTTGATTCACGACGATCACGACCCCAACGAGACGACGTGGATCAACGAGGGGATGTCCGAGTACGTGGAGTACGCTGCCGGGTACGGATTTCCACAGAACCATATCGATGCGTTCGAGAAACGGCCGAACAATTCCCTCGTCGAATGGGGTGACCAAGGAGCTATCAACATCCTCTCGGATTACGGGATGGCGGCATTGTTCCAGATGTATCTCACACAGCAGTATGGTGAATCATTCACACAAGAGTTGGCCCGTAATCCCGACAACGGGATCGAGAGCATCGAAACGACGCTCGATGAAGTGGGCGTGAACCAGGATTTCTATGGGGTGTATCAGGACTTTTCAACGGCGTTGATCGTAGAGAGTGCCAACGGTTCGGTTCGGACAAACGATTCCGATCAGTATCGGTTCCAAGGGATCGACATCAATGTGAGTATGACGAACACCACGAACGAACGGACACCGGCGTGGGGAAGTTCCTTCGCCGTCTTCGAAAATTCTGTGAACGATTCTCTCGTCAAGTTCAGTGCCAACGGAACGGAGTTCCGACCCCTTCCGTGGGAGACGGTTCCGCCACCGAACGCAGAGACTACTGCCAATGAGTCGAACCGTTCGAACGAGACTGTGTTGTGGGGTGGTCGTGGCAACCTCATGGACAATAACGCCATCATGACGGCCGATCTTCGGGATACCGAGTCGGCGACGTTGTCGTTCGAAACGTACTACAACATCGAACAGGGGTGGGATTATGGTTTCGTTCAGGTGTCGACCGACGGCGGCGACACGTGGACCACGCTGTCGAACGAAAACACGAGCGAATATCTGGCCGAGCCCGAAAGCGCATATCAGCCACTCACCGAACACCTACCCGGATTCACCGGCGATACAGACGGCGAGTGGACCACCGAGTCGTTCGATCTTTCGGCGTACAGCGGTCAAGAAGTGCTGATCTCCTTTCGGTATATGACCGACTACGCGACCAACGGTAATTCCAGTTCGACTCCAGGAACCGGCTGGTATCTTCGAAACGTCGAGATACCGGAAGTGGGGATTTCCCACGACGGATCGGACACCGATCCGTTCCGAGACAGTAGCGAAGTACACGACGAACGCGTCAAATACCAGTTTACGGCCGTTGGAATAACTGAAAACGGTACAGCTGAGGTCAAACAGATGGATGCCCGAACGTTTACTGGCTCCACGAACGAAACGTGGTACGACGTTTTCGAGGGATCGGAGTACGATCGAATCATCACCACAGCCACGTGGGCAGCTCGTCCCAACGAAATCGGAACCGTCCCATACGAGTTTAGCGTGACGCCGCTCACCGAGCACATCGACGATCTGATCAACGATATCCGCTACCCGTGGCGGTACACCGCGCTCACGTCCGAAAACGACCCGTTCCAAACGCCGGTCGCACGGCCCAGCGTCGTTGCCGACTGAGGTTCTGCTCAGACACTCGGCAAAAGTGGGCTGCAATGGACGATCAATCCGTTACGATCGAGACGTCATCCATCTACCGTCGGCCAGTACAGTTCTCCATCGAAGAGCGCGTGGGTGAGCGAGAATTGGCCGGGACCGGTTGCGACGAGCGAAAGCGCCATCACAAAGAGAACGAGTGTATACTCATACCCGCTGAATCCTTGTGGAAGGTGGACCAGGACGGTCGCAACGAGCATGTTGATCGCTATTCCGATCGCGGCGTGTCGGACGAACAACCCCGCCACTAGCAACACGCCGCCACCGAACTCGATCAGTGCGACCAACCACGCCAAGGCAGTGGCCGCTGGAAAACCCAAACCGCCGATAGTCGCTGCAAAATCCGAGATCGACATCGCGGCCGGACCGACACCCATCAGTTTTCCGACTCCGTGGATGATCATGACGACACCGAGTCCAGTCCGAATCAGGAACGGACCCCATCTATTCGTGCTTGACATACCTATCTGGCGTTTCTAACGGCGTTCCTTTATGTCTTCTGAGAAACATCGCTTCACGAATCGGATTAGATCGGCGAAACACACTATACTGTCGTGTCCGTCTACCGATGACGATGGAACGGACCGATCGGTTCTGTTCGGTGGATGGGATCGAACTACATTATTCGGAGTGGGGGGCGGCGTCAGCTCCGCCGGTGGTATGTATGCACGGCCTGTCGCGCGTGGGTCGAGATTTCGACCCGATCGCGCGGCGACTCGCTGATACGTACCGGGTGCTGTGTCCGGATCTTCCTGGACGAGGGCTGAGTGGATGGGACGATCCCACGGCGTACACGAGCGAAGCTTCCGCGGCGCGAATGGTCGGGTTCTGTGATGCGCTTGGACTCGAATCGATCCGATGGATCGGGACCTCCATGGGCGGAGGACTCGGTATGGCGCTGGCCGGTGGATCTCTGTCCGACCGAATCACCCATCTCGTCGTGAACGACGTCAGTCCCGATCCGATCCACGACGCCGACGATCAGGCGTTGGCACGCATCAACGAGTACGTTCCACAGCCACCAACCGTCGACACCGTGACGACGTTGGAGGCGTACTACCGGGAGATCTACGAACCGCGGTTCAGCGAGATGACCGATACCGAATGGCGACGGTTCACGATAACGTCAGCACGCCGGACCGACGACGGGCGGATTACGCCCGCTTACGATCCACGGATCATCGAAGCCCTCGAAACGACGACCGGGACAGAAACGGATCCGTGGGCAGTGTGGGACGGAATCACTGCCGACGTCTGTATCGTTCGCGGAACGGCGTCCGGAATCCTTCCTCAAGAATCGTTCGAACGGATGACTGACCACCAACCGACTGCCAAGACGATCACCGTCGACTGTGGACATGCTCCGGCACTGAACACCGACGACCAGATCGACCCGATCGAAGCGTTTTTCGCTCAGTGACCGCGTGCAGGTCGTCGATACACTGTACGATCGCAGCGAGCGCTACCGATCACTCTCTGTGGGGATTGCCCGGGTGGCGGTCGCCTTGAACGATGCGACGACGGGGTCATCTGGTTGAAACCCGAGTTCTTCGATCGTCTCACGGGTAACGAGCGCGATTATCGGCGTATCGAGTCCAACATCGCACGCCACCCGAGCGATCGACTCGCCGTAATCGATGTGGGAGATCGTTCCGGAAAGTCGATTTCGGGCGCTCATTCCGTCGACCGACGGCACGGCGTCGGGTGTGTGAAGCGTGATGGCATCCGCTCGGAGCACCACCTGCACCCGGTCGGTAGGCGTCGACGCCAGCGCACGGACGGAGCCGACGGACGTTTTGACGACTGCCAATTCCGAGCTACGCTCGGTGATCGTGCCGAGAACGACCGTTTTCTCGGTTTCGGCCGTCCCGGCGTACGCGGTTCGCAGCCGCTCGAATCGTGCGAGCAACTCGTGGGCGTTGTCAGTGAGTTCACTCCCGCCTCCATCGATGCCACCCCGCTGGCGTTCGACGAGCGGTCCGAACACCTCCTCTAGCGCCTTGATCCGGCGGTGTGAGCGGGAAAATGACCGTCCCAACGCGTCTGCGGCGGCATTGAGCGAGCGGTGGTCATCGACCGCCCGCAACAAACGCGCGTCTGCGGCCTCGAACGATACATCCTCCGCCCGTAACCGGGTCTCGAATCCCGCATCCATACGTTCCTATCCAGGATCAAGCTAGAAAGCCTTTATGTCTAACTCACAATAACGATCCGTTACGTCTATGACGAAACAACGGTCGCGGCGAGCAGTGATACAAGCGTTTGGGACGGGAGTCTTCGGATTATCGGGCTGTCTCGGAAAGGGATGGATACCGACTGGCGATCGTCACACCAGTCCGGTCACGATCCTCGCCGCGGGCAGTCTCACAAACGCGCTGTCGAACGGGCTTGCGCCGGAGCTCGATACACCGGTACAGATCGAAACGCACGGTTCGGCACGGATCGCCAGAATGGTCAAGGAAGGCATCCGTGATCCGGATATCGTCGTGGTGGCCGACACGGCGTTGTTCAATGCGCCACTAAACCCCTCATGGTATTCGGTGTTTACGAGTAACGCCGTCGTGATCGCGTCCAACACGGCGACCGAAGACGGAAAACGAGTCGGTAGAACGTCCCAAGCGTGGTATGAGCTAGTAGCCGACGACGACATCAATCTCGGACGAACGGATCCGAAGGCGGACCCCTTGGGTTATCGAACGCTGTTCGTGATCGATCTCGCCGCTCGATACTACGAGGTGGATGGTCTCGCGTCAACAATCCTCGCAGACGAACAGATCTATCCCGAATCATCGTTGATGACTCGATTCGAAACCGGTGCGGTCGACGTGGCGATCGCATATCGGAACATGGCCGTGGAGCGTGGGTACGACTACATCGATCTTCCCGATCCGATCGATCTCAGTGCTCCGGAGTATACCGAGGACTGGTACTCGACAGTGACGTACACGTTACCGGACGGAACGGCGGTTCAGGGCGGGACGATCAGCTACGGTGCGGCCGCTCGGACGATGACTGACGACGTTCTATCGGTGTTCGACCGCCTTGTTCGGGGTTCGTATCTCCAACGGCACGGGTTCATTCTGCACGAATCGTTTCCGAACCATCACGGACGCGTTCCAGAGCGGATCGAAAACAACTCGGGAACCCCCGCCGATCGTTCGACCGCAGAACAGTCGGTTATCCCCATTTCTGTATGAAGAGAGGATCGATTCGCTCCATCGATTGGCTGACAGTAACGCTGGTGCTCGGCGGCGTGTTGGTCTGTTATTATCTCGGTCCGTTGGTGGCGTTGGTTCTGTCGGTTCCGCTAGGAGATGTCATCGCCAAGATGAGTGATCCCTCAGTGGTGCAGGTGGTGATTACGTCGCTGTGCAGCGCCACGATCAGTACGATCGTTGCCACCGTGTTTGGGGTGCCACTTTCCTACTGGCTCTCACACAGCCGGAGTCGAGGATCGAGCGTGATCGCCGGGATCGTGATCCTTCCGTTGGTGCTTCCGCCGATCGTGAGCGGTATGGTTCTCCACATGGTGTTCGGTCCGAACGCACCTATTGGCCGGTTGGCTGCCGCTGTCGGCGTACAGACGTGGCGCTCACTCCTCGGCGTCGTGCTCGCACAGACGTTCGTCGCTTCCCCGTTCGTCGTCGTCACCTCACTGGCTGCCTTCAGCGGAGTGGACCCGACTCTCGAAGACGCCTCCCGATCGCTCGGCAAAGACCGTCTCACGACCGTCTACCGGATCACGCTGCCGCTCGCGATGCCGGGAGTCGTCGCTGGAATGGCACTGGCGTTCGCCCGCGCGATGGGGGAGTTCGGTGCGACGATGATCATGGCTTACCACCCCGAAACGATGCCCGTGCGGATCTGGTTGGCGTTCAGCGCGCGAGGAGTGGACACGGCTTTTCCCATCGCGATACTACTCGTGCTCGTCTCGATCGTAGTGCTCGTCGTTCTGAACACTGTTGCCTCCAACCCCTGGACTTAACACATGCTCAAACTCACTGACCTCGTAACATCGTACGACGCGTTCGAACTCGGACCGATCGATCTCACCGTCGAAAACGAAGTGCTCGCTGTGCTCGGTCCATCGGGAAGCGGCAAAACCACGCTCCTCTCGACGATAGCGGGTATCGTTGATGCCGACGGCGGCACGACCACCCTGAACGGCACGGAACTCACGGAACGTCCGCCCGAAGACCGCGACGTCGCTCTCGTGTTTCAAGACGGTGCGTTGTTCCCACACATGACCGCCGAAGAGAATATCAGGTACGCCACAACGGGAACCGCGCGCATCGACGCGCTCATAGAAACGCTGGAACTCACGGGGATGTTGGATCGAAACGTAGAGACGCTTTCGGGTGGTGAGCGCCAACGCGTCGCGCTAGCGCGATCGCTCGCCACGGAACCCGATGCGTTGCTCCTTGACGAACCGCTCGCTAACCTCGATGCACCGATCAGACGACGACTGCGTCACGAGCTATGGGAGTTATTCACCTCGCTCGACATCCCCATCGTGTACGTTACCCACGATCAACGCGACGCCACCGTGGTCAGCGATCGGATCGCCGTCATTCACGATGGGAAGGTACACCAGGTCGACACCCCCCCTGAACTGTTCGCCAATCCCGAGACGCCGTTTGTCGCGTCTTTTACCGGGAACGTGAACGTGTTCCGCGCACGGGTCACCGATCACGACCGTCTCAAATGGAGTGGTCGACAGATCCATGCCCCCACCGATGAGCACGATATCGGGCAGGACGTTCGGTTTTGTATTCGACCGGAACACGTCTCCGTCGCTCCATCGGATGTGGACCACCCGAACGTCTTCAGGGGAATGATCACGAAGAACATCTATCAGGGTAGCTCCCATCATCTTTCCGTCCAGCTAAAACACTCGACTGACCCCGTTCGTCTCACGCTCTCGCCCCGAACGTACGACCGACTGGAGCTTGCTGAGCGAGAGCAACTACGAATAAAACTAAATACAAATTATATACATATAATATAGATCCATGATATGATATACAAATATCACCTGCCATCTCGTAGCTTATATAATATTCTGTAATATTATTTGAATATTTAGTATAATAGGCTAGAATATTATAAAAACAACCATAATATAGTAGAAAATAGGAGATCATAAAGTTATTGATCTTTGAAGGAGTAAAAAATAAATATGTGGTATATGGTTCGAATGGGATAGTGTATGTAATAGTACGCTTATATCGAGGTCCTTTAGAAAGGAAGCTCTGCGAAGCTGTAGTAATTACAAATGTACATTTGTAATGGGTATGGAGGGACCCGGAACGGAAGCCGGTCGAAACGGTGGATGTTTACCAAGAAGAAACGCCCGCCTGAGACGGTGTAGCGGTTTCCAGTTACCGGGGCGCATCCGGAAACGGCGTTCCCACGGCGTCCACGCCATCGAAACGCAGATCAGATATCGGAAACGAACTGTTTGACAGTGCTGATGATGATGCCTGGGATATCCTCTTCGAATCGCTTGCTTTTCATCCGATCAGTACTCCCGGCCACGTAAACGGCCCCGATCACGCGTCCCTCCCGATTTACGGGTACCGCCACCGCCCGCCGTCCGTCCCGTTGTTCGCCGCGTTCGAACGCGATACCCCGCTCTGCGATCCGGTTCAGTTTCTCTCGAAGCGCCGATGGCGTGGCTAAGGTGCGGTCAGTTTTCGCCGGGAGGTCAGTACGCTCGATGATCTCGGTGACGCGGTCGTCGGGAAGTCCCGCAAGAATCGCCTTTCCGGGTGCGCTACAGTGCAGATACCGCGAGTTCGTCCACCCCTCTGGAGATCGGCTGGTTGGCCACGATCGGTAGAGATCAACAGCGTAGCCCCGCTGTTCGACCACGATCCCCGCAGGTTGGTCAGTGACCGACACGAGCCGATCGATGTGTTGCTTGGCTGTGATGTAGAGATGATCGTTGGCCCGGGCAGTCTCTCCGAGATCCGTGAACCCGATTCCCAGTTCGTATTCGTGCCCCCTCTTACGGACGTACCCGAGCTCGCAGAGGGTGATGAGATGTTTGTACGCCGTGCTTTTGGGGATGTCGAGCAGGGATGCTAACTCGGTAACACCGATACGTCCGTCCCGCTCTGCGAGTGCTTCGACGACCGTGAAACTGGTCTGGGTCGCATTCACCGTCCGTTGGTGGTTCGAATCGAACATGTTGCTGAACGTTATTCTCGACAACCAAAAGGATTGTTCATGCCTGACGAACGAGCGCTTCTGGGGAACGAAGGCGGTACGGTAACAGTGAGTGTGCTCACCGCCAGTGAGACTCACCTGGGTGGAAAAAGTGGCCCGATAGCTATATTGGCGTGCGATGAATCCACTCCCTATGAACATCACTGGCTATGAACTGTACGAGGTTCCTCCCCGTTGGGTGTTTTTGGCTATCCGAACGGACACTGGTCTCACGGGATGGGGAGAACCGATCGTTGAGGGCCGAGCCAAAACGGTGTGTACGGCAGTGACAGAGCTGATGGATAACTATCTCCTTGGAAAGGATCCGCTTCGGATCGAAGATCACTGGCAGGCGATGTACCGTAACAACTTCTATCGGGGGGGACCGATCCTCATGAGTGCCATCGCAGGGATCGATCAGGCGTTGTGGGATATCAAGGGCCAACAGTACGGGATGCCCGTCTACGAGCTGTTGGGTGGGCGCTGTCGAGATCGGGTCAGGGTGTACCAGTGGATCGGCGGTGACCGGCCCGCGGAGATCGCAAGTGAGGCTGAAGCGCTGGTCGAGGCGGGGTACACCGCCATCAAGATGGATGCGATCGAGCGAATGCGGCCGATCGATTCACCGTCGACGATCCAGACGGTCACAAACCGGGTCAAGAACGTCCGCCAAGCGGTCGGTGAAACGGTTGATATCGTCGTGGACTTCAGAGGTCGAGCCTCGACGCCGATGGCAAAACGTCTCGTTCACGCACTCGAACCGTACGAACCGATGTTCATCGAAGAGCCGGTGTTACCCGAATACAACGATAATCTCGGTTCGATCGCCGACACCACCACCGTTCCGCTGGCAACCGGCGAACGCATGTACTCCCGGTGGGATTTCAAGCAACTGCTCGAATCGGGGAACGTAGACGTCGTGCAACCCGACATCTCACACGCGGGTGGTATCACGGAAGTCACCAAGATCGCGTCGATGGCCCATCCGTACGACGTTTCAGTGGCACTCAACTGTCCGATCGGTCCGATCGCGCTCGCGGCTTCGATGCAGGTGTGCGCCTCGATCTCGAACCTCCTGATTCAGGATCACGGGTTCGCGTTCTCCGAAGGGACCTCCGGGCCGCCCCACGAGTATCTTTCCGACCCGGATGCCTTCGAGTTCGAAGCGGGCTTTCTGTCGTTGCTGTCGGAACCAGGTCTCGGACTCGACATCGATGAGGACGCAGTCCGGGAGAAATCACAACAGGAGATCGACTGGCACAATCCTGTCTGGCGACACGAAGACGGAAGCATCGCCGAGTGGTAGACACCTGCGGAATCCTCAACGGGCCGAAAAGGCTATGCCGACGGATTGATTGACAATAACACGGGTCTCATTCAAGATGACAAAGGAGTCGGCTCCTGGAACGAGCGGGATAGAGACGGGGACGAGCTATTTCGGCGTCCGCGATCGACGACACGTCGAACGCGATCTCGATCGGTTCGTCGAATCAGGGTTGAATGCCGTGTTACACACGTTTAGCGAGGCGGACAGGGAGTACTACCAAGACACGATGGCACGGATCGTCACAGCGAGCCACGATCGGGATCTCACGGTGTACGTCAATCCGTGGGCAGTGGGGCGGGTGTTCGGCGGTGAAGCGCTGTCGGAGTTCATCGGTCGCCATCCCGATCAGTGTCAGGTGATGTCAACCGGCGACCGTGTGGGCGCAGCCTGTTTCAACGCTCCTCGCTTTCGTTCGTTCATGCGCGAGTGGACACGCGATGCCGCCGATCTCGGTGCTGATGTGCTCTTCTGGGACGAACCGCACTGGTACATTCCCGCGTGGCACGACACACGAGACCAGTTCCCCGAAAACGCATGGAGCTGTCGGTGTACCCACTGTCGAACCGCCTACCGCGAGCAGTTCGACGAACCGATGCCCGTCGTCCCCACCGAGCGGATCGAACGCTTCCGTGAGCAATCACTGCTGTCGTTTCTCACCGAGATGATGGAAGTAGCCAACGACCGGGGGGCTCGAAACGCGGTCTGTTTGCTCCCGAGTGAGGACAGCGATCATGGGCTTCGAAACTGGAGCGATCTCGCTGAGCATCCGCTGCTCGACGTGCTGTCGACCGATCCCTACTGGGCCGTTCACGGGAACGAAACGCCGGCGGAGTTCGTCGGCTACTTTGCCGATATGGTCGCCTCGCTCGCACGAACACACAACATCGATAGCCAGATATGGATCCAGGGGTTCCGGCTCGAAGGCGGAGAAAACGCTACCGAGGCAGTCCGCACCGCAACACGAACTGCAATCGATAGCGGTGTCGACAGCGTGTTCATGTGGGGGTATGACGCCTGTCGCAGCATCTCCTCGATCGCCTGTGAACGGCCGGATGCGGTCTGGTCAGCGTATCTCGAGGAGTTACCGTGAACACACGACCGAACGCTGCGATCCGCTCATCGGTTAAAAGATCAAAAGAGTTTACTGGAAAACTGATAAACGTTCGACGAGGATGACGAATGAGTGATAAAAACTCGATATATTATGAGTTCGGCGTTTCGCCAGTGATCAATGCTGCGGGAACGAAGACTCGGATCGGAGGGAGTCTCATTCGGCCCGAGGCAGTCGAGGCCATGCGAGAAGCGGCCGAATCGTTCGCCGTCTTGTCTGATTTACAATCACGAGCCAGCCGTCTTATTTCGGAGCTGACGGGGGCAGAGGCAGGGTACGTTACCAGCGGTGCGGGAGCGGGGCTGATGCTCGCGGGGGCTGCCGTCCTCGCACGGGATGATTTCAGTGCCATGTCTCGGCTGCCGGAGACGGCGGGGATAGTCGACGAGATCGTGATGGCTCGGACACACCGAACCGAGTACGATCACGCGTTCAGGGCTGCGGGTGCAGAGATCGTCGACGTCGGAACCAACGATTACCATCTCGGGACCGGTTCGACGAACGTCGAGCCATGGGAACTCGAACAGGCGATCACCGAGGAGACGGCAGCAGTCGGTTACATCGAGAAATCGTACACCCAACCGGAGCTGTCGGTAGTTACCGACATCGCCCACGAGCACGACACGCCAGTCATCGTGGATGCGGCTGCCGAACTTCCGCCTCGGCGGAATTTCTCGCGATTCATCGAGCAGGGGGCTGATCTCGTCGTCTTCAGCGGTGGCAAGGCGATCCGCGGACCACAGACGACTGGGATCGTCGCTGGACGGCAAGACCTGATCGAATCGATAGCACTCCAGAATCTAGACATGCATATCGCTGGTGAGATCTGGAATCCGCCCGAACTGTTGGACGACGTCGATCTTTCGAACGGCGTTCCACGGCAAGGGATCGGTCGGCCGCTGAAGGTCGGCAAAGAGGAACTCATCGGACTGCTCAGAGCGTTGGAACTGTTCCTCGAGGAAGATCAGGATGAACAGCGCCAGCGGTGGCTCCGCCGGGCAGAGTATCTTGACGGCGAGCTCTCGGAAATCGACGGGCTCGATTCTCGTATCGAACACACTGAGGAGTCGATCGCGCCCGAAGTCGTCGTGGCCATCGACGCCGACGTGGTCGGCTCGACTGCGATCGAAATTACCCGAACGTTACAAAAAGCCGATCCCCGGGTGTTTCTCGGCAGCGACCGGCTTCATCGAGAGGAGCTCGTCCTCAATCCGATGTGCCTCAAAGACGACCAAGTCGATCACGTGCTGGACCGGATCATAACCGCCATTAACGCCGAATACGACGCCACTGCAACCGAGTTCATGGCGTGAATCCGAACCCACCTGAGCATCGGAGGCGAACCTCTCTCCTATTTGTATGCATGATAAGAATTATATAGTAGATATCCTAATCAATGATGTACATGTTTGACAATAATTCATTACAGCGATCACGCCGTGGGTTTCTGCAGACCGCGGGTGTGACGACGGCGGGAATCGCTCTTTCGGGCTGTACGAGCCTTCTCGGGGGAAGTAGCTCCGATTCCGGCAGTGTGACCATCAAAACCCGCCACTATCCGACGGGCGAGATGGACGCGTTCCTCGACAAACACACGAAGAAATTCAAAGACGAGACGGGCATCACGGTCGAGTACGAGACGATGCAGTGGGCCAACGGGAAAACGAAACAGACTACCAGTATGCAGAACAGGTCTGGACCGGATGTCGGTGAAATTCCCTCGACGTACATCCCGACGTTCGCAAATCTCGATGGCTTTGAAGACATTACGACGATCGATGTCGACATCGACAAATCCTCGTTCTTCGACAGCCCGAACGAGATCGGCAACTACAAGGGGGAATTCATCGGAATGCCGTGGTTTTGGGGACCACGCGCGCATCTGAGCTACATGCCGTCGCTGAAGAAAGCAGGAATCGACGGACCACCTAGTACGTGGAATGAGATGGTACAACAAGGCAAGTCGTTCAACGATGAGAATCCGGACAGCTACCTGTTCGGGATCCCTGCTCAGGAGAACGTCAGTCATTTCTTTGCCGATTTCCTCTGGCAGAACGGTGGAACGCTACTCACAGACGACAATACGAAGGCCGCATTTGACAGCGACCGCGCTGTTGAGGCGCTGAACTTTTACAAGGACCTTCAGTCGAACCACTCTGTAATGCCCAAAGAGACGGCCGAATGGAAGGGTGACGCACGAGACAACGCCTTCACCAGTCACAAGATCCAGAGTACGTGGGCTTCTCTCGCTACCGTCGATGTGTTCCTTGAAGAAGAAGAGATCTCCGAGTCCGATATCACCATCTCGAAGCTCCCGGCGGGTCCGAACGGTGAGTCCGCCACGTTCTACGGTCTTGAGTTGATCGGCATCCATCCGTGGACCGATCACCCCAAAGAATCGGCGAAGTGGCTGAAATATCTCGCTCGGCCGGAAGTGAACGCCGACATCGCCGAAATGACTGGATTCCTCCCAGCAGTCAAAGAGTCATTCAAACGGGATCGGTTCCAAACCCCCGTTTGGCAAGGGTTCAAAAAGCTCACTTCGACCGGCAAGACGTTCCCCCAGGTTGATGGATGGTCACAGGTCGAGGCGATCATCAACGACGCTGTATCGGGAGTACTCGTAGACGCAGCAACCGGCAAGTGGTCCGAGGGCGACACCAGAAAAGCACTCAAAACAGCGGCCAAGCAGGCGAACAAGGAACTCGAATAGATTCGATCGACCACAGACGCCGACACCCACTTCCAGCAGTAACTCTTAAAAAATGACAATATCGTTTAGGAAATTATTATATAGTGTGGGTATATCATACTAAATGGTACCCAGGAGGTTGGGGACACAGTACACGCTCCAGTGAAGATAGCATCGACTGCCGATCCGTCGTTTGACGTTCGGTACTGTTGACTGTGGATCAGCTCCGACAACAGGGCTGTTTCTACCGGTGGTAGCGGAGAGCATCGGACGACGAACGAATGACAGTTCAGCATACGACAGCGAACAACGCAACACGATGAAGTTCACACGACGCACCGTTCTTCGGAAGGTATCGGCACTGTCAGCAGTGACGCTCGCCACGAGCGGGATCGCCGCGGCGGCGGACTGTAGCGGACAGACACAATGGGATTCGAACACGGCCTACAGCGGCGGCGATCGCGTGGTGTACGACGAGGCGCTCTGGGAGGCGCAGTGGTGGACGCAGGGTAACGAACCGGACACCGCAGACAGCGTTTGGTCCAAGGTAGGCGACTGTAACGGTGATGGCGGTGGCAACCAGTCGCCGACCGCCTCATTCACGGCCACACCCACAGCACCAACACCGGACGAATCGATCACGTTCGACGCGAGTGGCTCCACTGACGCTGATGGCACCATCAGTAGTTATGAGTGGGAGCTCGGTGACGGCACCACGACGACCGGCCAGTCGATCACTCACACTTACGGCTCGGCGGGTGAGTACACCGTGACGCTCACTGTCACCGACGACGCTGGCGCGACCGGCTCAGACACCACGACAGTCGTCGTCAGGACTGACGGCGGGGGTGGAACCACCAGTAACCGGATCGTGGCGTACTGGATGCAGTGGGCGCAGTACGATCGTGGCTACGTGCCTGCCGACATCCCGTTTGAGGACATCACCCACTTACAGTACGCGTTCATGCGACCCGAACAGGACGGATCGATCTCCGGTGTGGGAGACAGCTATGGACAGCGCTACCTCTTCCCTGAATCGTGGCACGATGTGACGACGATCGCCGATCTGAACGAACAGCACCCAGACGTCACGTTCCTCATTTCCATCGGCGGGTGGAACGATTCGGAGAACTTCTCGGACGCTGCGCTCACCGAGAGTTCACGTCAGACGTTCGCGGATGAGTGTGTCCGGATCATTCGGGACGGTGGGGTTGACGGTGTTGACATCGACTGGGAGTATCCCGGCGGGGGCGGCCACCCGGACAACACAGTCCGTGACGGTGATCAAGAGCGCTTTACGTTGCTCCTTCAGGCTGTCCGTGATGCGCTTGATGTGGCTGGTCAGGAGGATGGAACGGAGTACCACCTCAGCACGGCGATGAGTGCAGACCCAGAGACAGCGAGCGGTCTCGAACACGGCACGCTTTCGTCGCTACTCGATTTCACGTCGATCATGACGTTCGACTACCGAGGCGGATTCAGCGACTACACGGGTCACCAGTCGCCGCTGTATGAGAATCCAGCCGACCCGGCGTCAAACTCTGCGGAGTGGAACGTCTCTAGCGCGCTACAGTGGTACGTCGATCAGGGATGGGATCCCGGGCAGCTGAACATGGCAATGCCGTTTTACGGCCGCAGTTTTGCGGGCGTCGAAGCGCCGAGCGGAGACGTTGGGAACGGTGTCGATGACGGGCTCTTCCAAAACTTCAGCGGAACGGGGAGCGGCTCCTTCCCACCGGACACACAAGAGAGCGGCATCTACGACTACTGGGACATCGCCACCTCGGGGGGTGAGCGTTCGGGGGGACAGGTCGATCTTTCCCAACCCGGCTGGGAAACCACCTACGACGACACCGCGGTGTCAGCGTGGAGCTACAACCAGGATGAATCGCTCGTGATCAGCCACGAAACCCCACAAACCGTCGAGGAGAAGATGGCGTGGCTTTCGAACAGCGACTACGGCGGTACGATGCTCTGGGCGCTATCACACGATACAGTGGACCACACGCTGTTGACGAGGCTCAGTGACACGCTGCTGTGAACGAGGAAGCGTTGCTAACGGGGGCCGAACGAGATCCGTCGACAGTTCCCATCCGGGCTGTTTGCGCTTGATGGATCACATACCCGGTCGCCCGTTACGGTTCGGAAGATCAACCAGCACCGGATTAGAACACTGAACACGACCAATGACACGAGAATCCTTCGAACAAACCCGTCGTGGAATGCTCCGCACGACGGCGACCCTGCTCGCTATGGGCGGTATCGGAACAGTATCAGCAACACAGTATCCAGCGTGGAATTCGGAGACGTTGTACAACGCCGGTGATCGCGTCACACACGATGGCTCGGTCTGGGAGGCAACAGGCCCATCACGGAATGCTGAACCATCGGCGTCGTCGGCGTATTGGAAAGTTTCGAACGGTGAGAGCGGTGAAAACGATGGAGACAGCGGAACCGCCGGCGCGTCGGTGTTTGCTCCGTACAACCACATGACGACGAACACGGAGACTAGCCTCCTCGATCAGTACCAGCAGGCTGGCAACGATGCGGTGACAGCGGCGTTCGTCCTCTCAGATGGCAACGGAAACGCGGCGTGGGACGGGGCGGCAGACATGCACGTCGGCGAGGCTGGTTTAGCATCGGAAATACAAGCCTATCAGGATCAGGGTGGCACCGTGATCGTCTCCTTCGGAGGGGCGGTCGGGACGATGATCGCACAGGACACCTCTGACATCGCCAAGATCAAAACAGAGTATCAGGATGTCATCGACACCTACGGCGTGACTCACCTCGATTTCGATATCGAGTCGGTCGACCAGGCGGCAGTCGATCGGCGCAACCAGGCGCTCTCGGAACTCCAGGACGAAAACGCCGAGTTACAGGTGTCCTATACCTTGCGCTGTCGGACGACTGGACTCACCAGCCATGGCCAGTACGTCGTCGAAAGCGCGAAACGCCACGGCGTCGATCTCGGGTTCATCAACGTTATGACGATGAACTACGGCTGGGTTCCGCCGAGCGCGAGTACGATCACGGATTCGGCCAACGGCACGCACTCCGATCTGGCGTCGATCTTCCCGAATAGATCCGCCGCAGAGATCTGGCAGATGGTCGGACTCACGCCGATGATCGGCGTCAACAACGTCGGTGGCACCCACGCGTTAGCGGACGCACAGGACGTCGCATCGTTCGTCCAGAACACGGGTGTCGGCCTCGTGTCGTTCTGGTCGCTCGACCGGGACAACGGTGGCTGTCCGGACGGCTCGGTGTCGGCCACCTGTAGCGGCATCTCACAGTCCCCCTACGAATTCTCCCAGATCTACAATCAAGTGCAATGAGAACGGTACTGACGCGGATCAGAGACACGTGGAAAATAACAAACCTAACACGATGAAATACACACGACGCACCATCCTTCGGAAGGTATCGGCACTGTCAGCAGTGACGCTCGCCACGAGCGGGATCGCCGCGGCGGCGGACTGTAGTGGACAGGCACAGTGGGATTCAAACACGGCCTACAGCGGCGGTGATCGCGTGGTGTACGACGAGGCGCTCTGGGAGGCGCAGTGGTGGACGCAGGGTAACGAGCCCGACACCGCAGACAGCGTTTGGTCTAAGGTCGGTGACTGCAACGGCGACGGTGGCGGTGGCGACGACGGTGGCGGTGGCGACGACGGTGGGAAAGAAAACGACGTGTTCGCTCCATACGAGGGGACATGGGGTGATCTCGTCGGAAACACACGGGCGGCGAGCACAAATCGCGTGATCGCCTCGTTCGTCGGTGACGCGACGGCTGGCGACGGAGTGAATCCCGGTTGGCTCACGTCCGCCGGTCAGCGACCGCTCTCGGATTTCACCGACGAGATCCAGACGCTCCAAGAACAGGGAATCGACGTGTGGGTCGCCATCGGCGGGTGGCACGGACGGACGGTCGCCCGCGACGCGAGCGATGCAACTGAGGCGAAACAGGGCTACGAGGAGATCATCGACACGCTTGGAGTTACACACATCGACATCGACGACGAGAACGCACAAGGTGGACGGCCCGACAGCGTCTACCGGATCCGGAACGAGGCCCTGGCAATGCTCCAAGCCGAGCGCCCGGACGTGAAAGTTTCCTATACGGTTCCTGCCGGTCGGAACGGCATCGAGAACCGGAACTACTCGCCCGCCAAGGAGATGGTCAGTGACGCCGTCAGCGCGGGCGTCGATCTCGAGTACGTCAACATCATGACCATGGACTTCAACCCCACGACCGCCGAGATCATCCGCTCGGCGGGCGAAGGCACAGTCCAATGGCTCGAGCAGATCTACCCCAACAAATCGACCCAGGAACGCTGGGAAATGCTCGGTGTCACACCGAACATCGGTGAATCAGGATTCACGACGGATACGGCCAGCGCCGTCGTCGAATGGGCAGAACAACAGGACATCGGGCTACTCACGTTCTGGGCGCTGTATAAGTCCAGTTCCGTAGCCCAATCGGAGATCTTCTACCAGTTCGAAAACGGTGGAAACTAAGCTGGTCGGAAGCCCACCCTCCGTGTGGCGACTGATACGGATACCGGTGTGAGTCGGGCTTGTCCGTGTGTTTTTTCGAACGTAATATCTATCGGAAAAACCGATAGTAAAATATAGTTGGCTATGAAAGATGACGATATGCTGCCATCGATAGTTACCATCACGCAGACACTCCGAGAGTGGATACCGCTTCCGGATTTCGGGATGGACGATGAGACGTCGTTCGCGTACTGGTTGTTGCTACCGGCGCTGGCGATGATGTTCGTCATTCATTTCATCCCGATTGTATGGGGAGTTATCATCAGCTTCATGCGAGTCGATGCGGAGTACATTACCGATTGGACCCAAGCGCCGTTCATCGGGGTGGAACATTATCTTGCGATCTTCGATATGAACACCGCTGTCGGCTCATCGTTTTGGACCGCGCTTCGGCAGACGTTTCTGTTCGGCATCGGGACCACGATCGGCGTGTACGTGTTGGGGTTGGTAACTGCGCTGTTGTTGAACAGAAACTTTCGCGGGAAGCTCATGGCACGAACGGTTGTGTTGGTGCCGTACATCGCGCCAGCGGTTGCGACGGTGTTCATCTGGCGCATGATGCTCAGCTCCGAAACGGGGATCATCAACGAGATGCTCATGACTCTCGGTCTCATCAACGATGAGATCTTTTGGCTCGTCGGTGAGAACTCCATTTATTCGATTATCATCGTTAACATCTGGAAGAATTTCCCGTTTGCAGCGATCATGCTGTACGCGGGATTACAGTCGATCCCCGAGCAGTTGTACGAAGCGGCTGCCATCGATGGTGCCAGCCGATGGGCGACGTTCCGTCACATCACGTTCCCGCAGCTCAAACCAGTCACGGCCGTTATCGTGCTGTTGATGATCGTTTGGTCGTTCATCAACTTCACAATCCCCTACCTGTTGTTGGGACAACAGCCGAGTCCATCGGGTGAGGTACTGATGTTATTCATCTACAATTACGCGTTCAAGAACCTGACGTACGGTCTCGGCGCGGCGTTGTCAGTGATCCTGCTCGTCGTTGCAATGGTGCTCTCGTATCTCTACTACAAGAAGACGATGGAGTCGAACGTACAAGGGGGTGCGATCTGAGATGTCGGTGTTGCCAGAGGAGTTTCAGCTGTCGTCCACTGGACGGGAACTCATCGCTGACGCGGTCGCAAAGTTCCTATTGGGGATCGTGTTGTTATTCGCGTTGTTTCCGATCTGGATGATGATCATAACGAGCTTCAACGAACGCTCACAGCTGTTACAATCGGGTGTAACGCTGATTCCCACCACGTTCCACGTGGAGAACTACATCAACATGTGGAACCGTTTCCCCCTCGTTGATTACTTCCTCAACAGCCTCATCATCTCCGGAGCGACGACGGTTATCTGTCTACTGGTGGCGAGTCTGGCAGCGTATTCGTTCTCCCGCTATGACTTCCCAGGCAAGGACCTGTTCGGACTGACGATCTTGAGCACGCAGATGATCCCCGGAGTGCTCATTCTGATTCCGATGTTCATGATGTTTATCACGATACAAGAAAGACTCATGATCGATATGGTGAACACCTACCACGGGATTATCTTCATCTACTCGACGTTCACAGTCCCGTTTGCCATCTGGATGCTTCGTGGGTATTTCGACACCATCCCGACGGCGCTCGAAGAGGCCGCGCGCATCGACGGCTGTACGCGGACCCAAGCGCTGTTTTACATCGTGTTGCCGCTTGCTTTGCCCGGCATCGCCGCGACGGGGATGTTCGTATTCATTATCGCGTTCAACGAGGTGCTGTTCGCCTCAGTGATGGCATCGGACAACGTGACACCCTTTGCGATCGGTATTCAGGAGTTCAATACGAACACACGGACTTACTGGACCGAGATGATGGCCGCCGCAACGGTTTCGTCCGTGCCGTTGCTGTTGATCTTCGTCCTCTTTCAAAGACAGATCGTCTCGGGACTCACCGCCGGAGGCGTCAAGCAGTGATCGAACCTTCGATCGTACAGAAAACTATTATATAGGAGAGTTGCCAATACACGTATACATGGGAACGGTCGAACTGCGGAATCTCACGAAAACGTTCGGTAGCGGTGAGAACGCGATCGTCGCCGTCGACGATCTCTCGATCCAGCTCGAAGACGGCGAGTTTCTGGTACTAGTCGGGCCATCCGGGTGTGGGAAGTCGACGACACTCCGAATGACGGCCGGACTAGAAACGGCCACTGCTGGCGACATCCGGATCGACGACACATCGGTCACGGACCGGGAGCCACGAGATCGGGACATCGCTATGGTGTTCCAGAACTACGCGTTGTATCCCCACATGACGGCTCGGGAGAACATGTCGTTCGGTCTCAAGATGAACACCGACCGATCCGAGACAGAGATCACCGAGCGCGTCGAGGAGGTCGCCGAGATCATGGGGATCGAGGAACTTCTGGGTGACGAGCCGAGCGAACTGTCCGGTGGACAACAACAGCGCGTGGCGCTCGGGCGCGCCATCGTCCGCGATCCGGAGGTGTTCCTGATGGACGAACCACTCTCGAATTTGGACGCAAAACTTCGAACCCAGATGCGAACCGAACTTCAGGCACTCCAGGAGGATCTCGAAACGACGACGATCTACGTGACTCACGATCAGACCGAAGCGATGACGATGGGCGATCGAATTGCCGTGCTTGACGACGGCGAACTCCAGCAGATCGGGACACCGCTAGAATGTTATAATCGACCGGCAAACAGATTCGTCGCGGGCTTCATCGGCTCACCGTCGATGAACTTCATCGACGTCACCCTCGAAGACGGTGCGTTGGTCCATCCCGAATTCGAATACGATTTAGCGGAGCCGACGCTCGAAACCCTGAATGGACAGACTGATCTCGTTTTGGGAGTTCGACCCGAGGATATCGAACTCGCGGAGACGGGCGGTATCGAGGCATCCGCGCAGGTAATCGAGCCACTCGGGGATTTCTCTCACCTTCACGCGTCGATCGGGAGCGATACGGTTACTGTCACCGTTGCGGCCGGTACAGCCGTTCCGAGAGACGAACCACTCGGACTGTCGCTCCCCGAAGAACGGATCCATCTGTTCGATCGAGTGTCAGGAGCCGCACTCAAAAACAGCGACGCCCCTGTCGAAAACGTTCACCTGCTGACTGCGTGATGTGGTGCGATGCCGTCAGTAGTCAGAGGAGAGTAATCCGGCAGCAGCAGTCAAGGAGTATCGAACTCGATGACGGTTTTGATCCGCTCGTTTCCCGTCTCGAACGCCGCACCGACGTCATCGGGCGCGTAGACATCCGTGATGAGCGCGTCCACGAACCAGTCGGGAAACGCTGTGAGCGTTTCTCTTGCCTGCTCGTACTGGCTTTGATTCGAATTGACACTCCCGAACACCGCTTTGTTGTGTAACACCAGTTCGCGGTGGAGCTGCCCGCCGTCGATCTCGAACGTCCAGTCGTCGGGAAGCCCCAACAGCGCAGCGACGCCGTTCGATTCCAACGCCGCGATCGATTCGAACGCGTGTTTCGCGTAGCCGGTCGCCTCATAGAGGAAATCCACAGCCTCGTACGTCTCAGGGATCGATGCCACGGGCGTCTCACGGGAATCGATGTAGATGCCGTCGAGCCGCTCGATGATGTCGATCGTCGGATCCGGTCGGTCCCGTCGCCCGAGACAGTACGTGGTATCGAACCCCTTGACAGTCATCATGGCGAGCGTCAACAGCCCGAGCGGACCGTTTCCGAGGATGAGAGCACTCTCGGGTTCCCACTCGAATGCCGACCGCGCAGCTATCGCATGCTCGATCGCCTTCTCGGAGTTGCTGATCGGTTCGACGAGAAAGCCGTGGCGAGCGAACGAGTCCGGTACCGAAACCAGATACTCCGGTTGGCTCGTGACGTACTCGGCCATGTAACCGTGTGCGCCGACGATACCGCGCTCAACGTACGTTCCCTCCGGAGCCATGTCCGGCTCGCCCCGTTCGAAATGGTTGTTCGGAGTATCGATTGGTCGCCGGACGGTCGGAACCACGAGCGATCCTTCTCGGAGGCCGGTCCCGTTCGCGTCTTCGACGACTGCGACGGCTTCGTGGCCGAGAATCTGATAGTCGTCCTCGGTCGGGAAACCGCCGTGATTGCCATCTATGACTTCGTGATCGGTGCCGTCAATCCCGACTCGGAGCGTCCGGAGCAGTGCCTCACCCGGATCCGGACTCGGTCGGTCGACCTCGATGACGCTTGGCTGATGCTCACCGCGCTCGACTGCGATCGCGTTCATCGTCGCCCTCCGACCGAGGAACGATCGAACGGTAGCGCTCCCACTCCGAACCGGATAGGGGTAGTTGACATGAACCACTGTTTCAGCCACCAAATAATAAATCCTCCGACGGGTTGGGAACAACCACGAGGGGAAACGACGACGATTATATTGTATTCATTCTGTCATTATGTTCACGTGTGATGGACCGGGCTCCGGTCGGCTGACCACCACCCAGTTCGGTGTACGACTTTAGATGACTGTCGGGAACAGACCGGCAGAGCAAGGACGTGATCGTTTATAACGTGTGAACAGTCAGTGGGTGTGCTCCTTTTCGGCGATGGGATTCACTCCAAGGAGGATGAAGGAGTTTGCTCTTGATCGCAATTACAGCCTCCGCGAGCGAGCAGTTCCGTAAGAGAGTGGCGTGTTTCACACGCCTCGCAGTACACGGTGATGGACGCCTGAACGTGGAACGGACCAAGAACGATGCGGTCGGCCGCTCTGAGCTGTGTGAGCTTCTGCTTGACGACGGTCGTCGTCCGGCCCACGAGACGCCCGAGGCTGTTTTGAGTGGTTTCGACGCTTATCTGTGTGTCCGTAGCGTCGTAAGATGCTCCTCGAACCTCTGTGAGATACGTTCTGATCGCCTGGTAGGTGACGAAGTGAGTGCGTAGCTCTTCGACGTCGATTCCTGCCCCTTCGAGTCGCCGTTGTGCCTCGATCTTCCGGCTCCGGCCGACGTCATCCGTCAGGAGCCGGTAGTAGTTGTCTGCTTCGCCATCAAGGGGATTCAGGCCCACATCGGACATGGCGCGGGTGAGGAGCCGCCGGTTGAACACATCTGCTAGCGTCCGGAGTCCGTCTCGTTCCCCGCTCGGTTTCGTCCACCGACGCTCTAACTCCGCACCGACCTCCGTAAGATCGTACTCTGCGATCAATCTGCCGACCTTCGTTCGTTCTGCTCGTTTCGATGTCGATGAATCCGAAGCGGTCACGATCCGATACAGGCGTTCGAGGAGAAAATGCCTCCCGGTCAGTGAGAGTACTACCGTTAGATCAGTTCCCTTCTCGGCTCGGTTCGCAGATAGAATAACACCATTACAACTGTTATTCGAACGCTGCGTGTCCACTCTGAGGACGTTCATACGTAGTGAACGATCGAAAGCAGCGTTTATTCTCACGTCTCCATCCGATCATAAAGTATTTGTTCTGTGTTTATAGATGTAAACTCGTATGCATCTGTTAGCCATCGTTGCCCACCCAGACGATGCCGACATCTTCTGTGGCGGAACGATCGCAAAGCACGCCGATCGTGGCGACACCGTGACGATCGCTCACATGACACGTGGAGAGTACGGCGGACTCGGATCAGAGACGGAAGCGGAGATCGCTACGGTTCGGGAATCGGAGGCCCGAGCGTCGGGTGAGGTGTTGGGTGCCGAGGAGGTGGTGTTTCTCGAGTTCGAGGACGGTCGCATCACCCACTCGCTGGAAAATCGGCTCCGAGTAGTCGACGTGATGCGCCGTTACGCTCCGGACATCGTTCTCACCCACTTTCAAGACGACATGCATCCGGACCATCAGGCGACGTCACGGCTCGTAACCGACGCGTATTATATGGCGTCGCTGCCGTTGGTAGAGACCGAACACCCCCCGTGTGATCCGGATAACGTGTATTTCTTCGGTAAGCCGACATCGACGTTCGAACCGACCTGTTTGGTCGACATCTCCGGCTACGAAGATCGGAAAACGGAGGCCATCAAACAACACGACTCACAGGTCGAATTTCTCACCGAACACGGAGGTATCGACGCGGAGTTCGACAACCTGATCGACAGCGTTCGGGCCGAAGACATGGTGTATGGCACACAGGTGGGTGCTGACGCCGCGGAAGGGTTCCTCCCGCTCCACGAACTCGCTCAGGAGTATCTAGTTTGATGAGGAACACTGCGATGGGATCGGTACTTGGTAGTCGATCGGATGACCAATACATGTGCTGTGTCAACAGCGAAAAATCAATGAGAGAAATCCAGACAGACGACGCACCAGCGAGTATAGGACCGTTTTCACAAGGTATCGTCCATGGAGATACGGTGTACGTTTCCGGACAGGGACCGATCGACCCCGACACCGGGGACGTGGTGGGTACCTCACCGGGCGAACAGACGCGGCAAACGCTCGAAAACGTCGAAGCGATCCTCGAAGCCGCGGACACGTCACTCGCCAATGTGGTGAAAACGACGGTGTTCATCGATGATATGCGCTACTACGATGCGGTCAATGAAGCGTACGAAGCGCTGCTTTCCAACCCGTATCCGGCCCGTAGCGCGGTCGAAGTCGTGAAACTGCCGGTCGACATCGACGTGGAAATCGAAGTCATCGCTGCACGTCCGGATCGACACGGACAGTAACGGCTGCCGACGGAACAAACTTGACAGAAGGTTATTAAATTATACTAATATAAGTATGAGATTATAAAATTATATCAGACGTGATCTCTTGGATGAGATTCTATAGTAGCATCAATATCGTATTCGAACAGTGAGATAGAATAGTAGTATCGCTGTATCGATGTCGATTCGTAGCCTTTCAACTAGTTACTCGATAGAAATAATACTGATATGTTATTCACGATCAAAGAATCTTTAGATCAGACCAAATCCGTGGTGTTAGTGTTAGTATGGGGAAAATCACTCTCCGATCGCTTACTTGCCAGAGAAATTTTTCGACAAAATATCGTATCTAAATTACTCTATATTCGTAAATACAGTATAAATCTATCATGTGTGACCTCGATTAGTTCACGTTCGCCTCCGTGTCGGACTCGGATACGACGCCGAGGGTGTCACCGACGTTGACATCGGGAATCTCCGTATCGACGCGAAGAATGGTCACTCCGTCGCGGGTATCGAGCACCCGTGCCGGATATCTATCTTCCTGTAACATATTTTCGAGTTTATCGAGTCGATCGAGAACCTGCTGTAAGGTGGATGCCTCGTTTTTCTGTGTCATGGGAGCTGACGGGCCGTGTGTGGTTTCAGATGCATCCACGCGGGATGAGTCGCCTGTTAGCTGGGGAATGTGCTCTGTGAGTACTGCGATGTCGAGTCCTTCGGCGGTGAGATCTACATCCGAGTAGCGATCAGTGGGAGGAAACGACAAGTTGTCATCGTCGTCAGGAAGACTCTCACCGATCCGTCGTGTCGTGTGTCCTGATGACTCGACTCGTTTACGGGTCATCGACGTCACCCACGGCGGCGGCGTCCACCCGTGATCGTTGAGAAGTGTATGGTGGGTTTGATCGTCCGTAACCCACACGTAGCTAGCAAACTTGTCTTTGTAGCGATCGGCCGCAGGGCCCGTCTGATGCATGACGACGACGTGGACCGGCATCAGTTGGTCCACTACCGTGTCGATCGAGTCGCGGGACGGATGGTTGCTGAGAAACTCGTCGTGAACGGTACAACTGGCGGTTCGAACGGGAGAATCGGCTCCCGACAGCACTTGAACGAGGGTTGCGCCCGGGTCGTCCTCGATCGCCGAAAACAGCCGATCGGCACTTTTCGTTTCTCCGCGTGTCGGTACCTCGGGACCGGCGATCGTGATGGCTCCGGATTCAAGAACGGCGTCGGGATCGGTAAACTCGATGTGGGTATTGACCGAAGGAATGTCGTATCCCAGCCGATCGGCCAGCGTCCCAGCGTGACCGACGAGCGTCACTGGCAGATACAGATCGTACTGGTGAGCGAGGTGGCCGAGCAGGTACGCGAGGTGAATCCCGGTCAGTCCGCTGGTGGTCGCAAGGACAGTCGAACCCGCGAGCGCGCGCTGGATGAGTTGTGATACCGTCTCTGTTAGCGTGGTTTCGATGTCATCACTTGCGGCCGCATTTAGTAGGAGTACATCGACGTCGACCGGTAGCTCCGGCTCAAACCCCGGATATCCCGCTGCCCGTCGCAGCGTGAAATCGCCCGTCATGAGTATCGTCCGGTGCTCGTTGCCGTCCTTGATTGATAACAGTATTCCGGTTGCCCCCGGCGTGTGACCCGCCGGGACCGGACGAACGCGTAGCCCATCGACGATCGTCGTCCAGTCCTCTAACGGCGTCAACCGATTGAGAACCGTTTCCCGTGTCTGATGGTCGGAAAATCCACCCCCAGCATCGATCACATCGGCGAGAATCGCCGCGGTGTCAGGCGCAGTGTAGATCGGTGCTGCATCACGGAGATTCTCCGCGAGCGTCGTGTAGTGGTCGAGGTGGGCGTGTGTCAAACAGATCGCCGTGAGATACTCATCATCTCCTTCGAGAAGATCGTCGATGTCGACACCCTCCCCAGCATCGATGAGAAGACAAACAGTCTGGTCGGGAAGAAGCCCCTCGATGCGAATAACCGCCGATTCACGCCCTGTAAACGGGTTTGCGTGTTGGTAGCTAATATGCATCTTTCGATCTGCTGTACAGTCGATCATCTGCGATTTTCGATGAGACGTTCGTGTTCCCGTCTCCCAACGGATATCGATACGAAATAGTCATGCCTCCAGTCGTGTGGTATGGTCAATCAATACATATGGATTGTGGGTTATTTCCAGATTTGTTTCTATATTAATATATTATAGGTTTATAGGATATTCAGATGAATAAATATATGTTATTGCACTTCTCTGGCGTATGGACAATCCTTCGACGATTTCTCTATAATATTTATTTTATTTATAGTGTATAGTGCTGATGAGCGTGTTTAGGGAGTTTCTATGTAATTCTCAAGAATTCTCGCTATATAGGTGGTGTATTTATTTATGTTTATAGTGATGTGCGATGTCCGTCGATGGGGAGAAGCATCACTCCATGTAGCCGAGTTGTTTGAGCCGATCAGTGACGTGGTCGTCCTGTTGTGGGTCGTCCCGTTTCTCGGGATCGATCGGATCCCTTCTGTCCCAGGACGGCGTCGAATCGAAGATCGGGAGCACCTCACCATGCATATCGGATGGAACATCGCTACCGGCGGAGACGAGCAATGTGGGTGCAATGTCGAGGATGCTGATTGGATCGATCTCGCCTTGTTCGTCGAACTCAGGTCCAGCGGCGAGAAAGATGCCATGGGGCGTGTTTTCGGCGGCCCAGCGGTCGGGTCCCGTCTGGACCGTTCCCCCACCGACGCCGTCATTGACGTGGACGCCCGGCCGCTGATCCACGACGATTTCGGGACCTTCGGAGGTGTACGGTCCTGTGTAGACATCGTGGCCGTGATTGACGGCAGTGAACAACGGTCCGTCCGCATCGGAGACGTCCTTGAGATCGTCGATGAGCTGTTTTGCCACCGACTGAGTGTCGAACTCGGGATTGAGATAGATCGGACCTTGGGCGCTCGCCACAGCTTTCGTTCCGTCTAGATTGATCGCATCGAGCTTGCGCCCCCGTTTGACGCCTGCACTCTGAGGCACCAGCTGTTGGATGCGTTCTGGAACCGTTTCGGCTAGCAGATCCACGATTCCTATCCGTTTCGCCACGGAAAGGACGTTTTCACGGTTGATACCCAGCGGACGGAACAGATCCTCAATCGTGCGCTGGCGCGCCTGATATCCGTTTTCGGCGAGCCATTCGTTGATGTAAAACTCCGTCGTGGTCGCTGCGCTCCCGTGATCGGAGACGACGACGAGATTCGTATCTTCCAGCTCGGAGAGTCGTCCAAGCCACTCATCGACGAGCGTCCACGCCCGTTTGGTCGGCGTGTCGTCCCAGAAGAAGTGATGGAGCACGTTGAGATAGAACAGCGTTACGTGCATGAAATCCAGCTCTTCGCGTTCGAAGAGATCGAGCGCGACCTCAAAGCGCGCGTCCAACAGCGAAAGGATTTCCTCGACTTCCGCGCCACGCTCATCGTTTGAGGAGATGAGTGGCTCGGGATGGACGCGGTAGTCGAACTCCGCTTCGAGATAGTCTGCGAGATCGTTGGGATAGGTGTACCCCGACTCGATCGACCGATACTCACCTTCGATCGTCGCTGGACCGCCACAAACGAGGACCCCATCGATTTCGCGGGGCGGATACATCGTCGGCATGTTGATCACACCGGTCGACAGGCCTGCATCATTGAGATAATCCCACAGCTCAGCGGTTCGGTAGTCCCGGCTGTCGGCCGTCGTGATCTCACCGTTGGCAAGATCGACACGCTCGAACCAGTACACGCCGAAGCCACCTGGATCTTTTCCCGACGAATAACATTTCCAGTTCGGAAACGTCACTGGAGGAAGACAGCTCCTGTGTTCGGCCCACACGCCTTCATTTCTGAGTAAAGCGAGGTTTGGGAGGTCTCCCGCCTCGATCCACGGGTCTAGGAGCCGCCAACTCGCTCCATCGAGACCAACGACGAACGTCCGGCTCATGTCCACAGCGACCACCCACCTGGTGATAGTCCTTGCCTTTTCGAAGAGTCCTCAGCGCGCTCCGAGACTACTGCTCTCCGGCCGCGATCGCGGTGAGGTCGAGACGCGTGACGGGATACCAGCCAGCGAGCGAGGGGAGGTAGACGCTGAGAAAGCGATCGACGAGGATCACCGGCGCGATGATCGGCTCAGCTACGCCGAGTGCGCCGAATACGAGCGTTGCGGATGCTTCCGCGACGCCGATTCCACCGGGCGTGATGGGTAGCAACGTCACGCTATAGGCCGTCACCAACACGACTGGCAGCATCACCGGAGAGAATCCGACGTTGAGCGCGTCAAGCAACAGCCCCACTCGCAGCCCTGGAAAGACCATTCGTGACGCGATCCATCCGCCGGTGTACAGTCCGATAACGCGATGATCGGTCAGCAGCGTGTCGAACACGTCGGCAACCCCGTCGCTGAACGAGGGTAGTCGTCCCGCCACCGCAGAGAAACCCCCTGAAACCAACGGTATCCGTTCGAGTCGACTACGAACGTTGCCGATAATCTGGGTGACACTGTCGAACTGCCAGCCAGCTAGCAAGGAACCGACGCCGACGAAGAGATACAGCGCGATCGAACCAGCGAGTACGATCAACAGTCCGGGAGAAAATTCAGGCAAAAAGAACGCCAGTCCGATCGCCGCGACGAAACCGTTACAAACGGCGTACAGCGCCGTATGAACGCCGGCGATCGTGACGACCTCACTCCAGTCGTACCGGGTGTAATGACGGAGGACGAGAGGTGCGATCGACCGACCGGACAAGCGTGATGGGAGGATCTGGTTAACGAAGTTGGTGATCAACGTCGTGCGAGCCGCAGTGGAAAACGGTGTCGTGCTGACGCCGTTGAGCAACACGTGCCACATCGAGAACCGACAGAGGGTTTCTGCAACGCTTGCGGCGAGAATCACGGCCACGACGCCGTAGTGTATTCCGTCTATCACTGTCAGAACACGCTCCCATTCGGCGTTGACGACCAACCAGAGCAACGCAGCTCCACCGAGCGCGTACTGAAACAGTTTGAGCAGCCACCGGTAGCTCGATCCCGAGATCAATCCCATGCGATCATCGTCCCCTTCATCCGTGTGATGGTCGGAGGAACTACTCGGCTGTTCCGGTTCCGATCTGCCGACGAGGGAGAAATATGCGTTGTGTGGTTTCGGTGGTGTCTGCCGCTTCGATAGCGTATTTCCTGTGGCTGTGTGTTATTTGAATCATGTCTAACAGCCAAGCAGCTACCACAGGAAAATCGTCTACATTCACCGGGCTTCCGTCGGGTATCGTTCCGTACGTAGCCATCCTCGCTGCACTCGTCTCAGCCGCCATTCACTTGTGGCTCGCCCCAGTGGTGATCGAGTTCGATACGATGCAAGCGGTCCTGTTCGTTCTGGCCGCGCTCGGGTTTATCGGCGGAATCGGTGTGTTTCTGACCCGGTACTGGCGGCAGGAGTTTTATCCGGTTGCGATCTTGTTCTCGCTCGCCCAAATTATCGCGTTTTTCGTGTTGGAAGGACCACTCAGCAATCTCGCGATCGCCTCGAAAACGGCCGAAGCCGTCTTCATCGTCGCCGCAGCGTATCTCTACGTGAGTGGTGGGCGCGGGGACCAGGCAGTCACTTCCTCTCAGCCGGAGTCCTGATTCGAGGACACATCAGCGTCCGATCGACGACGATCAGTTTCGGAGCCATCGAGAGAGCAATGCGAACGCCTGACCGTTGGCTCCCGATCGACGCCATACGGAGAGATCGCCGCTCCGCTCGGCGTTGGCCACGACGGCCGCCCGCTCGACTGGGAACGGCTTGTACTCGAAGCGTTCGTACAGTTCGAGCTGATCGGTGAGTCGATCCGGTGGCGATCCCCTGATCGTCCCGAAAAGCTCACCGACGGAGAGATGTCCCGAATTCCCGGGGGCCAGGACGGATCGGCCGGCTCCAGTGCCCAACGACACGAGGAAGTTCCAGCTCCCGCGATTGACGAGATCGATCTCCGGCCCATCCGCCGCGGAGATCGCCTTGAAGCCGGTCGTCCGTCGTTCCATCCGCCACGCTGTCGGGTCGTCAGTACCGAACCGATCGGCTAAACTGTTCCGTGCGCGTTCGATCGCCGTCCGGACGGTGCCATCAGGATTCTCGCCGAGCCACTCGTGATTCGTGCGTTCGGCAAGCGCATCGGCGATGGTCACTTCCCGCAACGCTCGACCGTGGTCGCCGGCGTGGGGATCCTCGTTTTCGTCGAGATCGATTTCCGTTGGTGGGTCGAACTGGAGGGTAGGCGCGAGCTTCCCGAGTTCCTCCTCGAAAGCGAGTTCTTGTAGCTCCTGACGAACCGTTTCCCAAATGACGAGACCGGGATGGTGGCGACCGTTCTCGGTACGCCACGTGTACTCCGCGTTCGCCCATCGTTCGAGCTCGTTCCCGAGTGCGTCCATTCCTCCCTCACGAGCGGCTTCGATGAACGCCGGTGTCGTCGCGTTTGCGATCGGACTCCGGGTCGCGGTTTTTTGAACGATCCCCGCGACGTCCTCGATCGAGAGCGGTCCGTCGTCGACCGTGTCCCGTGTCACCCGGTCGAGCAGTTCGACGCGATGGATCGATCCCCAGCGTCCCGCGACATCGCCGGCCCGCCATCCCGCGGCTGGCGCGTTGTTCCACTGGGCAACGTATCCCCGCTCGGGATCTCGAACGGACATCGTCAGCCCCGTTCCGGTTGTGATCGACTTCCAACGGTGGGTCGAGCCGGGTGCAGGAAATCGGGGATCGAGCGCATCGTTTCGATCCGGGACCGATCCGGTGTGAACGTACGCGATCGCTTCGTCATCGGCGTAGATGAAGTTGAACGTGAACGGGAACTCAGCGAGTTGGGTTTCGAACTCCTCAAAGCTTTCCTGTCGACCGAGTTCGGCCCACTGGAACACGCCAGTTAGTTCGTTACCGCGCGTCGTGGTGCGTTGACACCACGCGATCCGTTCGTCGGGGTTCCACGCGATGACGGGCATCGAATCCCCTCGTTCCTCGATGCGGGCGATCTCCTGCTCAACAGCGCCTCGTGGCCGATCGCCATTGCTGAGTGCACCGAGCATCGATGGACGGTGGACGACCGTTTCGGTTTCCATCCGTCGCCATTCCCCGTTCCATCGGTATCGGTGTCGGTCCTCGGGATGGAGTTCGACAGCGATCGTGTCGACCTGATCGTCGTAGCCGCTGGTGACGCTCCATGCGAACTCGGGTGTCCGGCCGATCACCACTCCGGGCGTACCGACGACACCGATTCCCGCAACGTCGAACCCCGCGCCGTGCAGCCCGATCTCGTGAATCACTGGTGGGGCGAAATACCCCATCTGTGGACCACCGAACAGCATCGGTGCTCCCGTTTCGGTGTGTTCTCCGTCGACGGCGAGTGCGTTGCTCCCCCACCGAAAGCCAGAGAGCGCGCCGATCGCCCGACGGACCGACGGGGTGGCTCCATCGAGCAGGTCGCCGTCGATGCCCCATGGTGTTGTGTCAGCTGCGGCGTGTGCGAGCGCTATCTGTTCGTCGGGAACGGTCTCGTAGTCGGGAATCGATTCACTGTCCGTCACCGTCAGTTCCGACGCGTCGATCGTGGTGTAGTGGTTTTCGGGAACTGACAGCCAGTTCAGATCCTCGTAGGCTTCATAGGCCGCTCGTTCATCGCCGAGGCTGTCGGTCAGCTGGGCGAACGTCTCTGCGTTTTTCAGCTCCGTGCCGCCGTCAACACCGAAGTAGCCGACCATGTACGCCACCACTGCAATGCTGTCGACCGGTGACCATGGTTCAGGGGGATGGCCCAGCGCAACGAATTCGGCCGGGAGCTCCCGGTCAACGAGGCGCTGTATGAGCTGTCGGTTCACGCCGTCGGCAAACCCTTGTAGCGACACCTGCACAGTAGTACTCGCAGCCTCGTACTGGGCGTTGAGTTCTTCACGGGTGTAGAGATCGCGCCGGACTTGGATGTCAGATGCGAGCTGCATCGGACCAAGCACGCTGGCGCTGTCGCCGTAGCCGATGTGGCGAAGTGCGTCCATCTCGAACAGCCGGTCACGCGCTTGGACGTAGCCATTAGCATACGAGAGCGCGTACAGTTCCTCTTCTTCGACGTAGTCGTCTGTGCCATCGACGTAGACGTGGGTGACGTCGTGAACGTCGGTCAGCAGCTCGACTGAAGGCATCGCATCGTTCATCAGTCCGCCTTCATCCCCGGAGTGGGGAAGTCTTCGGCCGGATATATCCGGGGATTAAGCTCCAAGCGACCTCGGTAGGTTAGTCGCTGGGCGTTATGGCTTCGTCGACGGATGAGTCGTCGTCGAGCCGCACGAACAGCGTTGCGAGCGCCGGCCCAGAGACGTTGTGCCAGACGCTAAACAGCGCCGGGATCAGGGCGACAGCGGGCGAAGCGAAGAACTCGCCCGCGAGCGCCACAGCCAGTCCGCTGTTTTGGAGACCGACTTCGAACGCACACGCTCGCGCCCGATCCTCATCCATTCCGGATGTGTGTCCGACGACATAGCCGCCAGCCAAACCGAGCGCGTTGTGTAAAACGACCGCGAGAAACACCATACTTCCGGCGCTACGGATCGTCCCCGTGTTGACCGCCACGATGGCCGCGACGATACCGACGATCGTGAGCACGCTGATCGCTGGGAAGATCGAAAGCCCGATCGAGGCAGCAGTCGGGGCGTATCTGTCGAGTACAATGCGCAGAAACACCCCCGCGACGACCGGAAGTAGGACGATCTGGACGATCGAACCGGCCATCTGTCCGAACGTGACAGAAACAGACTCGTTTGCGAGCACCACGATCCACGTCGGCATCACGAGCGGCGCAGCGATCGTCGTCACCGAGGTGATCGTTACCGAGAGTGCGACATCACCCTTGCCGAGATACGTCATCACGTTCGAGGCGGTTCCCCCCGGAGCTACACCGAGGAGGAGCAGCCCCAACCCCACTTCCTCCGGCAACCCGAGTACTCCGACGAGAACGACCGCGAACACCGGCATCAAGAGCCACTGGCCCATCGCGCCCACGAACACGTCCCGCGGTCGCTCTCCGATCCGCCGGAAATCCGCGGGTGTCAGCGTCAGTCCCATCCCGAGCATGATGATCCCCAAAAGCGGCGTGATGTACGCCGCGATCGGTGTGAACGTCTGGGGCGAATACAGCGCGATAGGAACGGCGATCACCACCCAGACGACGAAGTATTTACTCGTGAACGTACCAACCGATCGGAGCGAAGCATGCCACCGCATTCGTTATTCATTGCCAACACGACTCTCTATCGATATGTCTCCTCCGTCTTCCACACCAGTTTGAGCGTGGCCAGTTCGATTCCTCAGGGACGCAGTCCGACCGCGAATCCCAAGACGTATTTCACGGTAGGGATCGGTATAGACCAATGAACGACATCGTTCTCGTGACCGCCGATTCGGTGCGATACGATCACGTCGACGAGATGGAGTTCGTTTCATCGCTCGGCTCGCAGATCGGGGTGACAGCCGCTCACTACACCCGACCGAGCATTGCAGGACTGCTGTCATCGAGTTTGGTTTCCGCGATCGAGTCACGGATCGCTGGTCCGACGATTCCGAACGTGTTGAGCGATCTGGGATACACTTGTATCGGACTGGCTCCGACGCCACAAACCGATCCAGCTTTCGGCTTCGGCGACGGCTTCGATGAGTACGAGACGTTCAGCGAAGGGGGTGGTGACAACCCACTCAAAAACAGACGGAGCTGGCTCCGGGAGTCGCTCGGGCGGTTCGATTCGGTTCGACGACTGTACCGGCGATTGGTTCCGATGGAAGCCGTACTGTCGGACATCCCGAGCGACGAGGAAGTGATCGACATGGCGATCGAGCGGTTCAACGAGGCCACATCTCCCCGCTTTCTCTGGGTGCATCTGATGGAGAGCCACCGCCCGTACGGAACCGGTTCGCAAGCGCTTCCGAAGGATCTAGACCGGAGAGCCGGCGCAGCGGGCAACGAGGGGCTGCTTCGGTCGGTTTCCGTCACCGACGAGGAGATCGAAGAAATAGACGGATACTATCGGGACGCGATCGATCGGGTCGACGGCGAGATCGATCGGTTGCTTACCGAGATCAACGCCGATCCGACGTTCGTGTTCACGTCCGACCATGGCGACGAACTCGGCGAGGAGGGGTATTTCTACCACCAGGGCTTCCGTCGGCGGGTCGTAGATACGCTGATCGAGGTGCCGGTCGTGATGGACGGGTTCGATGTCGAGCCACCTGAACGGTTCAGCGCGCTCGACATCGCACCGACGATCGTCGACCATGCTGGCGGTGACATTCCCGAGGAGTGGCACGGACGGCGACTTGTAGACGGCGGCTCGGACACGATGATCACGGTCGCCCCGTGGCACGAGGAGGCAACGGTTGCCATCCAGGACGGCACCAAGAAGCTGGTTGCCCAAGACGCGGACGTCTCCCTCGATAGCGACGCGGGACGGGCAGAAGCGAGTCGATCGGACGTGTCTCCCGAAATCGAGCAGCGTTTACGGAATCTCGGCTACACGGACGCCGGGTGAGCGACGGCTCAGTCAGTCTCCGTGAGCGACCGCATCGGCACGAACGCAAAGCGCGAGTTGAGGATTCTCGTGATCGCCCGTCGCATCCACGCCCCGGTGCGCCAGTAAACGCGCCGGGGGACGCCATCGACGGCAGGCAGATCCACCAGCTCCCACGGATGGACGTAGAGGATCGGGGTGATTCCCCGATGGGAGAGAAGCCGCATTCCCCACAGTACGTATCTGACACCGAAAAATCGGAGCCACGTTCCAGTCAGCGGTAACCGGAGTCCGGGCATGACAGCGACCGGTAGCTCCGTGATCGACGATGATGCGCCGTCCACAGCCTGGTCGGCCGGAACGGGTCTCTGAACGGTGTGTGTGCCACCGTACCACCCGGGGATCGACCGACACGGCACGATGCTCGAATCATAGTCGTAACCAGTCACATCGAGTGTCTCGAAATGGTCCTCTGCGATGTCGAACGACGGCGCGCGGAACCCCGTGACCGACGCGCCCGTCGCGTCTTCGAGCGTTTCTCGTGATGCTTGGAGTTGCTCGTGACGGTCGTTTTCGTCTACCTCTGTGAGATGAACGTGATCGTACGTGTGTGAGCCGATCTCGTGTCCGGATTCGAGGATGCGCGAGAGGAGTTCGGGGTGGCGCTCTGCGATCTTCGCAACGACGAAAAACGTCGAGGTGGCGTCCGCGTTCCCGAACAGTTCCAACAGCAGTTCTACTCCTGAGCGACCCACATCGTTTTCCGTCATCGATCCACGGGCGTTGCGGTACGCCGGAATGTGAGAGAACCACTCCATATCCACCGAAAGTACAGCATTCGGGCGATCCATTGGGTGCTCGATACGATCTCCGCCGAAAAAAGCCGCTCGTTGCGCTGGAGCTATGCCAGCGCGATCAGCACGATCGCCGCGGTGCTGTAGAGGTTCATTCCGATGTGTGTGACGACACTGCTGACGGTTCCATACCGGTGGCGGAGGAGTCCGAGCACGAGACCCAGCCCGACAAGTGTCGTGAGGCGCACGACCGATCCATCAACCACGACATGTTTCAACGCGAAGAGAACCGCCGTGAGCAGTATGCCGACCACCGCTCCCCAACTGGCAACGAATTCGGACTGGACGACGGCACGCCACACCTGTTCTTCAGCGATCGGGACGGCCACGCCGTTCCCGAGAAGAAACACCACGGCTAGCGGTGGTGTTCTCCGGAGCACTTCGGTGACCGCAGTACCAAAGGTAGCAGTAGTTTCTTCCAATCCGAACAGGACGGCGTCGATCTGGCTGGTTATTATCATGAGACCGATGGCGACGACGACGCCCAGCAAACCAGCGACGACCGCCCGAAGCGACCACTCGTATCCCCATCGACTTGAGTCGCGGCCGGCTCGGAGTGTGACCGCCGACAGCACGGCGGCCATCGCTGGGAATCCGAGGAGAAGGATGGTCCAATCGGCCGTGAAGCCGAAACCGACCGAGGAAACCACCACGGAAACGACGCCGCGGCGCAACAGTAGTTCCAAAGCGATCCATCCGACAACGACGCCGAGGGCGAGTTTCGGCAGGGGGTGCGTATTACGTGTGGTCTCAGTCATCCATTTTCTCCGGTTCCGGATCGAAGAGATCCTCTATCAGGCAGTCAAAATGATCGGACAGCTCGAACGCGAGTTCGAGTGAGGGATCGTACCGTTCGCGCTCGATGGCGTTGATCGTCTGACGAGAGACACCGACGCGCTCTGCGAGATCGGCTTGACTCAAACCGGCGTCTGCCCGGTACTCACTGAGTTCGTTGTTCATGATCGCTTCCGATGCACGGTGTAGATCGCACCAAAGACCAGATACACCACACAGTACGCGTAGAACGCACCCCACAACTCCGGCGGCATATCATAGGAGCCGACTGTTTCGAGCGCGAACAGCGCGGGGCCACCGAGAACGAGCACGAACGAAAACACCCAGAGCGTCAATCCAGCGGCTTCGCGGTCGATCTGTTGCTCGCGCTCGTCGTACAGCTCGATCGAAGTCCCTCTCCAAATCCCGACCATCCCCAGAAAGCCTGCCCAGTAGATGATCGTCCCGAGGGTGACGTATCCCGACAGCACCCCAGCGAGATACGCGACTATCCCCCCGCTGATGCAAGCGTTCATCAAACGACGGTAAAAGCGTCTCGTTTCGAGTCGATTCATTGATGCTATGTCAATTCGTATCATGATTGGTGTAAAACTCTCTTGTCGTCAAGGAAGCTTTACAGTAAAGGAAACTTTACACCTACTTAGCTCTTTCCCTCGCGTCGAGGCTTCGGTATTCGAACCATCTCAGTGTTCGACAGCGCTCGCTGTCCCACAAGCGCGATTCCACAATGCATATACCACGTCGTCAAGATCTCAGCAATAGAAGCGCATGAAGGGAGTATCGGAAGCTATCAGCGTCGAGGGGGTGGCCTTGAGTCCGATCGTGATGGAGACCTCCGGGTTGGACAGTCTCAAACTGACGGCCGCCTTCATCGTGCTTGCTGGAGGTGTGTTACTGTGGGGTTTCGAGCGATACCGCACGAATTTCTCGAAATCGGAGTTTCTCGTCTCAGTTGTCCTTGCAGTGGGTATCTTCGCCATCGGGCTGTTTCCGGATCTGTTCGAGGCCTTCGGAGAGATCCTCGCGATCGACCGTCGGCCGTTTGCGATCTCGTTGATCACGAACGTCACGCTGGTCGGTCTGGTGTTGGTGTTGTTCGCGCGAACGCGGAACAACCAGCAGTCGGTGGCGACGCTTACACGAAACTTGGCGATCGATCAAGCGACCACAGACGACGCCGAATCAGCGTCGGTGTACGTCGTGATCCCTGCCTACAACGAGGCTGAGAGCATCCGGAGCGTCGTGGAGTCGCTGCCGGACGCGATCGGTGGGTATGTGCTGCAACCGCTCGTCGTTTCGGACGGGTCGACCGACGCGACCGTCGACACCGCTCGCTCAACGAACGCCATCGTCGTGGATCATCCGATCAATCAAGGACAGGGTGGCGCGCTTAGAACCGGTTTTTCGATCGCTGAACAGCACAGCGCTAACATCGTCGTCACGATGGACGCCGATGGGCAACACCCCGTCGAAGAACTTCCGCGACTGGTCGAACCGATCATCGACGATGAAGCCGATTACGTCGTCGGATCCCGGTACACGGGAGTGGACGAATCCAACAACAGCGCCACTCGACGGCTCGGAATTCGGGTGTTCACAGCACTCATAAACGTGATGACGAAGGCGGATATCACGGACTGTACCAACGGATACCGAGCGATTCGAGCCACGCAGCTCGATAAAATGACTCTCTCGGAGGAACGGTTCAGTGCGCCGGAGCTGCTAATCGAAGCCCGCAAAAACGGTCTCCGAATCAAGGAGATCCCCATCACCATCGCACAGCGAGCGGCCGGCGAAACGAAAAAGCCCAAACTCGGGTACGCGTTCGGTCTCACCCGAACGATCTTCGTCACCTGGCTCCGGTGACGCCGGTTTCGAACACGATCGTAGATACGTAGTATTGGACGGATAAGATAGACGAATTTTTATCTCTGTTTGGAGAGGTACGTGTATGGATCTGCGGTTAGTCGTGCGTTTGGTGGGTCATACGAAGCGACGCGTGATACGGGACGTCAGGACGGATCCGTATCTCCGGTACGTATTCGTGATCCCGGTCGTGGTATTCGGGTTTTGGTTTTGGCATCTGATTCCGAATTTCGCGACCCACGACGAGCTCACACGGCTCATTGACGTGATGCCAGCGATCGGAGGGCTCGCCAGTGATTCCGGGTTCGAAGCGGTCCAAGACGGGGTGACTCAGGGCCGAATATACGGTGCGACGTTTTATCTGAACGCGATCGCGCTCCTTCCAGCAGCGTTGTTCGCAGCCGTTACAGACCAGCTAGCACTGTTCGAACCGTTTTACCGCCCGGATACGGCGACGAACGTCTGGACGACCGATACGGATCTATGGTTGCTCTGGCACAGCACACCGCGGTGGGTGTGGACATCTAGTCTAGTGATCATCCGGCTGTTTTCGGTCGGGTTCGCCCTCGGGTGTGTGTATCTTGTCTATCGGATCGCAACCCAGATCCGCGATCGGACGACCGGACGGCTGGCTGCCCTCATTCTGTCGCTCACGTTCGGCTTCGTCGTGATGGCCCATGAGGGGGGCGAAGACGTCCCATCGGTGTTTTTGTTGTTGCTCATCATTTATCTCGCGCTCCGATACGTAGAAACGGGTGAAGACTGGTATTTCTACGGTGGCTGTGGCGTCGGTGGGATGGCCATGGCGTTCAAGCTCACGGCGGGCATCGGTGTCATACTGCTCGCAACGGCACATCTCCTCCGCGCCCGAAAGGTCGAGTCGGAGTGGATCCGGGCGCTGCTCCGTCCCCGATTTCTGGTGGGTGGGGCGCTCATCGGACTAGGGGCGATCGTCGTCGGATATCCCTCCGTGTTGCTGTCGGGACCGGAGGCACTCCTCGATCGGATTACGCGGGGAACGACACACAAAGCGACGATCCCGGGCGGACGGGATGTGCCATCGTGGTGGTGGATAGTTCGGAGCTATCTCAACGGCTTTGGGGTTGTGCTCTTTCTCGCCGTGATCGGGAGCGTGGCAGCGATCCTTCCCCAGTTACGAACCCGGTCCGACAGGACTGACGGGCTAGTGCTGTTGGTCGTGGCTGTCGTCAGCTGTCTCGGGCTGCTCTCGTGGTGGCGGTACATCCGGATGCATCATCTTCTTCCGACGATCCCACCGCTCGTGATTCTCGTCTCGATCGTGGTACAACAGCTCCGCGAACGCACACAGACGGTAGCGCGCGCTGTCGTTGTCGTATTGCTCGTATCGAGCGCGCTGTACACCGGCTACGGAACTCTCGGATATGCCGACCAGCCGAGGGCGGAGGCTACTGACTGGTTGGCTACCAACGCTCCCGAAGACGCGACGATCGAACTGTACCAGATCCATCCACAAGTCGCAGCGGTCCCACACGGGATGAACATGAGCCACTACACTCACAGAGCCGACGGAGAGCTCACCCGAACCGAAAAAACGTACAGCGAGTGGATGCAGAACATGCCAGATCGCTGTCCCGAGTACATCGAGCTCACGCGCGAGGATCTGCTTCGGCTCGCCCCACCGGATCTGAACGGACGAGCAAACTTCTATGCGGACCATCACCGCGAAATCGAGTACGTTCGTTCGCTCGTGACCGATCCGAACGACAGCTACGAAGTGGCTGCCGAGTTCGGACAGCGACCCCGATTTCTCGATCGAAATCGGTCCCAGTCACCTCTCCCAGAACTGCTTCGTGTCGGGGTGATCCCTCGTACGGTACAGTACGGCGACGAACAGGATCTCGGTCCCGAGCAGTACACACTCATCCTAGAACGAACTAGCCCCTGTCCATAACCGACTCTAGTACCCCGAGAACGATCCCAATAGCCGACTTTTAACACCGGGGACGACGATCCATCCGGTATCTACGCTGATCTGAAATGACAAATAATAATGTGTATGGTGTGTCGCGCCGTCTGCTCTTGAAGGTAGCGGGATCAGCCGGTTTCACGGCGATCGGACAAGCGAACGCTCATCCATTCCGTCGAACGGATGATGCGAACCCAGCGACTGATCCCGAGTCACCCTCAAAGACGGCTGCGATCGAATGGCTCACGGGAGCGTTGTGGCGACAGACGGGGCTTTCGACGGAGTTCCCCGGACAGGTCGTCTTTCCGAAATACTCTCACATTGCCCTCAAAGCGATCCAAGCGATCGATTCCCGGATAGCCCTCGAAGACGGGCCAGCGCGCGCAGCTGCCCGCCTTCAAGACCAGTCGAGTGGAGGATTTTTTCGCCAACACGGGGATTTTTTGGGACCGTGGACCACTGCCACATACCACGCTCTCGCGTTGGCCCGGCAGTCCGCTGTCTCCGTGGATGAGACTGCTGCCGTCGAGTTTCTTCTCGATCACCAGACCGATGCGGGAGGGTTCGCTCCCCGGTCCGGTTTTGCGGGTGGATCGATCGTCAGCACGCTTGAAGCTACCCACAAGTCAATAGTCGCGCTCACCGAGCAGGACGCGGTATCACAGTCGGTCCGCGAGCAGGTATTAACGTTTCTCAATGACACCCAGCACTCGACTGGTGGATGGCCGTCCGTTCGACGGCAGGACGCCCCAACCGTCGAAGGAACATATCATGCTGTCATCACATTATCGGTGTTGGGAGAGTTAACTCCTGCTACGACTCGGGCGGTGACGAGATTCCTGCGCACGGTACAACGACCCGCAGGGGGGTTCCGAAACACCCTCGAATCTGTAGACTGTTCGTCCTTGATCTGTCGATTCGATCCGGCGGCAACGACGCGATCCACCGCACAAGCACTCGTTACACTCTCGTGGCTTGATCGGTTGTCCCGGTTCTCAGAGGACGTGCACGCAGACTGGCTCGCCGATCGACAGCTTCAGAATCCGACGGACGAACGGCTGTACGGCGGGTTCGAAACGGCACCGGACCGGTCTCCGGCAGTGACGAACTATCTGCCCAACACGGCGTTTGCAGCGATCGCACTCGATGCGGTCGGCGCGCTCGGACGGATCGATCGGTCGGCCACAGAACAGTTCCTCACAGCCTGTCAACACCCGGGAACGAAGGGGTTCGGTCCGTGGCCGAGCAGTCTGTCGTCGTTGGTAGATACGGAGGCAGCGATTCGTGCGCTCGATCTGCTCGATGAACGAGGCCGGGTGCCACGGGACGCTCTCGTGGCCACCCTCGCCAACGGACAGCGCGACGACGGTGCGCTCACCCATCCTGATCGGTCCGCTGAGTCGACTGTCGAACAGACCGCTCTCGCAGTGCTCGCACTCGATCGCCTCGACCGACTCGATGCCGTCGATCACGCGGCGGCAGCCACGTTCATCATCGATCACCAACACGAACGTGGCGGGTTCACCAACACGGCTGGAACCGACACCACGACTGGTTCGCCCTCCCCGCAGACGACATGGCTCGCGGTCCGTGCGCTCGCCGCCGCCGAAAAGCTGTCCCGTATCGATCTCGCTGGCGTCGGGACGTATCTCGCCGATCAGCAGGCAGACCGAGGACACGTCTCCGAGTCATCACCCGACACGATGAGCGCGGTGTGTGAGACACGATACGCCCTCGAAACGCTCGCTCACATCGATCGATTCGACGACATCGATAGAAAGCAGGCGATCGCCTATCTCAGAAGCCGACAGCAGGAGGATGAGTACACCAACAGAGCCGAAGCACGGCACGTAGTGGCCGGATTGGCTGTGGCCGGTGCGGTCGACTCGATCGATCATCAGTCCACCCGTCGCCTCCTCGGCGCACGACAGACCACTGCCGGCGGATTCGCCGACCGCGAGTTCTACACCGGTGAAACGGCCATGCAACGCCACGCCGGAACGATCGAAGCGCTCACCCTGCTCGATGGATTCACGGAGCCGTCTTGACGACCGTCACATCGGACCACCACTCACAGCCCGAGTGCGGCGGGGATATCGAGCAGGCCGGTTCCGCCGTCGTTTTCGGAGAGACCGATATCCTCTGTCGTTTCTATGAGGCGATCGGCTGCAGTCGTGTTCTCATACCCCTCCGCCATGAGGAGTCCACCGGCTGCCGCGACGTGTGGCGCTGCCATCGACGTGCCAGACAGCGTTTCGTAGGGACGAATATCGGTGGTGTACGTCGATCTGATGTTCTGGCCGGGTGCGACGAGATCGGTCTCGGGTCCGGTCGCCGAGAAAGACGCGAGCGTGTCGTCGGGGGTGGTTGCTCCGACACCGACAACGCTGGGATACGCGGCGGGATAGCGCACACAGTCCGTACATGGCCCGATGTTCCCCGTCGCTGCGACGAGGAGTGTGCCCTGTTCGACCGCATACGAGCACGCGTCCTGAACCAGCTTCGAATCGTACGAAGAGCCGAGGCTCAGGTTTGCGACCTCCCATCCCTGGTTTGTGACGTGGTCGATGCCAGCCGCGATGTCGGAGGCCGACCCAACACCGGAAGAACTCAAGACCTTGATGGCGTGTAACGTCGCGTCGGGACAGACACCAACGACTCCATCCGAGTTGTCGATCGCTCCAGCAATCCCTGCGATGTGAGTGCCGTGACCGACGGCGTCGTGCCACTCGGGAGCGTTAGAACTGAACTCCTCCGATCGGTCTCGAGCTCTCGATCGGGCGTCGAGCAACCCGTGAGGTGCTTCGAACGCCGACCGAACGCCCTCGAAAATGGACGTGCCGTTCGACTGTTCACTTCCTGACAACAATCCAACGGTGTTGAGAAACGACTTTCCAGCACCGACGTTCTCTTGAAGATCAGGATGCGTCTCGTCGATCCCGCTGTCCAGGATTGCGATATCGATGTTCCGACCGCTGATTCTCCCAGTATGAGCCTGCTTGGCACCGACTCGATCGATGCCCCACGGCGTGTACTGTTGGTGGGCAACCATCGGTCTATCCAGTTCGAGGTATCGAATCGGCTGATCGGTTAGGATGCTATCGATTCCCTGCTCCGTCAAGAGTCGTTGGGGAATCGTCATCGTCGCCGCGTTGAACCCGAAGGTTCGAATTACCTCGTCTGCGATCTCCGTCGCAGCGTTGTATCCACCGCTATCGCGGTAGCCGATGTTTACTGGGATGAGACTATCGATACCCACATCGAACTGCCGACCGATCGAACTGAACAAACCCAGCCCGCTCATCGATCGAAGGAAATCGCGTCGTCCTCGTTTCGAACTGATGTCGTCTATATCTGTGTTCGTCATCGGCTGTCTGAGTGAATCGATGGTGTCTGTGCGCTCGTCGCCGTATCGACTCGTGGACCACCCCACCAATTCCGTGGAAATAACCGTTCGTCGGAAAACGACACACGTAAAATATTGATGTCATTACTTCTTTCGAGCATATGATGATGAACACCTCGAAAGAACAGTTATTAAAGTTTTGGGTGATATGTGGGTAGCTAATTCAGATAAGACGATAATATAGGAAATACAGCGTTTGTTGATGCGATACAGCTATTACACCACGATATCATACTACATATGTGATTCAAAAGTATATTTTATTTATAATTATAATATATACTATGGTTATGGAATAGTATGGACTATACACAGTATCTGTCGCGTGAGATTGGATGTGATGAACGCGTTGTACGCACGTTCACCGAGCGATGCTTACGGACGTGTCCCTCTCATCACTGATTCGATCCGTGCTTGATCAATCCGCGCCGTGAGCCGGCACATAACCACACTCCTGGCAGATCCACGACCGATACTCTTGTTGTAGTTCTCCTTCGCAACTGGGACAGCGATAACACATACGATATCGAGTAGTATCGACGATCACTTATAGATTTATTCGACGATTGTCTCTCCAGGACAGCTTCACTAGAATAATATCGTCTTGGCGAATATTTTCCGTGCAATTATTCCATTAAAAGATAATGCCGGTGTAGGGACGAGACGACCATAACGTTTATTTTCAGGCTGTTCACAGGGAATAGTTGATGGTATTCGATGGGGAAGTGCTGGGATCAGCCGAGTTTGCGGCAGCTCTCAGCCGTCTGAAGCAGCGTGGCAGTACATTACTCGTGGTGGGGAACGTCGCGCCCGAGGTTCACCAGCTGGCGTGTCGGCACCTCATGGGCGATCCAAGTATGCATCGCCAGCGATTGTACGTCACGACAGACGGCTCAGGAACGGACGCGCGATCGGCCATTACGGACGACACCTACCACCGAAATCATATCGTAGATTACGTAACGCAGTTCAGAAGTACGGACTGTCAGCTGAGTAGTTCCGGTTCGGTAGACGTCTCACACACCACAGCGGACACTCCATCGTCGCTCGTCGCCAAGATCATCGGCACGATTCGTTCCATCGAACGCGCTGCTGAGCCACTCGCGGCCGGAGAGCTTCGGGTGTGTGTCGACTCGCTGTCGACGTTTATCGAGTCGAACGAGAGAGACGTGTCCCTACGCCTCGTCCGGTACACGGGCATCGCAACACAGCGACGGAGCGGAATGGTCCACGTTCACCTTCCGATCGCTCGGGACTCGGAGATTACGACGCTGTTCGAGCCGCTGGTGGACGCTGTCGTAGAGCTCCGCGTTGCGGATGGAACACCCCAGCAGCGCTGGCATCTCACCGATCCCTCGATAACGTCGAATTGGACGGATCTCAATGAATGATGTCGTCCAGACTTCGAACGGAATGACTCTTCTTGCCTGTAACCGATCTGCTCTGCGTCGCTTCCTCGTTCGGTCCCCCGAATCACACAGCCTCCTTGATCCGCTGGCTATCACTGTCCAGCCACCGTCTGAAGGGAGGCGAAGTGATGAATAATCAGGAAACGATTTCGTGGACCCGGACGGAAAATCCCCCCGGAATCGTGGTGATCGACGAGATCGATCGGTGTCGATGCACACTCCACACGCCGTCTCCGGCGACACCGGTGCCCATCGCTGCTGATCGACTCAACTACCCGGTCGATAGCGCTTTCACAATTCGTACGTCTGCCATCACGGTGCCTATGGTCCCCGGTGTAAACATCCGGAATGCGGAGGGAGCGGTGCTTACGAGGATCGAGGAGGGTGCAGACGAATCGCGTCCACCAGACCGGTACGCACTCGAACTGTCCACACCACTCAAGTTGTATCTCGTCGTCGACAGCGCTGTCAGCGTTTCTACGGATACGACCCGAACCCGGATCGAATTCGAGAACGTGGCCACTGTGGCGATCGGTGCGCGTTCACGTCACCAATCGCCTGCTGGAACGGTCGTCACGACCGACTGTCCGACGGACATGATGACCGCGGTGTCCACGTTCAGCTCGGCACTCAAGACCACGGCGTGTGAGCGCTCCTATCCCACGCTTCGTGGGCATCCACCGCTGATCGAACACGGGGAAACGCTCGATGTTCCGGAGGGACTGACGCCTCCAGAGACGGGGATAACGATCGAACTTCCCCCAAAACACCGATTCGTGTATGCTGTCGCATCGTTAGCGTACTATCTCGGTGCGAGAGTCCGTCCTGGAAGCACGCCCGTAATACTCACGTCAACCGGTTTCGAACACCGGCTCGACTCCGAAAGGGGCGTGCAAGCGGAAATCGAACGCGTGTTAAAGCAGGTCCTGTTTCTCGACTGTCTAACCCGAACGACCGGGGAAGCCGGGATCGAACTGTACGAACGGCGGAAGCTCGAAGCGAGCCTTCCGATCGCACTACCGGAGTTGTACGACCGTTCCATTGCCGACCAGCTCCAAGCGTATCTTTCAGTTCCGTACGCCGACATCGAACAGTACGTTCCCAACTGGAAGATAACTTCACACGTCGCTCTCTGCCCCGACACCATCGAGACGATCCCATTTCTCGTGAACGATCTGGCGGTCATCCGAACCCCAGAATGTAAACAAGTCGACCGACATCACCAACAGATAGATGCCATCTCGGAGTTCGTACGGGACGGTGCAATGACACGGAGCACGATGACAGACACAATCGACCAGCGAGAGTACGTCCAACCGGAGACGACAGAGTCGCTCGAACAGGTTTGGGTCGGGGACGCAACGCCGCTAGGAGCAAGCAAAGCGACTTCGACCGCCTTTCGGAACCGTCTCGATCGAACACCGACCGATGGTGACATCACGATCACGGTCGTGTGTAACGAGCCGACGATGGCTGAAGAATGCGACGCCATCGATGGCGTGTACGACTCCCAGTCGGACCACCCCTTGACGGTTCGAATCCATCGAGGACTATCGACGGACGAACTCGCCGCAGTATTTGAACGACCGACCGACTTCCTTCACTACATCGGACACATCGATGAGGACGGTTTTCGGTGTCCAAACGGCCGGTTCGACGCGCGAACGCTCGATACGGTCGACGTGGATGCGTTCTTTTTGAACGCCTGTCAGTCCTACGAGCAGGGAATGGGGATTATCGATGCCGGTGCGATCGGTGGTGTCGTCACGCTTGGCAACGTCATCAATACTGGCGCGGTCACGATCGGATACAGCGTAGCGAAGTTGCTCAACTGTGGCTTTCCACTCCGGGCCGCACTGAACATCGCTCGTCGGGAGAGTCTCATCAGCAACAAGTATCTCGTCGTAGGAGATGGCAGCTTGGCGATCACCCAGTCCGAAAGCGGAATCCCGATACTCGGTGAGATCACACCCACCGGAAACGAACGATTCGAGCTGGATATCACCGCCTATCCCACGACCCACACCGGCATGGGGACGATCGTTCACCCGTTCATCGACGGGGAAACGGAGTATCGGCTCCTCTCTAGCAATAGCAACAGCTATGAACTGTCGACAGCGGAAATCCGACGCTTTCTCAGCCTCGAACGGATCCCCATCATCATGGACGACGATCTGCTCTGGAGCGATGCGGTCGCTCTGAACGAACTGTAGCGTCGACTACGGTCCGGCGTAATACGTCAATGCATTGGCTTGGGCCGCACCAGCCTGTGACAACAACAACAGCGTCATAAATAGTACACCAGCTACCCTCGGACGATCGTGTAGATACTCCACGAGTGTCGTGTGCTCGGACATCGCATCCAAACAATATTCCCCAATACACATGAGTGTATTTTAATAGTTTATGCATATTCGATTTGGTTTTATTTCCACTATAACAAGCCATATTAAAATCAGTCGGGGTTTCGTCGTTCCCGTTTCCGATTTGCCTGCTGTATGTCGCCAGATCGATCGAATCGGTCACTCAAGTGCGCTCGCAGCGCGGATGAGTCGGTGTTCGTCGAAGGCGGGACCGACGAGTTGCACGCCGACGGGGGATCCATCAGCACGGCCCGCCGGTACGGAGATCGCAGGGAGGTTAGCGAGGTTTACAGGAACTGTATTAGCATCGATCTGATACAGTTGGAGCGGATCATCGAGGCTGTCGCCGATTTCTGGGGGCAACACGGGCATCGTGGGGGAGGCGAGCACGTCAGCCTTCTCGAATGCGGCGTCGAAATCCTGTTTCACCCAGGCACGGGCGTCCTGTGCTTTCTTGTAGTACTTCTCGTGATACCCGGCTGAGAGTGCGTACGTTCCAAGGAGGATGCGGCGTTTGACTTCCTCACCGAACCCTTTCTCTCTGGACATGGCAAACGCCTCGTTCCAGTCGCCTTCGTACCCTCCGGAGACGCCGTACCGGACGCCGTCAAAGCGTGCAAGGTTCGAGGAGGCTTCCGACATGGCGATAACGTAGTATGCCGCGAGGGCGTGGTCGATCGAATCAAGTTCGATCTCGACCACGGTGGCACCTTGGGCTTCCAATTCGGCCACTGCGTCATCGAATGCGTCCACGACTCGGTCGTCGGCTCCGTCCCGGAGGCTTTCAAGCACACCAACGGTCATGCCATCGACGTTGCCATCGGCAGCAGCGGCGTAGTCAGCGTCGGTCCCGTTCTGGTGGGTTGTCGCGTCGTTCTCGTCGGGTCCGGCGATCACATCCAACAGCATGGCGGTTTCTTCGACGGTCGGCGCGATCGGTCCGATCTGCTCTAAGCTGTTGGCGTACGCGATCAGCCCGTATCGGGAGACGAGACCGTACGTCGGTTTGAGACCCACAACGCCACAGAACGCTGCCGGGTTACGGATCGAGCCTCCAGTATCGGTTCCGAGCGCCAGATCCGCTTTTCCCCCCGCGACGGCGGCAGCACTCCCACCCGAGGAGCCACCGGCGACACGTCCCGGAGCGCGTGGGTTCTCGGTCGGTCCGAACGCGGAGGTTTCGGTCGTCCCACCCATTCCGAACTCGTCCATGTTCGCCTTTCCGACGATCGTCGCACCTGCCGCTGTGAGTCGCTCGACAACAGTGGCGTCGTATGATGGGACGTACTCTTCGAGCATCGCAGAACCACAGGTCGTACGGACATCAGCAGTCGAAATGTTGTCCTTGACGGCGACGGTTCGACCGGACAGCGGTCCTTCGCTGGTGGGTTCGATCGTCGTCTCGGTGATGAAGGCGTTGTACTCCGTGCTCATGATACCCGGGGGCCTTTGAAATAGCCGTCTTCGGTCTCAGCAGCGTTGTCGAGCGCTTCGTCTTGATTCAGGCTCGGGCGTTGCTCGTCCGGTCGCATGACGTTCACGAGATCGCTCTCCCGTTCGATCTCGGGGACCTCATCCAACGAATCGAAGTAACCAAGGATATCTCCAAACTGTGCTTCGAACCGTTCGGCTTCCGACTCCGTCAGGGCGACCCGTGCGAGATCCGCCACGTGATGGACTGCATCGGCGTCGACGGCGTCCTCACTCATACACGGGATCAGTCCGGGCCGACCACTAAGCGTTTCGATACCGCAAACGTCCTACGAATTTCGATGGAGACGGAGAGATCGTTCCACTACGATCGGGGATTCACGGAGCCGTGTGCCCCGATCAGAGCAAGCCTCGCCCGACGTCAGTAAAAAAATCCTCCGCAGCGTATTTGATGCGTCGTTTGACGGCACCACCAGCCTGACGGAGGCTGATCCGCCACGGAGTCCGCTCGCCGACGACCGTGGTTTCCCCGTCGGCGATGGCTTGAAGGATGCTGTCGATCGTCCGTTTCTCGCTGCCAACGTGGGTGATTGCCTGTCCGACCATCTCTGCGATGTGGGCGTCGCTGCCGGCTGTCATCGGTAGTTTACGGTCGGCTGCAAAGCGTTTTGCTTTCCGGTTCGAGCGTCCGGTGAGCAGTCGAGAATTGTACACTTCGATGGCATCAGCGCGAGCCAACTGTTCGCACGAGACGTTCGGTGCGACACCGTGACGAGCGCCCTGAAACGGGTGGGGAACGACAGCGATCCCCCCGAGATCGTGAATTCGCTCGACCGTCTCTGTGAATGTCAGTCCCGACGGCACACGCTCTTCGATACCCAATCCGAGTACGTGGCCCGCAGTGCTCGTAATTTCTGCCCCCGGGATTCCGATCAATCCGTATTCGGGGGCCAGTTTCGAGGCTTTGAGACTCGCGTCGATCTGATCGTGATCTGTCACTGCGACCGCATCGAGTCCGATCGCTTCTGCCTGCGTGAGTAGCATATCGATCGGATCGCGGCCGTCGTACGAACGGTCGGAGTGGGTGTGTAGCTCGACCGAAAGCACATCCAGCAGTTGGTCGCTGCTGGCAAAAGCGATACGATACTCGATTCGATCGATAGATGTCACCCAATATCATTCCCGACGATCACCGCTGCACTGGAGCAGAGGGTTGGACGACATAGAAAGGGCTTTCACCGGGCTTGGCCGACATCGGGCAATGAGCCTCTCCGCGTCGGATTACGAACTCGTCGTTTCGGAACTCGGCCGCGATCCGACACCAGCAGAGGAAGCGCTCTTTGAGAATCTATGGAGCGAGCACTGCGCGTATCGTTCCTCACGTCCGTTGCTGTCGGCGTTCGATAGCAACGGCAAGGATGTCGTCGTCGGTCCGGGCGATGATGCCGCCGTGGTTGCTCTTTCCGATTCGGTGTACATCACGCTGGGGATCGAGAGCCACAACCATCCCTCGTACGTCGATCCCTACGACGGTGCTGCGACAGGGGTCGGGGGAATCGTGCGTGACACCATGTCGATGGGGGCGTATCCGATCGCACTCACGGACAGCCTCTATTTCGGACCGTTCGAGGACGAACATCCCCGGTATCTGTTCGAGGGCGTCGTGGAGGGCATCTCCGATTACGGCAACTCGATCGGCGTTCCGACTGTCGGCGGCAGCGTCGTTTTTCATCCTGATTATGAGGGAAACCCACTGGTCAACGTTGCGTGTGTCGGCGTGGTGTCTCCTGATCGGTTGGTTACTGCCAAAGCCCAGAAATCGGGCAACGCGTTGATGCTCGTGGGCAACGCCACTGGTCGTGACGGTCTCGGTGGAGCCAGCTTTGCGAGCGAGGATCTGAGCGAGGATGCCGAAACCGAGGACCGACCGGCGGTACAGGTCGGTGATCCCTACACCGAGAAGCTCCTCATCGAAGCGAACGAAACGTTACTCGATGAGGAATTGGTCGAGTCGGCGCGCGATCTCGGCGCAGCGGGACTCGGTGGGGCATCGAGCGAACTGGTCGCAAAGGGTGAATTGGGTGCGCGTATCGAACTCGGCAGCGTCCACCAGCGTGAGCCGAACATGAGCGCGCTCGAAATCCTACTCGCCGAATCCCAAGAGCGGATGTGTTATGAAGTCGCTCCCGAAAATGTCGATCGCGTTCGGGAGATCGCAGACCGGTTCGATCTCGGAAGTTCGGTCATCGGGACCGTGACGGAGGGCAACTACGTCTGTACGTTCGATGGAGAAACGGTCGTCGACGTACCGGCCGAGTATCTGGCCGAGGGTGCGCCGATGAACGATCTCGACAGCGTTCCACCAACGCCACCCAAAGAGACCGAACTCCCGACACCGACGCTAGAGACCGCGTTCGAGTCGGTGCTCGCAAGCCCGAACACGGCGAGCAAGCGGTGGGTGTACCGTCAGTACGACCACGAGGTCGGAACGCGGACGATCGTTCGTCCCGGTGATGACGCTGCGGTGCTGGCTGCCCGCGAATGTGACGGCGAGCGAGGGATCGCGATTGCCGCCGGAAGCAATCCCAACTGGACGTCGCTCAATCCGTACGAGGGCGCTCGTGCGGTGGCGCTTGAAGTCACGACGAACCTAGCCGCCAAAGGAGCGACGCCGTTGGCCGCCGTGGACTGTCTCAACGGCGGCAATCCCGAAACACCAAGCGTGTACGGCGGATTCAAGGGGATCGTCGACGGGCTAGCCGACATGTGCCGAACGCTGTCGGTGCCGGTCGTTGGGGGAAACGTCTCTCTGTACAACGATTCTACCAGCGGTCCGATCCCCCCGACGCCGACGCTCGCAATGGTCGGGACCACAACGGAGTACGACGCGCCTCCACTCGGCTTCCCCGAATCCTCCGAACCGGGGACGATCCTCCTCGTCGGAGACCACGCGGTCGCGTCCGGACGAACGCCGCGACTCGGAGGATCGGAGTATCTCGCCCAGTTCGACGGCACCGATGCGTTTCCCACCCCACCCGAGGAGACCGAAGCGACGGGATTCATCGAGGCGATCGCGTCGGTCGCAACCGACGAGCACACAAGAGCGGTGCACGACGTGAGCCACGGCGGTCTCGCCGTCACCTTTGCGGAGATGATCTCCGAGAGCAGGGGCGCAGAGGTGACGCTCACCGGCGACGAAAACGGCGCAGGGCTGTTGTTCCACGAGCGAACGGGGCGGGCTGTCATCGAAACCACCGCACCAGACGCCGTCCAAGCAGCGTTCCCGGACGATACTCCGGTCGAGAACGTCGGTCACACCGACGCGAGTGGTGAACTCACGCTGACGGTGAACGGAGAACGGCTCGAATACGACGCGGGGACCGTTCGGGCGATTCGGGGAGTGCTCGATCGAGAACTCGAGTAACCGATGATCGGCTGAGAACTCTTTTTTGACCTCGACTCGATGTAATAATTGCATAAAAGACCATGAACTGAATTTAAGATATTCCGGATCATGGTGTGGGTTGTAGTATGAGCCGACCGCTCACATCGCTCACAGTGGTAACCGTTGTGTTGTTCAGTCTCGTCGGCGTGACGGCCGTTCCGATGACCGTCCAGAGCGCCTCGATCAGTACGGTTGTCAGCACCGGTGATCCTGACGAGGTGGCCAACGAAACGACGGTGGAACTCCCTCCTGACAACACCGTCAACGTTACGGTCAAAGCCGAAAACGCCTCAGCTACGGATGTCGACATCAAGCGCAATACGACGACGAACACGGTGACCGTCAGGGTCGACGCGAACGGTGATGGGACCGTCGACGCCGTTGGGACCGCTCAGTTCGAGGGCAGCGTCAAGGCTGACGTAGACACCAAGACCGACGTTCCGGTGAGCCTCCGTCTCGTGCTTGGGTTCAGAGGTGAGTGAGAACCGGCACGCCGAAGACGATCGCCATCCCGACGATCGCAACGACGATGCCAATGCCGACGTCGCGCATGGTGTACGACTGCTGAGGGGCGGTTTGGCGCTCAATGTGGTCCGTATCGATCGCTGTGCTCTCGTGTTCGGCCATGTCTGTGCTGTGGCGGGACTGTACTTTGGGCTGTCGGTCCGATGTTTCTGGTGCGATAATGATTGTACACACCGTGTTTGGTGATGGTCAGTACTGTTCTGGGTGGCACACCTCGAAATCGGTCGATCCGGCGTACGCTTGGAGATCCCTGTATCCGGGATCGAGACGCGATTTCTGTGCAGGTCACTCATTTCCGCCGAACGATCAACGCGCCTTGGTTCTCGAAGACGACTTCGTACTCGGGTGATTGACGCAAACTGTGTCCGAGACGTGTCCAGCGGTGTTCTCCTGCTCGGGGGCCCTGTTTGCGAGCGTATCCCGAAGCGGTGAGATACACGTAGTCCGGTTTGAGGCCGAACTGATCGAACCGTGCCGTGAGACAGGAAGCGTCGCGACACGGCCGTAACTGGTCTCGCATGTGCATCTGTCGGTCTCTCGTTCCCTCCCACTCGCTCCCTTGGGGAACGACGAGATTCGTCCGATCAGTGAACAGTGGGAACCATTCCGCAACGTCGCCGATGACGACGAACGAAGCGTTTTTCGTCGTGTTCGATCGAATCCACTTCGTCGCTGCTACATCCGCGTCGTGAACGAACATCGGTAACTCATCGTCCGCTTCCCCTCCAGCAACGTACACCGCTGCCGACGACGTGCCGTAGGTTGCGATCAATCCGAGGATGAGGATCGCCAGCACACAAACGTGTGGTCCGATGGATCGCAGTCGCACTATTCCTCGCTTACAGACGGACAATGCCGTCCCGTCTTTTGTTTCGATCGTCTCTAAAACTGTGGTTTCGATTCGTCGAAGGAGGGGGACTACTCCCTCGAACAGCGACGCAGCGACCATCATCGCGCCAATGACGAGCAGGAATTCGTCGCGTCCAGTGAGAACCCCGGCGGTGATGAACCAGCTAGGGAGCAACGGCTTTCGACGCACGAGGAGAAACAGCCCACCGAGGATGGCCAGCGGTGGCCACGGCGACGGTACCGACACCGTCTCCGTGGGAAACTCCTGATACCAGCTGAGATAGCCGATACCGTCGTGGGTAGTGCTCGCCTGCAGAAACACCTCGAATCCGTGCGTGCTGGCAACGGGCAACCACCACGGGGCAGCGAGAACGACGCCACCAGCCGCGACGGCAGCCCCCCGAAGCAGTCCGTATGCCGTTCGATCGAGCCAGAAGTAAAAAACGAGATAGCTCGTGCCGAAGAATATCGTGTACAACGGGTGGGTGAGCAGTGTCGCTCCGAACAAACCGATCGAAGTGAGCAGCCACGTCCGTGAACCGGTTTTAAAGAGACGAACGCCAGTGTAGATCCCAGCACTCGTAAACAACAACGCCGCTGCACGAACGGTTCCACCCGCAGTAAGGGTCAGATGGAGTACCGACGGGGCGGTTGCAACCACGATCGCCGCAAACGCTCCCTGTCGACGGCTCTGGAGCAGTTCCGCTGTCGCTACGGCGTAGACAACGAGCGCACACGCGACCAACACTCCCGGAAGGAGGCGCGCGAGCGTGAGCGGTGGCGCTCCGATGTCGAGCAAGAGTCCGACGACGAACAGCATGAGCGGCGGATAGCTGAAGGGGATTCCTCCCGACGTGTAGTGTGGAATCCTCGCAGGCAGCGTATATCCATGGGCCGTGATCTCCTCACTCATCATCAAGAACAGGCCACCACCGAGCGATGGATACTCGTGGGTCAGAACGTAGGTGGCGTAGATAGGGACGAACACAAGGATGCCAACGACGGCATACCAGCTCCCCACACGGGATCGTTCCATCACACGGAGTAAATCAGCAGCCGATAACTAATATCTCATTACATATTTTCGAACACTGTACTGTGGTTTAAACCGGGTAAAGCGCGTAGTACGGCTCAAATCGGTCGAGTAGCCATCGTTACTGGGTTGGAACAGCCGTGCGCTGGATGCTGTGTGAGTCGGGGCCGTTTTAATACCGCGAATCGTATCTCCAAACATGACGTTGGCCAAGCGGATCATCCCCTGTATCGATGTGGATCTCGACGATGAGGGGAACGCCGCCGTCTATACGGGCGTCAACTTTGAGGATCTCCGGTATACAGGTGATCCGGTCGAGATGGCACGCCGGTACAATGAGGCGGGCGCGGACGAATTCGTGTTTTTGGATATTACGGCGAGTGCCCAAGGACGGGAGACGATGTTGGACACGGTTTCGCGTGTTGCGGACGAAGTGTTCATTCCACTGACCGTTGGCGGGGGGATCCGGACTCGAGAGGACGTAAAGGAGACACTCCGTGCCGGGGCCGATAAGGTGTCGATCAATACGGGGGCCCTCGAACAGCCCGAACTCATCACGGAGACAGCAGCGGCCTTTGGTAGCCAGTGTGTCGTTATCAGTGTCGACGTTCGGCGTCGGTTCGACGAAGCGGGCGAACAGTACACTCAGATCGATGGAGAGTCATGTTGGTTCGAATGTACGGTCAAGGGCGGCCGCGAAGGCACCGGCGTCGATGCCATCGAATGGGCCAGCGAAGCCGACGAACGCGGAGCAGGCGAGTTGTTTGTCAACTCCATCGATGCTGATGGAACGAAGGACGGATACGATATTCCACTCACGGAAGCCATCTGTGATGCCGTTTCGACGCCCGTAATCGCGTCATCGGGCTGTGGCGGTCCCGAAGACATGTACGACGTGTTCACCCAAGCCGGTGCCGACGCGGCGCTAGCAGCATCGATCTTCCACTTCGAGGAGTACACCATCGAGGACGTCAAATCCCACCTCGATGCGCGTGACGTTCCCGTCCGGACCTGAGGGACGAAATCCGATCGGTCCGGTCACGTCACTGGAACGTTCGGCTGATCTTTTCTCTGTCGGTCGGTTCGCTGGCGCGTCCGAACTGATCTTCGATCTCGTCGTACTGTTCGCGAACCTCATCGGTGACGCTCGGGCTGACTTCCTCAAGCGCCTGCTCGAAGTGATCCATCGTGATGCGGACGTTTCCGACCGATGTTTCGATCTCTTCAGCATCGACACGGCCGATGAACTCGCGGGTAGCGATCATCGCGGCTTCCCGACAGACGGCCTCGATGTCCGCTCCGACGTAGCCATCAGACATCCGTGCTAACCGTTCGAGATCGACAGCATCAGCGAGTGGCTTGTCGCGGGTGTGGACCTCGAAGATCGCCCGCCGGGCTTCCTCGTCAGGAACTGGCACGTGAACGTGCCGGTCGAGACGTCCGGGACGAAGCAGGGCGCTGTCGATGAGATCCGGTCGGTTGGTCGCGGCGATGACGACGACGTCATCGAGTTCCTCGACGCCGTCAAGTTCCGTCAGCAGTTGTGAGACGACGCGCTCACCGACACCGGAGTCGCTCATGCGCTGCCCGCGTTCGCCTGCGATCGAATCGATCTCATCGAAGAACACTACGGTTGGTGCGTTCTCTCGGGCCTTCGAGAAAACGTCTCGGACCCCTTTCTCGGATTCACCGACGTACTTGTTCAACAGCTCCGGTCCCTTGATCGAGATGAAGTTGCTGTTGGCCTCGTTGGCGATGGCTTTTGCGAGCAACGTTTTCCCTGTTCCCGGTGGGCCGTACAGGAGAACCCCCTTGGCCGAAGCCATGTCCATCGTCCGGAACACCTCGGGGTAGTCGATCGGCCACTGGATCGTCTCCCGGAGCCGATCTTTGGTGTTTTCGAGTCCACCGACGCTGTCCCACGTGACGTCTGGGACTTCCACGAACACCTCCCGGAGCGCGGACGGTTCGATGCCCTTGAGCGCTTCCCGGAAATCGTCGTCCATCACACGCAAGTCTTCGAGCATCTCGCTGTCGATCTCGTCGCTTTCGAGATCCAGCTGGGGGCGAATCCGTCGCAACGCGGTCATGGCTCCTTCTTTGGCGAGTGATTCGAGATCCGCCCCGACGAATCCGTGGGTGTTTTCGGCGTACACGTCGAGATCTACGTTGTCGGTGAGGGGCATTCCCCGGGTGTGGACCTGAAGTATCTCTTTGCGTCCCTCTTGGTCGGGCACCCCGACCTCGATCTCTCGATCGAATCGACCACCACGGCGAAGCGCGGGATCGAGCGCATCGACGCGGTTGGTTGCTCCGATGACAGTCACTTGTCCGCGCTCTTCAAGCCCATCCATCAGCGAGAGAAGCTGGGCGACGACGCGGCGCTCGACGTCACCAGTCGTCTCACCACGTTTTGGCGCGATGGCGTCGAGTTCGTCGATGAATACGATCGCGGGTGCGTTGTCCGAGGCCTCCTCGAAGATCTCTCGGAGCTGTTCTTCGGACTCGCCGTAGAACTTCGACATGATCTCCGGGCCGGAGATGTTGGTGAAGTACGCGTCGATCTCGTTGGCCACCGCCTTGGCCATCAGCGTCTTTCCGGTTCCGGGTGGACCGTGTAACAGCACTCCCTTTGGCGGGTCGATCCCCAACTGCCGGAACAGCTCCGGATGGCGCATCGGCAGCTCGATCATCTCTCGGACCTGCTCTAGCTCCTCGTCCAGTCCGCCGATGTCCTCGTAGGTGACATTGGGTGTTTCCCGATCGCTTGGTTCCTCGGAAACGATCTGTTCGGCGGGTTTCTCGCTCACATGCATCTCCGTCGAATCGGTGATCACCACCGTCCCGCTCGGGCTGGTGTCTGCAATCTTCAGTGGGATGCTCTGTCCGGACATGCTGGATAATGGTCCCAGACCGAACGAGATCGGAACGGTTTGCCCGGTCGTCACCGCGTGGCCACTCAGCTGATCTCGAATCAATGACCCGACATCACCCTGAATTCGAAGGGTTTGGGGCAGCGCCACTGTGATGCTTTTTGCGGGCTTGACGTCCGCCTTCTCAACGGTGACGCTGTCATCGATCCCGACGCCGATCTCCTGTCGGAGGCGACCGTCGATCCGGATGATCCCCTGGCCCTGATCCTCCGGGTAGCCCGGCCAGACGCGGGCGACGGCACGGCCATCACCTGCGCTGATCACGATGTAATCCCCGTTTTCGAGATCGAGTTCGGACATCGCTTCGCGGTCGATCGCTGCGAGTCCTCGCCCTGCGTCTTTTTGTTTGAGGAATTTAACTGTGAGTTTCATCGTTCCACCTCTACACCAACGATCCCGTTTTTCATAAACGCTTGCGCATCACCGGTTGGAAGGTCGATATCGTACTGTTTGTCCGCAACGGCGAACATTGCTGTTCCGTCGACGACGTCGATCGAGGCGTCGGTACCAGCACCGACGTCCATTACGAACACGATCGCATCGTCGTACTCGTATGTGGAAACGGGTGCTCCCTTGTTCGTGAACCGCTGTTGGTCGTTCATGCTAACTCTAAGTTAGTCATAGCACTATATAAATCTTCTGCCGAAAGACGCAATACGGTATCGTCAATCCGAACATCGATAGAAATGCGGTTCGGATCTTCGGACGCATCGAGAGCGAAAAGTGGGTTACATCTAGAGGGGCGGTGTTTATGGAACTGTCGGCGTAGTTTCGGTATGCAGACCGTTCGTCACGACGGACGTGAGACGGCGTTTCGACGGACAGATCTCGGACAAGGAAAGCCAGTGGTGTACGTTCATGGCAGCGGTGGCACTCACAAGGTGTGGGTTAAGCAGTACGGGTCCCACACGATCGACCGTCCGGCTGTGGCTCTCGATCTGAGCGGCCACGGGAAAAGCGAGGACACCGACACCGAACCGGGACTTGAAACGATCACGGCGTACGCGGATGACGTGTGCGCCGTCGTCCGTGCGGTCGATGGCGGTGTGGTTGTCGGTAATTCCCTCGGTGGCGCTGTCGGGTTGTGGCTCGCTCTCGAAGAGGACGTTGCCATCGATGGACTCGTTCTGTGCGGAACGGGCGCGAAACTGGGTGTGAACGATGGGCTTCTCGAATTGCTCGCGTCGGATCTCGATGGATCGACGGAACTGCTCCACGGAACAGATATGCTGTTTCACGACGCCGACGGGGACATCGAGAGCGTTTCCAAAGAAGCAATGCGTGCTGTGGGGTTAGACGTACTTCGGCGGGATTTCCTGAGCTGTGATGCCTTCGATGTGCGGGATCGGTTGGGAGAGATTTCGATACCTTGTCTCGCTATCACAGGCGAACACGATCGGCTCACTCCCGTGCGGTTCCACGAATATCTCGCGGAGAATATCCCGAACTGTCAACAAGTGACGGTTCCGGACGCAGCACACCTCTCGATGCTCGAACAGCCTGAACGATGGAACGACACCGTTCGATCGTTCGTCTCAACAGTGTAATATCTCAATACAGCTCGTCCAAGGCGTCTTCGACGTGGCTGTGTTCCTCGGCTGGGAAGGTTCCGGATTCGACCGCCTCAACGTATCCGTCGAGTGCGTGCTGTAGTTCCTCTCGGACGTTCCCGAACGCCGTCGCAAACGGGGGTGGACTCTCGCTGAGTCCGACCGCATCGTGGAACACGAGCACCTGTCCGTCACAATCGGGTCCGGCTCCGATGCCGATCGTCGGGATGTCGAGTTCGTCAGTGACGTGGGCCGCGAGATTCGCGGGCACGTGTTCGAGAACGAGCGAGAACGCACCGGCGTCTTCGTGTGCATGGGCGAGATCGAGGATCTCCTCAGCCGCTTTTTCAGTGGTGCCTTGTCTGGTGTAGCCGCCGAGTTCGTTCACCCGTTGGGGCGTCAACCCGAGGTGGGCCATGACTGGAATGCCGAGTTGAACGAGGCGTTCGGTCAGATCGACTGTGTGGGGTCCCGATTCGAGTTTGACTGCACCGGCACCGGCCTCTTTGAGCATCCGGCCACAGTTGCGCACGCTCTCGGCCTGTTCGACCCCAAAGGACAGAAACGGCATGTCGGCAACGACGAGCGCCTCCTCGGTGGCACGAGCGACTGCTTCCGTATGACTCGCCATCTCATCGACGGTCACAGGTAACGTCGATTCGTACCCGAGCGCAGCGTTGCCCATGCTGTCACCAACGAGGATGATGTCGATCCCAGCCTCCTCGACGAGACGTGCTGTCGGGGCGTCGTAGGCTGTGAGCATCGTTACCGACTCGGATCCTGCCATCGAACGGATCGCTGTCACTGACGGCATAACCGATAGTGACTACCGCGTCAGGTAAACGTGTTCGATTCGCGCTTTTGCGATCACGCATCACTCGTTTCTCTTCCATTCGCCGTACTCCCGATCCTCGAATTCGCCTTTGGCCTGTCGATCTCGTGGCCACACCGTGATCAGGACGACGGCGACGTAGTAGAGTGCGACGACGACACCGATCACGGTCCCAGGAACAGTTCCGACGGCGGCCGTCGATTCCCACGAATCAGTCGAGAGCGCCGTAACTTTGAACAACCATGACGCGATCAGCAGCGTGATGAGGGGGAGATACACCCGACGGAGCCGGCGAGCAAGCGCCTCGGCGAACGGGACTTTCGTCGTCGGGTGGCGGTAGTCGTTGCTGAGGTCACGCCGCCACGTCCGGTGTTCGACTCCTAGAGAGGGATCGAGCGCGTTCGCAAAGAGGTTCTGCTGGAGCATACGCGCACGGGCGCGAAACACGTCGTAATCCTGGTACCGGCGCGCTTCGACTCCCAAGAAGACAGTGATGACTACGATGCCAGCTAGGATGATCTCGTCTCTGCCTTGCGCCGAGAACGCATAGACGATGATCGCCGCGAGGATCGTAACCACCCAGTTGATCGTTTCATCGAGACGCTGCCGCCACGTTGTGACGCGGTCCATTTCCCCCCGGTAAAGATGCGCGGCAACCGAGCCGAGACCGACGCTCTGATCCACCATTTCGCGGCCGATTTCGCGCTCCTCGGGGGATTCCGGATCGAAGTCTCGCCCCTCGTCGGTGGTCATACGATCAGTTGGGTCGCTGTGCGCTTAACGTCGGTGTCCACGACGGAACGAGTAGGTTTATTCGCCGTCACGTCGCATGTACGTCCATCTAGATCCAAGAAGAGCACTATGCCCGAGCACATCGAGACGACGACACCGGAGGGGGTAGATTACGGCTGGGTGATGCAAGTCACGTTCGTGGTAACGATCCTCCTTGGCGCGCCCGCGATTGCAGTGCTGTCTCTGAACGTCGGGCCACTCCCCACGTGGACCGACCGTGCAGCGTTCGCCCTTCGGGTCGGTTCGGTCGTGTGGATCGTCACTGCGATTTCCGTCTTTCTGTACGCTCGCCAAACGCAAGGGCAAACGTAGCGTCTCAGACGTATCTGTACGCCGTCCCGGCTCGGTCTGCGGTCAGTTCGTCCCGTCGTGAATCACCGACGAACAGCGTTTTTTCTGGGGTTTTGTCGAGCCCTCGAACGGCAGCGAGCAGCGGCTCTGGATCCGGTTTCCGCGTTACGACTGTGTCCCGTCCGATCACGGTCTCGATATGGGTGGCGATGTCGTGGTGCTCAAGCGCGAGCCGACACGCCCGCTCACAGTTGAGCGAACAGACCGCGACGGGAACCGACCGGGGGAGTTCCGCGGCGGTTGGGAGCCGTGTCGAGCGCTCTGCACCGCGACACTCGTGTTCGCTGATGGTGCGTTCGATGCTGTCGCGTGCGTCGATGTCGTCCGCGAGATCCAACATCTCCCACAGATCCGTTCCGTCGGTGTCGACACCTTCCGCTTCGAGGAGTTCGGCACCTTCCTGTGCGACGGCGTCCCAGTCGACCGCGAGATCGACGAGCGTCCCATCGAGATCGTAGACGATCGCGTCGTACTCGGTCACATCATCGCTCGGTGCTCACCGGTAGTAGGTTTCCCGGTCACCCACCTTTTTTCCGCTCGGGTGGCCGTGGGCCACCACTCGCGCAAAAAATCTGCATTGCAAGAGCTTCGCTCTTGCAGGCTCCCAGATGGACTTCGTCCATCTGAGAGGACTAAAAAAAGCCGCTCGCTGCGCTCCGCTTCGCTCGCGGTGACTACACCTGCGTCTCCCACCACCGCACCGCGACCGCTTCCGCCCCGCGACCGCCTCGCCGACTTTGTTATTCTCAGTCGTCGGCGTGGACGACGGGCGGCTCGCTAACGACGCGTGCGACTTCGGGATAGTGTTGGCGCAAGCCATCGAGATCCCCATGCTGGCGATAGTGGCAGTACTCCGCCAGCGTCGTGACCAACGCTGCTGGGGCACTCGTCGCCTCGGGCTGTTCAGTCACCTCGGCTGGCTCTCGATCGTCTTCCGGCGTGTACACCGACTGGGCGACGGTCCCATCACGTTGTTCGTGATAGCGCACCCGGCCGCCGTTCTCGAACCAACCCGTGACGACCAGCTCTTTTGCCGCCTCATAGCGCGTGACGTTCGCAATGCCGGGCAAATCGTCGTAGTTCGTCTGTGATCGGCCAAGCCCAGCCATCGCTAGAATCTCCTCGATCTGCGTGGCGTGGGCACAGCCCGTACTCCGACAGGGTCGACACCACGTTCCTGTGCCCACATCCACGACGTGATACAGTTCGGCCTTCGAAATTTTCCCTCGATCCTCAACCATCGAGAGGTTCACCGACTCGCCCAGCCGGTCCCAGAACTGAAACACCGGCAGCGTCATCTTCCCCTCACGAACGCAGTTCCCGCGAGCGAAGCGAGCGGCTTTTTTCGCCCACGTTTTTTGCGTGAGGGTGCGCTCCGCGCACCCGAACGGAAAAAAGGTGGAGGGTCATCGCCACCACCGTCCCAACGGACAGCCGATCCGATGATCGAGCCGTGTCTTGACTGGCCGCCCACAGTTCCGGCAGCGTGTGCGCTGTTTGGTTTTCTGATACGATTCGACACCGTTACATGTCTCTGCTTCGTTCCCAATCATGGGTTTTCGTTTGCGGCTGAGAACCCCAGCGTCGGGTGCCTTGAACACCCGGCGCGTTTCAATGAACGCGCATGCGTTGCCGCCATGCTGGCGTTCTCGTTTATCGTTCCTTACCCCTTCACACATAAAAGTACTGACGCAATGAGTAATGTTATGTCACACTAACAACTCGTTCGCCAGTTCGTGCGACTCGGAGCGGACCGAACTGTGGCAGCTATGGAACGGTTGACGATACATGACGATAGAAAATAATTTCTTTTAGAATTATACTCCATCACATCAAAGTGATAAGGTACAAATGCCGATACGCGGCTAACCGGGGTATGGAGACGACCCGTCATTTCACAGCGACCGTCTACATCGTCAACGACGGCGCGACCGCGTTGCATAACCATCAGGAAGTCGGCAAACGCATTCCGCCCGGCGGTCACGTTGATCGGGATGAGCTTCCTCACGAAGCAGGTCTCAGGGAGGTGCGCGAAGAGACGGGACTCGATCCGACGCTACTCGACGACACACAGCTGGTCGATACGCCAGATGGTCGAGTGCTCCCGCGCCCTCGTCATCAAATGCTCTACGACATAAACGTTCACGATGGGGACGTTGGGCACCAACACATCGATCACATCTACTACACGACGGTTCCAAGCCGCGACATCGCTCCCAGACCCGATGAAGTGAGCGCAGACGCGTGGGACTGGTACACGGTGGATGAACTGCGGGACAGCGACCTTTCACCGAACGTCGTTCAGTTCGGTAGCGAAGCGATACGGATGGCAGAAAAATCACTCACCGAGTAGCCCACGAGCGATGACCGTCTTTTGGATCTGGGTGGTGCCCTCGTAGATGGTGGTGATCTTCGCATCACGGTACAGTCGTTCGACGGGGAAATCAGTCGTGTAGCCGTACCCGCCGTGGAGTTGGACGGCGTCGTTGGTCACGTCCATCGCGTTCTCGCTGGCGACGTATTTCGCCGTGCTCGCCGCCATTGGAGCGTCGGGTGCGTCCGCATGGCGTTTGCGGGCCGCCTCCCGAGCCAACAGCCGCCCGGCTTCGGTTTTCGCGTGCATCTCCGCGAGCGTGTGACGAACCGCCTGAATCTCGCTGATCGGCCCACCGAACTGTTCGCGTTCGGTGACGTAGTCGAGCGTCACGTCGAGCGCTGACTGGGCGAGTCCCACCGCTTGGGAGGCAATAGCGATCCGACCGCCGGTGAGGATCGACAGCGCCGCGCTCAACCCTTCCCCCTCGGGTGTGAGCCGGTTCTCGGCGGGAATTCGAACGTCGTCGAACGTGAGCGGCGTGGTGTCGCTCGCCCGCAGTCCGAGTTTGTCCTCTTTGGGCCCGATCGAAAGTCCCTCGGCGTCTTTCGGGACGACGAACTGGGTGATCTCCTCGGGGCCCGTTTTGGCGAACAGCACGATCACGTCAGCACGTTTTCCGTTGGTGATCCACTGCTTGTCACCGTTGATGACGTAGCTATCGCCTGCGTGCCCGCTGGCGCGTTCAGCGGTCGTCTGCATCTGAGCCGGATTCGACCCTGCGCCCGTCTCCGACAGCGCGAACGCCCCCACAGGCCGGCCTTCGGCCATATCGGGCAGCCAGCGCTCTTTCTGCTCGTCGGACCCAAACGACGCGATACAGGAGGTCGCCAGACAGTGCACCGAGAAGGCGGTCGCCACCGCTAACATGCCGTACGCGAGCTGTTCGTTGACGAGACTGTAGGTGACCGGATCGGCGTCGATACCACCGTACTCTTCGGGCACCGTCATCCCCATCAGATCCAGTTCAGCAAGCCCGTCCCACACCGATTCGGGAAACGCTTCGTTTTCGTCGGCCTCGCGTGCGAGCGGTTGGATCTCCTCGACGGCGAACTCGTGGACCAGGTCGCGGATCGCCTCTTGCTCGGTCGTCAGCTCCATATCCGCCCGTCGTGGTGCTGGCGCAAAAATTACCCGTTCGTGTGGCGGCCGTACGCAGTCTCACACCGTTGGGAGGCCGTCGATATCCGTCTCAGCGGACGATCACACTTAGAACACAAGCACTCCGAGGAGGGCTCCGCTGAAAAAAAGCGCCAGTACGAACGTGAAGCCGGTTCGCTTGACCCGTCGTCCATAGTCGTCGAGATCGTCATCCCCAGTGAGTATCGTAACGAGTCGTGTAGGGTGTTTGAACGGACTCGGTGGACGTGGTTCCGGTATTCGCTCACGGAGACGTCGGTACTCGGTGAACGACCAGACAGTATAGAGCAACAACGATGCGATCAGGAGGAGGATCGCAATGAACGCCGTCACGAATAGCAACCCAATCGGATCTGATAGTTCAACCATCATCGGTGCTGTGGACGTACCAGCCGACCCCGACGAGAGCGCGAGAAGCACCGCTCCGACTAGTGACACTGGCAGGACGATCAGTGCCGCCACGATCAATCTTTTACTGATCCAGTTGACTGTATCACGGTCGATACCGAACAGCGTTTGATACCGTGTCGGTTCGTATTCGCTTTCTGATCGCAGCGTTGTCCCCTGCCCGGGATCTTGCGCACCGACAGCATCAAGCGTTATCCAGAGCATCCAAAACCCACCAAGCAGCATAAATATGAGTGGCGACTGGGTCGTTTGTTGCTTCAAGAACGCCTCGCTAGGGGCGGCAGGATCGACGTACGCAGTGACGGTTGCGCCTGAGTCGTAGGGCTCGATTACGGACTGTGCCTTCGACTCCGTCTCATAGAGGCGGCCGAGATAGCCGGGAAACAACTTGTCACTCCTGTACTCGGTTCCCTGATAGCGGTAGCGATACTCGACACGAACCTCGTATTCGGTGCCACCGCCTCCTGACGGTGAGACGGAGGATTCAACGACAGTCGCCTCGACGGACACGGCGTCATCAATCGCCGCCGACTGCTGGGCGTAATCGTACCCGCCGAACGTGAAGACAGCGAGTGCAATGAGCACTATCACGACGGTCGAACGGCTGACCGCCACAGGTATTCCTCTTACTGAGAACTCCATCTGTATAATATGTACTATGATAGAAAAGAATAAATCGCTAGGATCGACCACGCTTGTGGAGGTAGATACAATCTGATTGTCAGTTCACAATCTCGCCCTGCTATCGGCTGAATCCGTACTTTGCTGCGGATTTCACTACGGCCCCATTCTTTTTCGTGTTCACCTGTTCGTTTCGAGCCAGTCGACGGCGAAGTCGACCATCTCGCGCTGGTTCATGAGCTTCGATTCGGCAGCACCGACGGTACCGGTCGCACAGCCGACCTCTCGCTCGAAAGCGGTTCCGAGTTCAGGGAAATCCTCAGTGTTCGTCTCGATATTCTCGTATTCGATACGGTGTCGTTCGCCGTCCTCGGCGACCGGGACGACGTTCGACGTTCGCTCAGCAGGGATGTCGGCCCGGTACTCCGCGAGATGAAGCGACGTGTTCGTGCTGTGATCAGTGCCGAGAAACAGCACGTCGGCATACCGGTCATAGAGGCGCGCGAGCGGTGAGTGCTCACCGAGTCCGTCGTCGAAGCCGTGATCAGCGGTGATCTCCTCGGCCGCGTGGCCCCACGCCGCGAACGAAAACTCCGGATGACGGCTCCGAACGGTGCCGGATACCCACGGAAACACTCCGGCACCGCACCGACATCACGGATCGGCGTAACGGCCGGTCGGAACGCTGGCCGTGTCTCACGAATGGTCGGCTCCCAGTCGTCCGGAACCGGCGGGTTCGACCACACCGCTGGATCACTGTACTGCCCCGTGAACGCCGGCATCACCACAGTGCCAGATGGCGTCACCGCTGTCCGGAGTGCCTCCACGACCGCTTGGGCACCGCCGGATACCCAGCCCAGCGCGCTCAAAGAAGAGTGGACGAGAATGGTGTCACCCGTACCGAGACCGAGCTCACGGACGTCACTCACGATCGACGACACAGTCACCGGATCGGCCACCCGCTCGATGGTTCCGCGTTCGCCCATGCTCCTCATTCATCAACCGATCTATATTATAATTGATGTTCAAAACGGAAATCACACACCGACGAGCGCGGTCCGACTGCGATCGTTACGCGGCGGTTTCGAACGTCGTTCGGAAATCCGTGGCTTTGGTTTTGATGTTTTCGGCAGCCAGAGACAACATATCGAGCGGATCGATCCCGTCTTCGGTTTTGATGGTGAGGATCGGATCGGTCTGTCCGCCTGACTGTTCGGGGTTCAGATCGTACGTCGCGGCGGCGACACCGTCGATTTCGAGGAGCGCCCCTTTGAGTACGTTCATGAACGTGTGATCCTCACCGGCGATTTCGATGGAGAGTTCTGTCGGCTCCTTGTCGATGACCCGGAGTTCCATGGATGTATGTTGTCGATCCGGCGTTTGAACGTTTCGGACGGACATCCACGCGGTCGACGGTCAGAATAAGACCGCAGGAGTCGTCGGCCCGTATTTCAATCCCACATACGTGATCGAAAACAGGGTTGCGTTGTACAGTCCGTGGATGAGCGACGGAACGACGAGGTTGTTCGTCCGTTCGTAGGCAATACCGAAGATCAGGCTCGGAACGAGCAAGACGCCGACCGTGATAGCACGATCACCGAGTGAGCCCGTTAGCGACCCAACGTGTGCGCTCGCAAAGATGACGGACGCGAGAATGATCGCTGTCATGGGCCCGAACCGTTCCCGGAGAGAGCCTTGGATGATCCCTCGAAAGAGGAGTTCCTCACCGGGTCCGATGAGAACGATCGTCAGTACGATCAACAATGGAATCAAATCCGGATTTTCGGCAACCAGCCCCTGAATCTGGTTCTGTCCCGGATTCAAGCCCAACAGGAGCACGACGATCAACAAGCCGACGACGGAGCCAAACGCCATGATCCAGCCGAGTCCGATCCACAATGCCTCTTTGAGACTCGGGCGAGAGAGACCGATCCAGCCGAGATCGAGGTCACGAACCCACAGATATCCAGCCGCGATAGAGCCGAACACCAGCCCTTGTTGTAACAGCACGCTGAGCGTCAGGCTGGCCCACGCTGGCAGGGTAACCGAAATCACTTCGAACACGAGAAAGACGACCGGTGTGAGTACGTATTTCGTGACACCGATCGCCAATGCAGCGATCATCACAGCGATCCCGATTGCTCTCAGATGGGGCGACCAAGCAGAGCGATTCATGTGTATATGGTCTGTCGTCCGTTCGCCGAAGACAAATATCCTCTTCCTTTCACTCCCCGAAATTCAGATCTTCTACTCGTCGGTACTTCCGAGCGCGCTTTCGCCCACGTGGGCGTGGCCATCGATGATCTCTTGACCACTCATATATGGTTGGAGCGCCTCGGGCACGTCGACGGTCCCATCCTCGTTCTGATAGTATTCGAGGATGGCAACCATCACGCGCGGAAGTGCGACCCCCGAAGCGTTGAGGGTATGGAGATACTCCGCGCTCTCGTGGCGTTCGGGCCGGTAGCGCAGTCCTGCCCGGCGTGCCTGATAGTCTTCGAAGTTCGACACGCTCGACACTTCGAGCCATCGCCCACCCTCGGATGGGCCGTCGTCCATGTCGTCAGCAGGTGCCCACACCTCGATATCGACCTGTTTGGACTGTTTGTTACCGATGTCTCCCGCACAGATGTCCAAGATCCGGTAGGGAAGTCCGAGTCGTTGTAACGTCTCCTCAGCCTCTTCGAGCAGCGCGTCGAAGCGCTCGTAGCTGTCGTCGGGTTCGACGAAGTTCACCAGTTCGACCTTGTTGAACTGGTGGACGCGGACGATCCCCCGCGTTTCGGTACCGTGTTCACCGGCCTCGCGCCGGAAATTCGGCGTGTACGCTTGATGTTTGAGCGGGAGATCATCACGGAGGAGGATCTCCTCGGCGTACATGTTCGTGAGTGGCACCTCCGCAGTGGGACAGAGCCAGAGATCCTCGTTTTCGATCTTGTAGGCGTCGTCTGCGAACTTCGGCAGTTGTCCCGTGCCGGTCATCGAATCGCTGTTGATCGGGATCGGAGGGAACACGTCGACGTATCCCTGTTCACGGTGGAGATCAAGCATGAACTGAACGAGTGCGTGTTCGAGCCGTGCACCGTCGCCGGTGAGGAAATAGTAGCCACCGCCAGTGGTTTTCGCCCCTCGTGCTTCGTCGATGATCGCCAGTCGTTCCCCAAGCTCGTAATGGGGAACGATCGTTTCGGGCAGCGAACGAAGCTCACCGAACCCCTCCCGCCGGAGTTGGACGTTGTCGGATTCATCCATGCCGGATGGAACGCTCTCGTGGAGGATCTGGGGCAGTTCGAGCAGCATCGACTCCAGTTGCTGTTCCAATTCCTCCGCGCGGTTTTGAACCTCTTCGAGTTCCGTTTTGAGCTTTTGGGAGCGCTCGATCGCCTGCTGGGCAGCCTCCTCTTTGCCGTCGCGTTTGAGTGTGCCGATCCGCTCGCTGACCTCGTTGCGCTCGTGGCGGAGTTCGTCGCCCCGCGCTTTGTGTTCGCGCCATTCCGAATCGATCGTCAGAACGCGATCGAGATCGATTTCATCGGTCATTCCTCGCCGTTCGAGCGTATCCCGGACGACGTCGGGATGCTCACGGACGAACTGCCTCGATAACATGCCCCCCGTTTTCCGCGGACAGAACTAAGGCGTATCGCATCCGTGTTCGAACGAGACACACCGATCGCTCCGACAGAACACTTTTGTCCGCCGGTCGTGGGGTTCGGATATGGCAATCGGTGACTGTTATCCAGTCGAAACGGGCGAGTGTACCGACCTCTTCTATCTGGATACCGGGATGTACGACACTGCCGAGTACGGTGCCGTCTACATCCTCGCTGGGGAGCGATCTGCCCTTATCGATACGGGGATTGGACGACACTACGACCTGATCCTGGATGCGCTGGAGTCGGTCGGCATCGCCCCCGAGGAACTCGACATCATCGCTCCAACCCACGTTCACCTCGATCACGCGGGCGGAGCGGGCTATCTCGCTCGGCACTGTCCGAACGCGACGGTCGTAGTTCACGAGCGGGGAGTTCGCCACCTCGTCGATCCAGCACGGCTCATCGAGGGAACGAAAGCTGCTGTCGGCGACCAATGGCAGTTCTACGAGGAGCCAGTCCCTATCCCCGAAGACCGGATTCAGCCACTCACGGACGGCGACGTCATCGATCTCGGTGACCATCAACTCCACACCCACCACGTCCCAGGCCACGCATCCCACCAAGTCGTGTTCGAAGACCCAGCCAACGATGCGGTGTTCACCGCAGACGCGGCCGGAATCTACGTCCCTACTATCGACGCCGTCCGCGAGACGTCGCCCCCTTCGGAGTTCGATCTCGAACAGTGCCTTTCTGATATCGAACTGCTCGAAGACATCGATCCCGAAACGCTTCTATACGCCCATTTCGGACCAACTCCAACTGCGGATCGACTCGCGGAGTACGCCGACGTGCTCACCGATTGGGTTGTGGCTGTCGAGACGAAACGCCAGCAGGTCGAGAACGATAGGGACGTCGTCGAACACTTCGCCGAAAACACATCGATGATCGATGTGTGGGGAGAACGAAAGGCACGCGCTGAAGCAGACATGAACACACGAGGCGTCCTCCAATATCTCGACGGACGGTCCGAGTGAGGCGACTCCGCCCGCTGTCACGTGCCGTTCATCCCAGTTCTAACCCCTTTCAGTGACTGTTTTATCCACCTGAAGACTTATACCCCCATTCTACGTACCAGAGTACCAAGGTTGGTGAAACAGAATGAACATTATGACCGCACTTAAGGAGGAGTTTACAAACACGACACCAACCGAAAAGTCTCCATATGAGTGTGGCAGCTGTGAGATGCGATTCGAGCTACAACGGCACGTCTGTCCACAGTGTGGCAGTTACTCGATCGAACGAACCGAATGGCCTTGCCTTCCCGAACGCTGATCACTGGTCGAGAAGGTTCAAGACAACTGCTCTTCGGATAACTCGTCCTTCCAGAGTGTGTATTTTGGTGACGCACGGTCAGAATCGAAATTCGTAGTACACGATTCAATCCCTCAATTAAATAACCGGTTATACTGGGGGATACGCTCTATGACTGGTCTCGATACGTAGTAACATGGGAAGTGCCATTGGTCGACGGGGGTTTTTGAAAACAGTCGGCGTGTTCGGTGTCGGAACTGTTCTCGGTACGCGTTCTGGGCAAGGAACCAGCGGGGTGATCGATGCGGCGCTTGATACGACGACGAGCGCCGTTCAGGAGACGATCGTCGTTTTCGAATCGAACGCACTCATCGGGGAGGTACTCGGTGGGCTGGTCGAACACTACGCCTACGACGTGCTTCCGTTGGCGTACATCGCCGCCGGTGGGAGGATGTTACAGAAACTCGCAGCGCTCGATGATGTCATCGCCGTTCGAGCTAACCGTGAACTCGAGTATCACAACGCTGATGCGCGCGATGTAACAGGGACGAACGACGTGCAGGCCGGAGAGGGTGTCGATGGATATGACGGGAGTAGCACGCACGTCGCGGTGATCGACAGCGGCGTCGACGGGAATCATCCCGATCTGTCGAATGTCGAGAACAACTATCAGTGGATCGGTAATCCGTTCGGAGAACCGACGCTGTGGGGGCAGACGGGACCGCTCGATACTGATACACTCGGTCATGGAACACACGTCACTGGAACCATCGGGGGCGATGGATCGGCAAGTGATGGGCAGGAACGCGGCCACGCGCCCGGTGCACCGGTGACGGCTTATTCGGCGGGCGTCTCTCTCAGCATTCTGAAAGCCAGTGCGGCGTACGACCACCTCCTCGCCACTCATCCCGACGTACAGGTCGTTTCGAACTCGTACGGATCGACGGGAGGGGAACCGTTCGATCCGACCGCACCGATGAACGTGGCGACCAAACAGGCGTATGACGCCGGCATCTTGCCCGTGTTTTCGGCGGGCAACGCCGGACCTGATTCGGCCACGCTCAACCCGTACGCGAAAGCCCCCTACGTGCTCGGCGTCGGTGCAACCAACGACCAGCGGCAGGTCACGGAGTTTTCCTCCCGGGGGAATCCGAACGGTGTGTTCGACCGCCAGCGTGCGCTCTCGACCGTCGAATCCGAGGACACCGATGTGATCGCTCTCGAACGGATAGGCGTCGGCGCGCCGGGAGACGCCATCGTTAGCACGGTAAGTCCGGCGGACACCTTAAATCTCACCGGTGCGAACTCCGAGCGCTACTACACGGAGCTTTCGGGAACGTCGATGTCCTGTCCGTGTGTTTCAGGCATCGCTGCGCTTCTCATCGACGCCTACCAGCAGAACGGCCACGGAACCCCTGCTCCTATCGACGTACTCAACACTATCGAAGCGACGGCGATCACCGATCGAAGCGAGTACACGGCTATTAGCATCGGTTCCGGGTTCGTCGACAGCGTCGCGGCCGTCTCCCGGGCTGAATCCGGTGATCTTGCCGACTTCGAGGACGTTACGCTTGCCCGATAAAAAACGAGGTGATTTATCTCAGAGTCAGAGCGCGCCCTCAGCGTCTAACAGCCCGGCCCCCTGCTCGTTGCTCGGCAGTCCGATGTTCTCGGCTGTCGATGTGAGTCGCTGGCGTGCTTCCGTGTTCGTATACCCCTCACCCATGAGCAGTCCTCCTGCTCCCGCGACGTGCGGGCACGCCATCGAGGTTCCGCTGAGCGTGTTGTAGCTGTCGCTGGTGTACGTCGAGTAGATGTCTGCACCGGGTGCGGCGATCTCGACCTCCGGGCCGGTCGAGGAGAAACTCGCAAGCCCATCGGCGTCGTTCGTCGCACTCACCGCGACGGCGTTGGAATGGGACGCCGGATGAGACACACAGTCCGTACACGGACCGCTGTTGCCGGCAGCCGCGACTACAAGGACACCCCGGTTGTAAGCGTAGTCGACGGCGTCGGCCACTGCTGCGGAATACGACCCTCCGAGACTGAGACTTGCGACGTCCCACCCCTGATCGGCGACGTATTCGATACCGGCAGCGATGTCCGAGTAGGAACCACCCCCGCGGGAATCGAGCACTTTGACGGCGTGCAGCGTGGCGTTGGTGCTCACCCCGACGACGCCCTCCGTGTTGTTCACCGCGTTGGCGATCCCCGCACAGTGTGTTCCATGGCCGTTGTCGTCTCCCCAGTCGTAGTCACACCCCCACAAACAGCTCGTGACAGCGTATCCTGCACCGAGATTCGCTTGGAGGTCCGGATGACTGGCATCGATCCCAGTGTCGATGATGGCGATGTCAGCCCCCGAGCCGGTGTGTCCCGCCTCGTGAGCAACGTCGGCATCGACCCGATCAACGCCCCACGGTGTCGTTTGGGCGAGTGCGTGCATCTGTCCGTTCTTCTCGACGTATCGAACGTCAGAATGCTGCTGTAGCCGTTCTACCGCCTGTGTAGGCAGGCGGGCCGTAACCGCGCCGAAAGAGAACTCGCGGACGGTCTCGTTTGCCTCGGCAACTGTCATACGCCGGCCTGCATCGCGATCGAATCCGACGTTCACGTAGACTTCGTCGTCCGTTTCTGCCGATCCGACCCCGCTGACCCCCGTCAATGCTGTGGCGCCACCGATCGTTTGCAGCAATCTCCGCCTCGATATACCGCTATTGTTACCTCGCATACCCAGAAAAACAATTATATCGCTATAACTTATATTTTTTGTTTACTAACATGAAGAAAATATATTAATTATCTCATAAATATAGGAATATATGATAATGTGGGACGTGATAATTGTCAACGATTATCAGTTCACTGTTCCTAGAGACAGATGTCCCTCACTGCCACATTATTTTGATGGTATCATTAGTGTATATAAACTACATAGACCAGCTCAGCGGAAATAAGGGGATTCTGTATCCAGTGAGCTACGGGGCGATGTGTGAGATGGCGGAGGCCCTCGGTCGACTCAGCGTTCGACGTTTGCCGGGAACAGGTGTGTTTTCACAGCCTATTGAGCTTTCGTAACAGTTGCCCCTCGTACTGTTCATCGCTCCGGGTGCCTTTCAGTTCGAGAACGTTGCGTTCTAGCCGATCGAGCGCGACCCGAAAGGCCGAATCGGCGCCGTACCCTTCACCAGTACCAGCGATCTGGCCGCGGTTGGTCCGGAGCCGGATCTGGCACTGAATGAGCGGCGTTCCTCGGAGCTTTTCTTTGTGTTTCTGAAAACGAACGTGAGCGTGTTGGACACTCATCTGTTGGTATTTCTCGACGACCTGCTCGATGCTCTGTCTGAGCTCCTCGCGTTGGAGCGTATCGAGGAGATCGATATTCGTGATCTGCACGTCGAGATACTCCTCTTCAGTGAACGTGAGCGCCCGGAGTACGTCAGTTTTCGTGAGCACGCCAGCGACGACGTCGTCCTCGTGGACCGGCGTGACCACCACACCACCGTAGTCGTGTTCGAGCATTACGTCCACGGCGTCTCGAACGGAGCGGTCGATCTTCACGGTTTCAACGGGACTTTGCATCACGTCGTAGACGGGAATGTCGAGTACGCGATTGCGGTCCCCAGCACGGTCTCCGTGAGTGGGTTTATCCACATCTCGGACGGCGACCTCGATGATATCGTGGGTCGTAACCATGCCCGTCAACTTTCCGCTCTCGTTGAGTACAGGGAGTCGTGAGATACCGTTCTCGCGCAGGAGATTGATGGTCCGGCCGACGTTGGTGTCCTCGGTGACTGTGACGACGCTGTCGGTGTAGATCTGGTCGATCGAGAGGACATCCAGATGGTCAAAGACAGCCTCCAAGATCGCATCCGCGGTAATCATCCCCCAGTGATCGCCGTTTTCGAAAACAGGAGCGACTTTGGTGCCGCCCTCGACGAGCATCCGTGCGACCTCCCGAACGTCGCTCGCCCGCTCGATTTTCGGGGCGGATTCGATCATCGCACCGACTTTCGTGCCGTCTTCGACGTGAGATTGCAACAGCTGCTGTTCAGTGATGATCCCTGCGTACTCTCCCTCCTCGGTGACAATGACTCCTTTCGGATTCTCGCGTTCGAAAACGCTCCGAACCTTGGCAAGGCGTTGTGATGCCTCTACTTCGATCGCCTCCCGCGTTGCGATGTCTACTATGTCCATTGGTAGCCTCCCAGTTCAGTTTGTCTTGTACGATAATCAAAGTTGGTAGGGCAGCAGGGCTATGATTGTAGTGGTCGAACAAGGCGTATGGTCAGTGTGCTCCCAGATATCGGGGTGTTCGGCCCGTACACCTACCTCGTTACTGAACTGTTCTGGGGAACGATCGCGTTCGCGCTGGTGTGGTACGCCGGTGTCGTTCGGAGTACTGTTCGAACGATTCTCGTTTTGTATCCGTTCGCGTACGTTTGGGACTGGTACACGTTACGAGTGGGCGTGTTCGTGATCCCACTCCGTACCGGGGTCGAGCTGCTCGGCATACCCATCGAAGAGCACATCTTCATGCTGGTCGTTCCGGCGTTAGTCGTCGGTCTCCACGAAACCCTCCGGTCGTGGGACCGATCCTGACCGCTACCGCGACCGGCGTCGACCGTCGGGAACTACGATCTTAGCGAGGAGGCCCCCAAGAAGCAGTCCTGCGAGAACGACGAGTGCGGTTTCGGTGATGGTCGCATCACCGACGAGCGTGATGAGCCCGGAGGACGCGCCCACGAGAACGACGATCGCGGGCCGTATCCACTCGAAGCGGTTCCGATCGCTGGAAGAAGGACCGACCATGGTATCTCACCCGTGAACTCGATCGTGAGCAACGTTTGACGTGTTTCTAGGCACGGATACCGATCACTGGAATCCCCGGTCGACACCGTCGTCGGTAATGATGTCCTCGAAATCCCGCTCGAGGAGTCGCTCGGCTTCTTCGAAGGTCGTGTTGAGATCTTCGAGCGGTTCGGGACGGTCGTACTGGTCGTACTCCATGGGACCGTAGGCGGGACTGTCGAGCGCGCCCATCACGTCCTCGAACAGCGCGTCCGGTGTGGTTGGGGCATCTGCGTGGGTTTTGATCACCTCTTCGAGTTCGGTTGCTGTCTGTTCGGCCTGGGTTTCGTCTTCGATCGGCGATTGGACACCGAATCGACCGGTGCTATCGGTCGGAAACAGAGGATCGAGTTCGTCGTCGAGTCGTCGAGCGACCTTTCCCCCGACGCCTTTCACTTCGAAGGGGTTTTTCGCATACGTTTTGAGCTGGAACACCCCCATATCGGGATGGCCGAGATACATGTCCTCCCCGACGCCCTCGCTTCGGGTACCGGCGACGGCACGCCAGTCATCGGGTGTCGCAGTTGAATCGACAACGTCGGTCAGTATGTCCTGCCAATCACGGATACGCATTGGTGACTCTACGGACGACTATCAAATGAGCGTGTCGGCTATCACAACTGTGATCGATCGTGGGAAGCTCACAGCCCGGTGACGAGATCGGCGAGCGCAGCGCGGGGATCGTCAGCTTTTGCGACCCCGCTTGCGAGTAGTACGCCCTCGCTACCAAGCTCCCCAGCAGCTGTCACGTCCTCTCCTGATGAGATGCCCGCGCCACAGAGCACGGGAATCGAACTGTCGACGGCATCGGCCGCGCTGACGGCCTCGCGGACGACCTCGGGATCGGCGTGGCTGACCGGCGTGCCGGTGCCGATGAGTTCGGGAGGTTCGACAGCCACCATATCCGGCGACAGTGCAGTGACAGCACCGATCTGTTTCGGATCGTTTGCGCAGACGATGGTGTCGAGACCGGCCCGTTCGGTCGCACGAATCCCCGCGTCGATATCTGCCAGCCGTAGCCGGCGTTCGGAGTGATTGAGCAAGGTGCCCTGCGCGCCCGCCGTAACGACCGAGTCCGCGAGGGTGCTTCCCGTATGGCTCCCGTGGCCGACGGGATCGACGTGTTGTGCCCACGTTTCGACGCCCGTTTCCGCAACGCGTGCGATATCTGCCGTCTGGGGGGCGACAGCAACACGTACGTCCGCGTCGTCACCGACAGCAGCGGCTGCTGTGGCGATCGCAACTGGGTCACAGTCGTAGGCCTTCAGATTGACGAGGATGAACATACCGAAGACGACACGCCGAGGCTGATATAACTACCCGTTTGTGGTGATCACCGCCACGAGATGGTTCACTACTTTCGACGGACGACGTCCCCCAGCGTGTAGCTTCCAGACGACGAACCACCGTCCCAGTCGCTGTCGTCCATCTCGGCCGATTCCGAAAGCGAGATGCCCAGCTTGCGTTCGAGTTTCGTCTGAACCGAGTCGCTCGGAAGACTGTCACCGTGTTCGAGCTTTCGGATCAAACTCGATTTCTCGTTGAGCTGGTTCGCCAGTTCCTCCTGTGAAAGACCAGCCGACTCCCGGGCGCTCCGAATGCGCTGGTCGTAATCCTGAACGATCTCGTCCATCTCGTCGAACATATCGTGGCCCCGAGATTCGGTGCTGCTCGATCCCGTAGACGGCGTGCCTGACGTGGATGAGGAGCCTGCTGCCCCACTGTCCGTCGAGTATTTCGTGGATTGAGAGGTCGACTCCGTACGAACCTCAGTTCCGAAGTCCGCACAATCATCACAAACGTCGATCTCCGCCCCCTCGATCCGGACTGCTGTCAGGGACGGTACCTCTTTGCCACACATCTCACATTGAGGCATAGCTGAATCTTTGCCACCATGAGGCATAAATGGTACGCTGACTACGACTCACAATGATTGTCATACCATATTTCGGACGTCTATTGTGATGTTCAGCCGAGATACTAGGAGCATCACCCGGTTTCGAGTCAGCCATCGAGCGCTGCTATCGCGTGGTAGAACCGTTGGATCGCCGTGAGATGTCCCACAACAGCAAACAGGACAAGCAACCAGCCGATGACGGTCAGTTCGTAGAACCGGCCGGGAACGAGCGCATAAAGCATACCGGTGATGCCGATGAGCGCGAGCCGGTCGGCGCGGCCGAGTATCCCTCCATACACGCGATCGAGACCGACGGCTTGTGCTTGTGTTCCGAGATACGACGTCATCAACACGCCGGTGACTGCTGCTATCCCGAGACCATAGCGGTCGCTTCCGGCAGCAAGTCCGATGATGACGACGATGTCCGCGTACCGATCGAGGACGTGATCAAGGAGATCACCCGTCGAGGAAGCGGCGTTCAGTCGGCGGGCGAGCGCTCCATCGAGTAAGTCGAGCCACCCGTTACAGAACACGAGCACGGACCCTCCCATCGCCAGCCACGGAGTGATGTCCACGAACGAAAACGCGATACCGGCACCGAGTGCCAGCGCGAACGCCATGACGCTCACCGCATTCGGTGTCAGTCCCACACTGGCCGAAGCGTTCACGAACGGGTTCATTACGCGGGATACCAGTGGACGGAAACGATCAAGCGTCATAGGTAGTCTGTGAAATCGACGTTCCCAGCACTTGGCTTGCGTTCATCGGCAAGCACCCGATTGATCTCCGTTGCGACCGCCGACGGGTCCTGATCGGTGGTGTCGATCTCGTAGACATCGGCGTGGCGATCGAGCGCCTCCACGAGAATTACGTCGAGTGCTTCGGCCTCAGCGTTTTCTTCTGCAGACGCTTCGGATTCACCGCGTTCGCGCAGCCGTCGGCGGAGTTTCTCGGGGTGACACCGGAGTACGACGACGCGCTCTGCCTCGAAGTGGTGAGCGAGATGCGATTCGACGATCGTCGGCTCGCGCTCGGCGAGCCACGCCTCGGTTTGGTCGAAGTCTACGACGCGACTGTCGCGCGTATCGTCGGTCTCGGTGTAAAGGCCTCGTTCGCGGATCACCTCGTTGAGATGGACGACGTCCGGTTCAAGCAGTTGTGCGGCGGTCGTCTTCCCCGTTCCAGGGGTACCAGTGATAGCGAGTTTCATACGATATCGTTGATAACGTCGACGGCGCGTTTCGTTGCCTCGCGCGTTCCACAGCTGATCCGAATACAATCGGACAGACCGAAGCTCGTACAGTCCCGAACGATGACGCCGTGCTCTTTGCTAGCGTGAGCCACCGCTTGGGCGTCGTCGACGGCTGTGAGTACGAAGTTTCCACCGCTCGGCCATGTCGGGGGCTGGAGTCGGTCATGCATGTACTCGCGTGCCCACCGAACCAGTTCGATCGTGTTATCGAGATGGGCGTCGTCTTCGAGCGCTGCCAGTCCCGCCCGACACGCGAGTTCGCTCGCTGCAAACGGCGTCGTGACGCGTTCGTAGGCGTCGGCCCACGTCGGTGGCGCGAGGAGGTATCCAAGCCGGACGCCGGCCAATCCATAGGCCTTTGAGAACGTGCGGAGAACGGCGATGTCGTCGCGCTGATCGACCAGATCCACCGCGCTATCGGTTTCGGAGAACTCGGCGTACGCCTCATCGATAAGAATGAGCGTCGAATCGTCGGTTTGGTCCGCGAGCGCGAGGAGTTCCGCCCGGGGCAGTTCTCGACCGGTCGGATTGTGTGGGCTGGTGACGTAAACGATGCGCTCGCCGTCGTAGCTTTCGAGAACGGTCGTCGCGGTCTGTTCGAAGTCGTCGGCTTTGTCGAGCTGGTACGTTCCGACCGTACCGTGATGGTACCGGGCACTCATCGGGTAGTAGGCGAACCCCGGTTGAGGAACGAGCACTCGATCGTCAGGCTCCAAGAACGCGCGGGCGAGATAGTCGAGCGCCCCATCGCCGCCGTTGGCCAACCACACCTGTGAGGGTGACACGTCCCACTCGCGCGCGATCGCGTCGATCAGATCCGTGTGTGAAGATTTCGGATACGTGTGGCTGTGGCTGGCGTGTTGCTGGATCGCTTCGACCGCGGCCGGACTCGGCCCGAGTGGGTTCTCGTTTGAAGACAGTTTGACCAGTTCGTCGGGGTCTACATCGAGTTCGCGGGCGACTTCCTCGATACCGCGTCCTGCCCGATAGACGCTGTGGGTGGAGAGGTCCCGGGGTTGCATTATCTACATAAAGGCTACAGACGATTGGGCTTAAACGTGCCCACACGGATCGGCACAGACACTGGTCTACTCGGACGCTCTAGCTTTGTGTTTCTCGTACGTTTCGGTGAACTGCTGTTCACACGACGGACAGCAGAAGTGATAGACGGAGCCGTCGAGCCGCGTCACGACGCCCTCCTCGGTGACGGTGTTGCCACACTCCGCGCACGTCAGCGCGAACGCCGTCCCGCCGACGGTCGGCGTCCACTCGGTGTCCGAGAGTAGCTGCACGTCGTACGCCTCGATCTCCACACCGTCGAGGAGTTCGAGCACCGACTCCCTGATCGACGTTGGTTCGACCCGTGCCGTGAACAGGAGTTCGCTTCCGGCGGTTGTGAACACGTGTTCCACGGAGTCAGCGGCTTTGAGTGTCGACCGAACGCCGTCGATCGCTTTGAGCGGGAGCGTTACTGTCACGAACACGGAGACCCCGGCGTGCAGCTTCGACCGGTTGAGATCGACCGTAAACCGCCGAATGACGCCCGATTCCTGCAACCGTTCGATGCGGTCGGACACCGCCGGTGGTGATAGCTCTACCTCTTGGGCGATGTCGCTGTACGGTTGGCGGGCGTCCTCCGCCAGCAGCGAGAGGATCTGAACGTCCGTCTCGTCGAGCGTCCGCATACGGACGGTAGACGCACCACGACAATAAGGCTAGCTCACCGGGATCACACTGCCACAGAAATATATATAAGCATTCATGTCTGTATCGACACTCGTCTCTGTGATGTTTCGACCGAAAGCGACCGCACGCAAGACCCCGACGTGGCCGACGCCGACCGCCGAGCAGATCGAAGTCGTTCTTCTCGGAACGCATCACATGGATGAGCCGGGCCTAGACGAAGTGAACGTCAGCGCCGATGACGTTCTCGCTGACGATCGCCAGTGCGAGCTCGAAACCCTTGCTTCGAATCTCGAACGCGCAGAGCCGGACCACGTTGCTGTCGAGCGGCCCGCGTCACGGTCGAATGCCGTGAACGACATCTACGCGCGCTATCGGGATGGGGACATCGCGTACGATGAGGAACACGCGTTCGAACCCCGACATCCAGAGCGCGACGATGAGCTGATGGCGTGTCGAAGCGAGGTCGTCCAGATCGGATTCCGGCTCGCCGATCGCCTCGGACACGAGCGCGTCTATCCTATCGACGTTCCGGCAACGCTCGGAGACAGTTCCGACTTCGAAGCGCTCGAAACAGCGGACTTTGAACCCACAGTCAAAACGGACGTGCCGCGATTAGACACCGACGATCTACAAGCATCGCTCGACGAACGCCTCGCCGAATCCACGATTCTCGCATATCTCAGACACCTGAACGAGGAGACTGCGCTCCACGGTAATGATAACATGTTCGATGAGTTCCTCCGATACGGCGAGGGCGACAACTACGCCGGTCCCGACGCCCTCGCTACGTGGTATCAGCGAAACCTTCGGATGGCCCACAACGTGTGGCGAGCTGTAGCTGAGGATACCGGGCGCGTTCTGTTCGTCGTCGGCTCCGGCCACGTCCACATCCTCCGGCAGCTGCTCACCGAATTTCCGCCGTTGTGTCCCGTCAGTCCGTTACCGTATTTACCGCGTGAACAATGACAACGTTCCCATCCACGATCACTACACTCATCGCTCAAAGAGACCGAGTTCGGCCACGCCCCACAGGAAGTCAGCATGCTCTATCTCAACGGTTGCACTGGCCTCTCGGTACGTCAACTCTCTCTCTTCGACCGCATCCCGAATATCAAGGATCGCCTCAATGCTGTCTTGACCGTAGGTATCGACGAGATAATCCAGCCTCTCTGATTCGGTTTCAACTGCTGTTGCGATCACCCCGGGCGAGAGATGAAACTCGAAGTCGACGGGCGCATACCGTGCCGATTTCCCCTGTTTGCGTTCCAACAACCCAGCGGACTGCAGCTCACGACAATACTCGTGGGCAGTCGTGTGTGGATGATCGAGATCGGTCTTCAGCTCCGTAACAGTGAATTCACCCTGCTCGGCCGCGTATCCGAGGAGATCGAGCTTTCGATCGTTCGCAAGTTGCTCAAAGACGGACTGTAGTCGTTTCCGAGATGGGGGTGTATCGTCAACGGTTCTCGTTCGATAATCACATATATACGTATTTTTCGGATGATTCTAAGTGTTTCACCGCTGGTGATGGAAGAAATCAATGGAAGTAAATCGTGTCGTAGAGCGTTGTAGAGGGGTTGAGCGTCGTTCTCGGAAGATCAGCCATTCGCGTTCAACAGCGCGACCAACGCGACGGACGACGACCCGATTCACGAGAGCTGACACTCAGTCGTCGGGCGTCGACGGCTCACCGACCGCCGTCTCCTTGCTGGTCTTGCCGGGGTCGTACACCTGCGTAACGACGAGAAGGGTTCCGACCAGCGCGAGCGCCGCTCCGAAGACGAACGGAACAGGATAGCCAAACCGGATGAGAAAGCCCGACGTGAGCGGTCCGAGGGCGGTTCCGAGACCGAACGTCATCGTCAACAGAGAAAGCTGGGTGCCGGAGTGACCTTCCAACGCGAAATCGCCAGCAAGCGCCAGCGCGGGCGCGAACACCATCGCCCCTGCGATGCCTTGGGCAAACCGTGCGATCACCATTCCCCAGGAAGTGGTGATGAACCCCTGGACGAGCGTTGCCGGCACCAACAGCAACATTCCGATCACGATGAACGGTCGCCGTCCGTACCGATCGCTGGCGTGGCCGATCGGCGTCTGAAAGATCACTTGGGCCACGACGAACGCCCCGAACTGAACGCCGAACATCGCTGCTGTCTGGTGAAGCCGGCGGTTGACGTGGGGTTCGATCGTCGAGAGCAACGCGATACTGACTGCCATGAACAACGACGCGAGTGCAAGCGTGAACACGGGATCCAGCGTCGTCCGTCCGTCTGAGAACACCGACACCGAAAGTTCCTCCGCGGTCGGTTCGGTCTGTGGGCTGTCCTCAACGAACGCGGCGACGACGAAGAAGCTTGTGAGGATCGCTCCAGCAGCGATGTAAAACGCCGCGTTGAATCCGCTGATCGAATACCTTCCATCCAACACCGAGACGTGGTACGGTCCCAGATGCACAACCGAACCGGCCACGACCGGACCGAGACCGAATCCGACGAGCCGAAACGTGTTGTAAACGCCCATGTTACTGCCGCGGCTCGTGTCCGTGGCGTACTCATCGATGAGCGCGACCGTGGCCGGAATCGTCAGCGCCGCTCCGACGCCTTGGGCCGCTCGAATGACGAGCAACGCAGTGTAGCTCGTAGCGAACGAGTACGCGAAACTCGCAATACACAGCACGGAGAGCCCCGCCAGAACGAACACCTTTCGCCGACCGAGCCGGTCGGATAACCGACCGGTAAACGGCTGTCCGAAACTGTTGAGGAACCCAAACATCGAGAGGACGATGCCGGTGATGAGAGATTCCTCCAGCCCGAAGAAGCCGCCGCTGATGCCGCGTGCGATGTACAGTGGAAGAACGATGATCAGAAACGAATTGCCGAACGAATCGACCATCCGAGCGAGTGCCAGCGACACCACCGCGCGGTTGATATCGAACGTTTCCATCTATCCGCCGACCTCATAGACGGATCGACGACCAGTGTGCCACACTCCAACCGATCGGTCGGATCTGCCCATCGTACAGGTCATCGAAAGGAGCGTTCCGATCGAAAGAAAGCGGTCCTGTATCATAGTCAGCACGTGGGTCTATGTCCGTCCTGCCAATCAAGTTTCTGAGCCGCCAATGAGCCAACAGATCAAGCGCCGCGGTGCTCCCACGTTCGGGAAAGCGAGTCACAGAGACGGTGAAACGACCGTTTCGATCGTTTCAAACAACCCTTTCGTTCGTTCGTGTTGGGCGGTTAACTCCGTTCGATTCTCCAGTAGTACGGTTTCGCTCGGGAAAAGACGTTCACCGAGGACGAGACCGTGCTCCCGTGCCGTTGATCCGGAGACAGTAAGATACACACCGAGACCGGCATCGGCGATCGCGGCTTCCTCTTCGATACCGTCGTCCGGATAGCAGAACTCGACGGTTTCGACGGTGGTGGTTCCGAGTACGGCCTCGACGAGACGTTCATACCGGGGAGAGATACACAGCGGGCCGGAGTAGGATTCGACGAACGCTCGTGTCGGATCGTCACCGACGACGGTCGGATCCCCGAGCAGCGTATGATAGACAGTGTCACCGAGTCCGTTGACGACACGCACGTCGGTGTCATGTGGATTGATGCGGTCGTTCACCGCATCCATGTCGGTAAGCGGGTCGGAGCGGAGTGTAACGACTTCCTCGAGTACGAGATCGGCACTGTCGAATCCGAGCGCGAACTCGTGTTTCCGCAGCGCTCGAAACGGCTCCTCCCGCCCGATGAGTTGGATCTCGTCGTCTCCGACGGGAAACGTTACGGAATCGAACACGATCCGGCGGGGAAGTCCCGAACGAGCGTCTCGAAACAGCGTATACTCCGGGGCGGTCGCGTCAGTGGGATCGCTGTACTCCGCGAGCCGTTCGTACACCGACTGAGTCGGATCGTTCTCTCTTTTGGTGATGGACTTTTCGTGTCTGAGAGTAGAAATGATCTGGTCGGCCAACGCCGTCGTCCCGCTTTGCTCCGCCAATCGTTCGAGAACGGCGTACAACGGTCTCCCCTTCCGGGGGACGGCTACCCGAATGGTCGTCATTACCGAACCGAACCCATCGAGCAGTAAAACCCGACCGGTCTCGGACGGCACTGTCGGACCGACCGTGTTGTCTCATGTCTCGTGGAGGGCGACCAGTTCGTGCGTGCCATCGCCGTGTTTCACGGGGACGAACAGCCGTTCAGTCGTCGCAGCGACACCTGGACCGACGTGCTGACCCAAATCCATTGACCAGCGCGTCGCACCGAACCGGATCGGGGCGATTCCGATACCGCCCGATGGATCGAGCGCGAACAGACGTCGACCGCCGACGTACAACGTATCGTCGAGAAGAATCGGTGCACACCTGATGAACTCGCCGAGATCGATCGTCACCCCTTTGTCGCCTTCGTCCCCGCCGAGAACGACGATATTACGGCCAGAGACAGCATACACCGACGAATTCCGCACGGCAAATCCGTGTTGATACAGTGTGTTGACGTAGCTGGTCCACCGATAATTGCCTGTAATCGGATCGAGACTGTAGACGTTGTTGTTCGTCCCTCCGGCGAACACCGTCCGATCCGAGATCACTGGTGGAGTCTCGCTGCCCGCTTGGAGTCGCTGCCGCCACAGAGTGGTGCCGTTTTCCTCGAACGCGTACACCTCGCCCGAGCGGGTAGTGACAACGACGAGCGGTGAGTCGACTGCTAAACTCGTCGTGACCGATCCGAGCACCGTCTGTTGCCAGCGTTGTTCACCTGTAGCAGGATCGAGCGCGTACACCTGTTCTGTGTCCGTTCCGACGTACAGCGCATCACCGGCGTCGTTGAGCGTCGGTGTGCCCGAGACGGCACCAGTCTGTTGGCCTTCAAACGTCCACAGTCGTTCACCACTGGTTGCATCCAACGCCACGACGCTTTCTGCACCCTTCGTCACTCCGAGATAGACGACGCCATTCCGAACCGTCGGTGCCGTATACAGCTGGGTCGTGTTCGCGTCAGTGGTGTGCGTCCATTGCTGTGATCCTGTCACCGCGTCGAGAACGTGAAGCCCGGTACTATCGGGAATGTACACCTGTCCCTCCGCAACGACGGGTTGGTCAGTCGGCAAACCGGTCTGGAACTGCCAGGCCTTCGTCGGCTGCGAATTCACTGTTCCCCGTGAGGCGTGTCTCGTGTTCGCTGGATCGTGACCCACAGTAGGCCAGCTACCGCTCTCTTTGGAAGCGTTCGGATCGTGGGTCGGACTGGAAGCACCCACACACCCAGCAAGCACGCCTCCGAGGCAACTTCCCATCGTTGTCAGAATATGGCGGCGAGAGAGTTGGTCGATAGTAGACATCACTGATTCTCATGCTGTAGCGCGAGACCTTTCTGTGCCGGTAAACACGAGCCATCCATCCGATTCTCTCCGACGGGTAGCACCCAGAGCACGGAACGTAGTGATGCCCCGACACCGGTCCTCCCATCTGGACTTCGAGGTGTCTGATCGGTTTGTATCGGCTGGCACGGCCGGCGTATGTGTTCGGTTCCGGTATGCGTCGGAACGAACACCGAAGTAACTGTCAAGATCCCGTGCACAAAGCCATCAATGAGTGAGGAAACATTCAATATGTCGGATTCATCTCGGTCCGGAACAGTCACTGTTGCTGGTCGTTGTATATCGCTCATCGGTCGCGGAGAACGCTCTCGGCTATCGTTTCATGGCGTACGCTCCTCTGGGGGAAGATACCAGCACCCACGAAGATACGTCTCTCGAACGCGTTCAGTTCTAGACCGATCTATAATCAGAGCGGAACCGGCGTGTTCAGTCGGTCCACGTCACCCATCGAACACCGACTGCATCCGTTGGCGGAACGTCGCAAGGCTGTCGAGTTCTGCCTGGATCTGTTCAAGATCTTCTTCGGTCGCGGTGCTGTTATCGAGTCGTCTAACCCGCGATTGCAACCGAGAAACGTCAGAGGAGACCGATTCGAGATCCGATTCGAACGTGCTGAGATCATCAGACAGAGAATCGATGTAGTCATTGAGCGAATCGATTTCGGTCGTGAGAGAATCCACATCGGAAGAAAGGGCACCGATCTCCCCAGAGAAATCATCGATGGTGTTCGACAGCTCCTCGGACATCTCGTTGGTTTGGGTTTCGAGTGAGCTGACACGGGGGCTGAGATCGTCTAATTCCTGCCTGAAATCGGAGAGGATAACTTGTGCTTCCCCGTTCTCATCGAGAAATCCTTCGAGAGCATCGGTGTAAGCGCGGAGATCGCCGACATCGGCTTGTAGGCGACGGATACGGGCGTCCATGCTGCTGTCGCTTTTCGCTCCCCCGCCTCGTTGGCGTTGGGAACGGTCGGGCCGTTGGGGTTCGATCGTGAGGCTCTCTTGCAGCGTTTCCAGCGTCTGATCGTCGACCGTACCGTTTCTGATTTCCTCGGCCAACGCGTCCGCGACGGAGTCCATAGCAGGCGCGCCCGATTGGGGCTGTTCCCCGGATCGGCCACCAGGACGGACGCTCGTACCGCCACGAGTGTTGCCACCAGCTCCTGCCCTCGGATCGGGACTCCGAACGTCGTCGCTCTCGCCCGCGATGACCTCTCGGACGTGTTGTCCACTGTTCTCTCCAAGGATGTCTGTCGCGGGATCGAGGATCTCGATCTCCGGCTCGACGAGAAACTGATCGGCAGTGTCCACGTAGATGTGGCGAAGCCCGTATACAGTCACATACTCCTCGTTCGGGTCGAACGGGCGTTTGAAGACGGCGCTGTTCTCCTCAACGGACCAGTATTCACCGCCGTACTCCGGATGAAGCCCGATGTGATCGGAGTTTACTTCATCGGGAAGCGTATCGTGCATGCGGAGCGTGATGGGGTCGTCACGCTTCGAGCTGATGGTAAAAGCGATAGCCGGCACCGGAAATTCATCTGGTTCGAAGCGTTTTTCTACTGTCACGCCAGCCGCTTCGGCGATGACAGCCTCTGACTCTGCTGTACGCATGTTACTCTAACGCTACAGCTCACGGCGCATAAATCTAGTCCGTTGCCGATCGTGCGAATAGAGCACCTATCCGACTGTCTCAGAGACGGATAAGTTCACTCAATCTGAACACGATCGCCGATCCGACAGATTTCGAGCCGTCGGGGGTATGCCATCGTGTACCGATGGTGTTCGAGCGTCGTTGGATCGGCGGTGAGTCCGCGCCACATGTCCCAATGGGTGGGTATGAGCCGATCGAGTTGGAGCTGCTCCGCTGCCTCGATGATCTCGTTTTCGTCGTTGTACCACCGGGTGCGAACCGGCTCGCCGGTCTCTTTATCGGGGATCATCCCGATGGTTCCGAACGCCAACGCACCGAGATCGATGTCGTACGTCGATCCGATCGATTCGAACGCGTCGCTCGGTCTGGCGTCCCCGCCGTGGAAGAACGTCTTTCCATCGTGTTCGATGAGATACGACACCGGGTGCGTCGCGTCGGGGTCGTTCGCCGGCTCGACGTGAACGGTCACCGGGCCGATCTCGACCGTATCGCCCTCGTACACCTGCTCAAACACGGCGTCAGTGAGATCGTACGTTTCTTGCCAGCCCTCGCGTTCGGTGACAGCCAGACTGTCGTCGGGGGCGTAGAAGCGAGCATCCGTCGCTTTAAGGATCGGACCTTGGCTCGGGCCGTGAACGTGATCGGTGTGCTCGTGGGTCGCCACCACGGCGTCGGCAACCTGTACGTCCGTCGGATCGAACGGGACCGGAATCATCCGAACCGTCCGCGGCGGATCACCCGTCCCGAGATACGGATCGATGAAGATCGTCGTGCCGTCGTTGGCCTTCACAACAAACCCGTTGCACCCCAAATACCACACTGACAACGATTCTGGTACCGTCGCCTCGATCTCCCGGAGTAACCAATCACCCCAGTCACTGTGAGTCATACGCGACCAGTTTCACCCCGATCGTAAAATATCCTTCACTCACTCGCCGGGACGCGGTAGATCTCGATGCTGTCAGGATGGATATCCAAACCGATTCCTGTTCGGCCCGGTCGCACGGAGTACGTTGCGGCAACCGATTCGCCGTAGTGCAACGAGACGGTTACGTTGTAGGTCCCAGGTCGTTGAAAGACACCGCGCCACGTGAGATCGCCGCCACGAACGACGGTTCGATCGGCCGTTACGACCGTTTCATCCGCTTCGTCGGTGATCTCCACGCTCACCTCGCGCTCCATCAGATCGTAGTTAGTGATCCGAAGGTCCGGAACGATTCGGGTGATCGGTGACCGAGTCCGATTCCGGGAGCCGTACTGGCTCATATCTCTACGCTCGACCCCCTTCCTAAATAGGCTTCTGGCCGATCTACTAGATCACAGTGACGACTACCGTCCAAAGCTAATGTATCTATTATTATATTCAGGTTTTTATTTGTGGGTGGTGTTACCGCATGTATGGTAGTCGATGAGAACGAGCGGACGACGACCTCCGAAGGTGGAACGACGACGATGGCTGACACCGAAAAGACGTCGATAACTGAGATCGGCACGACGACCGAAGAGCTTACTGCGATCATTAGAGACGGGGTCGTTGGCGCTGCTGGAGGGTTAGTAGGGACAGCGCTCATGACGGTCGTTCTGCTCGTGGGGAACGCCCTCGGTGGATTCGACCTGTCGAGCTTCGCCGTTCTTGCCGAACTTACCAGTCTCGATACGATCGCGCCTGCCGTTCCAGCCGGCTACTTCATCTTTCTCGGCGGCGGGATGACGACGTGGCCGTTGCTGTTCGCTTCCGTTGAGCAGTATCTCCCGGGGAAAACGATCCGCCAGCGAGGGATTCCATTCGGAACGATTCTCTGGACGGGGTTCGTGCTCGCGTTTTACGGCGGGCATACGGGAACGGCGCTGTACGTGTATCTCGTCACCACGTTGGTGGCCCACTGGCTGTACGGCTTCGGTCTCGGATCCGTGTTCGACTACCTTGGTAATAGACCTGATACGTTGGTGTAACTGCCGGTAAGAAGTTGCCCATCGGAGGTGCTGTTTCTCTCAATAAGCAAGACTTATCGTCGTTTGGTGAGAATAAGTAACACAGGATGCATCGCCGTCGCTTTCTTGCAGTTATCAGTGCTACGACCCTGACGGTTCTCGCTGGCTGTTCGTCCGAGGAAACCCCTCCCCCACGCAAATCCAGTGTCGTCGAGCAGCTTGAGACCAAAAACGGGATGATTCGTATCGACCTCGCGAATCAGGCGTGGGTCCTCTCGCGGTACACGCCTCCTCGTTCGTCGATCGCGGTTGGTGTCGCGGCCGCCAAGGGTGGCGGCGCCGGCAGTGCCCGGGGTGCAACGGGCCGGGCAGGGGGTGGACACGCGAGTGCACCCAGAACCAATCACGGATGGGCGTGGTGGCACGGTGGCGCGTACGCCGACGACTGGTATGAGGACCACGACGACGAAACGAGTCGGTATCCGGTTCAAATCGAGGAGATCGGGGTGCGTCATTTCGGTTCCGACGACGTGTTCAAGAAAGATCGTCCCGGTGCCGGACCGGTCGACTGGGATTGGACCTACCGATTTCCGGACCACCGAATCGACCATCCGATCCGGAAACCGGGCTGGTATCGCGTGGGAGCGCACATCGTCGGCAAACGGGTCGACCATGACTTTCAGTGGGAGTGTATCGACTTCGAGATCCGTTCTGTAGGACAGTCTTACACTGTCGGAAAGGAGTGGAAAGTGTCACCCCGAATCTGAGTGGTATCGCGTCAGGACCGCAGTGATCGGAGATACGTAGACACATATGAAACGCCCACTACACTCTCGGAGGATCGTGTTACTCGCAGTGACGTTTGTCGTATCGTTTTGTAGCTTTGCGTATGAGTTCGTCTATTCGGAACTGCTCACCGTGATGTATGGGGGGACAGTCACCCAGTACGTTATCACGGTCGGGCTGTATTTTTTCAGCCTCGGTGTGGGTGCTGGGCTGTCAGACGATCTCGGGGCCGACCGTCCGGCGAACTTCTTTCGAACCGAGGTGTATCTCGCGGCGGTTGCTCCAACCGGGTTCTTGCTCATCGTCGCGCTCAACAGTGTCACGATCCCGTCGTGGGTGCCTGCCGCCATCGTGTGGGTACTCGCGCGGCTTCCAGTGATCGCTGTGGGTGTTCTATCGGGATTTGAACTGCCGTTGCTGACGAGGATGGTCCAGCAAACCGACGAAGACGCCTCGTGGACCGGGCGGGTAGCCGGACGTGTCGCGACGCTCGGACGGCGCGGACTGGAGCCGTTCTGGCACACTCACTCATCAGGAGATGCACGAAGCGGATTATCGATCGTACTCGCACTGGATTACATCGGCGGACTGGCCGGTGCGGTCGTCTACGCGCGGGTTCTCTACCCCCAACTGGGGCTCATCACTACGATCGTGGTGCTATCGCTGGTCAACGCGGTCACGGCGCTAGTATTTCTCGCTCGGTTCAGCGATCGGTGGGGGGTTGGCGGTGGAACTGCGCTTTCGTTTGCCAACGAACCCCGGGTGTTGTTGGTCGTGTGTTTACTCCTCACTGCCGGTCACGCCGGAGCGCTCACCCACCACGAACGGCTCGATGATCAGGTGACGGAGCTGTATCTCGAACAGAAAATGGAATCCGAATATGCGCCGGGAACCATGGAGACCGAGATCATCGAACAGAAAACGACAAAATACCAGCACCTCGTTCGTTACCGCCGGACGTGGGCGGAGTCGAGTCCGAACCCCTACTTTACCGGTCGGACTGAGCAGTGTCTTCGGCTCGGGATGGACGTGCAACTGTGTGAGAGTTGGGCGGACTCCTATCACAATGGTCTCGTGGACGTACCGATGTCGATGTACGAACACACACCCGACACTGAGGTACTCGTGATCGGTGGCGGGGATTGGATCGCCATCGACCACCTTCGGAACTACAACGTCAGCATCGACCATGTGGATCTCGACGCCCAGTTCATGGAGCACACCAAACGAACGCCGTTTTTCAGGAAGTGGCACAACGATTCGTATTCGTATTCGAGACTCAACACCACTGCCGAGGACGGGTACACGTATCTCCAGCGGACGAACCAACAGTACGATCTCATCCTACTCGACATCCCCGGCGCGTCGGACGATGATCTCCTCAAGCTGTATTCAACCGAGTTCTACCAGCTCCTTCGAACCCATCTCAAAGACGACGGGATGGTCGGCACGTGGATCTACTCCCCGAACACCCATCCCCAACACTACAAGGCGTACAGCAACACCCTCCGCGAGGCGGGTTTTACACAGCAGCTTCCGTACTCGGCGTGGGAGGACACCGACAGCGACAGCCGAACCGAACGCGTCGAACAGTTCTCCCTGCTTGCACCGACGGCGCGAGAGCCGATCGATCCCACCCGAACGGCGTACGGCCGTCGGTACACAGAGCGCTACGAAACGGTACAGTGGGAGCCGATTCCGCGGTATACTGGCGTACGGAGCAATTCGATTTTCCATCCGAACTACGACATCATCGTCGACAGATGAGTGTACACATCGTATGACAGACGACAGTATCGTTTCCGAACGGCTGTATTTCGCATACACGCTGGCACCGCCGCCGCTCGACCGATTCGACGTGAAACGAACGGTTTCGGCCGAGTTGTTCGGAAAACCTGCCACGCTCACAATCATCGGTTCGTCACACTACATTGCCAGTCGACAGCTCGGCTTTCACGAACTCTGTTCGTGTCGCCCGCTTCACGCCGAGTCAATGGCCAGCGTGTCGCTGTTAGAGCCAGTCGATCAGTCGTTCACGTTCGAGAACGACCTGCTGTCGGCGTCGACGACGCTCGAAACGCGGCCGCTCTCGGATCATCCCACGACGGACCACGCCGACATCGCCTATCGGTTTGCCTCCGAAGCATGGACGATGATTACCCTTACGAGAACGGGTTATGAGACGTATCACACGTACCCCGAGTACGACTGTACGCTGTACACTCGAACACACCTCACAGCGGTTACAGACATCGAATCGTCAGACATCGACCCACCACTCACAACGGATTGTCGTATCCAAACAGATTGATGTAAATCAAAATCAAAATGGTACGTATGAGTGATTCCGCGACGACCTACAGCGGCGACGTAACACTGACCGGTTCGTTGGACGCACCGATCGAGATCCGCGATCCCGACGACGTGTTCATCCAGATGGAGGGCGTCGATGGCGATCTGATAGCGAGCAATCCGGAAAACGTGTTCACGCATCTTTCCTTGGGAGATGCACCCTCCGCGATCGACGCTGAAACGACCGTTCGTGGCGATCTCGAAGACGGATACGTACGAAATGGTGGGGTCGCTGGGGATCTCATCGTTACTGACGCCGAGGACGTGTTCGTTCCGGTGCACGCAGCACGAACCGTTTCGACCGATGGCGCTGAGAACACGTATTCGGCCGCGGAAATCGACGTTCCTACGGATACACGGGTGTATGACAGCACCACGACGGGATGGCGACAGTCGGATGCCATCGAAGACCCCGAAACGGGCGTGTACGTTACCGGGGCACACCACACTGTCGAAATCGATCGGACGTCGACCGACATCGATGTGTACGTCGTCGGGTACGGCCACGAGGTGACGGTCACGGGACGTGACGCTGATATCAACGTTGTTATACTCGGTTACGAGAACACCGTTCGAGTCGGACAGCGGCTTTCAGTCGACGACCGGACCACCACGGGCTTTGACAACGAGATCATCGACGATCCGTACCCGGTCGAGGATCTCATCGAAACCACGAAAGACGAGGCGTTCGATGCCGCTGGCTTCGGACGGTCGAAAGTCACCTATCAGGTTCCTGCAACGGACGAACAGTGGTGTCAAAACTGCGGGGAAGCAGCCGACGCGATCATCGAACGCCACCAGCTCGATGCGTGGTTTCTCTTCGGCCGTCCGGTCAGGGTGTACGGTAAAAGCATGAACCCGGCAATGGAGTGTGAACACTGCTCGATGAACACTGTCGCTACCGAGCTGTCCGAAACCGAGAGAAAGAACCTCCTCAGGTAGTAGTTGCTTCCGAGCGGAGTTATCGCGGCTAGACGATCAGCTGGACCACGACGAACAGCACGATGACTCCAAGAACGTCACAGACGTTCGTGACGACCGGGATCACCACGTCGTCGGGATCCAGTTGGAGCCGGTAAGCGATGTAGGTCGCGGCGACCGTAACGAGCACCGTGATTACGGCCAACGCTCCCCCACTCCCCACTGCAACCAGGAGGACCGTTACGACGGGAAGCTGTGCGGTTCCGAGGAGGGTCGTGAGCGTCCACGCACCGATGCCAACGCCCGGAAACACAGTGAACGCGAGCACGACCGTGGCGAGGGCATTGCCAACCAACAGCGCATCCATGCCGAAGGACAACGTCCCGAGATGAAGCGCCGTCGAGAGCCGAGAAGCAAGTATACTGCCGAGATTACCGGCCGTTCCGATGACCACCGGAACGAGCACCAACAGCGTGGGGTACCGCAACAACGCCGCTTCGAACTCGTTGAGTACGAGTCCACTCCCGATCTCGATGAGCGTCAGTACAAACAGCACGGGTAGCGTCGCGCGCATAATGGCCCGGACGGTCCAGTCGGTCGTCACAGCGCAAGCACCACCTTGACCGCGAGATACAGAAAGAAGACACCGAAGATGTCGCCGGTGGTCGTTACGGCCGGCCCGACCAGAGTATCCGGATTGTACCCACGTCGGTACCCGACGAACACGACGGCGATGACGATGACTGACAACGCGATCCCCGAAAGCAGTCCGGCCAGCACTGCGACGGCGAGGAGGGCGCGCAACGCGGCCGGCTCGGAGAGCACCCAGAGAAAAACGGACGCCGCAATGGCAGCGAATGCACTCGTGAGTATCCCGCTCGCGAGTGCAGCGACGACTGCCGATTTGAGTCGTTGTCGTTCAGCATGAGAGAACAGAGACGGCGTGAGAAGCCCTTGATGGAGCGCGGTGGCGATGCGAGCACCGAGCGAACCGTACACGTTTCCACGAGTGGCAAGCAGCGCAGGCACGAGCACGAGTAACCCGGGCAGCACCCGGAATTCTGCCTTTAGCCCGCTCAGAACGATTCCAGCGAGAAGACTTCCGATCGTGCTCGCGCTGAGGGCACCCAATCCCTCTCGGTAAGCCCTGATAGCGACTGCTCGAACACCCATATGCTACCGGGGGTCGCTAATCACAAAAAGACGGTCGATTCGAGTCACAAATCGGATAACGAATCGATCTTTGCTCGTTCGAGACTGTCGATGATGCCGGACTCCGTAGAGACGACGGGATCGTGTGTCACCACGTATTCGGTCCCGGTGTCGATCGAGGAACGAGTCACGTCCGATACCGAGTGAAACTGAATATCCGTTTCCTGTTTCGTCATCACGTGGAAATCGTAGTGGGTCGCCTCGTAGCCCTCGTCCTCTTCGGTAAGGCGTTGCTCGATGAACGCTCGGTGATCATCGAGACGATCATCGACGACCGCCTCCGACAGCGCACCGAGATCGGTGATCCGTCGCTCGAAGATGTCAGCGAACGCGGATTCGATCTCGTAGCCGGCCGAGTTGCGACCCGCGATCATCGCGGCGAGGGTCGTCGTTCCGATTCCCCAGAACGGATCGAGAACAGTGTCGCCGTATACGGAATACATATTGATCAACCGATATGGGATGGCGAGTGGAAACGCTCCGGACCGATCCCGAACGTCGTCCGTATCGGTCTCAGTTTCCGTCGCCTGCTCTCGTTCTGGTTCGAGTAGTTGGGTCGTGCCGTTGATGTCGGTCCACACGTCGGTAAACCACTGATTGCGCTCTTCCCAGAAGTACGCCGACTGATACCGCTGGTCCGACCCGACCGCGAAACGACGCCTCTGGGACCCGTTCCGGAACACGAGGATGTACTCGTGTTCGAGGGTGACGTACGCGTTCGGCGGCACCATGCCACTGCCCATGAACTTCGTTCCCGAGTTCGCCGGCTTACGCCAGAGCACGTCCGGCAACGGCTCGAAGCCCAACTCTTTCATCGCTTCGCTGATCCGAACGTGATTCTGATAAACACGAAATCCCTCGCCGACTTTTCGGGTCGCATCCCCGACGTTGATACACGCGATGCCACCATCGACGAGGACGCGGCTGAGTTCCTCCCAGACCGCGTCGAGCTCCTCGTGCATCAACTCGAACGCCCTCGTTCCGTTTTCCTCTGTGAGGGCCTGACGGACCCCCGGAGATAGCTCCGAAAACAGTTCATCCCACATCTCGATCATCGGATACGGTGGTGACGTTACCACCAGCTCTACCGAATCATCATCAAGCGTCATCTCCCGTGCATCCGTGATTCGGACACAGTGTGACGTTTTCATGATTTGTGCTACCCTTCTCTAGACTAATATCCTTCGCTACTATTCTATATTAGAAATTAGACATTAGGTTCGACGAAGCGTTATTTCGATCCGAGCGATCATCACGGCTCCGTTAGAACGGACCGAGCCCACCGAGTCCGCCACCTTTGTTGTCCATCTTCTTCATCATTCGTTGCATGTCGCTGTCGCCCATCCCCTGGAACTGTTTGAGCATCTGCTCCATCATCCGGTGTTGTTCGAGCAGTTCACGGACCCGCTCGGGAGGCTGTCCGGAGCCGCGTGCGATGCGTTTGACGCGGTCTGCACCGACCGATCGAGGATGTTCGAGTTCGTCGTCGGTCATCGAGTCCATGATGACGTCGAAATCTCGAAGCCGATCCTGTGTGACGTCCATCGCGTCGTCGGGGAGCTGATCGCGGATGTTGCCGCCAAAGCCCGGAATCATATCGATCACCTGATCGAGGGGACCCATCCGGTTCATCGCCTGCATCTGTTTTCGCATGTCGTTGAGGGTGAACTGGCCCTTCATGAGGTCTTCAGGCTCCCAGTCTTCCTCTTGGGCCTGAGTCTCCTCCATTGCGCGCTCGACGCGCTCGGAGAGCTGTTTGAGATCACCCATGCCCAGCAGCCGGGAGATGAACCCGCTCGGCTCGAACCGTTCGACGTCCTGCACCGTCTCGCCCGTTCCGAGGAAGGCGATCGTCGAATCGGTCTCGTTTACGGCCGCAAGCGCACCGCCACCTTTGGCCGTCCCGTCGAGTTTGGTGATGACGACCCCATCGATACCGATGGCCCGCTCGAACTCCTTGGCTTGATCGCTGGCTCCTTGTCCGATCGCCGCATCGAGCACCAGCAGACTGATGTCGGGATCGACGAGGCTATCGATCTCTTCGATCTCGTCGATCAATTCCGATTCGAGCGCGTGTCGACCCGCTGTATCCACGATGTGGACGTCACAGTCGTCCGTCGCTGCCAATCCATCGCGGGCGATTTGGACGGGATCGTCGGCGTCGGGATCGCCGTAGAACTCGACTTCCGCGCGCTCACACATCTGTTTCGCCTGATCGTACGCCCCGGGTCGGAACGTGTCGGTCTGAATCACGGCTGGGCGAAGTCCTTTCTTCGAGAACCACCACGCCATCTTCGCTGCCGATGTCGTTTTCCCCGATCCCTGGAGACCTGCGAGGAGGACAGTTTGTGATTCGAGGGGAATCTCAGTGCTCTCCCCGATGAGCGACACCATCTCCTCGTATACGATCCGGAGCACGTGATCCCGAGCACTCGTCCCTGCTGGGGGATCCTCATCGAGTGCACGCTGCTCGATCGAATCAGAGAGTTCCATCACCAAACTAACATCAACGTCGGCCTGCAACAGCGAACGTTGGATCTCTTTTACGACCTCCGCTACGTCCTCCTCGCTCAGCCGGGACTTACCTTGAAGCGTAGAAAGCGTCCCGCGGAGCGAGCTGCCGAGATTGTCGAGTACCATTGCTCCATCCTAGCCCATTCGACAGTAAAGGCTTTCTCGTCTTTCAGGATGATCCTCGTTTGTCTCTTAGCGCCTATTTTCACCTAAGATATCATACCCACAATCACACGAAATCGACGGAATAGAACCGTTGTGTGAGACACTGTATTCAGCAAGGTTTAACGGTTCGACAGCAATAGGGACGAGTAACATGGCGAGTAACAAGATTCTTGGTATCGATCTTGGGACGACAAACAGTGCGTTTGCAGTGATGGAAGGTGGCGATCCCGAACTGATCGTCAACGCCGAAGGCGACCGGACGACGCCCTCAGTCGTCGCGTTTACCGACGAGGAGCGACTCATCGGTGGCCCGGCGAAAAACCAGGCCGTCCAGAATCCGGAGCGGACCATCGAATCGATCAAGCGACACATCGGTGAAGATGGGTACACGGTCGACATCGATGGCGAGGAGTACACGCCCGAGCAGATCTCCGCGATGATCCTCCAGAAGATCAAACGTGACGCCGAGGAGTATCTCGGCGAGGAAATCGAACGGGCCGTAATTACGGTCCCGGCGTACTTCTCGGACAGTCAGCGACAGGCCACCAAAGACGCCGGTGAGATCGCCGGGTTCGAGGTCGAACGCATCGTCAACGAGCCGACGGCTGCGTCGATGGCCTACGGACTCGATGACGACACCGACCAAACCGTACTCGTGTTCGACCTCGGCGGTGGGACGTTCGACGTTTCTCTTCTCGATCTCGGAGGCGGTGTGTACGAGGTGGTTGCCACTAACGGTGACAACGAACTGGGTGGCGACGACTGGGATCAGGCGATCATCGACTGGTTGGCCGACGACTTCGAGGAGGAACACGGCAAGGATCTCCGCGAGGAACGTCAGGCGCTCCAACGCTTGAAAGACGCCGCAGAAGACGCGAAGGTCGAACTTTCGAGCCGCAAAGAGACGAATATCAACCTCCCGTTCATCGCAACGACCGACTCGGGACCGCTCACGCTCGAAACGAAGCTCACGCGGGCGAAGTTCGAGGCACTCACGGAAGATCTCGTCAAGCGGACGATCGAGCCGACGGAGCAGGCGCTGGCCGACGCTGGCTACTCCAAAAACGACATCGATGACGTGATCCTCGTGGGGGGATCGACCCGGATGCCGATGATCCAAGAGCAAGTCGAGAAGCTCACCGGACAAGAGCCGAAGAAAAACGTCAATCCTGACGAGGCCGTCGCGCTCGGAGCGGCCATTCAGGGTGGCGTTCTCGGTGGGGAAGTCGACGACATCGTGTTGCTCGACGTAACGCCGCTCTCGCTCGGGATCGAGGTCAAAGGTGGTCTGTTCGAGCGACTCATCGAGAAGAACACCACCATCCCAACCAAAGAGTCGAAGATCTTCACCACGGCCGCTGACAACCAACAGAGCGTCCAAGTGCGCGTCTTCCAGGGCGAGCGGGAAGTCGCAAACGAAAACGAGCTGTTGGGAGCGTTCCAACTCGACGGCATCCCGCCTGCTCCAGCCGGGACGCCACAGATCGAAGTGACGTTCAATATCGACGAGAACGGCATTGTCAACGTCGAAGCCGAGGAAGAACAAGGCGGCAACGCCGAATCGATCACCATCGAAGGCGGTACTGGGCTTTCCGACGAAGAGATCGAGCAGATGAAAGAGGACGCCGAGGCCCACGCCGAGGAAGACGAAAAACGCCGCGAGCGGATTGAGGCCCGTAACACCGCAGAATCGACCGTCCAACAAGCCAAAACGCTCCTCGAAGAGAACGAAGACGAGATCACCGACGAGATCCGCGATGACATCGAGGACGCGATGGAATCGCTCGAAGAGACGCTCGAAGACGAGGACGCCACGACCGAAGAACTCACCGACGCGACGGAACAGCTCTCCGAAGAGCTACAGGAGATCGGCAAGCACATGTATCAGCAACAGGCTGGCGGTGCTGGCGCAGGTCCCGGTGGTGCCGGTGCAGCCGGAGCCGGTGCTGGTGCTGGCGCAGCAGGCGCTGGTGCAGCGGGCACTGGTAGCGACGATCAGGAGTATGTCGATGCCGACTTCGACGACGTCGAAGACGAGTCATCGACCTAAGTCTGAGTCACCGATCGGCCGATAGTTGGGCGGACTGTCCGTCTTTGATTACTCCAGTATCGTTGGGAGTTCGTTGACGGTTTCGACGACCATGTGAGCACCCGCGTTTTCGAACGCCTGATGGCCACTCTCCCCCGAAAGCCCACCGGATTGAACACCGATGGCGAAATAATCGTGTTCAGGATCGGCGTCAGCCGCGTTGTGGACCGTTTTGATGTCGTCGAGCGTGTCGCCTGCGAACGCCACGCGGTTCGTTCCGTTGCCGAACTGCTTGGTGAGATCGATCAGCGCGTCGGGCGCCGGTTTTCCGGGTGTATTGCTGTCCATCGTGAACAGCCGCTCGTCCGAAACGTCTATCCCGGTCCGATCGAGCGCGAGCGCAGCCTCGGCTGCGGGTCGACCGGTGACGATCCCGAGCGGTTGATCAGCGAGCCACGTCACAGTGTCTGGTGTGACGAACACCGGTTCGTCGTGAATGAACCCCTCCGTTTCCAAGTCCGGCTCGTTTTCATGAAGGCTCTGATACAGGTCACTCCCGAGATACAGCTGCTGGAAAACGGTGGTAAGACGATCTCGGTCCCACCGCGCATAAACCCGTTCTCGGACGTCGGGATCGACCGCGTTGGCGATAACGGTTCGTGCGCCCTCAAGCCCGCCGCCGCTCGCCTCGATCGCGTCGGTGAACGTCGCCAGATCGTAGGCTAGCCCTTCCTTGCGCGCGAGAACGTACAGCGCTGTCGCGTGCGTGAGTTCCCAGTCGTTGTTGAACCCGCCAGCGTTCTTGAACAGTTGGACATCGCTTTTCGGAATCGTATCCCCATAGACATGCAACACCGACTCGACGATGGCCCGGCGATAGGAGTCGGCCACGTCGACGAGTACGCCATCGATATCGAGGACGACGGCATCGATCCTCACGGCAGTTCACCCCGTTCGGTACGAACCCGAAACAGAGTCTCACCCGGCAGCGTTTCGGATTCGACGCGGGGCAACGCCGGATCGTTCCCGAGCGTCGTAAACAAACAGTCCGCGTCCACGTCCCGAGCGATCGACCAGAGCGGCCGTTGTAACTCCGGTGGACAGTTCAGGGCGTAGATCGCATCCCCTGTCGTGTACACTTCCGACTGTGGTGCGGTGATATCATCTCGAACGAACGTAACGCCCGGTGGGACCGAACACTCCTGTACATCGACCGCGATGACCTCTGTGCGATTGGCAAGCGCGGTTGCGACGTCGGTCCGAGCACCGATGCCGACCTCGATGACCGTCTCGTAACTGGCGAGACGGTCGACCAACGCCTCGCGCGTTCGGGATGTCGTCACGTCGGGATATTTATAGCCGGTCCGTTCTAATCCCTTTCTATGCATGTTGACATCGTGCCGGTCGGTGATGTTCCTGCGGCTGTAAAACGCGAGGCCTCCTCTGGCCTCCGTTCCGTGTACGAGTGTGATGTCACTGTCCACGAAGAGCAGCCGATTCCCGACGGCGCGTACGATTCAAACCGAAACCAGTACCGTGCTGAGGAGTTCATCGAACTCGCCAGTCGTATCGGTTCCGGTGGCAAAAACATCGCGCTTACCGCAAAAGATCTCTTTTATCGCCGTCGAAACTACGTCTTCGGACTCGCCTACCTCGATGGTAACGGCAGCGTCGTCTCTACGTATCGTCTCCAAACAACCACCGACGGTGGACTGGCAACCAACTCCGGTAGGGAAGTGTTTGCAGACCGGGTCAGAAAGGAAGTGATCCACGAGATCGGACATACGCTCGGACTCGAACACTGTGACAACAAACGATGTGTGATGAACTTCTCACCGACCGTCCGAGAGGTCGACGTGAAAGAACAGTTTCTCTGTGGCAGTTGCAGTCGGTTAATACACTAAATACTGTGTTGCTCCGATCATACCAAACCGTTCGAAAGGCAACCACTACTGCGATGGAACGCAATGGCCCCCGTCAGTTACCAATATATTCATGGTAAATAGGCGAAAGATTTGTATCGTACGCAATATAATAGTTAGTATGATGGACATGAGAAGGGATGCCACGGTTCGGGGTGGGGCCGCACTCGTGTTGATCGCATTTCTCGTAGGAGTCGTTTCTCTGTACGATCCACTGCCCCAACCGATACAGTTCCATATCGCGCTCCCGGTCGGTCTGGTGGTCGGGACCGTGGTGATCGCCGCGTGGTACCAACTACGGACATAAACGGGTGACAATCGGTCGAAGCTCCCGTGGTCGTAGTCGTGGTTTGAGAGTTACTCCTCTTGTGGGGCGTAGTAGTATTCGCCAGCTGCTTTCTGTTCCCGATCGAGTTGGCTACCGGGCTTGTTGATTCGCGGGCGTGTCGTCCGCTGATCACGTCGGAACGTGACTCCGAGGTTGCTGAGGAACTGGTTCATACCTTCCCGCATACCGACGGGCGATGAGGCATGGCCGTCGGTGGCAGGAGTGCCGTTGAAGACGAGAAGTCGATCCGCGAGGAGATCGATCATGTACGTGTCGTGGTCGATGACCAGCGCAGTGGCGTCGTGGTTTTCGGTGTAACGACGGATGGCGCGGGTGGCGAGCACGCGCTGTTCGACGTCGAGGTGAGCAGACGGCTCGTCCAGGAGGTAAAGGTCGGCCTCTTCGGACAAACACGCGGCGATAGCGACCCGCTGGCGCTCCCCACCTGACAGATCCGTGAGCGTCTGTTCCATGATCCGTTCAAGCTGGAGCGGCTGTGCGATCTCCGTCTCCCAGTAGGAGGAACCGAACTGATCGGTGATCGAAGAGAGGAAGGCATCAACCCGCATCGGTTCGTCGATCTCGATGTATTGTGGCTTGTACGCGATGTCGAGATGGGTGTCGACCGATCCCTCCGTCGGTTCGAGCGATCCAGTGAGAAGCTTCGCAAACGTGGATTTTCCGATCCCGTTGGGTCCGACCGCCCCGAGCACCTCCTTTTCCCGGATCATACCCGATTCGACCGTCAAAGAGAACTCGTTTTCCCCGTAGGATTTGACGAGATCCGGATACTCGACGAGGACGTCACCCGTCGAGGCCGTTCGGGGGGCGTGTTGCTCGAACTCGATCGCTTCGGGCCGGATACGCATGTTCTCGGACTCCAGATAGCCGGTGAGATACTCGTTGATGCCCTGTCGCGTCGATTTGGGTGGTGTGATGACGCCGAACGCACCGGGCTCACCGTATGCGACGTGGATGGTGTCTGCAAGCAGATCGAGCACCGCGAGATCGTGCTCGACGACGAGCATCGACCGATCGCCGTTAGCTGCGAGTTCTCGAATGAGTCGCGCTGCGGTTACCCGCTGTCCAATGTCCAGATACGGCGTGATCTCATCGAGGAAATAAAAGTCCGCATCACGGGACAGCGTTGCCGCGAGCGCGACGCGCTGTAGCTCACCGCCCGAAAGCGTGTCGATCGGCTGGTCGACGACTGGACCGATCGACAGCCGTTCGATGAGATCGTCGACGACGCCCCGTTCGTCCGCCCCAGCGAGTAGCTCGCGAGTGTTCCCATCGAACTGATTCGGGATCTTATCGACGTACTGGGGCTTTCGTGCGACCGTGACGGTGCCGGTTTGTAACTTCTCCAAATAGGATTGGAGTTCGGTGCCTCGGTATTCGTCGATCACGGTGTCCCAATCGGGAGTAGTGTCGTAGTCGCCGAGGTTCGGTTGGATCTCGTCGGCAAGGATCCGAACCGCGGTCGTTTTCCCGATCCCGTTGGGTCCGAGAATCCCGGTCACCGACCCTTCCTGTGGAACAGGTAGCCCATAGAGGGCGAAGGAGTTCTCGCCGTAGCGGTGAACCGGTGTCTGGTCCAACTCTTGGGGGAGATTGATAATCTCGATAGCATCGAACGGACACTTCGTGACGCAGATCCCACACGACTCTCCTAAGCAGATCTCTTCGGAGATCTGCACTTGATCCGCCGTCCCTCGAACGGTCTCCTCACCGCGTTTGGTGATGCACTCCTTCCCGGTTCGGTTGGGTGGACAGTAGTTTGCACACTCGTAGTTACACCGGTCGGGCTGACACCGGTCGAGATCCACGACAGCGATGCTATCGTCCGCCATCAGACGCTCACTCCAGCGGTGAGAAGGACTGTTAGGCTGACGAACCAAACCGCAAACGTCATGAATGAAACATAAAGGATGTCCTTCCCTGAAAACTCGTCTTTGAGCCCACTCAGTTTGAGTATCGGGAACTGCACCGCGATGGCCGCCGCGAGCACGTACACCACAGTGGAACTCGTCGCGGTCTCTGCTGGGGCCACGTCACCAGTGACGACGAGAGAGCCATAGGCCGCGGTGATCCCGAGAACGGCGGACAACGCCGTGACTGTTACCCCGCGTAGATAGTCGCTGTGGGCATCAGTCGTATCGGTTGCCATGCCACTACGTCGGCTGGCTGGCCGCAAAAACCGTTCGATTGTGTCTCTCATCCCGTATCGGCAGGATCAGAACGGTTTGACGTCCTCCATACTGTATGACCACAAAGTGTTTTCCATACATATCATGTACATTATGTTGATATTCCTGATTTGTCAGCATGATTTGCCTCAATCTTTATACGCCCTGAACGTGTGAGTATCGAGAAAATGAGTGATACGGCCACAGAGGGTCTTGTCGATCTCCCCCCGAGCGCGAAACTCGTCTACAAAGTCCTTGAGTACAACGGTCCGTTGACGCAAAAGGGTATCGTCGAAGAGTCGATGTTGTCCGCGCGTACGGTGCGGTACGCACTCGAACGACTCGAAGGAATCGACGCAGTCGATGAGGACGTTTACTTCGCTGATGCCCGGCAGAATCTGTATGAGATCACTGGTGAGATCGGGACAGAAAACGCGGAAGCAGCCGTCTGTAACGATTGATACCCCTCATACCGCATCTCGTCGTCTCCTTGGTTACGCTCCTGCCTTTTCGAGCGCGGTTTCGATGTCGTCGCGCTGTGTAACGCCGACGAAGCGCTCGACGACGCCCTCCTCGTTTTCGATGATGAGCGTCGGCAACGATCGTACCTGATACTCGTTGGCAACGTCCTGTTGTTCGTCGACGTTCACTTTTTCGACCTCGAACCGATCTCCCCAGTCTTCGTGGAGCTCTTCGAGGATCGGATCTTGGGTCTTACACGGGCCACACCAGTCCGCATAGAAATCCTTCAGCGTGATGGTCATCGTACACCAAAGCTAACCAAGCCGTCGGAATAAGGGTTTTCACTATCCACTGTACCCTCCCACGCCGAAACGCCTACAAACGATGGTCCGAATGTATTCGTATGAGTAAAGGACAAAGTTCAGGCGGGCTGATGTCGAGTGCCGGGTTGGTCCGGTATTTCGACTCTGAAGACCGCAACGCACCCCGGATTGATCCGCGCACCGTCGTCGCGTTCGGTGTTCTGTTCGGCGTTCTCATTATCGTTCTCAACGCGCTGTAACGCGGCGCTTTTCCGTTGTGCCACCAACAAATCTCAATAGATGACTCTCACTGTCGGTGTCATCGCTGTTCAGGGTGACGTTACGGAGCACGAGATGGCGATTCGACGCGCTGCTCGCCGTCATGACGTGGATCCGGACGTCCGCGAGATCCGAACGTCAGGGGTGGTTCCGGACTGTGACATGGTTCTCATGCCTGGTGGCGAGTCGACGACGATCTCCCGACTGCTCCGGAAACAGGGGATCGACGGGGAGATCACGAGCCACGTCGAAGCGGGCAATCCGTTGTTTGCCACGTGTGCCGGGTTGATCGTCGCCAGTCGAGATCCGAAAGACGAACGCGTTCGATCGTTGAACCTTCTCGACGTATCGGTCGATCGGAACGCGTTCGGCCGGCAACGCGATAGTTTCGAGACACAGCTCCGGATCGATGGGCTAGAGACGCCGTTTCCGTCAGTGTTCATTCGTGCACCTCTCATCGACGCAGCGGGATCGGACGTCGAGGTGCTCGCAGAGTACGACGGCAACCCAGTCGCCGTTCGGGAAGGCCCGGTCGTGGGCACGTCGTTCCATCCCGAACTCACCTCCGACACGCGACTGCACGATCTCGCGCTGTTCGATACCGATCGTTTGTACTGACGTTCCCGAGGGGTTTTGCCGTGCGCGCTCTACAGTTGTTGTATGAACGCATCCATCGAAGGCGTCCGAGTAGCGGGCACACAGCGGGGTGCAGTTCCGGTCGTCACACTCGCGCCCGACGACGAGGACGAAACGGATCTCCTGCCGATCTTTATCGGTTTCTCGGAGGCCACGAGTATCGTCCGTGGTCTCGACGCCGACGACATCGGCCGACCGCTCACACACGATCTGTTGCTCGATGGGATCGAAGAACTCGGTGGTCGGATCGATCACGTGGCTATTACGGCGGTCGAAGACGGGACGTACTTCGCCGATCTTCATCTCGACACTCCACGGGAGTCTGTCGTGATCGATTCTCGTCCGAGCGACGCTCTCGCGCTTGCCGCCCGGACGAACGCCCCGATCGAAATCGCACCAGACGTATTCGATGGTGGGGGGGACGATCCGGAGCAGTATCTCCAACTCCACGACATCCGCGAGGTAATCGATGGTTCCGGTCCCGACGTGTGGCCGTCCACGGAGGAGGAATTCGATGAGTGAGGTGCTCGCGGAGCTGTTCGAAGTGATCGAAGACCGAAAGGAAACGTTACCGGATGGCTCTGTTTACCCACGAAAAGGGATCGAACGCTGTGCTTGAGAAGTTGGGAGAGGAAAGCACGGAACTCGTTCTGGCTGCGAAGGACAACGATCACGAAGAGATCGCTCACGAAAGCGCCGACATCGTCTATCACTTGCTCGTGTTGCTCGCGATGTACGATATGCAGCTAGAGGATCTCCTTGAAGAGCTAGAGCGTCGGCGGTGACCTCACGCGACGGCACCGCCGAGTGCGCCGGTGATCGCGCTCGGTATCGCGGTCAACAACGCCACCAAAATCGCGATCACGCCGAGACCGAGTCCCCCGAGCAGTCCGACGGGACCGGCAGCGATCCCCCCGATGACCGTTCCGCCGAGGAGGACGACGATACCCAGTAGGATGCCACCCAACGCTCCCGCGAGCAGCCCGTGCCACGCACCACGACCTAGCCCACCACCCGCGAGGTAACCGGCGACGAATCCCCCTAGCAGACCGGCAGCAGCGTGGCCCAACACCGGAACGGCAAAGCCGATCAGTCCGAGCACCAGTTCGACCAGAAAACCGATGACGACAGCGCGCCAATTGGTCATATTCCATGTAGTGCGCTCCCTGTTAAATCGTTTCGTGCACTGGCCGAGCGGACGTCGGTTCAACGAACGTGCTTTTACCTGCCGGACTGGTAGTCCGTGTATGACGTTCGAGGATTTGCCGACCGTCCCTCGGTCGGAGGAACTCATCGATACAGCGTTTTCTCGGGCCGCTCGGGCGGGACGAGCGAAATCCGGCATCGAGGCACAACAGTCGATGCTGGTCACAGCCTCGAATATCATTTCCGATAATCTACAGAACGTTTCGACGACGTGGCCGGATTTCGACGCGCTCGACCCGTTTTATCACGAGCTGGCCGACGCCGTGGCCGACGGTGGCGTCGATGCGCTCAAACAACACCTCTCGGAAGTGATGTGGGCCAGCGAGAAGGCCGCCGAGATCCGTTCGGAGTATCAGTCTCGGCTCCGGGGGGAGACTGAAACTGCACGGCTGTTTCGAAAGCAGGCGTTCGCTCGGCTCGCTGATGTCACACGCGAGGTGTCCGAGGATCTCCAAGCGCTCAACGCGGCACGCGACCAGCTCAAGCAGCTTCCCGACATCCGTCCGGATGAGCCGGCGATCGTCATCGCCGGCTACCCGAACGTCGGCAAATCGACGTTCGTGAACCACGTGACCAACGCCCGAAACGAGATCGCGTCGTACCCGTTTACCACCAAACGGGTGCAAGTCGGTCACATCGAGCGCAACCACATCCGATACCAACTCATCGACACGCCGGGACTGCTAGACCGGCCAGCGGCGGATCGCAACGACATCGAATCCCAAGCCGTGAGCGCGCTTACTCACCTCGCCGACTGTATCCTCGTGTTCGTCGATGCTAGCGCGTCGTGTGGCTATCCGGTCGACGTACAGCTCGCGCTCAGAGATGAGCTCGAATCCCGATTCGCCGGGGTGCCAGTGGTGACCGTCTGTGCCAAAGCCGACCGGTCGCGAGAGCTAGACGCCGATCTGCATCTCAGCGTTGCCGAGGAGGAAGGCGTCGACGAACTGCTCGAAACGGCGATCGACCGGATCGATCACACGATCGAACTGCCGTTCGAATCGACGGAGTAACGACCATGTTCGATAGCCGTCCGGATCGATCCGCGGAGGTCGTGCTCGTCGGTCGCTCGAACGTGGGGAAATCCACACTGATGCGCGAGTTGACCGGACACACGGTGTCGACCGGATCAAAGCCCGGTGTGACCCGCTCGCCCAACCACTACGATTGGGTCGCTGAGGACTTCGTACTCACTGATCTCCCCGGGTTTGGGTTCATGGAAGGAGTGCCCGAAGAGCGCCGCGAAGCGATCAAAACGGACGTCGTCCGGTATGTCGAAAACTACGCCGAGTCGATCCTCGCCGGGGTGGTCGTGGTTGACGGCAAGAGCGCCATCGACATCATCGACCGGCACTCAGAACGCGGGGAAATCCCCCACGACGTGGAACTGTTCCATTTCCTTCGGGACGTCGGAATCCCACCGGTCGTGGCCGTCAACAAGATGGATAAGGTCGATGACCGCGACGACCGCCTTGATGCGCTCTGTGATCGGCTTGGACTCGTTCCCCCGTGGCAGCAGTGGGACGAGACGATCGCCCCGATCAGCGCAAAGCGCGGCCAGATCACTCCACTCACCGACGCGGTCAGACACCACCTTCATGAGGCCAAGCGCGACGATCTCCTCGGGTTTTTCTGATCGCTACACTGTTTCCGGAAGCCACCCGCCATCAACCTCAATGTTCTGCCCGCTGATGTACGCCGTGCCGCCGAGAAAGAACAGGACAGGATCGATCACGTCCGTCAGCGTTGCAGGACGGTCCCGCGGGAGCGCCTCGGGAAACGCATCGGACGTTTCGACGACGTACGGTGACACGGCGTTGACGGTGATGCCGTCTCCTTGGGTATCAGCTGCGAGCATCCGTGTGAACATGAGCACGCCAGCTTTGGCTACGAAATATGGGAAGTTCGTCGGACTGACCAGCCCTTTCTCGGCGCTTGCGTAGCCAATATTGACGATCCGTCCGAATTCGGCGTCGCGCATCGGTGCCAGCGCGCGTTTCGAGCAGAGATACGTGGCGTTGAAGTTCGTATCCAGCACGCGGTTCCACGTCTCCCAGTCAATGTCTTCCCAGTGTGTCGGTGCGAAGTCGCCGACGTTGTTCACGAGGAGATCGACGCTACCGAGTTCGGTTTCGATCGCGTCGAACAGCCCATCAACGGCGTCAGGATCGGTAACGTCACCCTGCACAACCGTCGTTCGGACGCCATGGCGCTCGCACGCTGTTTGTGCCGTTTTCTGCGCCGCGTCGGCGCTCGTATAGTAGTGGACCGCGACGTCCGCGCCACACTCGGCGACCGCCGAAACCAACCCGCGACCGATGCCCGTCGCGCTTCCCGTTATGAGTGCTGTCCGTCCGGTGAGATCCGGTTGCTCCATACAGAGCGATAGGGGGGTACGTAGTAGCGACCGTCGGTTGCAGTTTCAGGCGTGCAACTCGATATCATATATCAAATACGTTCAAGATGATCGCTTTCTATCAGCTGTGTATGCCTGGACCAGTATTTCTGGAGGGTACGGACGTGAGCCTCCGGACGATCGAGGACGACGACGCCGAGTTCTTCCAGCGGCTTATCAACGATCCGCGCGTCCGAATCTCGATCGGTTCTGTCGAGGCGATGAATCACACAGCGGAACGGGAGTGGATCGAGTCGCTCGGTGAACGTGCGGGAACGCATCTGTCGATGTGTGTCGATGGCACCCCCGTCGGGAGCATCAGCCTCAAGCCCCCGAACGAAGTGGATGGCGTGGTCGAAATCGGCTACATGGTCGTTCCCGAACAGTGGGGCAACGGCTACGCCACCGACGCAGTGAAGCTGCTCTGTGGCTACGCGTTCGACGAACGACGGCTCAACAAGGTGTATGCCCGCGCCTACGCGGGAAATCCGGGATCACATCGGGTGTTGGAAAAAGCGGGTTTTACCCAAGAAGGTCGGTTCCGCCAGGAAGGGTTCGTCGAGGGAGAGTACGTCGATGTGCTTCGCTACGGACTCCTTGCTAATGAATACCATACGTAGCAATCTGATGTACACAAAACATATACCCGGAGTGGTTTGAGCGTTCGATCAATGGCCGCAATCGAATTGGAGTCACTTCACAAGCAGTTCGACGATATCGTTGCGCTTCGGGATGTCGATCTCACCGTTCACGCGGGAGAGGTGTTCGGTCTCCTCGGACCGAACGGTGCCGGAAAGTCGACGATGATCGACGTGGTGCTCGATTACGTCCGGCCCACTGCTGGAACGGCGACCGTGTTCGGGTTGGATGCACAGCAGGAGACGAAGGCGGTGCATCGTCGCGTCGGTGTGCTTCCAGACGCGTACCATCTCGACGGCCACCTGAGCGCCCGCAATCACGTCGAATTCGCCATCGAATCGATGGACACAGACGACGACTCGGACGCCGTGCTAGATCGCGTCGGACTCGGATCGGTCGCAGATCGGGCCGTCGGTGGTTTTTCGAAAGGAATGGAACAGCGGCTGGCGCTGGCATTGGCGTTGGTCGGCGAGCCGGAACTGCTCATTTTCGATGAGCCCTCAACCGGATTGGATCCCAACGGCGCGCGCAGGATGCGGACGATCGTCCGTGAGGAGTGTGACCGCGGCGCGACGGTGTTTTTCTCTAGCCACATCCTCGGACAGGTCCAAGCAGTGTGTGATCGCGTCGGCATTCTCGTGGACGGAACGATCGTCGCAGAAGACAGCATCGGAGGACTGCAGGAGACCGTCGGGACCTCAGAAACGCTTCGGGTAACACTCGACAGCCAGCCGGGTGAGACGATCGAATCGGTCAGACAGCTTCCCGACGTGAGAAACGTCTCGGTTTCCGATACTGACGGCGTCGTCTCCGTGTCGTGTCCAGCCCGTCAGAAGGTTGCTGTCATTGATACACTCCGGCAGAACGGCGCGTCGGTGCTCGACATCGAAACCAGTGAGGTGTCACTTGACGAACTGTTCGCCGCCTACACCGGAGCAGACGGATGAGTTGGCTGGTCGTCGCCAAGCGACGGCTACTCGATCCCTACCGGTCGCGGTATCTGTGGGTGGTGCTCGGCGTGACTGTACTGCTGTTCGGGGGCGGCGTCTACATGGTTACGAGGGCTGGCTTGGTCTCGATGCTTCTCGGTTTGGGTGCGTTGTTCGTCCCACTGCTGTCGATCGTTGGCAACTACCGGACGATCGCGGAACCACACCAAACCGGGAGCCTCCGAGTGGTGCTTTCTTATCCACATTCGCGTCGGGATGTCGTGGTCGGTACGGTGGTCGGGCGGAGTCTCTTCACGGTGGGCGTCGTTTCGGTCGGCTATCTCGTTGCTGGTGCGGTCGCGTTGTTCACGCTTGACGCATACAGTGTCGTACTAACCCTTGTGGTGTGGTTCGCTGCCGTGCTGTTGGGTGTCAGTCTGACGGTGTTGGCCGTCGGCGTCTCCGCGGCGTCTCGAACCGTGAACCGCGCTGCGATCGCCTCGTTCACGTTCGTGTTGCTGTTTTTCGGTGGGTGGGATCTGCTTTTGCGTGGGATCCGCTACGTGCGCAACGGGTTTTCGATGCCCCAACCACCTCAACCGGCGTGGGTCGACGTGTTCGTGGCGCTGAATCCCATGCGGGCGTTCAGTCACCTCGTCCAGCGTCTGCACCCGACGGAGACGCTGCTGTTTGAATCCGGCGTTCACACGACCGCGTGGTTCGGGATCCTCGTTCTCGTGTGCTGGGCGTTCGTGTCCGTGACGATCGGGGGCTGGCTGTTCGAACGGCGTGATTTATAACCGACCATCTCACAACGAAATCATCAAGGTGTGGTCCTGAGTACGAGCGGTGTGAGCTACGATACAGTGGTGTTCGACAGCGACGGCGTGTTGGTCGAACCCCCCACCCGTGAGACCCAATTGGGGGCCACACGGGCCGCATTCCGTGAGATGGGTGTCGAGGATGTCGATCATGAGCACCTCATGGACATCGTGAATGGTGTGACGAGTGATCGGTTGTCTGCACTTTGTGCCGGTTACGATCTGGAGCCAGCCGAGTTCTGGGCAGTTCGTGAGCGCCACGACGAACGCTCGCAGTTCGAGGCGTTCAGGGCAGGGGATCGAACGTGTTACGACGATATCGATGTCGTCTTGGAACTCTCCCAGCGCTGTGGCGTGGTGAGCAACAACCACCACAGCACGATCGAGTTCGTGCTTTCGTTTTTCGGGTTGCAGTCGGCGTTCGACACGTACTACGGTCGGCCGAAAACGATCGAAAGCCTCGCGTTGAAGAAACCGAATCCGCACTACCTCGAACGCGCACTCGCAGAACTGGAAGCCGAAAACGATTCGGCGCTGTACGTTGGTGATCGCGAGACGGACATCGTCGCCGCCGAGCGGGCGGGCATCGACTCGGCGTTCGTCCGCCGATCCCACTGCCGCGGCGTTGAGCTTGCGGCCGCGCCGACGCACGAGATCGCGGATCTCTCCGAGATCGAACCGCTCATCAGCGGCTGACCCGCCCGGACGACACCCCTGTTGATTCGTTCGCGGTGGGGCGTGGTCGCCGAGCGCGTCTGTTCGTCCGGCTACAACTGGGGGCTACGGTCCCAAGATCGAGCGGAACGTCCGATACGCCTGCCCATCAACGTCAAGCAAGCGCTTTCGGACGAAGTGCCCTTTCGCACAGCGTTTGATCTCGACGCTGCCACCCTCCTCCTTGCTGATCCGGGTGTACACTGCTGCGTCACACCACGGCTTGATGCACGTCTCCCGAGCTGGTGGCTCGTCGTCGTTCTGGTCACAACCGATACTTTTCTCTACGTCGGTGTCGTTAGGATCCATTGGTGTTCAATCCCTCGCGTTACGCGAGTCGTGCTGAACACCGCCGTTCGGGTGGTCCTAACACCCGGACACTTCGTGTGTCGAGCGGCGTTCGTGCTTCTCATCGGAATGTGTAAGTAAAAAGCTATCGAACAGGATAGATAATTGTCAATATTAGTGATCGATCAATTCTTGTGAACTATCCGGGGCACTGTGAATGTGGTTTCGGTGGAAGAGGGGACAGTGAGAGATATGGATATACGATTTCGACAAGTTATTTTCGGCTATCGGTCCTATTTTATGAGTTTGTGTCCGTTCGTGACGTATGCCGGTTGCGAGGAGGCAGAGAATTCTCGGTATGAGTCATAGAAAGTACTATATGTCGCGCGATGGTTTGATGAATTAAGTTGTCATTCGTCAATGATCGCCACCACAGTATCCAGTCCGAGCGGAGGGGTGTGTTAGATGGCAGAATCAACTGATGTCGAGAGAGCAGTCAACTCTCTTGAGGATGGGACCGAGGAGGAGCAACTCAGAGCACTACGACTCCTCCTCGACCATGCAGAAGATCAGCCAAGCGATCTTGTCCCGCATCTAGATCTCATCTGTTCATTCGCCGAAGATGAGGATGAGAACGTCCAGTCTAATGTCGCAGGGATCCTTGCAACCGTTGCTGGTCACGATCCCAGTGCTGTCATACCCTATAGTTCCGTTGTGAGTACGCTGCTCACGAGCGATGATCCGCTCGTACTCGCGTTTGCTACTGCGGCGGCAAGACGAACCACCCCAGAATCGCCCGCCGCACTATCTGAGGATGTCGATAGACTCATCGAACTATTGACTTACGAAGAAGACTGGGAGATCGATCAAGCACGGAATACGCGATTGAGAGCGGTTTCAGCACTCGGAGATCTTAGCGAAGCTGATCGTGATCTTGCTATTCGAATTGACGAACCACTCGCAGACAGACTCAATGACCCAGATCACAAGGTTCGAACCGCCACAGTAATCACGCTTACTCAGATTGGACTGGCTCACCCAAGGGCCGTCTCAACGGCACTTGATCGCCTTCCAACCCAACTAGACGATCCCGAAACTCGTCGGCCCACTATCAGCGCGTATATTCAGTTCCGCCATGAGCAACCGACCGCGATTGTTCGGCCAAGTGTAGTTGCCTCAGCACTCAGAGAAGCTGCCGAACAAGCTGATCTGGATGATGGAGAACTACAGGCAGTGAGAGAAGCGTGCCAATATATTGAAGAAAAGCTAGTAGACGGAAACTAAGCCATGGCTGACTCACTTGATACATGCTCGAATTGTGGAGATGATGTAAGTCATGTTAGAGTAGAAGAGAGCAAGAATAATGTAACATTGCAGGTTGATAGCAGCAGACAAAATACTATCGAATCTATTTCAAAAAGCTCAGTCCAAGGTGGGGCCAGTGTCTCTTTTACCGGGCCAAAGCTGTCTGGGAAAGCAGGAAGTTCCAGTGAACTGAAAGGTGCTATAAATGAAACTGATAGTGTTTCAGTAAATATTCCGATTGAGTCGGGCCCTACTATTACTTGGATTGAAAATCCAGATCCTGAACAGGATGATGTTGTTTCTGGCTGTTTGACTGAGGGATGCGACAATAATATAGCCGATAAAATAAACAGAGGGATTGAAAACATAGAGGAATTATCAAAGCAAATAGATGTAGATAATAGTCTTGAGGAAGAAGATATAGCTGAAATGTTGGATGAGAAGAGCACATTTGATTTTTCTAATAATTCTATTGATGAAATTGGTTCAATGACTGAATCTAAAAGCAAGAGTACCATTAGCCGCTATGCAGGCAAAGCGAAGAGCGGCATCGGTACCGCCGTGAGCAAGGCTCGAAGCGGTGCGAGCAGCGCTGCAACCAAGGTGGGAAGCGGCGTCAGCAGCGCCGTCGGCGCGATCAAACAGCGGGTTGGAAGCGACGGTCAGGACCCCACTCAGAACGGTGCCGTCGCCCCCGCTGGTGGGTCCTCGACGGAACAGGAGATGCCTTCACCAGAGGAGTCCCACGCCGAAGAGGCACGTCTCCACGTTTCGCCCACGGAGGAAACCGAGGTTGACACGTCGTTCTCCAACGGGGCTGTCGATCTCGCCTTCACAGACGGGGAGACCACGGTCCCGGGCACGAGGGTCCACGTGTCGCTCGACAATGATATCCCCGACGTTTCTCCCGGTGAGGACGGCTCCGTCACGGTGGGGCTCGGCAGCGATGCGGGCACCACCATGGCGGTCTCTCCCGCTGAGAACGACGAGGTCGATCGATCCTTCGGGAATGGTGACATCCAACTCTCGCTCAACGACGGGAACGTCCGTGTCGCTCCCGGTGACAACGAGATCCAGATGGAGACCGGCGACAACGGTGACGTCCAGTTTGCCGTCGGTGACGCCCCACTCACGGGCGAACCGAGCAACGATCTAGCAACGGAGCGGGACCCTGAAGCCGTCCAGAATACCACGCCACCGTCCACATCCAACGCCCCCCGAACCGAGCAGCAGGGACAGTCTTCGGTGCGAGACGACGCAATCGCGGTGACGGAAGCGACGACCAACGGCCACGAGCCGACCCGGGCTGCAAACGATAAGTGGCTTGGGCCTAATCCTCCCGAAAATCGCCCCGACTGGATGGAACAAACCGAAGAGCAGGCTTCCGATGAGCGCCAAAACGGCTACGATCGGAACAATGATGAACGCGATGAGGATCCATCCCCCAACGGCGGCCACCCTGACTTCGAGTGATGGCTCGGTACAGTGAACCGTGAAGGCTGATCCGAGCCGCTCAGGCTACTCACTTGATGGTTCATCCGGTTCGGTGTGCGCTCGGTTGCTCCACTCCTGTTTCTGTGCCCGTTCGGCGACGTGGCGTTTCCCGCCTGCAATGCGTCGATGCGCAGTGTTCTCGAAGGCGGTGATCTCGCCCAAAAACCCGTCCCGAAACTCCTCGATGACCTCGTAGCTCCAGCGGTCGTGTCCGTCGACACCCCGGGGAAGCTGTTCGTCCCGCAGCGCGTCGGCCAACTCCGTCCAGCCAGCGTCCCGAAGCAGCGTCTCTGCCCGCGCGAAATGATCCATTCCGTGACCGATGTCGTGGTGGAACTCGATGAGGGCCCCATGGGCGCGGTGGACCCACTCTGCCCCGAGTTCGATCTCGTGAAGCGCCCTGCGTTCGGTGTCGCTCAACTCGTTCGACTCGCGTTCCTCCATGAGGTGTGATAGCGCCTCACTACGAATATACCTGTCCTCGGTTCACAGGTCACTCCGAGAGCGCCCGCTGGATCGAGGTCGCTACGGTTCGGGCACGCTCTGCGAGCACGTCGGGAACGTCTCCCCGATCACAGGCCGCGTCGAGTTCGTCGTCGTCGACGCGTTCGACGGTGCCATCAGCGTGTTTGACGACATCTACATGGAGGTCGACGTAGCGTGCCGATTCGGGGAACAGTTCCACGGGCGTACAGACGTTGACGTACGTGCCTCGTCGCTTGTCCTCCGCGCTGCGGTAGACGGTTGGATACCACCAGCGCCCCTCCGTGAGTTTCGTGACGGCGGTGTCACCCGCCCGTCGTTCGATGCCGAGTGCGTCGTACGTGCCACCGGGAGACATCCGTCGCTCGATCGTGATCGTCTCGTCGGTGTGATCCGTGACCTTCCCCGGACCAAGATCGAAACACCGGCCATCGGGCTTGCCGTGACGAAGCGCGATCCGATCACCGACGTGGGGACCGAACTGACGGATTGTCACATCGAACGGAAACGAGCCAGTCGGTTCACAGACCGCTTCGGTGAAGTCGACGGCCGCACTGGCGGCGTTAGCGCCGGCTTTGATTCGGTGGTGGCCGTCCATCGTAGACGTCACCGATCGACGATGTTCATCGAGGGCAAAACGGGTTTCCCGTCCGAACCACACCCATGCCGTCGACCGCGGCGTGACCCTTCGTCGTGGATCACCCACAGCGTCTTCGAGCGCGTGATCGATGCGAGCGGCCCGCTCATTGAGGGCTTCAAGCGCCTCTGTTAGCGCGTCGAAGCTTGAATCACTCGCGCGGTCGCTCCACCGAACTGTCCACCCCTCACGTGGCTCCGTCGAGAGCAGCTCTGTGATGTCGATCGTGTTCGAAGCAGACGTGGTTTCACCGCGGACGAGACGAGCGAACCCGTTCGACACGGCGGTATCACACCGGAGTATGGGTCGGTCGTCAGTCCACGGCGGAACGGCTGTCGCCACCTGTACGCGGAGCTGATCACCGCGCTCGACGTGGTCGTTCGTGTTGGTAAACGGCAGGTACCCCTCACTCGCGCCGAGATCCACGACTGCGCCGTTGGTGGTGGTGTCTATCACGCGACCGTCGAACACCGCTTCCGGGGGAACGGGGTCGCTCCACGACAACGCATCGATTCCCCTATCGGCGATGGCGTTCGTGACGTCCTGTCCGGATGCGTCCGCAGTGCTGTCGACGCCCACACCCAGCCGGTCGTCGGTCGTCTCGATCGTGACGGTTGCTGGCGTGTCAGCAAACGATGCCGGAAAGCGCGCTTCGATCGGCTCGGAGGGCTGTACGATCTCGTACTCCTCCATCTCCGAGAGCAGCCGTGTCAACGCCGTCGCGTAGATCCCTCGGACACGAACGGTAGTCATAGTTGCTCGGAGTCGTCGACGAACCGAACGCGGTCGTGTACCGTTGGACCAAGCGTGAGCTCGACCGAACCGTCATCGAGCACGCGGCCGCCTTCGATCGGCACGCCCCAGTTCTCGAACCGGAGATACCCACGGATGTCGGCCGCGTGGGTGTAGCAGTCGACGTATTCGACCGTGTGCTCCTGGATGCCTCCGCTGCTGTGGGCGCGATCCATCTCCGAGTACACGGTATCCGTATCGAAAAACGCCGTTATCTCCGCTGCCGTCTCGCGCGTGGCGGTGACGACGTGTTCCGATGCTTCTTGGATCTCGTCCATCGACAACCCCACCGCGCGGAGCGCGGCTTGCGTTCGTTGGTCGAAGTGCATACCGTCTCTGACACCGCCGACACCGAAAAGACCGCGATCCGAAGCGAACCGGATCGATACCGAAGAGAACGGAACGCTTTCGTAGGACAGACAGGTAAAACGGCGTATGTTCACAGGGATCGTCGAGGAAACGGGGACCGTCGTCGAGGTCGATGCCACTGATGAGGGTCGTCGGCTTCGCGTCGAAGGGTCGTTCGCTGAGGAACTCACAGCTGGCCAGAGCATCGCAATCAACGGCTGCTGTCTCACGGTCGAAGACCACGACGCCGACAGTTTCGAGCTGTTTCTCTCCGCAGAGACGATCGAACGAACGTATTTCGACCAGATCGATCGTGGCGATCGCGTGAACCTCGAACGCGCGCTTGCTGCTAACGATCGGTTCGACGGCCACATCGTGCAAGGGCACGTCGATGCCACAGCGACGGTCACAGCCATCGAATCCGTCGGCGACGACTGGACGTTCGAGTTCTCGATTCCCGACAGTCTCGAGCAGTACGTCGTCGAAAAGGGATCGGTCGCTATCGACGGGATCTCGCTCACAGTGGCCACTCACGAGTCGGACGGCGAAGACACCGACGCGACGTTCACCACGGCGATCATCCCGACGACGTATGAACTAACAACGCTCTCTGAGAAGGTGGTGGGCGATCCGGTCCACATCGAAGTCGACGTACTCGCCAAATACACCGAGCGACTGTTGGCTCACGACAACGCCGAGCCGACGGCCGGCGAGCGGACCGAGCACAGCCCCATTCCCCACTGAGATCGCTCTACTCGTCGAACTCCGTCCGATCGACGGTGAGGGACGATCCGTCCTCCATCGATTCGTCTGTGAGTGTCACGTACAGCCGTCGATACCGATCGATCTTTCGAAACAGGAGATAGCCGAACAGTCCCAAAAAGACGAGTACGAACCCAAAAAACGGGACGAGTGTCGGCACGGTCGGGAACACAGTGGAGACTGTCCCGACGAACAGCCCCGAAAGCGTGTTATAGGTGGCGTGAATGAACACCGCGATGAGCAGTCCTTTCATCACGATGGGACCTGCGTCGTTCGGATTGAATTTCGCTAAACCCAGATAGTAACCGGAGAACGCCGAGTAAATGACGTGTCCCGGTCCGGCGAGCGCTCGCGTTGCGGTGATATCTGATCCGGCAGTAACGGTTTGGAGCACCGTATTCCCCGGAATACGAACGAAGTCAACGCCGATGTAGAGAGCGTTTTCGATGGTCGCAAATCCAAGACCTGCCACGGCACCGTAGACGGCACCATCGATGACCGCGTTGAAACTCGGCTGCCGGTAGGCAAATAGCCACACGGAACAGAGTTTGACGAACTCCTCGACCGGACCGACGATCAGAAAGTACATGACGATCGTTCCGATCGGTCCGCCCAGAACAGCCGAAAACGGTGCTTCGACGAGACCAGCCAGCCCCGAAAACAACATGCCGAGAACGAACGTCGATGCGACGAGATCGATCGGTTCCGACGCTGTAACGTCCGATACGTACACATAAACCACGATTGCCAGTGCTGGCAGCGCAGAGAGTATTGTCAACACACCGATGACGGGCACTGATCTCGTCCGCAGATCTTTGAACGAGACGTACAGTATCGCGATCGTGAACAACAGCGCGATGAGTACCGTGCCCCACCGTACACCGACGATCCCCCACGTATACAGCTTGCTCGCCAATCGATCGAGCGCCGTCCGAGGCTCCCACGTCGACACGTCGTACAGATCGCGTGACTGGTTAGCCAACCGCTCTAATGGATCCCGATCCACCATATCATCCCATCCCACGGGGGAATATAAGCTGCTTTGTTACCTAGCGACGGGAACGCGTGTCAACGATACGTAACTCGTCGATACGTTTATTGTTATGAGATACCATGGCAATCACGTATGGCGCTTGGGAACGACGACGTTTTCGATGCGTTTCTGTCACAGCGTGGTCACCGAACGGAACCCGACAGCGTCGGGTGGAAGCGTGATCACAGGAAAAAACAGTGTCCCGAGTGTGGCGGTCTCCACGATCCACCCGCAACGGAGTGTTCGGTCTGTGGATGGGCGCCCCACGAGTCGTCGTAGCCGGTGAGCCGTCGGGGAGCGGACGTTCCGTCTTTCACTGTACTCGACACGTTTGCGGAGCCAGCCGTCCGATCGAGTCACTGGTCGTCGTCGATCGGCACGCCTTCCTCGGTCGGCGGTGCGAGATACTGGATGTACGTCTCCGGGTCCGGCTCCTCGACTGTCACAGTGACGCGAACGTCGCCAAGTTCGTCCGGATTCCCGACTGCAAAGTTCACGACCTCCTCGAAGGCGGCCTGTTTTTTTAGCCGGAACTGGAACGTGTCCGTCTCGGCATCGATCCCGTCCATCATAGCCGAGCGCGCCGTATCGAGGATCGCCTGCTCGTGAAACAGCTCCGAAAGGTGTTCGAGAGAGTGGGTCGTGGCGACGATCTCACCGGCGGGCTGTCCATCAGTCGCGTCCGTCGTCGCTGGTCGCTCTTCGATCGTGGCGTCGGGAAAGAGGTTCTGGACGACAGCGACCACGCGATCGGTCACTTCCGTCGGTTGTACCGCTACTTCGATGGTCGTGTCAACGCTGTAAATCATCGTCTTGGAGTAGCTCGTGGATCCGTTCGTAGTACGTGTCGATACTGCTCGTGTTTTCGATCGTAACGTCGGCGTTCTCGATCGCTGCGTCCATGCCGAAGGCAAGTTCTCGACGATCTCGTTCTTCGAGACTTTCGGTAGCGTTGTCCCGATCCCGGTCGTCGATTCGGTCTTTCCGAACGTCGAAGGGTGCCTCGATGGCGACCAGTCGGAACTCAGATCCAAACGCTGCTTCGAAGCGTTCTACCTCGACATCCGAACGAATGCCATCGACGAGAACGGTGTCGGTCTCCGTGTACGCCTCACGGATGCGTTCTATTGAGCGGTCTGCGATCGCTGTCGGACCTTCTTCTTCCCGCAGGGCAACCGCTATCTCGCCGTGGTGATCCGCAGGATCGAGTCCGCGTGCACGACACTCCTCACGGATAACGTCCCCCATCGTCACGACGGGGATGTCGAGCTCGCGCGCGACGGAGGCAGCCTCGCCTTTCCCGCTGCCCGGAAGTCCGACGGTTCCAATGATTCCCATCGACCGGAATTCGGACCGATGTATCCTTAACGGCTACGTTCAGTCCGTCGAGACGAATCCAACCGTTTTTGATGGTTGGCGTAAATTGATTCGAATGCGGGCACGTAGCTCAGCTAGGATTAGAGCGTCGGACTTCTAATCCGACGGCCGTGGGTTCAAATCCCACCGTGCTCGGTATCGATGTTCATCTTGCATTTTTGTAAAACTGCGAACCGTGTTCGTCGCGTGTCGGTAGGCTAATACCCCTCCCTATCGAACGTTTTTCCGATGAAATCGACGGAACATGCGGTCGTCGGCGCTGTCGTCAGCGCGCTCGGTGTCCGCGCGGTTGGAGATCACCTTTCCCGCCCATGGAAGGCAGCGCTCTGGTGTTATGGAGTGTTCCTGAGCGTCTTCATCGATCTCGATCACTTCGTGCTCGCCAGATACTACACGGGCGACTGGGAGGCGCTATTCGAGGCACTCACGACGCCAAAGCGAGCGTTCACGGCTCCAAAATGGCTGTTCAGTGACGTCACGATGCGGGCGGAACGGCTGTTGAGCCACACGATCATCGGCGGGGTGCTCGCGCTCGGCTCGTTTTTCATCGCGCCGTTTCTGGCCTGTTTCACTGTCGTCGTCGTCTACGCCCACGTCCTCTGTGACCTATTGAGAGACACGAAAACGTTGTAAGCAGACGCTATGTCGCTTCGAATCCGTCTTCGAAGACGAACCGTCCGTTTCGCTGGACGACCTCGCCGTCGAGTTCGATGAACGATTCTTCACTCATGTCGACGATCATATCGACGTGAACGGCGCTGTCGTTTCGTTCTCGGTCCGGGCCGACGGTGTCGTCGTAGGCCTTGCCGAGCGCCATGTGGACGGTGTCACCCATCTTCTCATCGAACAGCATGTTGTACGTGAACTGGTCGATGTCGCGGTTCATGCCGATTCCCAACTCACCCAGCCGTCTGGCTCCCTCATCGGTTTCGAGCACGCCGGTTAACACGTCCTCGTTCGTGTCGGCGTCGTGTTCGACGACCCGACCGTCCTCGAAGACGAGATGTGCGCCCGTGACCTCCCGGCCTTGGTGGTACAACGGCATGTCGAACAGCACTTCGCCGTCGACGGAGTCGGGAACTGGGGCGGTGAACACCTCCCCGCCAGGAAGGTTGTTCTCGGCGTCGTCGTTTTCGGTTACCATGCCGTCCACGGACATCGTCACGTCGGTCGTGTCCCCGCTGACGATCCGGACCTCACTGGCCGGATCGAGCCGCTTGACCATCTGATGTTGGTGCTGACGTTGGGTCGCCCAGTCTTTGTCGATGGCGTCCCACACGAAGTTCTCGTATGCTTCGGTGCTCATCTCGGCGAGTTGCGCGTAGCTCGTGCTCGGGAACTGGGTGAGACACCACCGCTGGGACAGCGCCATCTCTTGAACGGGTTTGTAGCTCCGCTGGTTCGCCGCCATCGTTTCCGGGGACACGTCACTTTCCTCCGTTGCGTTCACCCCGCCACGCACCCGGATGAGCGCGTCCGCGGCTTCATACAACGCCAACTCGTGGGCGGGCGTTTCGATCTCGTTCGCATCCACTGCCCGGAGGTACGCCCGCTTGGCTCGGCTGCTGTCGTCGAGAAACACTGGCGTCGCGCCGATGTCACCGATCGCTTCGTGGAGCGCGACAGCGAGGTCTTCTGCATCAGACGGAGCAGAGACGACCACGTTGTCGCCCGGCTGGAGATCTACAGAGTGATTCACGATGATCGACGCGTGCCGACGGATTCGTGCGTCCATACCCGGTGACTGTTTTTGCCGGAAAAACAACTTTCGAACCACCTTTTTCCGCGAGGGTAGCTTTGCTACCCTCGCGGAAAAAAGATAGGGCAAAAAAGCCGCTCGCTTCGCTCGCGGTGGGTACACTCTGTTACCGTACCGTTCCGCTACCGCTACAAGCGTACCAGTGTACAGCTTTTGAAGCAGTCTACCAAATGACAGTAACGTGTACTGATTTATGGTTCTACGAGTTCGAGACGCGGTAATGGCGTTTGAGCGCAACGTTGGTGGGATCGACCGAATCGTTCGTGGCGTGCTTGGAACTTGGTTACTCTTAGTTACTATAAGGGCCATGCTCAACGGCCAGCGAACGAAAGCATTCGCTACGGGCATCGCAAGCGTCGGGTTGTTGTTTAACGTCGTCATTGGCTGGTGTGGATTGAATGCGGCGCTCGGCGTCGATAGCTGTCAACGGTGAGTGAAGTAATTCGTAACAGCGGTAGCGGAGCGGTGGCAGTGCGGAAGCGGGGAAGACGCAGTACTGCGAGTGAAGCGAGTGGCTTTTTTTGGTCCAGATTTTTTGCGTGAGCGGTGGCCGAAGGCCACCCGAGCGGAAAAAAGGTGGTATGCATGATCGATCTACGAAGCGACACTGTGACCCGACCCAGCGATGCGATGCGCGAGAGCGCACGAGACGCGACGGTCGGTGACGACGTGTATCAAGAAGATCCGACCGTCAACGAACTCGAACGCCGCGCAGCTGAGCGGCTCGGAATGGAGGCAGCGTTGTTCGTTCCGTCAGGAACGATGGGTAATCAGGTTGCTGCACGGACCCACACCGAGCGCGGCCAAGAGATCCTCCTCGAACGGAACAGTCACATCTACCGGTGGGAGCTGGCTGGTCTCGCACAGCATGGAGCGCTCCAGACGCGTCCACTCGATGGAACCGACCGGGGGGTGCTCACGCCCGAAACCGTTCATGATGGCGTCGTCTCGGCCGACGGCCACCGTCCCGGAACGGGGCTGCTCGCGCTCGAAAACACCCACAACGCCGCCGGTGGCACTGCAGTTGCGCCCGACGCTATCGACGCCACGGCGCAGGCGGCCCACGATCACGGCGTTCCCGTCCACCTCGATGGTGCGCGGCTCGGTAACGCTGCCGTTGCTCAGGACGTCTCTCTATCCCGGATGACACGGGAAGTCGACTCGGTGATGCTGTGTCTCTCGAAAGGGCTCGGCGCGCCAGTCGGATCGGTGCTCGCGGGATCGGAAGCGTTCATCGAACGTGCACGGCGCGTCCGAAAGCTACTCGGGGGTGGTCTCAGACAGGCGGGTATCGTCGCGGCCCCCGGATTGCGCGCGTTGGACAACGTCGATCGCCTCGCGGCGGATCACGAGAATGCGCGCTTACTAGCGGAATCGCTGTCCGAGCTGCCCGGCTTATCAGTTCAAGAACCCGAAACGAACATTGTGCTCGTGGAAACCGAACGCACCGCAACAGCGTTTCTCGATCGGTGTTCGGACGTCGGTGTCGGTGGCGTCGCGTTCGACGATCACCTCGTGCGTTTTACCATCCACTGGGATGTCGACAGAGACGACATCGAAACGGCAGTTGATCGGATCGCTACCGTCTGCTGAGATCGCCCTCGTTCGACCGCCCCGATCAGTACACTGCGATCGCTACCGGCTGCTCGGAAAACACGACCGTACGAAAAGCGCCGATCATCGGTTCTTACCGTCCATTCCCTCCTGAAAGGCGAGTGCGGTTCGTCGGAACAGCAGGTACAACGCGAAAAGGAACAGTACGACGACAGCAAGCACGACGATGAGGAGTGGATCATTGAGATCGAACGCCATACCCCAACTCACGACGCTGTCATTAAAACCATTTCGTCCGTTCTGTGGGTTAGAACGGTCGACTCGGAACTATGAACGTCTCGAAGACGGTTCCATCCAGCGCACGAAGCCGCCCGGTGAATCCGTCGTCGGTCGGCTTGAGTGTCGCGTACGCCGGTCGATTGCCGCGTGGCTCGGCGTGACTCCCCGGATTGAGAAGCGTGTATTCATCGGTCGACCGAACCGTTGGAGCATGGGAATGACCGACGACGAGCAAGTCAGCGTGTTGTTGACGAGCGAACAGCGAGCGCGACGTTTCGGTGTGGTGGTGGCCGTGTATGACTGCGATCCGAATCCCATCGTGCTCGATGGTGTGCGTTTCTGGGAGTCGCTGTTGGACGGAAAGCGTGTCGCTGTTACCGGCAACACCGACGAGGCGCGAGCTTTCGGACTCGAACGCCGACAGCACGGATTCAGTAATGAGATCACCGGCGTGAATCACGAGATCCGCCTCTCGAACGGCAGTGAGTAACTGACCCGACAGTCGATGAGTAGTTCGTCCGTGGGTATCAGAAACGACGGTAATCATCGATAACGGTGGAGAAGCATACGGCACGTAGCCGCTCTAACAGTAGTTGCGTCTGTGAGAGTTCTCATTAGTATGTCAGTTCGGTTGGCCATGTGTGGGCCTCAGTCCGACAAAGACGGCCACGAGCGGTAGATATTTCGGTCGACAATCGGTTGAAGGGGTAATGGCGAGCAGCAAATCCGTCGTCATCGCGGCTTTCATCGCAAACGCAGCGATCGCAGTGTTGAAATTCCTCGGATTTCTTCTGACCGGCAGTGCAGCAATGCTTTCGGAGGTGTACCATTCGATCTCCGATACAGGAAACCAACTGTTTCTCCTGTTTGGTATCCGCTACAGCGGACGGGATCCCACTCAAAAACACCCGTTTGGCTACGGAAAAGCCCAGTTTTTCTACTCGTTTCTCGTCGCCGTGCTCCTGTTCGGGATCGCCGGCTGGGAGAGTCTTTCCCACGGGATCCACACGTTCACCCACCCCGAACCCGTTCGGGCCACGACAGAAACGCTGTTCGGGTACCGGTTTCCCTCCCACTGGGTCAACTACATCGTTCTCCTCGGTGCGATCGCCTTCGAGAGCTACGCACTCAAAACGGCCCACAACGGACTCACCCGACAGATGCACGAACACGACTGGAAAACCATCTCCGAGGCGTTCACGAAAACGAGCGACGTGACGACGCTGACGGCGTTCACGGAAGACACCATCGCTGTCGCTGGTGCCGGGATCGCACTGGGAGGTGTCTATCTCACGCGCGTTACGGGCGATCCACGGTACGACGCAGCCGCCTCGATCGGTATCGGCGTCTTGTTGATGGGGTTTTCGCTAGCGCTTGCGTGGGAAAACAAACGTCTCTTGCTCGGGGAAAGTCTCCCCTCCGAGAATGAGCGTTCGTTGAAAGAGCTGATTACCACCATCGACGGCGTTCACCACGTCGATGATCTCCGAACGGTGTTCTTTGGTCCTGAACACCTCCTCGTCGCCGCAAGTGTCAGCTTCGAAGCCACACTCACCACCGAAGGGATTGACGAGCGGATCTCTACGATCGAAACGACGCTTACCCAAAACGACGATCAGATCAAAACGGTGTACATCGAACCGGAAACGTGATGTTCCACCATTATCGGAACATCATGCAGGCAGAACCGAAGCCGATCGGCCGTCACACACCGTATCGTAGGGGAATACGCTTCTTTTGTCGATATTTTGTATAGTCCTTCCGATGGTTGGTGGATGGGTGAATAGTTATTACCCACCACTGAGATGAACACGAATAGAGACGTTGACTGAGGACACCCCGACGGGACCGATCATGTACCGAGAACAGACACCGAAACCGCCAGCGCGACCGGCGCGACAGCTACGGAACTGTGGAGCATAAAACGACCGTGAGAACTGTCCAGATGCCGTTTATCCAGATAAGACGGAGACGGACATGACGAATCGGTTGGGCAGAAGGGATCGGCTGTGGCGGTGGGGTAGTGCCATAATTATCGGAGGCTGTGGCGTCGTCACGGGCGCGATTCAGGGGTTGCATTTCGTTACAGACAGTCCGGAGTCGCTTCCCACGATCGCGTACAGCATCGTTCTTCCGCTTTGTCTGTCGGTCGGACTGATCGCTGCAGGGTGGTGGACCGGCCGGAGCAATCTCCCAGCACCGTACACGCTCAGAATTGCCAGTTGGAGCATCGCCGGAGGTGGCGTGTTTAGCGTCTCTGGGGGAATGATGATCCGATACCAGCAGTCGATGGGAATCATTCTGAGTGACCAGCTGTTCGTTATCATCAACGTGATCACTGGTGGCATGGCCATCGGGTTCGCGTTCGGGCTGTATGCGATCCGGATCAAACGCCAAGCCACGCAGTTAGACCGGTACCAACACCGACTGGAACGGGAACGCGACAGGTTCGTTGCGCTGTTCGATAATCTCCCCGATCCAGTCGTTCAGTACGATCTCACGGACGACACAGCAGTCATCCGAGTCGTGAATCCGGCGTTCGAGCGGCTATTCGACGTCGATGGCACCGCAGCCCATGGCACCCCTGTCAGGCAGCACCTCGTGCTGTCCAACCTCGAACAGTCGGCGATCGATCTCGATGCGACGCTCCACGCTGACACCGTGGTACAACACGAGGTACGGCTCAAGACGGCCGTTGGGATCCGAGATTTCCGCTTGCTCGTCATCCCACCCCAAGTAGCCACTGAACAGACCGGCCACATCATCGCTGCCGACATCACCGATCGAAATCAGCACGTGCGCAGGCTTGAAGTTCTGAATCGAGTGTTACGACACGACCTCCGTAATGCTGCGGGCATCATCCTCGGGAGTACCGACTTGCTCAACGAACGGCTTTCGGAGCAGACCCAGGTCGAAACCATTTATGAAGCGGCATCCGATCTCGTCGAACTCAGTGATACAGTTGGAGAAATAGAAAACGCGCTGGACTGTGACCAACGGACGAACGGACCGATCGCGTTGCGTGAAGTGCTCACGTCGTGTATCGAGCAGGCAAACGACGACTATCCCGACGCCGACGTTCGACTAGACAGCTGTGTGGATGGGCAGATCCCGGTCATCGCCAACGATCGAATCGATGTCGCGCTCGAAAACATCATCGAAAACGCCGTCGAACACAACGACTCGGATCAACCAGCCGTCTCTATCACTGTCTCGAATAAGATTTCCGATTTCGTTTCGATCGAAATCGCGGACAACGGTCCCGGGATCCCGAAGCGCGAACGGAACGTCATCGAACAAGGATCGGAATCACAACACCACCATTCGTTGGGATTGGGACTCTGGTTCGTCAACTGGATCGTCGTCGATTCCGGCGGGAACGTGACGTTCGATGACAACGAACCGCGCGGAAGCATCGTCACCATCCATCTGCCGAGCGCCACGCTCGACCACCAGCCACCGACTCCTTCGACGAACATCCCCAGCGAATGAATTTCAGATGCGTACTGATACGGGGAGTTTTTATAGACAGAAACGGACGTTGGAGCAGTTATGTCGCTCGAAACCATTAACGCAGGTGTCTGGACGCTCGTTCCACCCCTGCTTGCGATCGGATTGGCGTGGTACATCCGTGACGCACTCATCGGGCTGTTCGCCGGCATCGTCGGAGCGGGAATCGTGTACGGAGCGCATACACCGGTTGCAGTGGGCGTTCCAGAGGGACTCGCTGGGGGAATCTCCGGAATCGTTCTTGGTGGAGTGATGGGACTAACGGCTGTGCCAACGCTGATTGCCACGGCACCGCTGTTCGACGACCCGTGGTACGTCGAGAACGTGTTGATCGCCCTGTTCATGATCGGCGGCATGATCGGTCTCATGATCCGGTCTGGGGCGATTCAGGGCGTCCTCGAAGCGCTCGCGGCACGTGTCGATTCCCCGGCCGACGCCGAACGAGCGTCGTTTTTGGCTGGGATGATCATCCATATCGACGATTATTTCAATTGTCTAGTGGTCGGATCGATGATGCGACCGCTCACAGATCGGTACGACGTCTCACGGGCAAAGCTCGCCTACTACGTCGACAGCGCAGGGAGTCCAGCGGCTCGACTGGCGTTTTACTCGACGTGGGGGGTCGCACTCATCGGATTCATCGGACAAGGACTCGTTCAGGCACAAAAAGGGGGATCACTGCCGTCGGGGATGGGGAATCTCGTTTCGGGCACCGGGCAAGAGGCTAGCGCGGCCACCGCAGAACTGTGGCCGCTGTTTTTCAACAGCCTACTGTTCGGCTTTTACTCGTGGATCGCGTTGATTCTCGCGGCACTGGTCGCGTGGCAGGTGGTTCCGAACTTCGGTCCGATGAAACGCGAAGAAGAACGTGCACGCAACGGTGATGGTGTCATCGGTCCGGACGCCAGTCCGATGATCTCCGAAGAGATGGATCGGTACGAGATGGCCGATGTGGCCACTCCCGACTGGCGTAACTTCGCCGTTCCGATCGGGACGATGATCTTGCTCGCGTTTGCGGCGATGTTCTGGCGGGCGTCGCCGGTGATACAGGCCTCTGAGATGTCGACACTGTTTTCCATCGGCGGATACTCCCTGATCGTTCCTGACGGCGGGCAATGGTCGTTCAACATTGGCGATGTCAGGCTCGGACTGGCTGCCACTGGAGGACTGGTCGCGGCGTTCCTGTTGTACCGACTGCGGGGTGATATTCCGACGAACGCGGACGCAGCAGACGCCACCGTTCACGGCTTCAAAGGCATTCTCCTCGCTGCTGCCATCCTCACGCTGGCGAGTTCGATCCAAAACAGCGTTACGACGCTCGGGATCTCCTCGTTCGTTACTAACTGGTTCACGGGCGTCCCTCCTGCGATCATCCCCGTTGCGCTCTTTCTCGTGACTGCATTCATCAGCTTCTCCGATGGAAGCTCGTGGGCGACCTACGGTATCATGTTCCCGATCGCCATGCCCATCGCGTTCACGACGGGCACGAACCTTCCGCTCGTCATGGGTGCAGTGTTCAGCGGCGGTATTTTCGGTGATCATTGTTCACCCATCAGTGACACGACCGTTCTCTCTTCGAGTACGAGCGGCAGCGACCACATGGTCCACGTCCGGACCCAGATCCCGTATGCGCTAGTGACGGCGGGAGTCACGGCAGTACTGTTCGTCGTCTTCGGCGTGCTAGTCCCACAGGGATTCAGGATCCTTCCGTACTGATCGGACGCCACGCGCGTGGGGAGTGACCGCGACGGTTTTACGCACGAATCGAATACCGTGGGTAATGAGCACCCCCGATCCCGACGTGTACGAGCAGGGCCGTGGGATGGACGCGCACAATCAGGTGATGCGTGGAATTCGCGCGCGCAACCAGCAAACGTACGATCCCCACGAACCAACGCGCGTCTGGCTGGATGAAGACAACACGCCCTCCGGCGTTCACCAGTCGCTGACGATTATCCTCAACACCGGCGGCTGTCGGTGGGCGCGCGCTGGCGGCTGTACGATGTGTGGGTACGTCGCCGAATCGGTCGATGGTGGAACCGTCTCCCACGACGCGCTAATCGACCAGATCGAAGCGTGTCTCGAACACGAACGCGAGCACGCCGACGCGCCCGCCGACCTCATCAAGATCTACACGTCCGGCTCCTTTCTCGACGAACGGGAAGTGCCAGCCCAAACGCGCCGAGCCATCGCCTCGACGTTCGCCGACCGCGAACGCATCGTCGTCGAAAGCCTTCCCGATTTCGTCGATCACGAGAAGCTCGAAGATTTCACCGCTACGGGCCTCGACGTGGACGTTGCGATCGGTCTCGAAACGGCGACCGACCGCGTTCGACACGACTGCATCAACAAGTATTTCGATTTCGAGGATTTCAGACGAGCGAGCGAGATTGCGAGCGCTGTCGGAGCAGGGATCAAAGCGTATCTCCTGATGAAACCGCCGTTTCTCACCGAATCCGAAGCCGTCACCGACATGAAACGGTCGATCCGTCGGTGTGCCGAACACGCTCACACCGTCTCGATGAATCCGACAAACGTCCAGCGACACACGATGGTCGAGGAACTGTACCACGAAGGCGGCTACCGGCCACCGTGGCTCTGGTCGGTCACCGACGTGCTCCGAGAGACGGCCGATGTCGATGCCATCGTCGTCTCCGATCCCGTCGGTCACGGCAGCGATCGGGGACCACACAACTGTGGGGAGTGTGACGACCGAGTCCAAACCGCCATCAAGGATTTCGACCTCCGACAGGACCCCTCCGTGTTCGAACAAGTGTCATGTGATTGTAAATTGACGTGGAACGCGGTGATGGAACGGGAAACGGCCTACGGAAATCCATTACTTCATTGATACTCGTGCGGGAGAACGTTCGGGTTTAAGGTTTCTCGCAAGAATTCTTTCGTAAGATGGTCACCCCCGTCGGCTCCGACGATGTTTTTATTCGGTTGCTGCATCGGCGGATAGAGTTCCTACGGTGTCTCGAATCATCTCCCAGACAGAAACCGGAGATGGTAGATCGTCTCGAATGGTCGCGGTCAACCGTCGACCGTGCCGTTCGGGAACTCCAACAGGCCGGATTGCTAAAGCGTAGCAAAGAGGGGTATACGACTACACTCGCCGGTCGACTCGCCGCTGCCACGTACACCGAATTCACCGAGATGGTCTCTGATGTGCACACGGCCACGCCGCTGCTCGAAACGCTCGATCGGGAGTACCCTGTACCCATGGCGTCCCTATGGGGCATAGAACCCGTTCCAATCGACGACCATACACCGTATGAGATTCCAACAGAGCTTCGGGAAGCGATCGAAGATGCCCACTCGCTCACAGCGCTTATGCCGGTCATCTCTGACCCGATCATACTGGAATTTTGCCAATCGCAAGCGGTGGAAGGTTCCTTAGATCTCACCCTGATCGTCGGACCGAATCTATACGATGCGCTTCACGAACGCTCCCCGGACACGCTTTCAGTGTTATCTCACCACGGACAGCGGTTCTTACGCGCAGCCCACTCACCACCACATCCCATGTTCCTTCTTGAAGGGTCTTCGGGACGGGAGGGGTTCGTCATCGTCTACGAGGAAGGGGCACATTCCGCGATGTTTCGGAACCGCCGCCAAGGTGCGTTCGAGGCTGCACAGGAGTACGTCGACTCGATCATCGAGCAAGCGACGGAGATCACTGACACAGGGGAGACGATGAAAAGACAGACTCCCATGATGGGCCCTCAGCAACGATCCCAGCCCGGCAGGACCGATAGCCACCCTCTAAGCGTGCTCGAGCGGGAAGGGTTCATCGAGCTGACCGACGCGTACATCGAATCTCACGAGCCGGGAGAGCCGACGACGAGCTGGCGAACCGGGATCGACTTCGCCGAGATCGCTGTTGGACACGCCATCGAACGCACGTACGACGGCGATCGTTCTCCGAGCACGGAGACGGACTCGCAAGCGTCATCTACTGGCGTCGAAGAGCCTACCAGCGGGCGGGCATCACTCGTTGGGACACTTCTCGATGGACTCAGTTCCGGGAACGACCACGCGCTAGTTGGACTTCCAGGCTCGGGAAAAAGCACGGTTTGTAAGATGGTCGCCTATCGGTGGCACGAGACCGACCGCGGAGACGTACTTTACCGAGAGGGAGGAGCTGGTCGGACGTTCACCAGCACGGCGGCACTTCGTGCTCGGCTACGTGAATGTGAGGGCCACGCCCTGATCGTCATCGAAGACGTCCTTTCACCCGAGGCCAAGGCCGTGTTTCGGGTGATGGCTGACTACCGTGACGATCCGGCGGTGACGTTCCTCGTCGAATCGCGTGAACACGCGTGGGCTGATCCGTCGGCGTCCTCTTCAGGGTTGGCACCCCGGCTCGACAGCTACCGAACCGAATCGATCGACTGCGTGCGAATGCCAGCGCTAGATATCATCGAATGCGAACGTCTCATTCGCCACTTCGAAGCGATGCAGGGCCGACAACTCGCCATTGAAGTCTCCGATCTTCTCGACTCCCCCGAACAGAGCAGCGATCCCGCCACGTTGCTCGTCGTACTCCATCGGCTCGTGTTGTCGGTCGATCCACTCGCCTCGGTTCGAGACACGACTCCGACAACGCTCACAGAGGACGTTCGACGAACGTTCGACGATCTGCGAGCGGTCGGTGATCGGGCGCTCGACGTCGGCGTGCTCGTTTCGTTGCTCAACGCTGCCGACATCGGCGTACATCCCGAACTCGTCTACGCACTCACCTCGGAAACGACCGAAGCGATCGAAGAAGCCCTAGCGCTGCTAGAAGGACGCGTCATCTTCGACCGATCCGACAGCGACGACGAGAACGAAAACAACGGAATGCCGTCCTACCGATCGGTTCACAAATCGTGGTCCGTACTGTTTCTCAGACAGCTCCACGAACGGGTGACCAGTGTCGACGAGATGCGGGCTGCACAGCGTCGATTCGGTCGGGTTGTCACAGCTCTGTTGTCGTTAGCCGACGACCAGACCAAGCGGGCCTGTATCGACTGGCAGAGTACTGGCACCTCAACCGTGATCAAAGAGATCTCCGCCGATCCACAGGCGTGGGCCGACGAGACCACAGAACGTCTCTTCACCCTTGGTCTCACCCATTCTTCGCTCGTTCCGTTGTTCGAAACGAGCGCGAATTCGTGGATCGAACTTCCCGAGGCGTGTTCGGACGAGATGGAAATTCGCTGCACGGAGTGGTGTGGACGGATGGCTTTACAGGCGGGAGCGCCGGATCAGGCAGCGACGGAGTTCGAACACCTTGCTGCGCTGGCAGACGATCCCCCCGCGTCGGTCGATGCCGACTGTTTGGAGGCTAGATGCCTGAAATACCAGGGGACGGTCGCGTTTCGACGGAGCGAGTACGATCGTGCGGAGTCGTTCTACAACCGCAGCCGCCGGGCCTATCGTGCGGCGGGTGATGAGCAAGGTGAAGCCGACGTAGTCAACAATCTCGGGATCGTCGCGTGGTCGCGTGGTGAACTTGCTGCCGCAAAGGAACGACTCCAATGGAGTCTCGACCGGTACCAGAAACTGGGTGATCACGTCGCCGCGGCTGATGCCAGATTCAACCGGGCGATGGTACTCAACGTGGAAGGTGATACCGAAACCGCAACGGAGCAGTATCAGGTCTGTCTCGATCGGTACCGATCGGCGGGCAACAGCCGGTCGGAGGCGAATGCACTCAACAATCTCGGCGTTCTCAAGCGCGAGTGTGGCGAGCTGGACACCGCAGAGCGTCATCTCACCAGGGCATTCGACACGTATCGCGACGTCGGAGACGAACTCGGACAAGCAGGCAGTCTCCACGGCTTGGGGTATGTCGCCCAGATTCGCGGTAACTTCGAGCGCGCAGTCGAGTATTACGAGCGCAGTCTCGATCGCTATCGTGATGCCAGTGACACACACGGGGTGGCGCGCTGTCTCCACGATCACGCCACCTTGGATCGCCGTCGAGGCAGGCTCGACGCTGCCAAACAGCGGTACGAACGCAGCTATGATCTCCGCGTTGACATCGGAGATCAACGCGGGATCGCAGAGTGTCTCATCAGCCTCGGTCGGATCGCTCTGCGTACGGGCGCGATCGAGACCGCGCTGGATCGCGTGAAGTGCGGTCTCGATCGCTACCGGCAACACGGCGACGTGCGCGGTGAAGCCACTGCTCTAGAGCTTCTGGGAGCGCTTTACCGCAATACCGGGCGAACCGAGCGCGCAAAGGACAGTCTCGATCGGAGCCTCGAACGAACCCGAGAGAGCAACCACCGGCTCGGTGAAGCACGAACGCTACGCGAACTCGGTCGGCTTGCAGAGGTGCACGACGACCTCGAACGGGCCAAAGAACACCACGAGTCGGCTCTGTCGACGTTCAGTGACATCGGCGCGCGACCCGACGTCGTCGAGACGTGCCACGAACTCGTGGCTATTTGTGAAGCGCTCGACGAGCCAGAGACAGCGGCGACCCACCGCAACACGGCTATCGAATTCGAATGTGTCATCGGAACCGACCACGACACGCTGAATCGACGGACCGATGGTCGGACGACGTCACAACCACCCCCTTCAACCGACGGAACGACTAACAGCTAGGCCGCTTCGCTATGTGTTCGAGACAGTAAACCCTTCGAGGATGGGGTGGCCGTCCGTCCCGTTCTCGGCGATCGCCGGAAGCGTGGCACGTTCGGGGTGAGGCATCAACACCGCCGTCGTGTCGCGTTCCCCGAGCACGCCAGCGACGTTGTCCGTCGATCCGTTCGGATTCGCCGCCTCGGTGACCGCTCCGGTAGCATCACAGTACCGGAAAAGAACCCGATCGTCGGCGTTTAGCTCCGATAGTCTCTCTTCTGCGATCTCGAACCGTCCTTCACCATGGGCGATCGGCAGCGAAATGACCGCTCCCTCCTCGTAGGCGTGCGTCCACGGCGTGTTCGCGTTCTCGACCCTGAGATGGACGTGCTCACATTGAAACCGCGCGCTCCGGTTCGTGGTGAACGCGCCGGGCGTGAGACGTGCCTCACAGCCGATTTGTGCGCCGTTACACACTCCCAACACGGGCGTTCCGTCCTCGATACACTGACGAACATCCTCCATCACCGGCGACCGGGCGGCCATCGCACCGGCACGGAGGTAATCACCGTAGGAAAATCCACCCGGAAGGACGATTCCGTCGGTTTCGGTGGGAAGACCGTCCTCGTGCCAGACGCGCTGAGCTTCCAATCCCACGTGGTCGAGCGCACGGACGACATCCCGGTCGCAGTTGCTCCCACCGAACTGCACCACTGCGATCATCGGTCCGTAACCACGACCTCATAGTCATGAATGGTTGGATTCGCAAGGAGACGCTCGGCCATCTCCTCGGCACGCTCGGCGGCTGCTTCGCTCGATTCGGCGTCGAAATCGATCTCGAATCGATCGGCAGAACGCAGCGCGTTTACATCAAATCCCAGCCGCGAAAGCGCTTGCTGTGTCGTCTCTGCCTCCGGATTGAGAACACCCCGCTTCGGACGGACGGTCACTGTCGCCGTGTACGCGGTCATTAATCCCGTCTCGGGGTTGAGAAGCCAAATGGGTTGTTATCTCGATCATACAGCCTCACCACGACTGTACACATATTACGGTCACTACATGAATCGCTACGTCATAACGAAACGAATGATCATAACATAGTTGTCGTATCAGAAATACATAAATAAGTAATAGTAGAGTACAATAATGAACCTACACTCTAGCCGATTAGTTTTATATTATCTATAAATCAAAACGATTCTCTATAGTCAGACAATTAACCAAATGATATAATTGTCCAGATTATAAAGAGATCAGTATCGGTCTGATAAGCATGGATAGCATCAATGAAATCGTCATTCATGGCGATGCTCATAAACTGGGTATCAATCCCGTGGGGTGTGTCATTCGGAATCTCGATATTCAATCGGAAACGAACGAATTGGATGATGAGATTCGAGCAGTAGAAAAACAACTTACAAACGACGCTGAGTCGGTTCTCCAATCCCAAGACGTGGTTGGATCCCGGGAACTTTTCAGCCGGCTCGGATATCCTGAACAAGAGCCTGCTGGGGAGCAGCTCGTAACGCTCATCGAAACGAGCGGACTCAATCGTCACAATCACGTTGTAGATGCGTACAACATCGTCGGGGGACGCTCCGGCGCTGTTATGGGGATGCACGATACAGCGCAACTCGGTGAGAAGATCACGGTTAGACGTGCTGATGGAGGTGAAACGATGCTGCCGATCTTCCACGATGAGCCGGAGACGGCATCGAACGGCGATCTAATCTGGGAGTCCGAAGAAGACGTATTAGCTCTTCTCGGTCCGATCAGTCGTGACGCAGATGCATTCAAAGTTACCGAATCCACAGAAGAAGTCCTTCTAATGATTCCCGGGAATGACAAGACGTCCGAAGAACACAACCGACGACTGTGTATTCAAACGTTTGACCTCATCGAGCAGGTCAATCCCGATGCAGAGTTGGAATTCATCGACGTGAAAAAACCCGCGCTTCACTAGATCGGTTCCGCTTTTTCCCACAAGTATTCGAATATATTTATCGACTCTTTCAGGTGGTCAGTGTCCATCACCATCGTCCCTTGAGCTGATTCTGCGGGCCCGATCGTGTATCCGACCCATCTATCGGAGCAGTAATCATGTTCTAAGAGAAAATCGTATATCACGGGGTGTTCAGATCGTAACTCCTCCATATCTAACCGGTAAAGACCACACCCGGTGATCGTCGGCGTATTGGTCACACGGAATTTACAATTATTCCTTACAGTCGCTTCACTGTGCATATTGTCTATCAACAGGTCCCTGAACGAATCGACAACAGATACCCAATCATCGCTATTGGCGGGAAGAAGATACCGGTACGTGTGCCCTTGACTCAAATTTTTCACAACAGTCGTAAAGAATTTCCCGGGCGTTTCGGTCTGGGGATCAAGCAGATTATAATGGAATGATTTGAGTAACAACCGTATCTCGACGCTGTTTTCTTCCAACGCCAACACTTGCGGATTACTCATCGTCCCCGAGAACAGCTGCTGTGTCGAAGAATCCGACAGATAATTTTCAATCTCTTCGTCCAACTTTTGTGAAATCCTGTGTCCCACGTTCGAGACCATAGAGATCCGTTGTGCCTGTCGAAGCTGTGAATCTTGTAACGACTCCCCCATGTACCGAACCACAGGCCCGGCATTTATCTCACTGCTGTCAGCGTTTTCACCAAAAACGAGATAGTCGAGACTGACGTCGAACACCTCGGACATCGAGACGAGAGAATCGAAGCTCGGTCGTGCTTGGCCCTGCCGGTATGCCGATAATGTTGCTCCAGAAATCCCCATTTTATCTGCAATTTCGGCATTTGTTTCATTTGAGAGAGCAAGTAACTCGGAGATTTTACTTTCGAGTTTGATCTCACTCGTATCCTTCATAGTCGTACCTAATACCGGATCGCTATAATCAGTAGTGGATTGTATATCTCAAATATAGCCTAATGAAAACCATGTGAAGTGAATAATAACTAGGTTATAAGCTGCCATGGTCTGTGCACATATATGAGAAAACATCGTGTATCACTAAATCACAACAACCATACACGCATAAGAAAATGAAGTATCGTATGAAAGTAATGAATACGGATAGCTGCTGGTGTAAAAATGAAACAAGCAAACGAACGGGCAAGGCCGATACAGAAAGCATCATCGGAGATCGATTGGGAGTACACGTGTACGAACTGCAGTCGAGGATTCAACGCCTCGATGGCGCACCAGATCGTCATTTTGAATGAAAGTGAGGCTGAAGTGATGTGTTCGTGGTGCAAGCATACTGATACGTATTGGGCACCAAACGAAGAAGAAGTCGAACGGCCGCCAGCGATCGTCAATTACACAGTGGGAAAAGACAGTGAGGGGCGACCGATCGCGCGGTTGTTTTTCGAGAGTGGTGCATGGCTGCAGTACCGAAAGGCTGCGGATGAGTGGGTGTACGAAGAGATGTTTACTGCCGAGGGCGACGAGGTTGCCTCATTCAAAGTCGAATTCGACCAAGACGACTGCGACACTCCGAGGGAATATCTCCAGCGAGAGGTGGAACGATACGACAAATACACCGTTCGGGGATTGGGGATTCAGCGGCCCCACATTGCTACCGTTCTCATCGAGGGTTACTAAGTCGGTGGTGCCGTCAAGAATTATTAGAAAGACAATGTGAAGTTGCTCGAGCGAGCGAAATCGATGGCTGGCGAGTCTCACTCATAAATATCGTAGTGATCCAATATCCCCCGTGTAATCGTTTTTTGCCACTGAACTCGCGTGTTTTCGTTTACGCCTTCATAGGTTTCGATGATAAACGAGGAGATTCCGGCATCGTAATCGGCCTTCTCGGACAGCAGTCCCGTCGGTGGGTGGTTCGGTCCGCTGATCCGTCCGTGACTGAACCGTAAACGCTTCTTGCCGATCGTCTTGTTGGCCCGTCTGATTCCCATTTGGGTGGCGTTGTGGGTGTCCGGCCGTCCCCGATGAAACACCCCCTGACCGACACCTGCGGGCGTTCCGCTGTTGATTCCTTTCGACTCGTGTAGGGTGATGAGTAGATCGGGATCCACAGCGGTAACAGCATCCCAGATGGATCGTGCCAACGCCGATCTCGGCTCCGACCCAACGGGAAACTTCCGGTTCAGGTTGCCTGAGGAGTTCTCTCGACTGTTTCGTTCGATGGCTTCGGGATTCGCTTCGGGAAGCACTACTAACCGTCCGTAGTCCGGCGTCCACTCCGTGATGTTTTTGGCAGCGGTGATTCCGGCACGTTCATCGCCATGGATCCCACCTGCGATGAACGCCGTTCGTCCTTCGTTCTTACTGTCAGTTATAGCCACATCCAAAATATCAGTTATATCTGAAGTTCCGGTCGGAACGGGACTGGTCTGGTCTCCCATATCCCGGCGGGAACACGCGTTGGCCAGTTTTCCGCTGCGATTTTCCGCTGCCGACGCCTGGCCAATCCACGCAGCACTGGCGCTAACCGTCGTCATCGCGGCTAAAAACGACCGTCTTCCCCGTGGCTTTGGCATGGCCATTAATTAGAGCAACCCTACAATAAAACTTTTCTAATATGGATATGAATAATTAGCAAACAGTAAGAACTCTACGAGAGATTGATATATAATATTATTCGTAGTATTTGACTATTCTCTTGTCCCGACACTCATCTAGTCGAAGAGTATTACAATTCTTTAACACCATCAACGGCGTCATCGAGCGATGGTGCATCGAACAGATCCTGTTCGATATAGGCGTTAGCGCCTGCCGTGTACAGATCGGACACCGCATCGATCACTGCTCGATCGAGCGGTTGGGGGTCCACGTCACAGAGCGTCCGCCAATCGGCGATATCCTGCTCCCGGGCGTTCTGTTTGGCCTGCTTGACGCTTTCCACCCACTCGGATTGGGTCCGTTTGTGATACTGTCGGAGCAGTTCTTTCGATACTTGTTGGTCGTCGTATGAGAAGCGATTCTCATCGAAGGTGCCGACGACGTCTGCCACGCGGATGTCGCCATCGGAGTAGAGACATTCGATCTTTCCATCCTCGTGGTGTAATCCCACGTCGTCAGCCCGTTGTGTGATGAGTTCGTTGACCGACTGGGCGAGTGATTCGAGATCGTCGATATCGGCTCGACCTGCGATCGTATCCGCTTGCTCACGAGAGAGTAGCCGATCGGACTCCTCGTATTTGCTCGTGAATTCGATGACTGGCTCCGGTAAATCGACGGATTCATCGGGCCATTCGTCCGTATCGAGACCCACATCTTCGGGATCAGCTCGGGAACGGAGACTCGATCCTACAGGGACCTGATTTCGGAAAACGATTTCGAGCGGAATGAGGTAGTTGTCCCCTGCCGCCGAATGGAACGCCTCATAGTCGTATTCTCGTCCTTCGTGGGGGAGTTCGGGAATCCGAGTGAGGTCGATCACCATCTCCTGGGGAGGAAGCGTCACAGCATCGAGGCTCGCCGTATCGCCTTTATCTATGACCCCCTGATAATGGGTGTCGATGCCGTTCTCTTCGAGGAGTTCGAAGTTAGCAGCACCCATCGCACACAGACTAGCTCCCTTTTGTGGGATCGGATCTGGCATCTTCCCCCAGTCGAACACCGAGTAATCGTTGGTAAAGAGAAATCGGCCCCGACCAAGTCGATCCGGTGTTGGCGCCTTCTCGACGTGAATCTCTTTGACGCTCGTCATACTGCATCCTTCCTCGGGTCGCACTAATCGATTTCTATCGACGGAGGATTTTCTCCGTTCTGTTGGTCTTCTCGCGGCGTATAGGCCTTTCCCATCCCACATCGGGATGGATAGACACCGGTTGATATTCAAACCAGTTCGTTCAGTGACTAGATAGCAGTTGATTTATCATAGAAGAAGATCAATTGGGTAATGTAACGCTCGACCAGGGTACGGTTCGAACGGACAGTCGGGGGCAACGATGAGGACACCGAACGTTGGCATCGACATCGGAACGACGACCAGCGTGCTAGCAACAGTAGGTGATGGAACGACGGTTCCCACGGGAGAGTGGGTGTGTATCCCCACCGTCATTTCGTTTGAAGGAGAGCATGCGATCGTCGGGGAATCAGCGCGTGACCGAGCAGTCAGAACTCCGATCCGCACTGTGAGGTCGTTTACCTCCCTTCTCGGGACCGGTGAGCGCGTTTCGATCGTCGTCGATGGACAAACCCGTGAGTACACGCCGGAAGAACTGACAGCATTGGTACTCACGAAACTACAGCGAACGGCCCACGCTACGATCGAAGAACTGTCCTCGTTCGATCGCGTCGTCGTCACGGTGCCAACGACGTTCACCGCTCGTCAGCGTCGAGCACTGTGTCAGGCCTGTGAGATCGCTGGGATCGACGTCGCTCGTCTCATGACTGGACCGACAGCAGCGGCGCTTACCCACGGGATACAGACCGAAACTGAAGGAACGATTCTCGTGTACGATTTGGGTGGTGGAGGGTTCGACGCGGCACTCATCGACATCACAGAGGGGGTGTTTGACGTCCTCGGAACACGCGGGGATCAATGGCTTGGAGGTGCTGCATTCGACGCAACGATCGTGGAATGGCTGGATCTCCATCTCGAACGGAAATACGATATTCATCTCGAAGACGATCCAGTCGCTACGGAACGGCTGTTTATGGCGGCCCGAACGGCGAAACGCGAATTGGGAACTCACACCTCAACGACCATCACTGCTACCATCGAACACGAAGGACGACGCTACGAGATCAGACAGCCGCTCCACCGAAACCAACTGGAGCGACGCACGCGTGATCTCGTATCACGGACGATCAGCGTCTGTGAGGAACTTCTCGATGCGACCGGGCGACGAGAACGACATCTAGATGGCTTGCTGTTCGTCGGCGGAGTGACTGATTTACCGTTCGTCCGGGAGCGCATCACCGATCGATTCGAACGCGTGGAAAACTGGCAAGACGCCTCCGAAGCGATCGCGTTGGGTGGAGCGATGCGGGCGGCGATCGTTGACACCACAGGATCACCGACAAGCACTGCATCCATGGGGTTCTCACCCACCGAGACTGTCGTCCTCGACGCGGCGCCACACTCGCTCCGTCTCAAGCCGAGATCCGGAATCACTGACCGACTCGTCTCCACCAACACCACGCTTCCACAGCGGGCGACAGCGGTGTTCACGACGACGACTGATCGGCAACAGTATCTGGTCGTTCCGGTGTACTACGATCATGTTATAAAGACATCACGTGAGAAGCGAAACCACCAAACTGAGCCGAGTCAGAGTACTGATCGAACGACGACCGATCGAAGCATGGATGACACTGCCACGACTACGAGCGAGCGAGCCGACGACCGGCAGGCGACCCATCGTCTGCTCGATGCGTTCCGTATCGGACCGTTACGCCCCCGTCACGCTGGTGACCCATCTATCGAGGTGACGTTCGAGTTCGATCCCGACGGAATCGTTCACGCACACGCCATAGATCTCGACGCCGAACGGGACGGGACGCTCGAAACCAGAGCCGTCTATCGCCACACGGAAACGAAGATCGGGACGATGAAACAGGAACTACCGACTGTTCGATGACCGGCTTCGAAGCGTCGAACGGATCGCCGAGACAGCAACGGTTCGAGTCGTAGCATGTCTGAGTCGTACTACGAACTCCTCGGTGTGGAACCGGACGCCTCGCGTGAGGAGATCGAGACCGCCTATCGAGAGACGGTCAAACAGATCCATCCCGACAAAAGTGATCGCTCTGACGCCGAAGAGACGTTCATGCAGGTCCAAGAGGCACGCGCAGTATTGACTGATCCTCAACAGCGGGCGAAGTACGATCGTCGTCGAACGACATCCGAGTCGGAGACCGACGCCGATACTAACGATACGTCCGGGGAAACGGGGTCCCACCGTCGAGCACACGACGGATCGTCACCCGACGAGCAAGCTGACCGACAGCAGCGGACGAACGCCGAAGAACGAGAGCGGTACCGGAGACGGAGCAGTTGGACGGACCGATCAGATCCACACCGTTCTCGGCGGACACGACACACATCCCAGAGCCGGACATCTAGTGCCTCTCGATCGCGACGATCTGTGTGGGACGAGCGACGGACAATGATCGTAACGACGGTTTGGAAGTGGGGAGCGATGTTGTCGTGGATCGTACGGACCGTGGTGACGATGGTTCGGTGTCCGCGCCGGCTGGCCATCGACCGAGCACGCCTCAAAGAGGCGACAACGACACCGACAGGCATCCGGATCGGCGCGACGATCGCGTTCGTGCTTGCGGCGACCATCGTTGCTAGCTACGTCGGTCTCGACATTCAGACGTCGCCAGCGATCGGATTAGCGATCGTCGTCGTGGGACTGATCGGAAGCTACACCGGGTACGATCTCCTGTTCCCGACGCCGTATTACGAACCACCGACACAGCAACGGTACGACCCGGACGGCGTACAGCGACTCTGGCCCATCGTAGCGACGAATCTCCTCGGGATCGGTCTCATCACCATTGCACTGGTCGGCGGTGCACCCACCGGCGGCATCCTGTTCACGGGAACAGTGCTGGTGCCCATCGTCGTTTCGTTCGTGCTTTCGGACGTCGTCCGTCCCACGACGTCGTCCGATTACTCGGCCAGTATCGAATATTTGCTCAGTGTCCTTACACGATCGGTGAGTCTATTGCCTCCAGTCGTGATCGGGTTTGTCGTCTTCACCCACTGGGGACTCGACACCCCCACACTACTGGAGCAGTCGGGGGTGATGACCGCAACGCCGTGGTTCGGACGGCTCACGCTCGGCGGAGTGTACGTGGGAATCGTGCTCAACCTCCTCGTCGGTGTGCTGGTCTGTATCTGTCTGCTCTGGAGCGTGTACGCCATGTGTCTTCACCTCACTGCCGCACCGTGGGCCGACCGGTACAGCTACGGTTACCAGATTCGTCCCGGTCCGTGGAACCTGTTGGTTGCCGGACCGTTCGTCGTCATCGGATGGATGATCATCGCAGGCGTGTCCACGATCGAGATTCCAGCAGGAATCTCGACGATCACGATCACCCAACAAGGACTGCTAATGGCCGTGTTTCTCCTCCCGTCAGTGTTGACCGGGCTGTACATCCTCCGGCGACGACTCGAACCGATGTTTCACGTGTGAACGGGATCAATAGCAGTCTAACACCGAGCGAAACCGCCGTCCTGCTTCGGTTTCGGTCTCGATAGCGCGTTCGATCCGTGGAGAGAGCCACTCCCCTTCGACGTATCGATCGTAGACCGGCAGGCGTTCGGTGAGCGGAACACCGGCTGTGTCAGCGATATCTCGGAGTTCATCTAGCCCGGGCCACGCGTAATCGGGATTGATGTAGTCGTCGGTGATGGGCGAGACCCCGCCGAGATCGTCGATCCCACAATCCACCAGTTCACGAACGGGCGACAGGTTGGGTGGCACTTGGACGCTCACCGACTCCGGCAGGGCAACCCGAGCCATTGCAACGGCGCGGCGCATCGTCGTTACGGAAACAGGATCCTCTTGCCACCGTTCGTTGGGAACGACGTTCTGGACCAGTACCTCCTGGATGTGGCCGTATCGTTCGTGTAGCTCGGCGATCGCCAGCAAACTCTCCGCACGATCACGCCACGTTTCTCCGATTCCGACGAGAATGCCGGTGGTAAAGGGAACGTCGAGTTCGCCGGCAACACGGATCGTATTCAATCGCTGCTCGGCCGATTTTGCTCGAGGACCGCCGTGAGCTCGAACGTCGGCCGTCGTCTCCAGCATCACCCCCATGCTTGCGTTCACGTCGGCTACCTGCTCCATCTGCGCGCGTGTCTGGTCTCCGGGATTCGAGTGGGGAAGAAGACCCTCATCGAGCGCGATTTCACACGCTTCTCGGAGATACGAATGGATCGACTCATGGCCCCAGTCGGCGAGTTGCTCGTGGATTTGGGTGTATCGATCGTCCGGGTCGTCGCCGAAAGTGAACAAGGCTTCCGTACAGCCTGCGTCAGCGCCAATCCGCACGGTGTCCCGTATCTCCTCGGGACTCATGAGCGACGCCTGTCCTGGCGGATCGTAGTACGTACAGTATGTACACGTGTACCGACACGCTGTCGTAAGCGGTACGAACACGTTGCGGGCAAAACTCAACTCCGATGGCGCTTCGACGTCGTCGGGGGTAACGTCTACCAACCGGTCGATCTCTGATGATGCTATCGACAGCGACTCCGAGACGGATATCGAATCCTCCTTGCCGTTCGTATCGGCGTCGATTCTGCTAGCATCGTCGTCCGTCCTCGGTGGTGTCACGCGCAGTGATTCATTCCGGTGATAAAAAAGGCTGTCACTCCCGAAGGGGGAGCCAGCCCCAGTCCCGCCTCCTCACTGTACGGGACCGTCCCGCTTTGGCAATCCGTTTGCGGTGAACAGTCACACACATGCGACCCCCGCGCATTGTGCTATGGTATAACACGGTATAATCTTTGTCCTACAGGTAATCGAACTCAGTTGAACCGTACGCATATTGAGTCACAACCCATGTGAAGAATGATCAGTCTGAAAATTTTATACGCGTTCGATGCCGACCCGTCCAGTCTCGGCATCGGTACACAGCGTGAACCGGTCGCTGAGCCAGTCGGCAGCGGTACCGGTGCCGTGGATGAGCAACTCGGCGAGATCCGCCGGTTCGTCGATGTCCGTTCCAAGCCGGTAGGAATCGATTGTCCGGACGTTGGCACCGATCGCCTCACAGTGAGCTAGGTGATCCCGGTACGATGCCCCGTGGTAGTCCACCCGGAAATCGGGATGGCGCGTGACGACAGCGTTCGTTCCACCACCACGGCCCGGGGCGAACACTACGTCACCGGTGGTTTCGAGCAGTCGGGTGATCGCCTCCGAAGTCGTGAGCGCGAGATCAGCCATCACGACCGCTGTTGCCGGCCGTAGGCCGGCTGTCGTCGGACTGCGTCGGGCTGTGTCGTCGGACTGCGTCGTTGGGTTGGGCCCGACTGCCTGAGAGACGGAGTCTCTCGCTGCTTGCCGGACTTCGTTCGACTCTGCCCCTAGTTCGAGATGCGCGTTCACAGCTGCGGTCAACGGGCGGTCGTCGACGATACAGTTCGTCTCCGAAAGTGGAGCTGTCGAGAGCACTGTCGGATCGTACCCTGCCGCTCGTACGGCGCTGAGTACGTCTTCGAGCATGCACCGAGACAGCTCCCGACGTTCGTTGGCGTCGAGGACGGGCTCAAGCCGTGTTTTCGGTTCAGCGACGCGGTAGGGAACGAGCACGCGTGTCATATCTGAGACGATGATTGATCGATGGTCGTCGCACATCCGACTTCCACACCGGACGAACAAAAAGCTGTCAGCTGGTCAGTGAAACGGAGCATGGAGTCCGAGAACGGACGCGTTGAATTCACACTACTGTGAGCACGCTGTCGGAGATCACACCGACGAACTGCTCCCAAACCGATACCCCGGTGAGCATCGCCAGCACGGTGTCTACGCCGAAAAAGGCGAACAGAAATGCCCCGACGAACTGGATCGTTCGAACGTCGAAACGGTCGGCGAACCGGTGAAAAAGGTAGGCGTTCGCTAGGCTCACGGGAACGATCGCGATCATTTCACCCAGCCAGATTGCAGATGTTGCCCCGTATTGGACCGCCAACCCGATCGTGATCAGCTGTGTCTTATCGCCGAACTCCCCGGCAGCCATCAGCGCGAAGATGGAACAAAACTGTCCGATTCGACCGTCGATCGTGTGCCCGAAGATGTTGAACGAGGGGTGTGAGATCCCGGCCCATGATCCCATGATCCCGTCCCCGTGCACCGAGTCGGCGAACGGCTCCGAACCGTCCTGAGCCGAGCGAAACAGCACCACGGCAAACAACAGGAACAGCCCAGCCGTGAAGCCATCGAGAACGATCCCCGGAAACAGCCCTTGAACCATCTGTCCGAACAGGATTTCGACGATGGTCCACGTCCCGAAAGCGGTGGCGGCCGCACCAACGACGACCAGCGGTTTGTACCGGGTGGAGAGTCCAGCAATAATGAACTGGCCCTTCTCACCAGGTAGAACAGTGAGTTGTGCGATGGCCGCGACGACGACGATGCTCAGAAATCCGGTCATGTTACCTCTCGCCTCGGTTTTGGCCGATCATCACGGGGTCGAGTGGGTCATCAACGACCGAATCCTGACTCATCTCATTATAATATTAGATCCTTCTAAGTTATTGCTTACGACTATCACGATACGGCGGTCAGGACCGGAGAACCCGACTGTTTTTCATCGGCTTCGACCAACCCGGCGTATGACCGACGATCTCGCGTGGGAGACGCTCGACTCCCAAACGGCGTATGAGTGTCCGGGATTTACGATCAGAAACGAGTCCGTGGTGCTGCCCGACAGCACGGAAACGGAGTTCGACTATCTGAGCGAACCGGCAGCCGTCGTCGTGCTCCCGTTCACGACTGACGGGAAGGTGGTCGTAATTGAGGAGTGGCGACAGGCCGTACAACGCGTCAACCGCGGGCTTCCGGTCGGTAGCGTCGAGCCGACTGACGAGGATCTCGACGCCGCCGCTCGGCGAGAGCTCCGTGAGGAGACAGGGTACACGGCCGATCGGGTCGAACAGCTGTGTACCGTCGAACCGGCCAACGGGATCGCCGATTCAGTCCTTCACTTCTTCGTGGCGCATGGCTGTTCCCAAACTGATAGCCAACAGCTTGATTTCAACGAGTCGATCCGGGCCGAAACGACGACGCTCGATGCGCTGAAAGAGGCCATCCGAACGGATGAGATCCGGGACGGCCGAGCTGTGCTCGGTGTCCTCTACCACGAAGCCTTCGGAAGCGACGAGGCTTAGAGTGCGCTCGGGCAACGTGAGGCAACGAACATGAGTGGGCGATTCGAGACGCGGGCGTTCGATGCAGGCGGCCGGATCGGAGAGTTGACCGTGCCACGGGCGGGCGTGACCATCGAGACGCCAGCTTTGTTGCCCGTCGTGAACCCACACATCCAAACGATCGATCCCGCAGAGTTGTACACCACCTTCGACGCGGAGCTGCTCATCACGAACAGCTACATCCTCCACCAGAGCGATGATCTTCGTGAACAGGTGCAGTCAGAGGGGGTACACGCCCTGTTGGACTTTCCCGGTGCGATCATGACTGACTCCGGCTCGTTCCAGCTGGCCGAGTACGGCGAAATCGAGGTTACGACCGAAGAGATCCTCCGCTTTCAACACGAAATCGGATCCGATATCGGAACACCAGTCGACATTCCGACACCTCCTGATGTGGACAGGGAGCGGGCGAGTGAGGAGCTTCGAACGACACAGAAACGAATCGAACTCGCAAAACGAGTGAAGGGAGCGTTGTCCGAGGAGATGCTGGTCACGGCCCCCATTCAGGGATCGACACACCTCGATCTCCGGACGGATGCCGCCCGCCACGCCGACGCGAGTGGGCTGGACGTGTTTCCGATCGGGGCGGTCGTGCCGCTGTTGAACGCCTATCGATACGCCGACGTGGCCGAGATCGTCGCAGCCACAAAGCGCGGGCTGGGCGTAGACGCGCCCGTTCACCTGTTCGGTGCCGGTCATCCGATGATGTTCGCACTGGCCGTCGCGCTCGGCTGTGATCTGTTTGACTCGGCGGCGTACGCGATTTACGCGCGCGACGACCGTTATCTCACCGTTCGTGGCACCGAGCACCTCTCGGAGCTGTCGTATTTCCCGTGTTCGTGTCCGGTGTGTACCGACCACACGCCCGAGGAGCTGGAGACGATGGGTGAGGACGTCCGTGAGCGACTGCTCGCGCGCCACAATCTGCACGTCACGTTCGCGGAGCTCCGCCGGGTGAAAGAGGCCGTCCGGAGCGGAAATCTGCTCGAACTCGTGGATATGCGCGCCCGAAGCCACCCGAAGCTGCTAGATGGCTACCGGACGCTGCTCGATCACACTGAGCTGTTAGAACGGTCCGATCCGGTGTCGAAAGACGCCGTTTTTCACGTCTCGTCCGATTGTGCGCGCCGACCGGAGGTCACTCGCCATCACGAACGACTCGAACGGATCTCAGTGGAGGGCGATGTGTTGTTATCGGAAGGCGGTCCCAATGAGGCGTACACCGAGACGTGGCGCGTCGTTCCTCCCTTTGGCCCGTTCCCCCGCGCACTGTCGGACACGTACCCGCTCACCGTTGAAGTGCCAGAGCGGTTGGAGCGAGCGAGCTACGAATCGGCGGCGGCAGGCGTTTGTGCGCTCGCTGGGGCGAACCCTCACACTTCGTTTACGCTGGCACACTACGACTGGCCCGACAGCGCACTGGAGCAACTGCCCAACAGGGTGGCGGTGTGGCAACTCGACTGACCGGACCGTCCACACACAACCACGAACAAGAAAGGTAGTTCCGCATCGGCCTCCGAATGGGAGCAATGACCGAGTATTTCGAGGTACACGAGCGCGACGGAGCGGCTCGGCTGGGGGAGCTTCGGCTTGACGATCCGCTTCAGACCCCTGCGCTCGTCGACGACGTGATCGAGGATGGGGGAAGCCTCTGGTCCGAGAAACGTACATTACCGTCGGGAAATACTTCAACGCTCACCGTTCTTCCACACCGGGGGTTCCCGGCGGGAACCGCCCCTGAGGTGCAAACGGCGTTCGAAGTCGATTACCCCACTGTCGACTTCCCGAGTGCGGTCGTCGTCTCAAGTGAGACTGCACGGAACCACGGCAGCGATGCGTACGTGCTTTCATCGGCACCCGGTGTCGCCGGGAATGCGGCAGCGTTCGCCGAGACGATCGTCGACGTTCGGCAATCGATTCCGGCCGACACTGCGGTGTTGCTGTCGGGAGTCGCAACACCGGCGAACGTCGCCACCCTCGCGTACTCGGGTGTTGATCTCTTCGATAGCCACCGGGCGTACGTCCGTGGACTGGATGGCTTCTACCAGACCACAGACGGCGAGCGCTTCCTCGAAGATCTCGAGGAGCTTCCGTGTTCGTGCCCGGCTTGTCAGCAGGGGCTGGAAGCGTTCGATCGAGAAGACTGTGCCGAGCACAACGTGACAGCCCTCCAAACGGCGCTGGCTCGCGTCCGCGAGCGCATTCGATCGGGACGGCTTCGGACGTACATCGAAGGCCAAGCCCGTCACGAGGCGTGGTTGACGGCGTTGCTGCGACGGCTGGACGATCAGTACGCGTATCTCGAACAGCGGACGCCGATCGTTCGGTCGAGCACGCTGCTCGCGGCGAGCGAGGACAGCATGCGCCGGGTCGAGATCCAACGCTTCGCGGATCGGGTGTGTTCCCGGTACCGAAACCGGTTCGAGCAGCCGCTGGTGCTCGTTCCCTGTTCTGCTCGCAAGCCCTACAGTTCCTCTCAGAGTCATGGGCAGTTCCACGACGCGATCAACTACCGGGCACACAAGGTATCGATGACGTCGCCCATTGGCGTCGTTCCCCAAGAGCTGGAGTACACCTATCCAGCCCAGCAGTACGACAGCGTCGTGACGGGTCGCTGGTCAAAAGAGGAGATCGACTTCGTTGCTCGCGTTCTCACCCGGTATCTCGAGCGCAACGAGTATCCGCGTTACATCGCCCACGTCCCACCCGGTGGATATCGATCGATCTGTGAACAGGTCGAGGACAGAACTGACATCGAGTTCGAGTACACCGTCGACGATCATCCGACGACAGCCGAGTCCTTGGAGACGCTTCGGGACACGCTGGCGGGCGAATCGAAATACCGCAAACGAGAACGCGAACACAACACCGTCCGCGCCATCGCTGACTACCAGTTCGGTTCTGACGCCGGATCGGAGCTGTTCGGGACGATAACGGTCGAAGGACAATTACCGTCGCTACGTATCCATGCAGCCGACGACCACGAGCAGTTAGCGACGATCGTCCCCCAGTACGGCACGCTCGCGCTCACCCTCGCCGGGGTGCGCCGCTGGGGGGCCAGCGACGTTCCGACCGATCGCGTCGAGATCGATCCGTTCGTCCCGCAAGGCAGCGTGCTCGCTCCCGGTATCGAACGAGCGAGCGAATCGATCCGTGTGGGCGATGAAGTACTCATCGAGGGGCCGAAGGCGCTTGCTGTCGGCCGAGCGGCGATGAGTGGACCGGAAATGAACACGAGTACGCGTGGTATCGCGGTCGAAGTCCGACACGTCGAAGAACGTTAGTTTTCAGCGTCGTCTTCAGCGTCAAAATCGAGCGCGACGGAGTTGATGCAGTAGCGCTTGCCGGTCGGCTCGGGACCGTCCTCGAACACGTGACCGAGGTGCCCGCCACACCGGGCGCAGACGACCTCCGTCCGGTCCATCCCGTGGCTGGTGTCGCGGTGGAACTCCACGGCGTCATCGTTGGCGTCGAAGAAGCTCGGCCACCCTGTCTTTGATCCGAACTTCGTCTCCGAATCGAACAGCGCCGCACCACACCCGCCACACCGGTACGTGCCGTCACCACTCTCGTCGATGTACTCCCCGCTGAACTTGGGCTCGGTCCCGCTTTCGCGGAGAATCCGGTACTCCTCCTCGGTGAGAACATCCCGCCACTCCGATTCGGTCTCGGGAAGGGACTCCTGTTCGGACATACGAAACGATAGGTGCGCAGGGTCGTTGTGGGTTTCGGTCGATCGTGTGGTGGTGAACGTCTGCTGGGATGAGGGGATGGATTGTACAAGGGATGTAAGTATTGCCTTCAGTACTAATCAAAACAATTACTGATCGATCCATCGAGCGATGGCCGCAAGGAGCGACCGACGCAGGGCCTACGGCCCGAGGATCGATCGGAACGTTCGGTATGCCTCTCCGTCGACGTCGAGCAAGCGTTTTCGGACGAAATGCCCTTTGGCACAGCGTTTGATCTCGACGCTACCATCCTCCTCTTTGCTGATCCGGGTGTTCACTGCCGCCTCACACCACGGCTTGATGCACGTCTCCCGAGCCACCGGCTCGTCGTTCTGGTCACAACCGATACTTTTCTCTACGTCCGTGTCGTTAGGATCCATTGGTGTTCGACCTCTCGCATTACGCGGGTTCGCAGAACACCGCCGTTCGGGTGTCTTCAGCACCCGGACACTTTTCGCGTGTCAAGCGGCGTTCGTGCTTCTCATCGCAACGTGTGAGTAAAAAGCTATCGAACAGGAAAGAAAACTGTCAATACTACTGATCGATCAGCTCTGGTGGATAGGGAGGACCCTCCGACGGACGACAATTTTAGAACACGTCAAGATATTCTTCTATGATCTCCTGTTCGTCGGCGTCGGCGAAGTGCACCTCCGGGAAGCAGTCGGTTTTCGAATCCAAATCCGAGGCTTCAGCTATGCACATATGTTTTCACCTAACCATATAATATATGCATCGTCGCTGAAGAGTAAATATGAAGCAAAATGGCAGACTCGCCCGCCGTTTACACCGCTATGCTTGGTGTTCGTGTGGTGGGTTGCTCCGCTTCAATCGTACGGTAAATCCAATCATGTTCGACGACGCCTACTACAGTTGGCAAGAGGAACCGGACGACGGCGAGTACGAACTCCAGTTCGATCATTTCGAATCAATCGATAGCTATCACGACCATGCTGGCCTCTTTATTGTTGACAAAAAGGAGCGACCCCTCGGTGATATCACTGTCCCGACTGCCGAAGTCCCCGAGATTGACCCGGATGATGTTGTCAGAACAGCCATCTTTCATGGATCGGTTGAGGATGGAGAACTTACCACATTGAGATACGATCCCGAACTTACGGAACAACGGCGTAAGGAAGCGGAAGAGCTTTCTAAGCGGGTTCAGGGGGAAACTGATGATGGATCGAATCCGAACGCGAGCGAGGATAGAGATCAATAGGGATGGCAGTCCGCGATGGCAGCGGTAAGTTTCATATAGATGTCATCGATGTCGGACAGGCTGATAGCATCCTGCTTGAAGGTCCGGACGGAACTACGATGCTCGTTGATTCAGGACATTGGCATGATGAGGGTGAACATGTCCTTGATCATCTCAATGAGAGCGAGATAGATCACCTCGATTATCTCGTGGCAACTCATGATGATTGGGATCACATTGGTGGACACGCCGATATCATCGATGAATTCGGCTCTGACGGAATTGGAACAGTGTATAGTCCCGCGAAAGAAGAAGAGGGAAAACGGTCGGCAGCGGTGACTCAATACAAGACGGCACTGGCAGAGAATGGAATAAAGGAAAACCAACTCCATGCGGAGTCTGCTGCGCTTGATCTCGATGGCGTAACCATCGATATACTCAATCCCTCAGAAGAAATTGACAGTAAAGCACGAAACGAAAACAGTGTCGTCATGCAAGCCACGTACGGAAAGCAAAGTATTCTACTGGCTGGCGATATTAAAGGGAAGGCTGAAACACAACTCGTCGAAAAACATGCTGAGCAACTCAGTGACGTTGATGTGCTCAAAACCGCTCATCACGGGTCAAAATTTTCGACAGGCGAGGCGTTGTTGGAGACGTGCGAGCCTGAGACCGTCCTGTATTCCCATGCCGAAGAGAGCAAACACGATCACCCGGACACGGAGACAGTCACCCGGACGACACAGGCCGACAACGCACACTCGACGGCCCTTCATGGAACGACTAGCCTGACGTTCGACGGCCAAAATGAGATCGCCGTCGAGCACACGAACGACACGGACCTTCACGATGCCACCGATTTCGCAGCCCTGATCCATTACCACCGAGACAATGACGTGGCCCTTGATGAGATCGACTCGATCGCTCGCAGTGACCTCCTCGCCAGTATTCCTTATGAAATCGTCGACAACGCGTCCATCATCGAGGATTCACAGGCGGTACAAACACTTCAAGACGAGAACGAAGCACTTCAGGACCAACTCGATGAGGCAACTGAAGCGCTCGACGCAAAGGACGACGTGATCGACGCGAAGGACGATGTGATCGACGCAAAAGATAATATAATCGACGAAAAGGACCAGCGGATTGAGCAGTTGCAAAATCGTCTTGCGGCGCTCGAACAAGCCACTAAGGAGTAGACAGCTTCTGAAGAGCAGACTACCTCGAACGCTACAGAGCGGGAACTATCCCCGAAGACGGCTCAAGACAGTCGCGGGTCAGGGCTGGGGAATGGCTCGGAAACGGCGGGCGATCAAACGAACGCGGCCGTGGAGGAGTTCCAGTCGCAGTCCAACAGTAACGGCTCTCAGGCCAGTGTCGGGAGTGAGATGGCAAATAGCTCACCCAAAGACGAGAACCCAGCGGATACAACACACAACACCAGTGAAAGCGATGATGAAGGTGACGACAAAAGCAGTAGAAATAGTCAGTCCCGGCGTCGCCGACGATAGATCGAGTTTATAAGCCAGCTCAGATTCTCAGTCAGATCGTCATGAGGTTCCAGTCATGCATGAATGGCAGCTACAGAATGAACTTGAAATATCCATACGTTCGTAGAATGGGCCGACACGGATTTGAACCTCGGTCAGTTCACTCACATCTGTTCGGTTCCTTCCCTGCTTCAAATCCAGTCCTACTCTTCGCTCACTTCGTTCGCTCATGCGTGGTCCAGATTTGAATTGTGGAGGTCCCAGTTATTAGGACCTCTATTCCTCGAATCCGGGCGCTTTGGAGAGCGATAACAGAAGAGCTTGAACCTCTCTCGCCCCAGCTGGCGAGAGATATGTACCTTGGCACGAGACAACATGAGGTATCTCAAAACATACTGTAAGGAGTCAGGCGACACCATCCGGAATATTGACGGAATACAGTCGATGATGAGGACGAACGATTCGCTCACTCGGTGGTCAGAATATGGTTCTTAAGAGGTAAACACTTGACTGAGCAGCAGAAACTATTGCGAACCAAATATCAAGCTAGATGTACAGCGCGTATCTCGCAAGCTGATCACGTGGGTAATACATTTTGAAAAACAGTCAAAGGCACCAATCGGAGGGCGGACAGTGAAGTGGTATGGTTGAATCGTTTAGTTATTTTATTTTCGCAATTCTTCCCGTGCTTGAAGGGAATACCGATGGGCCAAAACTGTCAAAACAATAAGGAAGCCGATCGCTGAAATCCATTTGGTCATCTCTAAATTTTCGATACCCAGTTCCCCGATTATGATGGATATGAATAGCCCAGTAAGGATAGTAATCATTAACGGGAGTCTTGGGTTTACTTCTTCGAACATGATTGGGAACATGAATAGGATGTATAAATAGCTGTGGATAATTGCGGAATATTTTTATATTGAATAGCCAAACATAGATTATGTTTGATGAATTTGACCCCGGACTCCCAATGATGGTGACATTCCTTGTGGGTTTGTTCCTTACCATCGTGTGGGTTGATGTACAACCAAAGACGCATTTGGCCCTCTCTTTTGCTTCTATCATTGGTTTCTATATCATATTAGGAGTCATATCCTTCAGATATCACTGCGTGGCGAAGGATGTTATCCTTTCAGGTCAAACGACTGATGGGGATTGAATTCCACCGTTGGTCCTGACTATGATGCTGTGATGAATATAGCGGTAAGTACGCAAAATAAGAAGACACGAGCCCACGCTGAAAGCCCTTCATCAGGACCCCAAGTCCTGATTAGCAGCTGAGCTTTGCTCGGCGAGCCCTCAACGACCGAAACCAAAGGCCGAGCAAGGGCGAGCGAGCAGAGCGGAAGGATGTCACATGTGGATGAGTTCCAGATGGGGAGCAGCGCAGGTCAGGCTCTCACGAAATAGATTCCGAAATGACAGGTGCAAATCACTGTGTTGTAGTGGTCTGTGTCGAATGAAAACCGTTCAGCAAAAGCATGGGCCGACACGGATTTGAACCTCGGTCAGTCCACTCACTTCGTTCGTTTCCTTCCCTGATTCAAATCCGCTTACTCCAACGATATGTACACATCAACAGAAGTACAGAAAGTGATGACGAATTTGAAAATATGGGCCGACACGGATTTGAACCGTGGACCTCCCGGTTATCAGCCGAGCGCTCAACCTAACTGAGCTATCGGCCCGCGAACGCATTCATCCGTACTGCCCAGTCCCGTTTAAACCTTACCAAAACAAATTCCGGGGAGGGCCGTTTGCTCATCGGAAACGACCCACGGAGTGCCACGGTACGATCGTTATACCAGCTCAGTCTTTTTTGCTATCGCCATCGATGCTGTACTCGTCCTCGCCGAGATTGTACGTCGTCGTGGTTTGCTCGTTACTGGCGTTGGCGTTAGGATTCGGAAAGCCACCGGTGTAAACCGTTCCAGTAACGAATCCATCACTTTTGCCGTCGAGATACGGCGTGATGACGTACTTCTGTACCAACAGTCTGACCGGATACCGCGTTGGGGGGATGACGAGGAGCAACCCACAGAGATCGGTAACCAGACCGGGGGTGAGGAAGAAGGCCCCTGCGGCGATGAGTAACGCTCCATCGACGAGTTCAGAATCGGGAATCTCACCATGAGACAGCTTGCGGTTGATCCGCCGGACAGTGTGGCGACCCTCCGCCCGAACGAGCAACATCCCGATGAGAGCCGTCAGTACAACTAGTAGAACCGTCGCAACCGGTCCGATGAGTTGTGCCACCCCGACGAGAAGGACGATGTCCGCAAGCGGGATGAGCAACAGCAGGGCGATGATCCGCTTCATAGCTGGCCTATGATCTCCGGGGGCAAACGTGTTATGTTCCGGTCCGTGATCGGATACATCATCAAACCACACCCGATTCGCCGTGGAAGCCGCCCGGATTACTCGGCGGATTCGTCCGGCTCTTCGCCCTCGATCTCCTCGACGATTTCATCGGCATCAACGTCGACATCGTCGAGCGCTTCTTCGATGTCGCCGCCGCCAGCACCGCCCATCATTCCGGGCATACCCATTCCGCCCATCGGGCTGTCGTCGATGATCTCCTGAACGACGACGCGGTCGATCCCGGTCTGATCGATGAGCTGCTGGGCGATCTGCTGTTTCTGGAACATCCATTGCTGGTTCATCGCCAGCTGCGGGGTCGATTCGATGTACAGCGATTTCTTCTCGACGGTGACCGTCTCGTATTCGGGTTCAGCCTCGTCTTCGTCTTCATCTTCGCTTTCGACCGGCTGTTGTTCTTCGACCTCGTCGGTTTGGATCTCCATATCGAGATCGATGTCGAAGAACATGCCCATGAGACCCTCAGCGCGTTCGAGATCGTCTTCGACCTGCTCGACGATCTCGTACTCGTACTCGATGTCCTCGCCAGCGAGCGGATGGTTGAAGTCGACGCGGGCGCGACCGCCGATGATGGTTTCGAGGTATCCCTGTTGTTGATCGATCTGCACCTGTGCGCCGGGATAACGGTCGTCTTCTGGGATCTTTTCGGCGCTCACGGTACGCACTTCTTCCTGATCGTACTCCCCGAAGGCTTCTTCGGAGGGGATGGTAACCGAGCCGCTGTCACCGACCTCTTTGCCGATGATGTCCTCTTCGACGCCCGGGAAGATGTGTTCGGAACCGAGAACGATGACGCGCGGCTCGAAGGTTTGATCCTCCCCAACCCCTTCTTCTTCTGCGACTTCCTCGTCGGTCGTATCGACCAATGATCCGTCCTCGACCGTGCGGGCAGTGTATGCGAGACGGACGAAATCGTCCTCTTGCAGCCCCGTCCTGTTCTGTTCGGTCGCCTCCGGCGACTCCGCTTCGGTTTCTGCATCAGATCCTGCGTTCGTCTCTTCTGGTTCGCCAGTCATATCGAATACGTCTTCCGATACGCCCTTAACCGTCACGTTTCCATTGACAGCGTGTGCGCAACTGCCACGCTCACGGCGACAGTGTTTCCAAACCCAACCGACAGTAACCATGTACGAAGTCGAAGTGAAGGTGAAAGCGTCCCACGACCGTGTACAGGCCCGATTGGCAGCAGCCGACGCCACTCACACGGCGACGGTCGAACAGACCGACACCTACTACGATGCCCCTCATCGGGAGTTCGAGGCGACTGACGAAGCGCTTCGCATCAGAACCGAGCGCACACTCGAACCCGAGACAGGAACCGAGACGCGTCTCACCTACAAAGGCCCACGCATCGACGACGCATCGAAAACGCGCGCGGAGATCGAAACGGGGGTAGCGAGCCACGAACAGCTCGCAGGCATCCTCGAAAACCTCGGGTTCACCCCTGCGGCAACCGTCGAGAAGACGCGCGATCGGTATGTGATCAACGCCTACACCGTTACGCTCGATGCAGTCGACGGTCTCGGAACGTTCGTCGAGGTCGAAACCGAACTCGAACCCGACGCGACCACTGAGGCGATCGAAACTGCGCGTGAAGAAGCGTTCTCGCTCCTACGAGATCTCGGCCTCGATCCGGATGAAGGGATCCGAACGTCCTACCTCGGTCTGCTCTTGGATAACCAACAGTAATCAAATAGGCTTCGAAGGTTTCCGTAAGTTATAGAACGAATCCGGGCCAACAGCATAAAAATGAGCAGCCGGAACATTCAGGTCGAGCCGATGCGACGGCTGGCTGTCGAAGACCAAGCCGTCGAAATCGTCGAGCGAAAGGGGGTCGGACATCCAGACTCAATCTGTGATGGGGTTGCAGAGCACGTTTCTGAGGCGCTTGCACGGGAGTACCTCGATCGCGTCGGAACAGTGTTGCATTACAACACCGATGAAACGCAGCTCATAGCTGGTTCTACGGCACCGGCGTTCGGTGGTGGTGAAGTGACCACTCCGATTCGTCTTCTCATCGTGGGCCGGGCGACGCGGGAGTACGATGGAACGACGATTCCGACGGAAACGATCGCACTGAAAGCCGCACGGGAGTATCTCGGAACACAGATTCCGGAGTTGGATTTCGGAAGCGACATCGTCGTCGATGTGGAGCTGGGAGAGGGCAGCGGCGACCTCCGGGAAGTGTTCGGAGAATCAGGCCGACAGATCCCGATGGCGAACGATACGAGCTTTGGCGTCGGGCACGCGCCGCTCACCGAGACCGAGCGCATCGTCAGATCGACCGAACGACGCCTGAACACCGAGTACGCGAGCGATCATCCCGAAGTCGGCACCGACATCAAGGTGATGGGGAAACGCGAAGGGGATCGGATCGACGTCACGGTGGCAGCGGCAATGATCGACGCCCACCTTGAGGACATGGCGGCTTACCGGACGTCGGTTCGGGAGATGCGTGAGTACGTCCATGAGTTGGCAAGAGAGCTCACCGATCGGTCAGTAACAGTCCACGTCAACACTGCTGACGACTACGAGGAAGGCGCGATTTATCTCACGACGACCGGCACCAGCGCAGAGCAAGGCGACGACGGATCGGTCGGTCGGGGGAACCGCGCCAACGGACTGATCACGCCGAACCGATCGATGAGCATGGAAGCGACCAGCGGTAAAAATCCTGTCAACCATATCGGTAAGATCTACAACCTCCTTTCGACAGAGATCGCCGACAGAGTTGTAACGGAGGTCGATGGGATCCGTGAGATCCGGATTCGGTTGCTCTCACAGATCGGCCAGCCGATCGACCATCCACACGTCGCTGACGGAGCGGTCGTCACTGAATCGGACGTGTCGTTGGATGAGATCGAAGCGGATATCACCGCGATCATCGACGAGGAACTGGCGAACATCACGGCACTTACCGAACGAGTCATCGCTGGTGAGCTGGCGACGTTCTGAGAACGGAAACCGCTTTAGCGTCCCTCCGTGAAACCCATGCTATGACCCGGGTCTGTCTCGTTGGGCGTGAGAGTCACGATCTCCACACCGAACTGGTGTCCCGACAGACCGCCCGCAAAGCACTTTCAACGTACCATCTCGAACGTCCGTACGCCAACACCGTTGCGATCGAGACGATCAGCCTCGGTGCGGCCGTTTCGTTTTGTAACGATCTGAGCTGGTATCTTGCTCGCTTTGCCGCGGCCGCCCTCGTTCTCGAACCGTCCGTCAGTGAGACGGAGTGGCTTTCACAGGAGCTTGCGACCGCCATCCGCGATGGGACGATCTCACCCGAGGAACACACGCCCCACCGCGTGGTGTACGGCGTCGTGAGCGATGAGGACGGCCCACCCTGTCTCGTCGATCCGACGTACACGACAGTTACCGACGGAAGGGCCCCGGAGTACGATCAACACGACGTGGACGAAACAGTTGTGGTCCGTATCACCGAATCGGAAGACCGACCGTAGCACAGGCGAACGGTTTGTGCGCCGCTCACGTAGTTGGCGTATGGTAGGTTCGAGACGAACGGTCCGTGTCGGTAGCGCGGCTGTTTCGTACATCGTCTCCGGGCGGAAGGACGCGCCGGCAGTCGTTCTGTTACACGGCGGGGGATTCGACGCGACAACGGTTTCCTGGCGAGATGTTCGTCCTGCGCTATCAGAATCGTTTCGCGTGTACGCGCTGGACTGGCCTGGATACGGGGAAAGTGATCCGCCGGAGCGGACGCCGACGACCGAGTATTACATCGAGGTGCTCGATGGGTTTCTCGACGCCGTCGGTATCGAGCAGCCGGCATTGCTCGGCGTCTCTCTCGGGGGCGGAATTGCGCTTGGCTACGCGCTCGCTCACCCTACACGGGTCCGCCGACTGGTCGCCGTCGACAGCTACGGCTTGGGCAGCACTGTTCCGGGCCACCCGATCACGACGTCGATCGTCGGGTCAGTCCTATCTACGCCGCTGTGGTGGCTCATCCGCCGAAGTCGTCTACTGGCGTTGTTGAGCATCTGGCTCGTCATTCACCCACCCAACCTCACTACTGAGTTGTTCGACGACGTGCTCGTACAGCTCGATCGACCGGACGCGACGAACGCGTGGCAGGCGTTCCAGCGAGCGGAACTCGGTCGCTGGGGTGTTCAGACCAACTACGTCGACGTGCTTCCCGCTCTCTCGGTGCCCACGTTGTTCGTCCACGGTGAACAGGATGCGTTGGTGCCCGTCGAATGGGCACAGAGAGCAGCTATGCTCGTTCCGTGCAGCGATCTTCGCGTTCTTTCTGCGTGTGGCCACTGGGCACCCCGGGAGCGCCCCGATGCGGTAGTCGACGTGGCCCGTCCGTTTCTCGTGTCCAGTGACGACCGCGGAAAGTAAGTGTTTATCCACCGGAGGCGGGAGTTCGGATATGACATCGCAGCGGGACGGTGAACGACCGACGGAACCGACTGCTGAGACGACCTCAGAGCAACCGTCGGGATCCGGCGACGTAGCGGAGATCGGCTCCCCAGAGGCGTTCGACCAGTTGGGAACGATCGGTATCGAAGAGGAGTTTTACGTCGTCGACGAGCGTGGTCGGCCGACGTCAGGAACGGATGAACTCGTCTATGAGAGCACGCCACCGGCGATCCTCGAAGAGCGACTGGATCACGAGCTGTTCAAATGCGTCATCGAGACACAGACGCCGGTGATCGAACGGCTTGACAGCGCCGAGGACACGCTCCGGACGGTTCGGGCTGCGCTGGTCGATCACGCCGAGGCGCACGGCTACACCATTGCGGCTGCCGGACTCCATCCAGCCGCGAAGTGGCGCGAGCTTGAACACGCACAGAAGCCCCGATACCGATCCCAACTCGACCGCATTCAGTATCCGCAACACCGCAATACGACGACGGGGCTACACGTCCACGTCGGCGTCGATGACGCGGACAAGGCAACGTGGATCGCAAACCGACTCCGGTGGCATCTTCCAATTATGCTCGCACTGTCGGCGAACTCTCCGTTTTGGAACGGCTACGACACCGGACTCGCATCTGCGCGGGCGAAAATCTTCGAAGGGCTTCCAAACACCGGAATGCCGACGGCGTTCGACTCTTTCGAGGAGTTTCTCGATCTCGAACGACGGATGATTGATACTGGTTCGATTCGGGACCGGGGGGAACTGTGGTACGAGGTGCGGCCCCACTCCGTCCACGGGACCGTCGAGATCCGGACACCTGACGCACAGGCCGACCCGGAGCGCGTGCTCGCGTTCGTCGAATACACCCACGCGCTCGTCATGGACTACGCCGCGCGCTATGAGGACGGCGAACACAGCGAGTCCACAAGACACCGGCGGGAAACGCTCGACGAGAACAAGTGGCGGGCGATCCGCTCCGGTCACGACGCGTCGTTTATCGACCGCGACTGTACGGGGGTCGTCGATCTCGGGGAGGCCGTCGAGCGAGAGTGTGAACGGCTCGGCATCACCGGTCTTCGACGACTGTATGAAGCAGAAAGCGGCGCACAACGACAGCGGCGCATCCACCGCGAGCGCGGTCTCGATGCCCTCTGTCGGACACTCACGCTGTAGACTACTCGTAGGTGAGCGTCATGCCGCCATCGAACAGCAGATCACCGCCGTTTAGGTGCGTGGCGTGTTTCGAAAAGCCGAACACGAACAGGTTTGCGACGTCGATCGGCGTCATCATCTCCGTCGTTCGTGCCTGTCCAAGCATCACGTCCTCGATTACCTCCTCGACGGAGAGCCCCCTCTGGTCGGCCGTATCCGAGAGCTGATCGGTGACGAGCGGCGTCTTCACGTAGCCCGTGCTGACCGAAAACGAGCGAACCATTCCGTTCCCCTCAGCCGCGATCGATTGGGTCAGTCCTCGAAGCCCGAACTTCGTGATGTTGTACGCGACCTTATCGGCGGTGACGTAGTGACCGTGGGCCGAACACATATTGCCGACACAACCGACACCGTCATCGGTCGATCGCATGTGGGGCAGACACAGTTTCGAAAGATACAGCGGTGCCCTGAGCATGATTCGGTGCATTGCGTCGTAGATATCCATCGGGAACTCCTCGATCGGATCGATGTGTTGGAGCCCGGCGACGTTGGCGAGATACCGGATAGATCCGTGATCGGCCGCCGCTGTGACGATGCGCTGTAAATCTTCATCGTTGGTGAGATCGGCACTCACTCGTTCAAATCTGCCATCGAGATCGAGGGCAGTTACTCGGTCGGCAGTCTCGTCGAGACCCGCATCGTCGATATCGGTTCCGACGACGGTCATCCCGTTGCCCGCCAGTGCGAGAGCTATCGCTCGTCCGATCCCGGAGCCAGCCCCCGTCACGATACAAACGGTTGTATCGGTGAAACGCTCGTCATCGATCCGGAGGATCTCATCGGCCGAGACCGTCGGTGGGGCGACCTGCTGTTCGTTTGCTGATTCAGCCATCGCCGCATTGTTCGAGAGAATCAGGCGAAAAACACGGGGTTCATATGTAAACGACACTGTGATCGATGACAACCCTTATTATTCATGGTTAGGAATGAGAAATGATATGATCTCGGTAACAATGGACATGGTGCAGTACGACTGTCCGTACATCGACGTGACCGACGACATCGACGTGTCGTTTCACACGATGCATTGGGATTTCAACACTGCTCAGGAGGAACTCGAGACACGGATCCTCATCACAGGAGCGGATCGCGGTGCGCTGACAAACGGGTTCGAGGCGTTACAACACCACGAGGGGATGATGGGGTTCGAGTTGCTCTCGCGGCACGGCGAGACGGCAGTGATCAAATCGTCCATCGGTCAGACGAACGCGATGGGAACGATCCGAAAACACGACGGCTACATCACCGGGCCGTTCCAGATTCGTGATGGAAGCGAGCGCTGGAGCGTCGGCTTCGACACGGATATGGCCGCTGACGCCGCCTTGTCCGACCTCTCGACGAAAAACGATTTCAGGGTGGAAGCACGGAATGATACGTCGTTCGAAGAGTATCTCGACGTCATCCAACACATCGACGCGGCGAAAGGGTTCCTTGATGTGTGTCGAGAGCTTTCCGACACCGAACGCCAGACGCTCAAGGCGGCAGTCGAAGGTGGGTACTTTCGGACGCCACGCGATGCGACGCTCGAAACGCTGACCGATGTGTTCGACATTTCGAAGACAGGAGTTTCGAAGAACTTGCGGCGTGCCGAGCGGAAGGTCCTCAATCGGGCAGTCAGTCTGTTTTCGTCGGTCGACACGGACGAGCATCGGGAGTAGCGCACGGAAAAACCGGGATCAGAGACGACGATCATACCAGTCGTGGCGTTTTGATCGTGATACCGACGTGGGAGAGTTCGGGTCGATTCTGGAGTGTCCGGACGACATCGGCGGGTGACGCCCGCGAACGCGTGCTGTACAGTTCGACCGTGGTTGTGTCGTCGTCGACCCACGTCACCGTCAGCATGGTGCGCCGGAGCCAAGATCGTTCTCGAAGACGAACGGAGCGAAGTGACGCGAGCGATACCGCGAAATTCCGTTGGTCGAGTGCTAACGCCGCCTCGGGGGACGTACGCTTGAGTTGTTGACGACCGCGTTCACCCGTGTCTGCTCGTAAGAGAAGTGATTTGAACGACTCGCCGACGAAACACCAGATGATACGGCGGTCGGTCACGAGCAGTTCCCAGAACGCGAGCGATGTCGGTCGCCGCTGGAACCAGCCTGTAAACCGGGAAAGACGCTGTTCGTTCGTCGTCATCGTTCGATAAGGATGGCGATATCTTCGGGCACTGGCCGATCTTTTTGAGTCACGATCGACACGACGACGAAAAGAACGACAGTGACGAGCAACGCGACCGTTCCGACCGGGAACGACTCCGGAAACGGGTACAGCCCCATGATGATCGTGGCAATACCACCGAATCCGGCCGTCTCGGCGATTCGCGGCACGGCGCTGTAAAACAGGTTGATCCCCAAACCACTGACGAGCGCGGTGATCGCTCCTTCCTTGGTCGCACCAGTCCAGTTCAATCCGAGCGCCACGACAGCGAAAAACGTCGCTGCAAAAAACCCCCACCCGATGGTGCCGAGGATACCAACTAGCGTCTCCGAGAAGTAGACGATGAGCGTCGAGACGAGGACGATGCCCGCGAGAGCGGCCTGAGTCACTCGGAGCTCCGCCGTGTCGTCTTCGATCGGTCGTCCCAGTGCGTGGGGGAGGTCCCGGGAGATGGCCGCTGCGCCGATATTGAGAAACGAGTCGCTCGTGCTCATGATTGCCGCCAACAGCGCCGCCAGGATGAGCCCGGCCACGACGCCGGGCGTGTGTTCGAGTACGAACACCGGTCCCACGACGGAAGCGCTGTTCGGGGCTGCGGTCTGCCCGGCTTCGACCATCGCACGCATCGACAGTCCGGTCGAAAACGCGAGTAGGCTCGATATCGCATACGTCACTGCGGCGATCGGTGCACCCCACCGGAGGATACGGATATTCCGACTCATGTAGAACTTGGTTATCAGGTGTGGCTGTCCGGCTGCCCCGAGAGAAAACAGGATCCACCAGCCGAGCGCCGTGAAGATCGTTGGAACGGGAGCATCTATCGCTCCAAACGGTGAAATGAACGCCGGATCGGTGCTCGCAAGCGATCGGGAGATGGACTCCATGCCGCCACCAAACGAGAGCGCAAAGACGAAAACGAGAGCCGAACCGATGATCATCGTGATGGCTTGGACGAAGTCCGTCCAGACGCCTGCGATCATGCCGCCGAGAACACTGTACAACAGGAGAACGAACGCGCCACCGAACAGACCCCACAGTACTGGCAGGCCGAAGATCGCCCGCATCACGTACTGCAACGCCGCGAGGTTGGTCGCAAGATAGGCCATCACACCGATGATGACCGCGACAGCCGTCAGTCCCTGCACCCACGCGCTCTCATACCGGGCGTACATCCCATCGGCGAGCGTCAACACGTCCCGAACGTCAGCCAACAGGCGCATCCGTTTGGCCAGCAGCACCCACGTGACGACGAATCCCAGTGGAGCGGTGAAAAAGATCCACAGAGCTGTCGTTCCAAACGAATAGATGAGCTCTGGACCTCCCACGAATCCAAACCCGGATTGGACGACTGAGAACGCTGTCAACGCGAGTACCCACGTCCCGACGCTCTTACCAGTAATGAGAAAATCCGCGGTGCTCTCGGTCTGAAGGTAGCCCCAGACGCCGATCCCGAGCACCAGCAGAAGATAGACGCCCCCGAACAGCAACACGTACGGGCTATCCGTGATCGGTATCTCCTGCAACGGAACTGTCGGTGAGACCGGCATCATCGCTTTCGGTCTGCCGTCTCGCTTTCATTGCGATCCGTCTCCTCTCGAGACGTTTCTCGTGCTCTCCTCCCACTCGGGGCTGTACTGGATTCCAACGTTGTCCGAGACGAAGACCCTTCGCCGTCGGCTTCGGAACGAGATGGAACGAGAGGATACTGCGCTGTTCGTTGTGCTCGTCTGCTGTCACGTATGATGTCATCAACGATCTGGTCACTCCCGATCGACGGAAACACGAGCGCGTAATACACCGCACCCAGGATCGGAAGCAACCAGAGAAAGACGACGTACGTCATCGTTGAGGTGGGCAACCCGAGCAGATACGTGTAGTCCGTCGTTCCGGGGTGCCAACTGGACCAGATCCCTGTCAACCCGATGAAGAAGATCGTACCCAGACCGAGTACCAACCGAGAGTACGGTGCAAGATCCAGTTCGCTGTCGTTTCGTTCGAGCGATGCTGTTCCGAGAACCGCGACGATAAACACCGCCGCGACGTACGAAAACAGGCGATACCTCCCGACACTTCCTGTGAGTAACAGACACCCCCCGAGGAGAGCGATCACGCTCATTAGTCCGTTTCGAGCTTTTCGCGTTGACTGTGTTCGTGCAGTCTCCATTCGTAGCTGTATCAGGAAGCAACGATCGAAAAATGATAGGTTGATATATGAACGATGGACGACATCGATGCTGTCCGGCACGGAAAGCGGCGTCTTCTATCAGTAGACCCCTTGGAAACGCAGGCCCCACCAACTCTGTAAATTATTGTGAATATAATCCATAGGTGATCTTTCGCAAACAATTCAGGCTGACTGACCCGTACAAGCAAGGGTTTTTATCCGAGAGTTTCGTCAACATGCACAGTGGCTGAGCCATGTCCCCGAACAACACACGAGATGAACGTCGGATAGATGCCGAACAGAGCGATTCTGTCCATCCGCGGCTCAGACGGAGTGCCGCCATAGGGGAGGTGGACGAATCCCTCGTCGAGTTGCTGACGTGGATACTTGGCACCGATACGCGCGCTCGGATTTATCTGTACCTCCGTCAACAGCCCGGAGCGACGAGCGAGGAGATCGCAACGGGGACGGGGTTGTATCCGAGCACCGTACGGGAGTCGCTCGCAGTACTACATGAGGAGGACACTGTCGATCGGTATGAGCGCGAGCTGAACGACGAGGAGGAGCGACGGTACGTCTATGAAAGCATTCCTCCAACGGAGTTAGTACTCGACATTCTCGAACCGATACAGGAGAGACTGAACACGGTGTTCGTACTTGATGAGCTACTCGGCGTCAAGGACGGTATCGATCGGACATCTGCCGCCCAAAAAACCGGTTGTAGGACACCGATACACGAACAACACGGGAAAGATCGAGAGCGAGAATCCACACGACAGCCCATCTCGATCACCGTCACGGATGCTCCGTCTCGCTCCGAGGAGGGGTGACAGCACCCTACAGTCGGTGCATGAACCGGAGTCGGAAGTGTACGAGCCGAAGCCACTAAGCCATGGGGGACGCATGACCGAACGTATGCAAGTCGCGTTAGGGGGGACGTTCGATCCGGTTCACGACGGCCATCGGGAGTTGTTTGATAGGGCGTTCCAGCTCGGCGATGTTACTGTCGGTCTCACGAGCGACGAGTTGGCGCCCCAAACCCGTAACGAACAACGCCATATCCGTCCGTTCGAGGAACGGAAACGCGAACTCGAACGCGAACTCGAACGAATTGCTGACCACTGCGGCAGTCAGTTCGAGATCCGACAGCTCGACGAGCCGACCGGTATCGCAACCGAGCCGGGCTTTGAGTATCTCATCGTCTCCCCAGAGACCAAACCGACAGGGAAGACGATCAACCAGATTCGAGCGGACCGAGGTCTCGATCCACTCGAAATCGTCGTCGTTGATCATCTCACGGCCGAGGACGGCGATCGTATTTCGAGTACACGAATCGTGAAGGGTGAAATCGACGAACACGGCGCTCTCACCCCCGAGCGACAGGGACGCCCGGCCTCCGAGCAGTGATGTCACCACTCCGGTGGTCGTAGCCCAGCCGCTTCGATGAGTTCTTTCCAGCGCTGTTGGATCGTCAGCCGTGACACACCGACGGCATCCGCAACGGCCTGTTGTGATCGGCGATCGCCTTCGATGAGTGCGCCGGCGTACAGGCTGGCCGCCACTGTGGCGCGCTTCGATCGTTCAGCGTCGGGAACCGTCGAGAGAAACAGATCCGTTGCGCGTGACCTGACCGTCGTGTCGAGATCTAGCTGCTCGGTCGCTCGTTCGATCTCCGCGAGCCATCGCTCGTTTTCCACCTGCTCCCGAGCGCGGTACATGAATCGCTCTACCGTGACATTGATCAGGATCGGAGTAAATCTTTGTGAGGTGTGGTAGCACACATTCCGACGGTAACGACAGGCTTTTTTCACCCATCGTTGTACGTTCGGGTGCGCGTGGGTAGCCAAGCCAGGAAACGGCGCAGCGCTTAGGACGCTGTCCCGTAGGGGTCCGCCGGTTCAAATCCGGTCCCACGCAGTCTTTTCGAGTGAGCTAGCGAACGAGAAAACGACGAGTAGGGGCAATAAATGGGATATAGACTGATAATTATATATCTTTCACGTTCTCAGCATAGCAGTTAGAACAAGTCATCGGTTGTCTCTGCGTTTTGAACATCACTGAGTGTCGTGTATCGAAGGCTCTGTGGGTACTTGTTCTCATACGGAATTGGAGTTTCGAGTTCGTAGAGCGATCCTTTTTCGAAGACTACGACCATCTTGTCGTCTGCTATCTCGTCTTGGTCTATGTAATCGGACGGCTCTCGCATCAGCGGAGCCGCTTCGGGTGTCATTACAGCGTCCACTGTTGCAAAGTATTTCACAGCTCGAACGTCTCCTGTGATATACATCGCCACGTAATCAAATTCTCTACCAATTCGAGCGAACCCCCACGCTTCGTTTTCCTTGAGAAGGGGAAGACCGGACTCTTTAGCAGGAAAAACCGCGACATTGCTGCTCGGATCTCCATCAATCCCGTTTCGAGCTATCGTACCATTTACGTGGTCTTCGATCGGTTCTGACTGATTAGTGATATTCGGTACTCTTGATTCCCCACTAGAACTGATAGCTGGTTCCTGATTAACAAACTGTCGTTGCTCCTGAAGAACTGAGATGAGACGTTGTACGAACTCCCGAGTCTGTTCTTCAAGATCGATCGTCAGTGCTCCCACTTCCATTTCCACCGTCTCGACAATAGACTCGGTAACATCGCCTTCATTTTCTTGGAAGTGTCGAATCGCTCGGTTCGTCTGTGCGACTTGTTCTGCTATTTCATCGGACTGTCCTGAACGGATTGATTCCTTTGAAAGCAGTTCCAGCACACCGGGATTCTCAGGAAGGTCATTGAGACCGAACTGGACGACAGACACCTCCTCACCGCTGTTCTGCGAGGGAACTTTAGTGAGCACTTCAAACGATTTTCCGTTGGTGAGAAGTCCCCAGTCGACATCGAGTTCCTGTCGCATGTAGCTACGCAACTGCTGAACGTTCTCGTCAGTCAAAGGAGTACGAACAGGCTTTACCTCTACGAACATGACAGGAGTTTCCCCGACAAGGAGAGCATAATCAACGTGGGTGCTACCGGAAGCCATCGGAACGGTGTATTCTAGCACGACTTCGGTTGAGTAGAGATCCCAGCCGAGGAGTCTGAGGAACGGATGAACGAGTTTGACCTTCGAGTTCTCTTCGTCCATTCGAAGTGATGACTCGATGAGCTGTTGACACCGACCTACGTATTCGATAACCGCATCCCGATCCATCGGTCGATATTGAACGGTGAGTATACATATATCACAGGAAGGATGGACACGATCGATCGATCGCGCCCGAACCGCAGTGATCGATGCTCACCCCCCAAGCACGCCGAAGCCGAACATGGGACCGACGAGCAGATGCAGCCCCACGCCGACGAGGAGCGCGGGGACAGTGGTGTAGATCGAGGCGATGATGGCGGCTTTTTTATCCATCGCGATGAGCGGGAACAACGCGTCGCCGTCTTGGCTGATAGCGTTGGCAGTCAGCGCCGAGAAGGGAATGCTCCCCTCCGAATAGGCAGTCGCGAGAACGATCTGTGGGCCACACCCGGGGATCAATCCCAGAGCGGCTCCGGCGACTGGCGTTCCCAGTCCGGCCGCAGCGGCGACTCCAGCGATGTCGAGCGAGAACAACACGACGCTGTACTCATAAACGAGGTACGCGGCCAACACCCAGACGGTGACGAAAGAGGTTTCCATCGCCGCGTGGGTCAACGCCTCCCGCGCGCTATCGAACGCATCACTCGCCTGCTCCATCCGTCCGTGGCCGATGTACCGCCGACCGACGAAGTAGAGATAGAACGAGAGAACGGTGCCGACGATGCCGACCACCGTGAACACACCTGCAAAGCTGGCGTTTGCTACCAGTGGTATCTCAGGGGCACCGCGCACGAGATACATCACGCCTGCGACCAGCGCACCGATTGCGATCACCCACCAGAGCGCGAGTACACCCTGACTCATCTTCGTCATAAACGGTGATTCACGCGTGGCCGACCCGTGGTCACAGCTCTCATCGGGGTAGTGATGCACCTGACTCCCCACACCCGCGGGAGCGTTCGTCTCCGCCTGCACAACGCCGCCGTTAGCCACTGTTCCCCCATCCGTTACGGTGGGGCTGAGTTGGCTCACAGCCTGATCGATGCGGTCGACGCCGAACCCGAACCGGTCGACAGCGTATCCCGACAAGATCGCCACGGCGAATCCGATACCGTAGGCGTATAGCGCCGCCTCAGGAGCGAGCGCAAGGATGACGAACGCCGAATCACCGGCTGTGGCGATGAGTGTCGCCACCACTGTCCCGAACGTCACGCTGCCACGGATGTACAACGGCATCACGACGATCGCACCGCCACACCCCGGCGTCAATCCGAGCAGCGCGCCGACGATCGGCTGTGCGCGACGGTTCGATTCGAGCCATCCGATCAACTGCCCGTCAGTCTTGTACTGGATGTAGCTGAACAGAAACACCGTAATCGCCACGAACGCGCTCACCTGCACGAACCCATCCCGAACGGAGAGGACGAAGATCTCCCACAACTCACCGAGCATAAAGGTCACCTCGACCAGATAGATTAGTCATGTCTAAACCTATCTTTAGCCTACTATCATAAATAACTACCGTGTGGATTATTATACTCGTTCGATATGGGAATACTTTCTCGATCGTAGCACAGTAATGTTGTGCTGGCTGATGTCGAGTATGTCCAAGGCGTATGTCGTCGGGGCGGGACAGTCGGATTTCGGCTCGTTTCCCGAGGAAAGCTATCGGTCGTTGTTCACGACGGCCTATGAGAACGCGCTCGACAGTGTTCCAAGCGGGGTTTCGCCGGGAGATATCGATGAGGCGTACGTCGGTACGCTCGGCGTCGGTGGGCGCCAGCTCGGGCTGTCCGGCCCAGCGGTCACCGAGCACGTCGGCTTGGATGGCGTCCCGTGTACCCGCGTGGAGAACGCGTGTGCTGCGGGCGGGTACGCCGTTCGTCAGGCCGTGATGGCCGTTCGGTCCGGGATGGCGGACGTCGTGCTCGCTGGGGGCTTCGAGGTGATGACGGACGTGTCCGGTGAGTCAGTACGGTACTGGCTCGGTGTGAGCGGTGAAACCGAGTGGGAACGGCTGTCCGGAACGACGTTCGCCGGCGTGTACGCCCAGATGGCCCGCGCGCACATGGAGACGTACGATACGACAGCCGAACAGCTCTCTCGTGTGGCAGTGAAAAACCACGAGAACGGTGCGAAAAACCCCCACGCACACCTGCAGTTTTCCTGTTCGTTGGAGGACGCCCAGTCGGCACCGACCGTTGCGGAGCCGCTCACATTGTACCACTGTTGTCCGACGACGGACGGTGCCGCGTGTGTGCTCATCGTGAGCGAAGACGTGGTCGAACAGTACACTGACGACCGGATCCGGGTAGCTGGTGTCGGGGCGGCAAGCGACGCGGTCGGACTGTTCCAGCGCGAGACGTACACTGGGATTCCTGCGTCCAGACAGGCAGCCACGCGGGCCTACGAGACGGCCGGAATCGGTCCCGAAGACGTTGATTTCGCGGAGGTCCACGACTGCTTTGCGATCGCGGAGCTGCTGGCGTACGAGGATCTGGGGTTCTGTGACCGCGGGCACGCCGGATCGTTCGTCGAGAGCGGCGCGACAGCACTCGATGGCGAGCTTCCGATCAACACATCAGGCGGGTTGAAGTCGAAAGGCCATCCGATCGGTGCGACTGGTACCGGGCAGGTCGTCGAGGTGTTCAAACAACTGTCCGGGCGGGCGGGTGACCGCCAACTCGAAACGCCTCGATACGGACTCACACACAACGTCGGTGGCAGCGGTGGCGCGGCGGTGGTTCACGTCTTCGAGCGCGAGCGCGAACGTGATTCACGGACGACGGAGGTGGACCAATGAGTGAGATCACACGGATCCGGTCTGTCGGTGTCTACACGCCCGCGCTTCGGATCGAGTCCGAATCGTTCGCGGATGCGTGGGGGCAGTTCGATCCGCCGGGAATCGAATCCAAGGCCGTTCCCGATGCTGATGAGGATGCGCTGACGATGGCGGCCGCAGCGGGACGACGAGCACTGACGGCAGCGGGAATCGACGGGGAAGCGATCGACTGGCTTGGCTTTGCGACCACGACGCCACCGCTGGCTGAGGGGGAGCTCACGCCACGGCTCGCGTCGATGCTCGGCGTCAACGAACGGACACGGACACAGACGTTCCTTGGAAGTACGCGTGCTGGCACCCGAGCGTTGCTCGCTGGAGCCTCGTTCGAAACCGCGCTCGTCGTCGCGGCTGACTGTCCCCACGGTGCGCCCGACGAACAACGTGAACACGCTGCCGGCGCGGGTGCGGCGGCGTTCGTGCTTGATCCGGACGGAGGGGCCATAGTCACCGATCACGGCGAGTACGCTACACCGTACCCCGGCACCCGATTTCGATCGAGGGGCGGCGAGCACGTCGAGGAGATCGATATCGGCAGCTACGAACGCCGAGCGTTCTCCGAGACGATTTCTAAAGCCGCCACGTCGGTACCGACCGAGGGGGCGACAGCGGCAGCGGTTCAAGCGCCCAACGGGAAACGACCGTATCGAGTCACGGCTGCACTCGATATCGAACCCGACACAATCAGTACGTGTGCGACCGTCCACGAACTCGGAGACACCGGTGCAGCGAGCGTTCCACTTTCGCTGGCCCACGCGCTCACTGATGGCGATCACGAGACAGTGCTTGCGGCATCGTTCGGCAGCGGCGCTGGTGCGGACGTGTTTCGCATCGAAGTCGAAGTCGAAGACGCGGTGATGAGCGACTGTGCTTTCACCGGCGAGCGAACGCTCACCTATCCCGCCTATCTCCGGCGACGGGGGTCAGTCACCACGTCAGGGATCGATACGGGCGCGGCGTACGTCTCCGTTCCGTCGTGGGAGCGGTCGCTTCCCCAGCGCCACCGGTTGGTAGCAGGACAGTGTCCCGACTGTGGCGACCTCATGTTCCCACCGGAAGGCGCCTGCTCGGGTTGTGGCGAACTCGTGGCGTACGAGCCGATCGAACTGTGGACGACCGGCACCGTCGAAACCGTAACGAACATCGGACGCGGCGGTGCACCGCCCGAATTCGCCGAACACCAAGCGCGTGCTGGCGCGTTCGGCGTGGCGATCGTCCGATTCGAACACGAGGGGAACACCGTCAGCCTTCCCGGCCAACTCACCGAGGAGGCAGCCGTCGGCGAGACCGTCGTCCCGGTCATCAGACACATCTACACCCAAGAGGGTGTCCCGCGATACGGCGTAAAGTTCACGCCGCTCACTGCCCATCGGTGACGCGGTCCACGATCCGACGGGCGGTTTAACAACAATTATACCTCGGGGTCTACTCACGACGGGTATGAGCGCAGAACAGCGAGCACAGCGCAAATGCACCTCGTGTGGCATCAACATCGCCGGGTTGAGCGCGGCGTCGTTCGACTGCCCGGAGTGTGGCCACCAGCTCCACCGGTGTGAGCGTTGCCGGAAGCAGAGCAACCTCTATGAGTGTCCAGACTGCGGATTCACGGGTCCATAACGAGATAACTATGGGAAAAGTTGCAGCCAACATCAAGGTCATGCCGGAAAGCCCGGATATCGATCTCGACGAGCTTCAAGAGCGACTCGAGAACTCGCTCCCCGAAGGAGCCAAGATCAACGGGTTCGAACGCGATGATGTCGCGTTCGGTCTCGTCGCACTCGTTCCGACCGTCATCGTTCCTGACGATTCGGGCGGAACTGAAACAGTGGAAGATGCGTTTTCCGACATTGATGGCGTCGAAAGCGTCTCCGTCGAAAACGTCGGTCGTATCTGAATCGTTCTCGACATCTTCCACTGGGACGACAGCGGTGGGAGACTGGTCTGGTCGCATCGCGAACGAATCATAACGCTTCGGGTGCAGATTCTACACGATGGTGGACGTCATACTCCTCGCTATCGGTCTCGTAATGGCAGTTTTCGTCGGGATCAACATCGGAGGATCAAATACGGGAGCTGCGTTCGGTCCAGCTGTCGGTAGTAACGTACTCTCGAAGCTGGCTGCTGGCGGATTGATGGCGCTGTTTGCGCTGCTCGGGGGGTGGGTTCTCGGTCCAAACGTCGTTGAGACACTCGGTGGTGACGTCGTTCCTGCTCGGCTGTTTTCGATCGAAGTCAGCATTGCGATCCTCTTTTTCATCGGATTCGCACTACTCATTTCGAACTGGTTTGGGGTGCCTGCTTCCACGTCGATGACGGCAGTCGGCGCTATCGCAGGGCTTGGATTAGCCACTGGACAACTCGACTGGGCAGTGATGGGACGGATCGTCGTCTGGTGGTTGGTCGCGCCCATTCTGGCGTTTTGGGTCAGTGGCGTCGTCGGACGCTACTTCTACCCGATACTGGTTGCGAAGTTCGAAATCGCTCGGACCCAAGGACCGCTGTTTCAGTTGAATCGATCGGGAACGGTCCCCAGGATCGCGTTCGGTCCCGGCACCACCCGACGGGAGGTGCTCGGAACGGCTGTCGTCGTCGTTATCGGCTGTGCGATGGCGTTTTCGGCGGGCGCGAGCAACGTTGCAAACGCTGTCGCACCGCTGGTAGGGTTTGAAGCGATCGGAATGGAACAGGGCGTCGTGCTTGGTGGGCTTGCTATCGGTCTTGGTGGACTGACCGTCGGACGGCGCACACTCGACACTGTCGGGAACGATCTCACCGAGCTGCCGTTGCTGGCAGCGGTCATCGTGGAGTTCGTCACCGCTGTACTCGTGAGTTTCCTATCGTGGCTCGGGATCCCCGCCAGCTTCGTCGTGATCGCGACGATGTCGATCCTGGGACTCGGTTGGGGCCGGGCCACCCGCACAGTTACGGCCTCTGATGCCGTTCGGAAAGGAACCAATGGAAGCGTCTCGGTTGGTGCCCTAGCCGCAGAAGGAGAAGACACCGGCGTACCGACCGTCGGCCACCCCAACCCCGTCGTGGCTGATGTTGAGGAAGGAAACGACGGCCGCGTCGAGAACGTCCCGTCTATCGGCGAGGAGGATCCTGCGGACATCCCCAGCGCAGAGGAGCTTTTCGAACCCGGCACCACTGCGAGGGTCATTGCGCTCCAGAACTTCGTGCCCGGCATTGCAACTCTCGGGGCGTATCTCCTGTTTCGGTTTGTCCCGCTAGCGTGACCGGCAGTCCGCGATACTGACGAAGCGCGATCGCAGAACGCACCTTTTATATCTCTCACCGGGGTACGTACTGGAAATGCCGAGTTCCAACGGACCCTTTAACAGCACCCGCGATAAGCTCTCGAACGATCCCCGAGACAGGGGGACCACACCTCCACAACAACAGGTCGAAGAGTTCGAGGTGGGCGAGACGGTCCACCTCAAGATCGATCCGAGCGTTCACGAAGGACGGTTCCATCCCCGTTTTGACGGTACCACTGGGGAAGTCGTTGGCAAACAAGGACGAGCGTTCAAGGTTCAGATCACCGACGGCGGCTCACAGAAGACGCTCATCTCCCGTCCAGCTCACCTCCGCCGGCAGCGATGACGATATTCAAAGAGAAGATCGAGGAAGAGCACCTCACGATCCCGGAGGTCAAAGAGTTGCTCGCCGAGATCGAAGCCGAGCGCGCCGCCGATGAGGAGCGTGAGATGCGCTATGAACTCGCGCGCGCAATCGAGCACGTCAACCGATTCTCCGAGCTGAGTGCCGACGATTCGCGCGCGCTCGTCGAAGAGCTACAGGAACACGAGAAAGTAGAGACGCAGACCGCGTTCAAAATTGTTAACCTTCTTCCACAAACCCGAGACGAACTCCGTGCAGTTTATGCTCAGGAACGCTACTCACTGTCGGGCGAGGAGCTCGACGAGATCTTAAATATCATCGCACAGTACGTTTGATTGCTGGCCGATCGGTTTCCAGTCGTGTTCCTGTGGTCGTTCCATACCAATGTTCCGGGTAGTTCACTTAAGTAGATGGTCCCCTTTGTACGGAATATGAGTGATGCCGAAACCGGGGAATCGAGTTCCGCTGTCGTACTGGATTACCTCCCTCACGGGCGTCCTGACGACGATCGTCCCCAATACAAGAAGCCGTCACTTGCACACGTCATCGGGATCGAGGAGTTCGAACTCCTCGAGTGTGTACTGAGCGACGACGCATCGGTGTCGATCGGCGACACGGTGGCACTCGACGGTGAAAGCGTCGATCGAACCCGACCAGTTTCCTACGATGAGCTTACGACCAGTGCGCGCTCCGAAATCGAATACGCCATCCGGGCGATCATCGACGACGACGAACAGCGGTTCGTGGAGTATTACAACGAAGCCCAACCGATCACACTCCGCCTCCACCAGTTGAATCTACTGCCCGGTATCGGGAAGAAGCTCCGAAACAACATATTAGAGGAGCGAAAACGCACACCGTTCGAGAGTTTCGAAGATCTCGAAGATCGCGTTTCCGGCCTGCACAACCCCCGCGAGATCCTCGGGGAACGAATCCACGAGGAGCTTCGGGAGGAAGATCTGAAATACCGATCGTTCGTCGGCTGATCCCCACGTCGATAGCGAACCGTTTTGCAACGCCATGGCGTACGTCGGGATGATGAAGGATTCGTCCTCTCGGTCGTTTCGTGATCCCGACGCGCTCATCGCTCGGGCGGGCGTGGCTGGCGATCCAAACCACGACCAACACTTTCTCGTCGACGATCGTGTGCTCGACCGACTGACAGGGTATCTTCCGACAGATACCGACAGGAGCCATCTACTCGAAATCGGTGCGGGAACAGGAGCGCTCACCGACCGACTCCTCGAACACGGCAAACGGGTGACAGCCATCGAACGCGATCCGGCGCTCGTGGAATTTCTCCGATCGGAGTTCGAGGACGCCATCACGACCGATCGGTTGACGGTCATCGAAGGGGATGCACTCGACGTCGAGTTGCCCGATGTGACTGCATCGGTATCGAATCTTCCCTACAGCGCGAGCAGTGACATTCTGTTCCGGTTGCTACCGCGTTCCATTCCGCTAGTAGTGATGGTCCAGCGGGAGTTCGCTGCACGCATGGCCGCGGATCCGGGCACCGACGAGTACGGGCGGCTGTCGGTCACGGCCGGCCATTACGGAGAGTGTGAGATCGTCGAGCCAGTCCCCAGAGAAGCGTTTTCCCCATCACCACCCGTCGAGAGTGCCGTGGTTCGTGTAGTGCCACACACACCAACGTACACGGTTCCCGACGACGAATTCTTTCTGGACTTCGTGACGGCAGTGTTCACACAGCGCAGAAAGACGGTTCGCAACGCGATCCGCAACACCGTCCACATCTCGAACCTCAGGGACCCCGAGAACGTCGTGTCTGCCATTGAGGACGAAACGCTGAGTAAACGCCCCGGGGATCTTTCGCCCAGCCAGTTCGCGGCGCTGGCCCGTTCGGCGTTCAAACACGGCGAGCCGAAGGTGGACAGCCGTGACTGATCCGCGTGAACAACGCGATGTCGAACAAGTGTATCAACCCGCCGAAGACTCGCATCTGCTCGCCACCACCGCGTGTGAGCGCATCCGTGCCGACGACTGGGTACTCGACGTCGGGACGGGGTCGGGCTACGTCGCCTCGATCGTTCAAGAACGGACGGAAGCGACCGTGCTAGGAACGGACGTCAACCCACACGCCTGCCAGCAGGCCCACAGCCACGGTGTCGACGTCGTTCGAACGGACCTCATTGATGGAATCTGTGGCTCGTTCGACGTCGTCCTGTGTAACCCGCCGTATCTGCCGACCGACCCGGACGAGGAGTGGGACGACTGGATGGAGTACGCCCTTTCGGGTGGACCTACCGGCCGGGCCGTCATTAACGACTTTCTCGATGCGCTTGGGTCGGTGCTCGATCCGTCCGGACGGGCGTATCTCGTCGCCAGCACGCTGTCTGATCTCGACGCCGTTGCCGAACGCGCCGACGAAAACGGCTGTGAAACCACTGTCGTCGGAGAGGAATCCGTCCCGTTCGAAACGCTCGTCGTCCTCGAAATTACCACGAAACATTAGACTCAGTAGAAAATATTATTTGTAGGGATTGCGTAGCCCGCGCCAATGGTGAACGTAGTCGCATCCACACCGGGGCTGTTCCCGCTCCCGGATCCAGCAAAAACGGAGCTATCGGATCTGAAAGGACATCAGAAGAGCGATCTGGTCGATGGTGACGAGGGAGCGGCGGTTTCAGCGGTGTACGACCGCGTCCGAGCCGAGTTGATCGAGCGCCAGCAGACAGCAGGTCTCGATCGTATCGTCGAGGGACAGGCGCGCTGGGACGACATGCTCGCTCATCCCCTGACCGTCCACGACAACGTCGAGACGGGGGGAATCGTTCGGTACTACGACAACAACAATTTCTATCGGGAGCCGGTCGTCACCGGCGAGTTGACCGAAAGCGGTGATATGGCGGCTGATCTCGCCAGTGCTGGGGATGTCGATGGATTGCAAGCGGTCGTTCCGGGACCGTACTCGCTTTCTGAGCTTGCGAGCGACGAATACTACGGGGATGACGATGAATTTCTCGGTGCAGTCGCCGAATTCCTGTCCGGAGAGATCGAGTCGTTCCCGTCGGTCGAAACGCTGTTCGTTCTCGAACCGTCGCTGGTCGAAACCCCACCGGGGGATGGACGGGACGCTACGGCGAGCGAAGCGATCGACACGGTCGCAAGCGCGATCGACACGGATGTCGTCGTGCACACGTATTTCGGCGCGTTGCCCGAGAAGGTCCACGCCCACCTACTTGACGCCGACATCGACGCTGTGGGATACGACTTCGTGACCGACCACGAGGACTCCCTTTATAACATCAACGAGTACGGAACGAAAGACGACGTCGCACTCGGCGTCGTCGACGGGCAGAACACCCGGGTAGAAGAGGCCGACACGATCCGCGAACGGATCGAGTGGGTCCAAGAAAACACGCCAGGAGCCGACTTCGAGACGGTGTACGCGACACCAAACACCGGGCTGTTTTATCTACCTATGAACCGCTTCGAAGAGAAACTTGACGCGCTTGGCGAGGCAGCGACCGCCGAGGAGGTGCACGCATAGATGACTGATACGCGCGAACAGTTCAGACCGGAGGAGCATCCGAACGATCATTTCCTGCTAACGACCGTGGTCGGGAGTTATCCGAAACCGAAATGGCTCCACCGCATTCGTGACCTCCACGAGGATGAATTGGGGTGTGATGCGGAGTTCGACCGACAGCAGTGGCAGGAGGCCAAAGACGACGCTGCACGGGTCATTACCGACGAACACGAACGGGCCGGACTCGACGTTGTCGTCGACGGCGAGATGCGCCGTACCGAGATGGTCGAGTATTTCGCCGATCGGATCGAAGGATACGAGTTCAACGGACCAGTGAAGGTCTGGGGACACAACTACTTCGACAAGCCCTCGATCACGCAGGAGGTCGAGTACGACGAACCGTGGTTGGTTGACGAATTCGCGTTCACCGATGGCATCGCTGCCCGTCCCGTCAAAGTGCCGATCACGGGACCGTACACGCTCGCTAACTGGAGTTTCAACGAGACTGAAAAAACTGAGGAAGAACTGGCCTACGACGTGGCCGAACTGGTCAACGAGGAGATCAGCCGACTCGTGGACGCAGGCGCGCGGTACATCCAGATCGACGAACCCGCACTTGCGACCACTCCAAACGACCATGCCATCGTCGGAGAGTGTTTGGAGACCATCTCCGCGGGAATCCCCGAGAACGTTCGGCTGGGGCTGCACGTCTGTTATGGGGACTATTCGCGCATCTATCCCGAGATTCTCGAGTATCCAGTCCACGAGTACGATCTCGAACTCGCCAACGGTGATTACGATCAGCTGTCGGTGTTCAAAGAGACGGCATTCACGAAGGATCTCGCATTGGGCGTCGTTGACGTTCACACTGCCTCGGTCGAGTCCGTCCCGGAGATCAAAGCGAACATCAAGAAGGGCTTGGAGGTCGTTCCACCCGAGCAGCTCACGATCAGTCCGGACTGTGGGTTGAAACTGCTTCCCCGGAAGATCGCTTACGGCAAAATGGAGAACATGGTCAAAGCCGCCCGCGAAATCGAGCAGGAACTGGACGCAGGAACGATCGACGTGAGTGCGCCCGTAGCGAGCGCCGACGACTGAGAACGGACGATACCGGGGCGTCTGTTTCTCGCCGGGCAGCTTGACGCGACGGTATGGCGGGATCGCTACCGTGCTCTCGTAGCGAACCATTTATTCGAACCACGAAGAAAGCGGGAGCATGGACACCGCCGAGCGGCGGGCGCTCGTGACCCGCTACACGGAGGAGATCGTTACCGAGGAGGAACTCGATGAGTTGTTGGCCCGCGAGCAGCCAACCGTGTACATCGGCTACGCGCCGACCGGCGAGATGCATATCGGTCATTTCACCACGATCCGCAAGCTCGCGGATTTCATCCGGGCAGGATTCGACGTGACGGTGTTGATCGCGGATCTACACGCCCATTTGGACGACGAAAAGAGCCCTTTCGAACTGCTCGATGCCAGATCACGGTACTACCGAACTGCGATCGAGGCGATGATCGAAACCGCCGGTGCGTCGGCTGACCGGCTCACGTTCGTGCGTGGAAGCGAGTTCGAACTCGATTCGGAGTACACTCTCGAACTCCTCCAGATGGCGGCCGATACGACGATCAAACGTGCGCAACGCGCTGGCAGCGAAGTCGTCCGTCAGAGCGAAAATCCGAAGCTTGGCGGCGTGCTCTACTCGCTGATGCAGTCGCTCGACGTCGCGGCGCTCGAAGCCGACGTGGCCTACGGCGGCATCGATCAGCGAGGGATCTACATGCTGTCCCGCGAACTGCTCCCCAAATGGGGCTATGAGAAGCCGGTGTGTGCGTTCGCGCCGTTGCTGTCTGGGCTTTCGGGTGGGAAAATGAGCGCCTCGGATGAATCCTCGAAAGTGGGTCTGACGGACGATTCCGAGGAGATTCAAGAGAAGTTAAACCAAGCGTACTGCCCACAAGGCGAGACAGAGGACAACGGTGTACTCGAATACGTCCGCTATCTCCTCTTCCCGGTGCTCGAAGAGCGCGACAAATCCTTCCACGTTGAGCGCCCTGAGAAGTTCGGCGGCGACCTCGTGTATGAGAGCTACGAAGAACTCGAAGCGGATTTCCTCAGCGAGGAACTCCACCCACAGGATTTGAAAAACGCCGCCGCAAGCGAGATTGCCGAGATCGTCGCCCCCGTCGGCGAGGCACTGCGAGACGATCCCGAGTTGCTCGAAACGGCCTATCCCGAGTAATTGATTTGCTCGTGAGAGAAAAACACCGCCATGGCCGATTGGATGGCGGAGTACAGTAACACCGATAATCCTCACGAGAGATATAAGATTCTGCGGCGTGAGATGGCCCGGCTCCGCGAAACACGGTCGTTGTTCGACCGTGAGATCGTCGCAGGGACGGTACGCAGATTGAACGAACGACAGGAAGGAGAGCTGATCGTGTTTGTAGCGAACGACTTCGGGCGACCGATGGCGTATCGCCCCGAGGACACAGGCATCGAGATACAGGACGCTGTGAGACAAGCTATTTTGGAGAACAAATACGACGAGGGGCCTGACGATCTCAATAACGCTCGACAGGAACTGCTGAAAGAGCATCCCAACGTTCACAAAGCCATCGTCGCTGAGATCAACGCTGGTACTATTCGCTACTATCTCCCGGAAGGTTCGAACACGACGACGAATTTCATCACTGTTCGTGAGATGGTCGGACTCATCGACTACACCACGAACAGTTCACAAAGTGATGGGTTGTCGATAACCTACTAGCGCCCGCGGTTCTTCTGTACCGATATCATACTCTCCGATACGATCGGATGACCGCTCGAAGGACCGCCGCTCAAACTGAGCAGCCTCGTCCGGAGAAAGCACCCCGGAGCCGTTTCACGGTCGCATCGTCTCTCTCAGCAGTCCTATCTACTTATCAATGATAGAAGACAAATATAATATAACAGAACAAGAGTACCATACATGCCCAAAGAGCGGTCTCCAATCACCCGTCGCAAGGCCCTCGCGGTCGGTCTCAGCGCGGCCACCGGAAGCGTTGTGCTCCCTCGACGGTGGTTCATGGAGCCTGTCGAATCTACGGAGACGGTCGAGCGTACTGCGTGGCCGATGGAACGACATGATCCGGCACGAACCGGATACACACAGGCTGATGGTCCAACAGAAAAGCCAGCCGTCGCGTGGCAAACCACAGTTGGAGACGACCACTCGTTTCGGGGACTCGTTTGTTCGAGCGAGCAAGTGTATCTCTCGACGTACGACAAGCTGCTCGCGGTTGATGCAGAAACCGGAGAACCACAGTGGCAGACGAACAGACTCGGTACGCTTCCATGGACCGACGGCCTGCATCCGTGGAACGATGGCACGCTGTCGATCCAAGCGCCACCAGCACTCAGCAACGACCGGCTGTTCATCGTCTCGGGAACTACTAGAACCGTCCTATATGCTATCGATCCAGCTGACGGCAGTCCACTGTGGGGGTACGAAACGAACTTCAGTCCGGACGAGACGCTTGTTACTGACACCACGGTGTACTTCTCGTCGTTAGGCGATGAGCCACTCGTGGCTGTGGATGCCACAGCGGGACTTGAGCGCTGGAAAACGGAGGCGGGCACGGGTGTCCACCCGCAAGCGTATGCACAAGGATACGTCGTCGGCCCAGTGCTCGGTCGAGACGGACAGTTCGGTGCTGTCGAAGCGTCGTCCGGCTCCGTTGAATGGACCCGAGATATCGATAACAGTGACCTGAGCCGCGGGCCGTGCATCACGAACGACACCGTCTACTGCGGGACGGGAACGTTACATGCCCTGAATGTAGACGATGGATCGATCCGATGGAGACGGACAGTGGTGGAATCCGACACCGACCTCAGACCTGTTTCCGATGGACCGACAGTTTATCTCGCACTCGGCGGGCACGATCAGGTTCTCGCGCTCGATGGGCAGACTGGGGACGTGCAGTGGCGCAAGCAGATTCACGGACTCCTTGGCGGAAGGACAGCAACACTCACTGATGAGACACTGTACGTTGTCCTCGAACACGGCGTCGTCGCACTCGACAAAGTCACCGGAAACGAACGGTTTCGCGTGCAAGTCGGGGAGGACCACGTGTCCACATCGATCACCGCGTCAGTTCTTGCAGGCTCCACGCTGTACATTGTGCTTGACCAGACGCTGTACGCTTTCACCGACCAGTCATGAGCGACGAAAGCGCACTCCAGAACATCCGGAACGGGTTTACCAAAATTGACCAGCTCGTGACCCTCTGGATCGCTCTTATGGGTGCTATAACCTTCGGTCTCACTGCCGTACTTTCTGTCACACTGATCAACGAGCCGTTTCGGTTGCCGCTGTACGCGAGCAGCATCCTGACAGCGTGTGCGACAGTTTTTATTTATTTTTCATATTCAGATAGCAAAACGGAACCCATCTTGCGATTCGGGTGGACGACCGCTCTCGTGTTTGCTGTGCTGGCGATGGTGACTGGATCGTTAGATCCACCGACGAGCGGGTCGCTGTACTACATCGTGACCGCCCTTTTGAGCTGGATCGCGGCGCTTGCGATCGGCTGTGTCGCCGTCTGGACCGACGACTGGCGGGAACTCCTCCCGTGGGGATAGCCCAAAAACGGCGAGGATTGTGAGAAAAGGCGGTGCTTATCCCTTCGAGGGGGTAGATGTGAGTATGTCGGACGAGTTCCTTCTGTTGAACCCGGGACCAGTACCGCTGACAGACGACGTACGTGGGGCAATGGACGAGCCGCTGGTGTCACACCGGTCGACGGCGTTCGAAGCAACTTACGAACGCGCACAGCGCGACCTCGACTACGTCTTCAGTCAGTCCACGCTCGACGGACGGACGACGGGCAACGGAACGAGTCTCATCCTCAACGGCACGGCGACGATGGGGATGGAGATGGCGGTGGCGAATCTCACCGACGCCGATAGTGAGATCGTCGCGCTCGTCAACGGGAAGTTCGGGCGGCGGTTCAAGCGGATCGCGGAGCGTCACGCCCGCATCACCCCCGTCGAAGTCGCGTGGGGCGAATCGTTCGATCTCGACGCAGTCGACCGAGCGATCACTGACGACACTGATCTCGTCACGATGGTCCACAACGAGACGAGTACGGGACTACTCAACCCGGTTGCCGAAGTCGGTGAACTCGCGTCCGAACACGACGCGCTGTTCGTTGTCGATGGGGTCACGAGCATCGGTGGCGATGCGTTCCACATCGACGATTGGCACGTTGATGTCGCGCTCACCGACGCTCAAAAAGCGCTCGCTGCTCCGCCAGGTATCAGTGCGATATACGTCACCGACCGGGCAGCAGCGGCAGCGACCGGTGAGTCGGCACCGTTCTACGAAGATCTCGATTGGCACCTCCGGAAATCAGAGGACAACCAAACGCCGTTTACCAGCGCCGTTCCGTTGTTCCGAGCGCTCGCAGTCGCCGTCGAGAACATCCGCGAGGAGGGGATGGACACCCGAATCCGCCGCCACCGACGGCAATCACGCGCGTTCCGTGCTGGGTTCGAGGCGTTCGGACTGGATTCGTTCCCGACGGTCGAGGGTCCGACTCAGCTTTCGAACACCCTCACGGCGATCGATCTGCCTGAGTCGGTGAAAGAGTCGCCTGAAGCGTTCTTCGACGCGGTTGGTGAACGAAACGTCTCCATCAGCGGCGGCCAAGCCCACCTCGGTGGCGAGATCTTCCGGGTGAGCAACATGGGGAACCTCACGGCTGAGCAGGTGCTCCGTGGCGTGCGGACGGTCGGTGAATCTCTCACCGAGATCGGCGTCGACTGTCCGGTGACGGATGGGGTCGATGCGGCCCGACAGCAATTAGAGCTGTGAGAACCCACGGATCGTGAGCACGCTATAGTTCGATTCGTTCGTTCGATTCGGAGCTTCGAACGATCGCGTCGAGAACGGCCATGTTCTTCTCGGCATCGCAGGCGTCCGTTTCGGGCGTGCTGTCGTCGGCGACACAGCGGGCGAAGTGGTTGATCTCTCGTTCGTACTGATCGACGGGATCGAAGCGTTCCGTACCGCGTCGTCCGTCGACCGTATACTCGAGCGTCGCTTGTTCGGTGCTGTCGATGTCGAACGCCGTGTGGGTCTCGATCCAACCGTTTTCGGCCTCGATCCGGTAGTACTGCTCCATCTGTGTGTCGAAACTCGATTCGACCGTGGCACACAGCCCCGATTCGTACTCCAATAAAGCAGTCATGGCTGTGTCGACGCCAGAGTCGCGGGCGTCGTGTAACACGCCGGTAACGGCGGCCGGGTCGCCGAGAAAGAGCCGCGCCGCGTTGATGGGATAGCAGCCCACGTCCATTAGACTCCCGCCGTCGAGCTGTGGATCGAGTCGAATGTCGTCTGGTCGCCCCCAAAGCGGATATTTGAAACCCGACCGGAACGACGTGAGCCGACCGAGCGAGTCGTCAGCGAGTTCGAGTGCTCGTCGGGTCCGGGGATGAAACCGGTACATGAATCCTTCCATCAGGATCACGTCACGATCCGCACAGTACTGTCGTAGCTCCCGGCACGCATCCGCATCGACTGCGAGCGGTTTTTCACAGAGCACGTGTAACCCGGCGTCAGCCGCCCGCTTCACCCATGTTGCATGAAGTGCGTTCGGAAGTGGGATGTACACAGCGTCCAATCGATCATCGTCTAACATCCCCTCGTAGCTCGGATACCACTGCGGGATATCGAACGCGTCGGCGGTCGCTTGAGCCGCGCGCTCGCTCCGGGAGCTAATACATCGCAGGTGATGATCGGTTTTCTGTATCGCGGGAATAACTGCCTTTTGGGCAATACCTGCCGTACTTATCACACCGAACTCCATACACAGAACAGCGATCCGGGTGTGTATAGTCTTTGAGAACTGGGCGCCGAGGCGATCACCGGGAGTCGGACTGTAGGCGGGTCGTCGTCTCGATGAGCGGGTGGTGGGCGTAATCGACGACAGCGATGTCGTCGATGTCCTCCAGTTCGCCTTTGCGTGCTGTTTCGGCCATACCCAACTGGACCGGCTCTTTGAGCACGATGACGTAGGCGTCCATCTCCTCGATCCCAAGGCGGGCAGCGGCTTTCACGCGATGGTGACCGTCGGCGAGCAACAGTCGTTGGCCACCGTTGTCAATCACGACCAGCGGCTCGGCCAGACCGTTTTCGAGTTCGTACACCCGACCCTCCAACTCGTCGGTGTACACCTTCCCTTGAGTCGGAATGAGCTCCGACAGCAAAACGGTCCGCCGGAGTTGGCGCATCTCGACGCCATGGATATTCTTGAGTGTCTGCACGAGTTTGTCGACCTTGCCGGGGGTTGCACGCTCGATCTGACTCCGGACGACGTCGGCGTTCGAGATGATCCCAACGAGATGCCCTGCGTCGTCGACGACCGGTAGCTTCTGAATGCCCGATCGGAGAATAACGCGCGCGGCGTCGGTAATGTCCATTTCCGGATGGGCGACGATGAGTTCCTCACTCATCACCGTGAAGATCGGATCCGCCTCCTCAGCGAGGAGGAGATCACGCGCGGTGATAATTCCCTGTACGTATCGACCGTTACACACCGGGAATCCGCTGTGACCTTCATTCTCGGCGATGCGTCGAGCAACGTCAGCAACGGTCTCATCCGGGCTGACAGTCACGACTTCCCGAGTCATGTAATCTTTCACGCGCGGTTTGCTCCCCTCGCTGTCTTCCATTATATTCGTGTACGTATGTACTGGTTAAATGTTTCCCGGTCGACGTGACTGATGGACGGTCACCAATAAACGGAATTAACGTCTGAAGTGTTTCGCTGCCACGATGGGCGTTCACGAATCGTCTCGAAAAATCGTTCGTCGATGACCGTCCGAACAGTTTCGATCAATCGATCGCGTCCGTCGTCGGGAGCCTCCTCGTCTTCGATGACTCCCAAAAATCCGAGTGGGATCTGTGCGCCTGCCATGTCCGCGTGACCGCCGGCGTCACCGATCTGATCGAACGCGTCACGGAGGGTTTCACCCACGTCGAGAGGGGTACTTCGGGTCCGGGCTGAAGCATACACCGTATCGTCACGGATGCCATAGACCAGCGTAGTCGTAACCCCATCAATGTCGAGTAACCGATCGGACGCTTGAGCGATCGCGTCTCGATCCCGAAAGAACTCCACACAGCTCGTGAGTACCGAGCCCTTGACAGTGCGATTTCGAATCGCACGACCGATCGTTTCGAACGTCTCGACGGTCATCTGGGGTTCCTCGATCTGAGCGAGAATACCCATGTCCGCAAACGGAGTGAGATACGCCGCAGCTTCGAAATCATCGACAGCGATCTCGCGGCTGAACTGCTTCGTGTCGACCCAAATTCCGAACAGTAATCCGGTGGTGATCGGTGTCTTTGGTACGATGTCGAGTCTCTGGAAATAATCAACGAGTAGCGTGCTCGTCGCGCCGACATCGCTCCGCAGATCGACGAATCGAGCTTCGACGGGCTTTCGTGGCGGATGATGATCGATGACGATATCTACCTCAGTTCCCGGCGGAAGTGGATCGTTCACCCCCGGTCGCGCGTGATCCACGAGCGCAATGCCGCCGTACTCGGAAAGATCGATCTCGTCACTCGCAAAATGAAGCAGATCGTAATCGAGGACGTTCACGAGCGCGCGGTTTTCCTGGTGAGTAATATCACCAGAATAACATGCGTCGGCCGAACAGTTTACTCGCTCTGCGAGATCCACCAGCGCGAGCGCGCTTGCGATCGCGTCCGGATCGGGGTTGTCGTGCATCACGACGGCGAGGCGGCCGTCGATAGCCCGGAGCGTGCGGTGGAGTTGTCGGACGCGGTGGCCTTGTCGACCGGCAGAGGCGAGTACCTGCTCTGCGATCGCTGCCCCCGGATCGATCACACGATCGGCGACCGACGACAGTTCCGAGCGAATCTCGTTGTCAGCGCTGGCACCCAGATAGGCGACGAGCATCGCCTGAGGATAGGCTGCTCGCGCCGTGTGTGCTGTCCGGTGGTTCTGGCGTGTGTCGTCGCTCGCGACTAGAATCGAATCTACGGGCGGGTTACACACCGATCGGAGTACCTCCGGCGAGAAGTCATCGGTCTGGACGGCTGGAATACCGTCACCGCGTAGTGTTTCGGCCCGAGCCGTGTTACGGACGATGACCTGCAACTCGCCGGGGCGCTCATCGAGTGTATCGGCCAGCAGTTGCCCGAGTGACCCACACCCAAGCACCAGCCGGGTTACCATACACTCCATAGTGGAGTCGGCCGGTAAATACTTCTTCTTTCAGTTCCCACATCGTGCGCTTTCGTGAGTCGCGCTTCGACGGGACGAAATAAAACGGTAGCCGCGTTCAGAACAGTCCGCTACCAGCCGTCAGTGCCGGTTCGGAGAAAACGAACAGCGCCGGGAGGAGCAACACCGTTACGACTGCCGCCACGACGATCGCGGCGTACAGCCCGGTCGGATACCCATCGATGGAGAGATCACTCGCCGGCTCTTCGATCCACATCGCTTTGACCACCCGGGCGTAGAAGTACAGCGACAAGGCACTGTTGACGATTAGCCCGACTGCGAGCACGTACGTCTGGGCTTCGACGGCACCGAGCAACAGGAAGTACTTCGAGAGCATCCCGCCGCCGGTTGGCAGGCCAGCGAGACTGAACAGGAAGATGGACATGGCCGCGCAGGCCACCGGCGCTTTGTTCGCAAGTCCGTTGTAATCCTCGAACGTGCGTCCGATTCCCCAGTGCTCGGCCAACGCGACGAACAGGAACGCACCGGTGTTCATGAATCCATACACGAGCAGATGGAGCATGCCCGCACTGAGCACGAACGGCTGGTTCGCAGTGCCCGTCATCGCGCCGAGCGCGATGAGCGCGTAGCCCGCGTGACCGATCGATGAGTACGCGAGCATCCGCTTGACCGTCTCTTGGGTGGCAGCGGCGAAGTTGCCGAGCGTCATCGTCACCAACGCGAGGATCTGGAACGCCAGCACCCAGTCGACGCCAGCGATCGCGTCAGCCGGGAACGCGGTGATGAAGATCCGGAACGCCAACACGAACCCGGCGGCCTTGGATGCCGACGAAAGGAACGCCGAAATGGGGGCTGGGGCACCCTCGTAAGCCTCCGGTGCCCAGAAGTGGAACGGGACGCTCGCGGTTTTGAACGCCACACCACCGAGAACCATCATCACACCGATTCCCAGCACGCCAGTGAGGCTCCCATCGATACCGTCGGTGAGCGTGGCTGCGATGTCAGTGAACAGAAGGCTCCCCGTCGCAGCGTAGACGAGGCTGATCCCGTAGGCGAACACCGCTGACGAAAGCGCGCCGATGAGGAAGTATTTCATTCCAGCCTCGACGCTGCCGCGGTTGTCCTTGAGGTATGCGACGAGCGCATACGATGGCAATGACGCGAGCTCGAGACTCACGAACGCCGTCGCGAAACTGTTCGAACTCGCAAGGAGTGTCATTCCGATGGCCGCCAGTACCACTAACACGTAGTATTCGCCCTGATACTCCCGCTTACCCACGTATTCGTGGCTGGCGAGCGCGATGAGGGCGGTGACGCTAGTGAAGATGAACGTGAAAAACAGGCTCATCTCATCGACCACTAGTTGACCACTGAACAACTCGGTCGATCCGGCACCGTTCAACAGCTGCGTACCCGTGACGACCAGCGCAATGAGCGAGCCGAGGACCGTCACACCCGACAACAACGTGTTGTTTTTCGATTCGGGATACACGCTGTCGATCGTGAACAACGCGAGTGCCGTGAGTCCGAGGATGATCATCGGCGCAAGCCCCTCATATCCCCCCAGTCCGAGCTGCAACGGTTGATTCGATGCTGGCACTACCAGGGCTGTCGGTGTCGTGATCGTGGTTGCAACACTCATAGCAAAACACCTCCGAGAATCGAAACACCGAGTCCGAGCATCTCAGGACCGGCGTCGGCCTGTTGAGTGGCCGTGAGTTCGGTCATGGGTCTGACTGCGCCCTCGATCATGTCAAAGACGAGTTCGGGAACGGACCCAAGCGCGATGATCAACACGATGAGCACCACCAGCGGCACCACATCGTGGACGGAGGCGCGAGTGATCTCGTAGTCGGTACTCACACTGAACTGCCCGAACAGCGTCCGCTGCATCGCAAACAGGTAGTATCCCGCCACGATGACGATCCCGAACATGGCGATCGCTGTGAGCAACGGTGCGTACGCGAAGTCCGCAGAGAACGAACCACTGAACACGAGGAACTCGGCCACGAAGCCGGACATCAACGGCAGACCCATGTAAGCGAACGAGCCCGTCACGATCGCCCCGGCAGTGACAGGCATCCGGTCGGCGAGTCCGCTCATATCACCGACCATTCGGGTGTGCGTCGTGTTGTAAATAACGCCGACACCCAGGAACAACAGCCCCGAGATCAGTCCGTGACTGATCATCTGGAACGTCGCTCCCCCCAGTCCGTACAGCGTGAACGCGACCAGTCCGAGGATCACATACCCCATCGACGACACTGAGGAGTAGGCGACGATTCGTTTGAGGTCCTGCTGAGCAAGCGCGAGCAACGCGCCGTAAATCACTGATAGGACAGCGATAGCGACGAGTATCAGCGCGTACTGCTGTGCGATCTCTGGAAGCAAAGTGAAGTTGAATCGGAGCAACGCGTACGTTCCCATCTTCAACAGCACTCCCGCCAGGATCACCGACACCGGTGTCGGGGCTTCGACGTGAGCGTCAGGCAGCCACGTGTGCACCGGAACGACCGGTACTTTCACCGCAAAGCCGGCGAACATGAGGAAGAAAGCGACCGCTTTCACCGTGTTGGGAGACATACCCGCGATCGATCCCACAGCGCCGGGCGTCGAAAGTGCCCCCGCGATCGCCGGGAGATCAAGCGTCTGAATCGAATCACCAAGCCCGAACACCAACAGGAAAAAGCCCACGAACATTACGAGCGATGCGACGTTCGTATAGACGAAGAACTTGATCGCGGCGTACTTTCTGCGTGGCCCGCCCCACACACCGATGAGGAAATACATCGGGATGAGTACGGCTTCCCAGAAGACGAACCAGACGAAAAAGTCCAGTGCCGCGAACACGCCGATGAGACTCGCCTCCATTAGAAGCATCAGCCCATAGAACTGGGATTGCCGCTCGTCAATGGGCGTCCACGCGCTCAGAATGGCGAGCGTCGACAGTATCGTCGTGAGCACGATCAACGGCATGCTCACACCGTCCAATCCGACGTGATAGAACAGTTCGTAGGGACCGACACTCAGCCAATTGATCTTCGTCTCGAAGGCGAGCGTGCTGCCTTCGAGCAACGCGTTACCGACGCCGTCGAAGGTGGCGTACATGTACAGACTCCCGAGGATCGGAAGTAGACTGATCCCGAACGACAGCCGGGCCGAATACTTATCAGGCAGCAAGAATACGGCCGCGGCCCCCACGAGGGAAATGCCGATGAGTAGCTCGATCATCATACGAACCACCCCCCGAGAACGCCGACGGCAACCAGCAACACGACCAGACCGACCGTGAGCAGCGCAGCGTAATTGGTGACGTCACCGGTTTGGACGCGACGGGCACGATCACCGATGTGTAGCGAAACGCTAGAGATACCGTTGACAGTGCCGTCGATGATTCCTTGATCGAACGTGTCCGCACCGCGGGCCACGTTCGCTGTCAAACCTTCTGCGAGCCATACCTGATATTCGTCCTGGTAGTAGTTGTTGAACAGCACCGTCTTGATCGATCCGAGCTTGTCCGTGTGTTCGTCCGGGTCGGGAACGTTGTAGAGGACGTGTGCAGCCCCTGCTCCGGCGAGCGCGAGCAGCAAGGAGACGGCTCCCGAGGCGACCACGAGTGCCGATCCTGCGTGCACTTCTCCGTAGTCAGCCCACTGTTCGAGCAGTCCACCGTAATGCTCGACGGTGAGCGTCTCGCTCCCGTGTTCGAACCAGCTGTGGAGGAACTCGATGTGTGCCCCGGTCAACTCCGCGATCGGCGTCATGTTGATGAATCCGATGACCGTGGCCAACACGCCGAGCACCACCAGCGGGAACTTCATGTTCCAGCCAAAGCGATGGGGGTCCTCCGCGACGGTAGTGCGCGGCTCACCGTGGAACGTGAGAAAGACCATTCGGAATGTGTAAAACCCAGTGAAAAACACCCCGAGCAGTCCCATCGCGTAGGCGGCGAGGAAGATCGGGTTGTCCATCCCGCGGAGCAACGCCTCGAACAGCACTTCATCCTTCGACCAGAAGCCCGAGAACGGGATGATCCCCGCGAGCGCGAGCGATCCTGCGAGGAACGTGTAGTACGTGACCGGCAGGCGCTCTTTCAACCCGCCCATCTTCCACATGTCTTCGTCATGGTGCATCGCGACGATCACTGCTCCCGCGCCGAGGAACAGTAGTGCCTTGAACACCGCGTGGGTGGTCAAGTGGAACACGCCAGCGACGTATCCGCCAACGCCAAGCGCGAGCATCATATATCCATACTGTGAGATGGTCGAATACGCGAGCACCTGCTTGATCTCTCGTTTGACGACACCCATCGTCGCCGCGAACAGTGCGGTAAACCCACCGACGAAGGCGATGATGGCGAGCGCAGTCGGTGAGAGCGCGTAGAATCCGTACATGCGCGCGACGAGGTACACACCGGCAGCGACCATCGTCGCCGCGTGAATGAGCGCCGAGACGGGCGTCGGACCTTCCATCGCATCGGGTAGCCACGTGTGTAACGGGAACTGAGCCGACTTTCCCATCACGCCACCCAACACCAGCAGCCCGAGGATGGTGAACCACGTCTGGGGATCGAATCCGAACGTGTTGATCCCAGCCGTTTCACCGGCGAGTGCCTGTTCTGCCAGTACTGGGAAGCTTTCCGCCCCGGCCCCGCCAGCGAACGCCGACGTGCCGAACGTCCCGAGCACACCGACCACGCCGATGAGGAAGAAGTAATCCCCGAACCGGGTGACGAGAAACGCCTTTTTCGCCGCCGATGGCGGGGCGTCTGCCCGAAACCAGAATCCAATAAGGAGATACGAACACAGCCCGACCAGCTCGAAGAACATGAACGCCATGAACAGGTTCGACGCCATGACGAAGGCCAGCATGCTGAAGCTGAACAGGCTCAAACCGGCGTAATACCGAGGTAGACCGGTTTCTCCCTCGTCGTTCATGTAGCCCAACGAAAACACGAACACCAAAAAGGAGATGAGCGAAACGATGAGCAACATCAATGCCGACAGTTGGTCGATGAGAATGCCGAGTTCGAGGGCGAACGGATCAGTGACGGCGACGAGCGTGTGAACGATCTCCTGGTGGGGCTCACCGGAGGTCAACACCGCGAAATACACCCACACGGAGAGCAACAACGACCCTCCTGTCGCCGTGATTCCTGCGAACGCGCCCTTTTTGGGCATGTACCGACCCCCAAAGAGAGCGATCAGGAACGATACGAACGGTAATGCAGCGATTGCCGGTGCAAATTCGAAGGCTCCTGCCATAGGATTACCACCTCATCGTAGTTGCCGTCGTCACGTCCACGTCATTGAAGTTCCGATAGAGGACGAGAATGATGCCGATCCCAACAGCCACCTCTGCGGCGGCAAGCGCTATCGTGAACAGACTGAACACCTGTCCCGTGAGGTTACCGTTCTGGATGGAAAAGGCGACGAAATTGATGTTCGCAGCGTTCAACATCAACTCGACGCTCATCAGAAAGATCAGCGCGTTCCGACGAGTCAGGATGCCGAACAGCCCAATACAGAACACTGCCGCCGAAAGCACGAGATAGTACTGGGACGGGATCATCGTCGGTCCTCCGTGGACGCGGTGCCACCGTCAGTACGAACGTCTCTCGACGAAACATCGGAAGCGGAGTCGGAATCACTCTCCCGTCGCGCAAGCATCACGGCTCCCGTGAGCGCAGCCACGAGGAGAACGCCCATAACCTCGAACGCGACAAGGAAATACTCCGAGGCTATCGGGCCGCTCAGATCGAACAGCGCGTACCCGATGCTTGCGGTGACTGATCCCGATTCGAACCCCTGTACCGGTGGAAATTGAGCCGACAGAAACGCCGCTGCCATAACGACAAACAACGCAACTGCCGCCAATCCCGACAGGAGGTGTCGACCGAGATACAACCGTGGTCGAGTCGTCATGTCACCGCCTCCTCGATCGGATCATCACGAGTGAGCATGACCGCGAACGTGATCAGGATCAACACTCCCCCGATGTACACGAGTATCTGCATCGTGGCGACGAACGCCGCTTGACGCATGACATAATGCACTGCAACCGAAAGAAGCGCTATCCCGAGCAAGAGGGCAGAATGCCATACGTCGCGCACGAGCACGACGCCCAAACTGCTCCCCACCGTGATAACGGCAAACAGCGCGAATGCCAATGTCTCATACGGTGCTACTGCCATTAGTGTCCCTCATGTTGGCTTCCCTTTGAAGATTTCGAGAACGCACGGAGAACAGCCAGCCACCATCACGACAGTCTATCTTTACATTTGTATCAACTACACAAAATATAATAATACATTCTATTACTGGAAGTTACTGATGGCAGAGTGACCTTGGTAATACTGATGTTATCTCCGATATTTGTGGAGCAGTTAAACTAATCCATGCCCAACATTTTAGAGAAGGGGTATCCTTAAATAATATTTCGACATACGGCATATTGCCATGGTTCGAGAGCAGTCACGTCGTCGGTTTTTGCAGTTGGCAGCAGCAGGTGCAACGTCAGTAGGAATCAGCAGCGTCGCCTCTCGGAAAAGCCGAGCGGTGCCGGCGATCGAGGGACCGTCAGTAATCGGACAGACAGGAACGATCGTGGCCAGCCACAGTACGCCTGGACAGTGGCAACGCGTCAACTTCGAGACACCGTTCGCACTCACACCGGTAGTGATCATGCAACCGGTCGGAACGCGCGATTCGGTTCCCGTCTCTATTCGGAAGGTGACGCGGCGAGGGTTCGAGTTCACATTCACGGGACAGAACGGCTATAGAAAGGATGAACCAGCACGGGTCAGCTATCTCGCCGTCGCCCGGGGCGTTCACGAGTTGAGTGGCTCTCTGATAAACGCGGAAGCTGGCTTTGTAGCCGCTGATACGTCTCTCCAGACCGTCTCGTTCGATCACTCGTTCGCTGAGCGACCGATCGTCTTCGCCCAATCGCAAACCCACAGTCATCAAGGAGCCGCTGCCGGATCGGAGCAGTCGATCACCCCCCAGATCGACGTCACCGGTTCGGATCAGTTTTCCGTCCGTCTTCAAGCGCGGGGACAGCACCAACGGTTCAAGCAATCAGAAACCGTCGGATATCTCGCCTTCGAACCTGGATCGGGTGTATTGGATCCACCGATGGGCGCGAGTAACCAGCTGTTGGGTCGGTTCGAGATCGCTACGGCGCAGAAATCCGTCATGGACCCATGGCATCAGCTCGTGTTCGAACACACCTACGATCAGCCCATCCTGCTTGCAGGCGTCCAAACGAGCCCCGATGCCGTCAGTACCCGGGTCGCCAATCTCAACAGCGAGAATGCGGCGATCCGTCCCGCCCACGAACCGAACACCGATGCGAGCGACATCCCTGAACACATCGGATACGCGGTTTTCGAAAACGAACACCTTCTCTACGTGTGATTTCACCCTCCTAGGAAGAGAAGATGTTCTCATGGCAGTCGAACTGCTGTCTCTACATGGGGAGTCTCCAGAAGCGTCCCATCAGTGATGGCTTCACTGATAAGATCTTCGTCGAAGCTACGAAAAAGCAGTCTGTGGATCGCAGCCGCCACAACTCCGTTCAGGGCAGGGATGCGGCGGGGACACAGAATCCCGAAGCACCCACCTTGCTATCTGTAGAAACATTTGTGTAGGATGGTTCGCATTGATCGTATGTACTAGGCATGGCTAATCGAACCAATACACAGACCGTTGGTCGAATCACGGATCTTCGTATCAACGATCACATTCAAGTTCGCTCGTTGGAAACAGGTCGAGAAGACGCGTTCATCGTCGACGGATTCGAGCTTAACGTCATCGAGGGACGACCAGAAATCACGGTCCAGCTCCGAACGCCTCACGACGAACCGGGACCGATCGTCTTGTTCAATACCCCGGGAGGAATCTGTTTGAGTCCGACCGACGTTCCCCAACGCCAAAATATCGAGGCGGAAGTCGCCCTGTATGAGGGGAATGAATCGCAAGCCCACCAGCGCCAATAACGAGATATCGGATCGTACGACACGAGATACGAACGAAGGCAAAGCCCCCAGATCGTGGTGAATCCGACTACAGTCATTCGATCACCTGCTCGATTCTGTTACTATTAAATTAGATTCAGAGCGCGGGTGTACCATGTTGCACTCACAGGAACAGCGAGCGCGATGAGAATCAGCACGTAACGGTGATATTCGAAGGTGGCACCCGTGGGGTGGGAAAACGCGAGCTGAGTGGGAACGGTAAGAGCCCAAACCGCGGAAAAGCCGGCGATGAACAGACCAAAAACGAGACACACTCCAGCAGCGAGTGCGGGATCGGAACGTCGAGAACGGCCGGAAGCGAACACGACGACACAGACGAGCGCGAACAGGCCGGCAAACAGCGGATTGAACGCGCCGGTGGTGTAATACGTGTTCGCTGCCGTCGGTGAGAGGAGGACGTATGGAACCGCGAGAACGAGTACGACTGACACACAAGCGATGATACCGACCAGAGGGGCGAGACGAACGTCGTCCATATCTGTCACCCCGAGCGCGATCGGCTTAATTCTCGTGAAACGGCACCGCAAAGTACACAATCATTCGGCCCTCGAATCCAGTATGGGCCTCGGTGGAACAGCGAAAAAGCTCCAGCAGATCGCCAACATGGCCGAAGAGATGTATGCCCGAGTGAACGATCTCCGCGAGCAGCTCAACGGCCTCAGTCAAACGGTCGAGCAAACGGACACGACAGTCGAACAGCTCCGACGGGAGCATGCCGAGACACGCGCACTGGTTGAGCAACTGGCGGAAAAACAGGGGATCGACATCGATGACGTTCGTACGGACACGAACGAGCCGAGGGAACCGCGACAGTCCGAGCAGCCTCACCGCGGCCATCCACCCGATGAACACGATCGCGGGCGACGGGGTGGACGAGGGACAGCCCCCGGCTCGTCGTCGGTCGACCGGCCACCAGGAAACCAAGAGGGCTGATTCCGGTCTGTTATCCTAACAGCCGTCGGTGTTCTACTTTCATACAGCTGTCTTGGACGAACTGCCGTCCAGACGACTCCACTCGCCGGCCAGCTCTGTCGTCCCGAATCCCGAGTTGGAGCCAGACGGTTTCGACGTCATCCCGGTCGAGCACCTCCATAACGATGCCGTCCACTTCTTCGCTCGGCCGAAAAACGTCGACGATATCGATTTCGTCATCGACCTCACTCAGAGAGTCGTACGCGGTCTGACCGAAGATTTCCTCGGCGTAAGGGTTGACGGGAACGACCGTATACCCGTGTTCGGCCAGATACTTCGGGATTTCGTGAGCATCCTTCCCGGGAGTCGACGAACAGCCAACCACGGCGATGGTGTCTGCGTCGAGGATCGAACGGAGTGTGCTGTCGTCCGTCGAGCGAACCATACCGGTACTACCACGATCACTGGTAAAAACAGTCCGGTAGGAAGGGATCAAACCACTGCTCGCCCGGCGATGAACGCCGCTGCTGCGAGGAACATGCCGTATTTCATGTGGGACTGAGCCGCGGAAGGATTACGGAACGCCTCCATCGTTGCCCCGAGCAACACCAGATCAGCCGGGATCACGACCGCGAGATACGCACGACCAAACGTATCGTCGAGATACGGAATGGGACTCGCAAACACTGTTGCGAGACAGCTCACGAGCGCGATGAAGAGGGCTGGTCGCGCTCCGATAGCGATCGGAAGCGTGTTAAGCCCCTCTTGCCGGTCGCCGTCGATGTCCTCAACGTCTTTCACGATCTCACGGCAGATCGTCGAAAGCGCTGCTAGGAGGGCAAGGATCGCGACCGTCTCCAAGGAACCACTTTCCACTGCTGCGCCACCGAACAAAAACGTACTTCCCCCGAGACACGCCACGACTACGTTCCCAACGCCCGGTAGTCCCTTGAACAGTTCCGTGTAGGCGACGAGAGCAATGAGATTGACCACTGCGATGGCGATCGCAAGCCACGGAAGCACGAGAGAGATCCCAACAGCGGCAGCAAAAAGACCGATACTCAGCGTAAGTGCTCCGCGTGGTGACACGTCTCCTCGTGGGATGGGCCGATCGGGGGCGTTGATGCGATCAATCTCCCGGTCAAAATAGTCGTTGACGGCGTTGCCCGCACCGGTTGCGAGAACGGTCGCGACACTGGCAGCACCCACAGGAATCAGATGTTGAACGATGTTACTGCCGACGTACGCGCCGATGAGCGTGAGTATCCCCGCAGCGAGGGCGTTCACGGGACGAGTGAGTTCGATCAGTCCACGAAGCCTGTTCATGCGAGGTGGTACTGGGGCTACGAAATAAGTGGCGCGAAACCGATAGATGATATTCGGTTCGCCGTTTCGGTGAAATTTCCTCGTGGCACCTCGAAACGATAGTGGTCGATGCAATCCCTTTGGTAAAGTTTAAATCACTCCGATGATTCCCACTGAATAGGGCGCTTAGCTCAGCCTGGATTTAGAGTGCTTGGCTTCGGACCAAGTTGCCGGGGGTTCAAATCCCTCAGCGCCCGTTCGTTTTCCGAACGATTCGAATCCAACAGACGGCAGTTTGGTGTATATAACGCTACCGTCGTTTGCAGCTGAGAGTTCGTTCGGTTTCGGGTCGATTCCGACAGAGGTCGGTGCTGTCATGCGGTTCGCTACATCCAACTCCGAGGGCAACCCACTTCATCAATCGCCCAATGAGCCTGTTGGCTCTGCGATTAATATATGGCCACATTGACCACGCGCGTCATTACTCATGAGCGATAGCGGCGACCACCACGCGGTCACGGAGGAGACAGCTGACGCTTTAGGAGGACACACTTTTGTATATACATGACTATACACTAATTGGGAACGCATGAGCACCGATCGAAAAGAGGAGATGATCACCGTTCGACTCGATAGCTCGCTCAAAGCAAAGATGGACGAGCGTGAGGAGATCAACTGGAGTGGCGTCGCGCGCAAGGCCATCCGAACCACCATCGAGGATTTGGAAACGATGGACGAGATCGCGGCGAGTAACCAGCTGACTGAGCAAGAGGCCCACGAGATCGCCGAAAGCATCACCGACGCCGCCAACAGGCGAGCACGGGACGCTAGCGAAGAGGACGATCACTCGAAAAACAGCGGCACGGTCGCCACACAATGACGATGGCACCCACAGGGACCGTTCCAACGCACCCTCTGAGAGTGGTTTCTGACGGAGACGCGGCGGCAGACGAATCGAATTGATGAACGACGAGCACGTTTCGTACCCGGCGAGGATCGTTATCGATGCAAACACGCTCATTTCGGCAACGTTGACGCCCGGGATCACCCGAGAGATGCTCCTCACAACCGAGGATGAACTCTACTCACCCGCGTTCATTCGTGACGAACTGGACAAGCATCGGGCCGTGCTCAGGGACAAGTCCGGCCTTGCAGACGCAGACCTTGACACACTCCTCGATGCGCTTTTCACGCCGATCGAGACCCTTCCGGAGGATCGTACAACCCGGTATCACAAGCAAGCAGAGCAAGCAATGGACGAGATCGATGTCAAGGACGCGCTCTATGTCGCTGCTGCGCTCGAACTCAACGCAGCAATCTGGAGTAATGACCCCGATCTCCACGAACAGACGCTGACGCCAGCTCTCACAACAGAGGCAATGGTCGCACGAGTCCGGCAGGCACAACGAGAGACCGGTGATGCGTCCGACCGGGAAGAGTGATGCACTCTATGCGTCGCTTTGACGAGTGACACGGCGCTATCTATCCGTCGAATTCTATTTCATCTGCTGTGGCCTCACCTGTAATGAACGATTCACCGAGCGCTGTAAGCCGGTAGTTCGAGGCATCCACTCGTTGCAGAAGTTCGGCGTCTGTGAGCGTTCGACATCGTCGAGAGATGTACTCTCCCGTGTAATCGATATTCGCGGCGATCACTGAGGGGGATGCAACAATTTCCTTCTCGTAGAGAAACTCCATGATGCGCTCATCCCCTTGAGTCATCCAATCTATCCGTGGCCGCATGTGCCTTCGAATACACAGAATGACCACCTTACACCAGGTGAAAACCTGTCTCTAGACACCGAAAACAGAACTGCTAGACACAGATTTTTGATGTTGAACATGGTATAATCACTCATGGTAGAGCGATCAATTGACCACCGTACACACCAATCGAGGTATTGGGATGGGGTATGCCGTCAGGTGCAGTATCGTCACTCCGGATATGAGTAACTCGGAAGAGGCGCTGTCGGCACTCTATCACGCTCTTCGAGCGCCTCGACGACGAGCTGTTATTCACTTTCTCCAGCAGAACGATGACGAGGTGATAACGACGCGCGAATTGGCTCGACAGATCGCAAGCCGTGAACAAGGTCTTACTGACCAACAAGCCACTGGAGAGCCGTATCGGAACGTCTACAACGCACTGTCTCAGACGCATTTACCGACACTAGCGCGCGCTGGCATCATCATCTACGACCCACAGCGCCAGACGGTCCTTCACGGAAAACGGTTCGAGCTTGCGGCACTCCTTCTTGAGATCAACACGCCCACTGTCAAGACGTTTGGTTCAATGACGGAGGAAAATGACGACGACCCCCACAATCACCGATAGAGTATATCGATTCCTCTCATTGGTGCGTTCGATGGTGCCGAGAAACAGCCGATCTCGTCCAAAGTCATGGAGTCGATAGACGACGGTTCAACCGGGCGTGAGCGATCAGTTCTTGATGAGCTACTTGCTGCACTCTCAGAAACCCAATTTCAGCACTGGTACAAGGAGCGTCAGTATCGGAAGAACATCGAGGAGGGAACCCCACACTACAATGAATCTGGGTTCGTTCCCAGTCCAGAACGACATAGCCCCAGTAAACTCCTCCAGTGCCACCGAAAAATCACGTATCAACAGTGTAACGCACCAGCAGAACAACCGGAGCCGAAGGGCATCTTCTGGTTCGGAGCCCAGTTCGAGACGGAGATCGCGATTCCATTCCTACGATACGCGGCCACAGAACAGAGCACCTACGTTCGCAACACGGATTGGATCGAGTATTCCGTCGATACTGTCGACGAATCTTTAGAGATCAAGGGTTCCACAGATCCAGTCATCGTCGACTCGGGCGCGGTTCCACTCCTACCAACTGAGATCAAGACCAAACAATCACTCAACCATGTGTCTTCGCCAATGCGACACCATACTGCGCAGCTTCACGCGTACATGGTTGGTCTCTCCGAGAAATACGATATAGATCTGACAACGGGACTCATCGTCTACGGAAGTCGGGAGTCGCTGGAGATACAAACGTTCGAGATCGAATTTAACGAACGTTTCTGGAACGACGTTGTGTTGGACTGGGCTACGGATCACACGAAACACCGTCTTCAAGAAGATCTGCCGCCCGCTAAGCCGGAGTCAAACTGGGAGTGTAAATTCTGCTCATACCGCGAGCGCTGTGGAAAAGGTACTACATCGTACGATGATGCTGGCGTTTCTGGGTTCCTCCCTGGATTTACTGGCTATCCACGAGCGAGAGTGATCGAATATCTCGAAGGGAATCCTGATGCGGTTCTCACGCCGGCCCTCGCGCTCCAATACCCAGATCTCGCAGAGAGATACGAGGTTGCCGACTGGTACTGTGATGCATGTAGCTCCCGAATCGAGTGGGACGTGGTCACTTCGGCAACAGAACCGCTGTGTCCACACTGTGCAGAGGAGGGGGAACTCACCGTGTTATCGAGACCACCTCAGCAACATCAGGTAGACGAATGAGTGATCTGAAACCGCCTGAATCGGTCTCTGAAGTCAAGTGCCCTGCTTGCAGCGCGAATTCGATGGATCAGACGTACGAACAGTTCGAGGCCGTCTGTAACAAGTGTGGCTACGTCGTACACGACGCCTCTGATGTGACGAACCAGCCGGAGAAAGCGATTGCAGACCTAACGGAAACGCCAGAAACGCTCTCCCCTTCGTGGCTCAATTACTGCACAGTCCAGAATGCAACCGAAGACCGATTGGCCCGCGGGATCGACGTATTGGATGGGATCGGCGACAGTCTAGAGATCGGTGTCGACGTTCGATTTCGAGGTGCCGAGCTATACGGTGAATCTATTCGAGAGAAGCTTACAGATGGTCGAGATGCTGATGTGATCGTAACAGCCGCCCTCTACTGCGCCGCGAAAGAGCACGGTGTGCCACTACCATCGGTAGTACTCATCGATACGGCCGGGATCAACTCGCGAACGTTCTATCGAGTAGTACGCGTACTGGATGACTCGCTCGATCTTGCTCTCCCGACGCCCGTACCTAGTGATTACCTGCCCTACTTCAGTTCGACGTTGGGACTCAGTGAACGACAAGAGCACGAAAGCCAGCGGCTACTAAACGAGATCAGTACAAAATACGCTACGTCGGGGAAGAATCCAGTTGGATTCGTGGCGGCAATAGTGTATACGATTCTCGCTGGCGAGCGAACACAGAGCGAGATCAGTGATGCAGCGGGCATTTCTCAGGAAACGCTGCGCGTCAGGATCGCGGAGTGCAGAGAGGTGGGGATCCTTGAGTGAGCCGAGATGGAGAGCGGCTCATTCCTCCGAAGCCCAAGAGCAGAGTGATGTCGCTATCTACGCCCGGACCTCATCGAGAAATCAGCGCTTCGGGTATTCGTTGAACGAACAGGTTCGGGTGTGTATCGAGCACTGTGAGATGTTGGGCTGGACAGTCGCCTTCATCTACAAAGACGAAGCGGAGAGTGGAAAGGACACGGATAGACCGATGTTTCAGAAGTTGCTGCGGGCAGCCAAACAGAGACATTTCGACGTGATCATGTTCTGGAAGTTGGATCGCTTCTCCCGGAGTCTCATGCACGCAGTCCAGCTAGAGACGGAGGTGCGGACACACGGAGTGGGGTTGTACAGCGTTACCGAACAGATCGATACGACATCAGCGGCTGGCCGCTTCAACTTCCGGAACATTGCGAGCGCTGCCGAGTTCGAACGAGACATGATCCAGCAGCGAACGCAGATGGGACTCAGAGCGCTTGCGCTCGATCATAAGTGGCCGAACGATCAACCACCGCTCGGGTACGCAAAACGCGCTGATGGCACACTACGGCTTGAGAAGTCTGAAGCCGAGCTAGTTCGGGAGATATTCGACCTGTATCTTCAAGAACGATCGATGCCTGCGGTCGCAGAGCTGCTCAACGGAAGAGAAACAACCACCAAAGCGGGAAACCGATGGTGTGCCCGCGCAGTTGGAGACGTTCTCCGCAACAGCATCTATATCGGGGAGTACGAAGTCGGTGATATAGTTGAGACCGTCCCCGAATATCGCATCGTCGATGACGATGTCTTCCAGCGGGTTACTGCTGTGAGACATCGTTTTCGGAGAGAGAAAGAGAAACGGACTTCGATGCCCGCCTCCCGTAAAGAGAGAATCGTCAACGAGATGCTCGACACATACGATGAGTATTTGCAGAGCTATCGCTGCTGAATATTCATCGTCATCTCAGGAGAATTCAGTTGTTGGTCAGTTGCTCGCGCAGTCCACGGAGTTGGGGAATCTCTTGAAGGAGTTTCATATGGCTGTACTCACTGTCTCTCGGCCATTTTCTCGTGGTGCTACATTCCTTACACCGATACATGTACGCAGATAGTGACGTACCGGTTAGATCCCGTTGTCCGTTTTTTACCATCTCATTACTACCACAGTTCTCACACCTGAGTGTGACAGCTGGACTCGATTCGACGACACCGAACAGGTCGAATTCCTCGATGAAATCCACGATTTCTTCCGTGTCGTCGTTCATGGCATGGATTTCGTTTTTTCGTTCGATGATTGCTTGGACCTCATCGAACGTCTCTTCTTCAATCATCTGCAATGCTGGATCGTCAATCACCCGCGTGCCGTGATAGTCACTGGCGGCTTCAGCTGATACCTGGGGCCTCCCAATGTACGCGTGCTCCTGTAGACAGGTTTTGATTCGATGTCCATCGAATACGGGACCGTACTCGTTCTCGATCCGTCGTTTTGTCTCTGCGTAATTTTCACAGTCAATGAATTCGTGGAAGGTCTCTTGAACGACTGGAGCCAGCTCTGGGTCCTTCTCGATCCAGCCGTCCTCTGTCGCCGAATATCCTAGTGGAATAATTGGATTGTATGCTCGCCAATCTTTCTCGTCAATGAAACTGCGGATGACGGATTCGTTTGCTTTCCGGAGCCGCATCTCATTCATCAGCTGGCCCATCAACGACATCAGGTGTGTCCGTAGGAGACCTTGGGTACTACTGATATCCTGCTCACCGGATGGCGTCACCAGTGTCACGTCACACTCCGTCTGGAGGAGATAGATGAAATAGAGCGTTTCAGCTGCTGCTCGTCCGATCCGACTGATGTCTTGAACGAGGAGATAGGAAACAGCCTCCTTTTGCGCCTGCTGAAACACCTCTTGAATCCCATCTCGATCGAAGCTCGTCCCTGTCTCTCCTTTGTCTCGAATCGGCTCACACTCAAGGGAAATTCCTTCGTTGTCGGCAATCTCCCTCAGGATAGCGATCTGCGATTCGAGACTCGTACCATCGGTGACTTGTTTCTGAGTGCTGACGCGGGCGTAGATGATCCCCGTATGACGATCCTTGTCTGGTTCATTTTGCGGTGGATCGTCGGGAGATACCGAATCTAAGTCCGAGTCCTCGGACTCAAACGCTGTAAGACGTGATTGATTCGATCGAGCATCTGACTCCTTCTTGGATGAGGGTTGACGCTCTAAATGGACTCGTGGAATCCAACGCTTTAAGCTCTGTACTCGGCTTCTTATATGAGATAGGATACGGTCACCCTTCCCTGATCGCATCCTACCTTCTTTAAGTGTTCTGTACCAGATCGTGGGTTTGTTATAAAGCGTCGCATGGGAGGGGCGTTTTTGTTCACTGTGGCCGTTCACAGGTACCCACCCCCAGAACTCTCCTCTCGAGTCTTGTCCAAGATTCGCTGGCGGAGAGCCCGCTTCTCTTCGTCAGTCCGTTCGTCGTAGTGCTTCTCAATTATCTCTCTACTAACATCACACCGTTCGCTGAGTGTTCGATCAGGAACGCCTTCCTGACGTTTCTGAGTGAGGTACCCGTGACGAAGTGCGTATGGTGGCCGACTGGAGGGACACCGTGATGCAGCATCGTCTCGTTGAGCTGCTTCACAAGCGTCGATATCGCGATCATGGGGACACTCTCCAGAAAGAGTACACGGGCGACTCCACTTGTAGACGTGTTTTCGCATCGTTGATTTCGAGAGTCGACCGTGATTCGAGGTGATAAAGGGTGACCGTCCACTTTCCGTCGTGACTTCGATCCTGTTGTTATCGATATAGTCACGGAAAACCTGCGCAACGTCATCGGAAATAGAGATCTGGCCTTCGCCCTTCACACCGTTTTTCAGGGATGTTTCCTCGGGTCGATGATGGAATTCAACGTACGGATTGTCACGGTTGAGATGGAGATCTTCGAGATCAAGTGAGTGGAGACAGCCAGGGCGTCGGCCTGTATGAGCATGAAATGCCCAAATGACGTGCGTACGAGTTGCGTACTCGTACTTCTTGAAATACTCCAAAATTGATCTAAGTCGATCTGGATCGAGCCGAACATCTCGAACGCCGTCAGTCTCGTTGAGTTCTGGGACATTGATCTTTTCGTGGAAGCCCGCAGGAACACCTTCGATTTGTCCAAGAAACCGGAAGAAGTCACGAAGGAGATACATATCATCCCTAAGCGTTTTGTTTGACAGCGGAGTGGTTTGATCGGTCGATTCGGTACGCCGCCACTGGCGGTACTCCTGAAGCTGACGTCCGTCGAGGTCGTTCAAGTTCTCGATCTGCAGTGTGTCACAGAAGTGTTCAAAGTGTGTGAGCTTCCGCCGATATTCAGCAATTGTATTAGGACGGATATCCGTCGATTTGTTTTCCAAGAATCGGGTGATCGCTTCTTCGGGAGTGATCGGTTGCAGACTTCCAGGCGCGTTCTCGTCTAATTCACGCACATGCTCGACTAAATCTGGATCCAACGCCTGTAGAACTTCGATTACGTCCGATTGGCTCACGCTCGTTTCACCTCAGTTGGAACCGCTATCTGTGTGTTCGCGTCACGATACTCAGGATCGCGAGAGATGTGTCTCATCATAGTCTGTCCCGTGCTGGTTGGACGATCTAAACGTCAGCAGACCACGACGTGATCAACGACTCTATGAATCCAGCTGGAACGGGTAGAATCCCCTCCGTCTGAACCCAGCTTACTTGTCGGTTGCTGACGATGCTATTACTAACGCGCTCAAGGACCCAAGTACGGAGCTAGCGTGATCCAACCAGCTATTGTATGGTTTTGTCTCCACACTGAGTCATTCCTATGGTGAAAATAAACGGACTAGACTAGTGTACTAGTACTAGATGTACGCTTGTTATTTGATGCTAAAGTCGTGTGCATCTGCGATGCTAGCATATAGCAAGATAGAATTTGAAGATTAGTCCTCCTCAAGACGAAGAAAATAGAGCGTCGCACCACTTCGAAGGAGATAGTTCGACCGATCATCGATTCGGCATCGATGAAGTGCTTCGTCACCATCCCAACGATACTGGTCTGCCCCTCCAGTCGCAGCATCCTCATATCGTATTATTAAATCTTCATCTAGACTCCGTAGTATTGAACGAATATGATCATTAGAAACATCCCCTGTGTCACCCCGATTCTGTTCGTAGAGTTGTTCGGTGATCTTCGTATTGAGTGTAGAGGCAGTCTGTTTACTGAATTGGTCCTCATCCCATGCAGCATTGATCAAGGCTTCTATACCGAGGACTTCTTTCAATGCGTTGCGTTCGTCTTTGATCGTGTACTCTATTGAGGCTGACAAAAACTCAGGAAGTGCTTGTGTATTCACGTACACAGTCGTAGTGTCTTCTATCTCATCGGATCGACCGAACCGAAGAATTGCTTGAAACACTTTATTGCTGGTAAAATGACGATAGATGTCGTCTCCGAATCCTGTGAACCCTGTGAGCCCCCCATCCGGAGATCGGTTCGGCTCTGTTGCCTCTCCACAGAGAACCGACCACTGGGTGACGATATCGTCACCAGGATATGGACAGCCAGAGACGAATCCGAGAGATTCCTCTGCGAATTTGTTCGAACTCGTGATAGATGCATAATTTAGGGCACACAGATCGCCCGTACTATATTCAGACGTAGTGCAATCTGGATCGGACTTGATACACTGCTCAAACCACGAACTGTTTGATCTCGAGCGGTATTCTTCGAGTGCTTTCTTCGGAGCAATTACTGGGTAGGTCGAATCCTCAATGATCCGAACAGCTTTGAACCGCTTGTCGTCTCGGCTGGAGACATTTCCACCGGAATAGAGATTAGACCCATCGGCAAGCTGGACGAGCTGCATGTCGAATGCATCTCTAAGGTACGTATCCAGCCGATCGCGCGGAAGGATCTGTTTCGTTGTAAAGCTACAGTCGTAGACTGCCTCCCACATTTTCTCTGTGGGCAGTGCATCAAGACCCACAACCTGCTTCGCAGAGGTAAGGCGTGGTGGATCAAGGATCACCATCTCACCCGAATTCCGATCTCGAGCACACTGCACCCCTCTACTCACGCCTGCAGCTTCCCAATGGTCGGGTGCATGTACGTGTTCCATGCCTAGACTCTTCTTTTCCATCAATAAGAGACTCAACGTGAGAAGTGGCGTCAGAACATGCGTCGTCTCGAAAGGGCTAGGGGTTATTTCGAGTAACTCGCGGGCACTTTCTCGGTCTACCCCTGTATCCTTCAACCAATCAACTGCGGTCAATAATCGATCAGATTGCTCAATGCGAGCCTCAATGATATCGGTAATGTCGTTGAGAGGGAGGGAGTCATGGGATGTGAGAAAGTGAGAGACCAAGTCAGCAGGATCATCGCGGATGTTGTTATCTGACGGGAATCGGTTGAGAAACGGACCTGAGTTGAATTCGTCAAGGATCACCACTCGATCGGCTATGTATTTCTCATTGAGAGCGTGTTGATGATTGCCGATGAGAAGGTCGACATTCTCGTACTCGGTTTCGTCTTGTAGCCGTCTATACTTTTGAACGTACTTGCATCCAGTTCTCCCTTCTTCGTCTTTATTGGCGGTTACGCACGGCGTATAGACGGTTTCTGGGCTTACATTGTGAACCTCCACTGCCGTCATTCCTTTGGCGTACAATTGCCGAGCTTTCTGTGTCTCACCGCTATTTTCGTTACAGAATGTTGAACAATCCCGATATGGACTAGGAATCGTTCTATACGTGATGGTGCCCGTATCGCGAGCAAACGTTCGCGCTTGTTCATAGAGGTCTCTCCTCGATGCTAGATACGTAACGTTGCAGTCGGTTTCTGCACTCAGTCGAACTGCGTTGCGTGTTTTACCACTGCTAGGTGGAGCTTCGATTAAGACGGGTTCCTCACAGTGAATCGCTTCCTCAATAGCATCCTTCGTGGCCTTACGGATTGACTTTAACATAGTTCTTCACAAAGTGAGTTAGTTGAGTCGTCTACTTGCCGAGGATGTGTCCAACCAGCCACGGCAAACAGATGACAGATTCCACGAGTGGGGGACCTTAACGTTCTCGTTACCGCGATTTATTATCATAGTACACTCTAAATATTGTCGATATTGCCGCGAGGAACTCAGGAGTTTCTTTGAGTTTCCTTGTTAATGTTGCACAAAGACGGTTGTTGGATTGTCGTCACCAAACTCATCTGCTGCTGTCTAAAAATTCAATTAGTATTGAACGAACAAACGCTGTGCAGTGAAGTTCACAAAGAGCGCGGAAACGCCACATGGAAGGAACACACTGACTAGTTCGAGCTGTTCGATAGAGGGCGGTGATCCCAACCACTCGTTACTATATATGTCTCGGATTATTTGTTACGTATACGATGTCTGATTTGGCAAAGAAACAGGTCGTCATTCTCGATCTTGATCGGACGATTTGTACGTACAGTCGATCAAAGGAGGAGGTTCTAATGCGTGCGTTCGAAGAGTGTGGGTTGGAGTCGTTTTTCACGATCGAGGCGTTCGAGGCAGCGATGGAGACGTTTGAAGGTGATGATGCGGTAACGACGAAGTCGGACTGCCGTCGTAAAAGCTGTGAAGCACTGGCAGTTGAACATGGCTATGCTCGCTCTATCGGCACCGAACTCGGAGAGGTGTACTCTCATCGGTGGAGATACGGTCCGGTTGAGTTCCTTGACGGGTCTGAGACGGCGCTCTCGATGCTCGCCGACCAGTACGAGCTCAGTCTCATAACGAACGCCGAAGAAGCAGTCCAGCGGCCGAAACTGGAGCATCTCGACATCCGTCCCCTGTTCGAGACGATCGTCTACGCCGGGCATGACACCGAATATAAGCCGCATCCAGAACCGTTCGAACGGGCGTTACAGGAACGAGGCGTAGTTTCTGACGACGCGCTCTATGTTGGCGATAACTTCGAGTCCGATGTGCTCGGTGCTGACGCTGTTGGGATTGACACGGTGTGGGTGTCCAACGAGTCCCCACCAACCGACGCCGAGACACTACCAACCGTCCAGATTGGCTCGTTAGCGGAGCTCCCATCGCTTCTCGGTGTGTAATCGTCGAATGGGCACTTGACTAGCTCTCACTCAGAGAAGCAGCAACGAAGACGGCACAGGAGATAGCGAACACAGTAGTATATAAACAGACCACAACAATTATACTTGATGGATATCTTTTTGCACTAAAGTATGACATCGATAGAAGACAACGACAAATACGTCGTTTATCACGGGATCGAGGACGGAGCAGCGATATTTTCGCTATTTACGCGTGATCCTGATTTAGACTTCGATAGAGCAGTCCGTCGAATGACAATGGATCCAGACGATGTGCCACCGGAAACTGAATTTGAAGATCACTTCTGGGTCGAGATAGAAGAAAATGAGATTGTAACTCTACAATTTGATCCCGAATTCACTGAGGAGAAAAAAGAAACATACGAAGAGGTGGAAAAAATACATCAAGAAATGCAGGAAGCCAGTCGACAGGAGTTAAATGACGACGACGAATGATTCTGAACCACTTGCTAATGGAGTGTGGGAGAAATATACCCTTGATGTTGAACAAGCTGATGCACATGTGATCATATCTCCAAAAGGAACAACAACAGTAATAGACGCTGACGAGGAACAGATCGCAGATGGGTTAGATCAGATATTCGCTGATCGAGTTACAGATGATGGAACTGAGCCACAGACAATCGATCATTTTGCGGTGACACATATCCATGATGACCACGTTGATGGTGTTCGGGTGCTCAAAGATACCGGCTACACCATCGATCAAGCATATCAACCAAGCGCTATTCGATACGAGACTGGAAAGGATGGTCGAGTCAAAAGGGCCGTATTAGGTGCATATTTTGAGGCATTATCTGATCACGGGATCGAACCCAATGAAATCAACCAGCTCACTGAGGGCGACCCAATACTCGAAGAGGAAGACACCACCCTCACAGCTCTCTCCCCTCCAGCAACCGCGAAGACGGTTGAGACGACGAGCCAGACCTCTGGCCATTGGTGTACGCTCAAGCCGGAAAAGGCGAACGGTAACGGCGTCGTCTGTAAGTTTGAGGGTCCGAACGGCGTTTCGGGACTGTTTATGGGCGATGTAGGCGATGAGAGTGCTCACAATGCCGAAAGCTGGCTGGTCGAACAGCACGATGAATCCGACAGCGACGTGGATCTGAACACCAACATCCTGTTTCTCGGTCACCACGGCTCAAAGAACTCAACGGGTGAGAAGTTTCTCAACGAGGTCGATCCCGCGCACGTTGTGATTTCGAGCGGGCTCGACAACAACTACACCAGTAAGAATCAGTATGACGGTCACCCACACGACGAAACCCTCAAACGCCTCCACGAGCGGGAGATCGATGTTCACTGGACGGCCGTCCACGGAACGGTAGACACGACCGTCGAAGAGGAGAACATCACACTCGATCACGACACCACGATCGAAACCACCGACGCGGCCGACATCGCCGCGCTGAAATACTACGGGCAGGAGAACGATCTCGACCAGGAGGCTCTCGCCGAGATTGAGGAAATCACGCGCTCGGAGCTGCCTGAAGAGACACCCGAGTGGGTGAATGAGGTCTCGCTCGTCACTGAACAGTCCACGATTGATCCGGAGAAAATCGAGGAACTCCATGAGCTGGAAACCGAACGGAAAGATCTCAAAGCGGAGAAATACCAACTCGAAGAGACTCGCGACGAACTCCATGAAACGAAGACTGACCTCGAACAGGAGTATGAAACCGATACAGGGTTGACTGAGCGTCTCACTGGGGCTGTTGGTTCACTCTGGGATGGTAAAACCACTGGCGATGGGATGTCCCAGAAGGACACGACAGTCGACCACCGAGAAGAGGAACCGGACCCCACCGAAGATGAGGGACATGATCGTCCGTCCACAGACGCAGACACACACCCCAGTGAGGCTGAGGCCGATCCACAGGACGGCGACGCCGAGCAGTCAGATGATATTGATGCCACGATTGCCGCCTACGAACAGCGAAACGCCGTGCTGAGAGCCGAGGTCACCGAACTCACCGAACAGGTTGAGGACCTGATGGCTCATGTCGGGACGCTTGAACAGGAAATCTCCTCTCCAGGTCTGCTCGATCGTCTCACCGCGGCTATCAGTTCCGATACGGGCGATACCCAGCCGACTGAAATCCGACGCGCACGCTTTTCGGAAACAGCCTCCTCGCTGGCGGACACTGACACGGAGACGACGACGGAAGAGACAGAATCGACGGATCAAGAGCACGCCAAAACCACCAGAGAAAAGGAAACGACTCAAGAGCAAGCGCAACCGACAGCCCACACGTCCGACCAGACGCGTTCTACATCGACACATCAGGAACAAGATTCCAGCAGAGATCGCTCCGATGAGAGTGGATTCTCACTCTAACGGTAGTGGACACGAACACTCGCCGTTGGTATCGGTACACTCCCCACATTATTCTCTTCCAACGCGCATTTCAGAACATCTGCATTCTGATTTCATCACGCCCGTCATCTCAAACATCATAGAAAAAATTATTATAGTATAAATGTATACTGTTCAGATAATGGTACACAGACCAGCCTATCTCCTCCCCCCGCGGGTGTCCTTTACAACTGCTCTTCTTAACATCCCGACTATTGTTCATTTTTCTGCCGAGATGCTTCCCGTAATCCTAATGGACCGATACGATTATGATCGGCTTCGAGCACGGACACTCCAAGCTGCGGCGGGGAATCTGAAAGGACTTTATCTCACTATGGCATTCGATGAATTACGTCGGCGCGATGTGATTCAACTGGTCGATTACGCAACGTTTCATTCACCAGTAACCCAAGAACGGTCGCTTCAACGGACTCAAGCACTACTGAGGAACACTCCAGAAGACGTTCATCACCGTTTGGCAGTGGACGCACTTGATGAGTGGATTGACTATGGTCGAGGAGCGTACCAAAAACCGTTCCGTGAAGCAATTGGTGAGGAAACTAGCTCGTTTGTTGATCTCCGTTCAGATGAGGAACACCAACAACGAAAGCTAAAACGCGGCACGAGTAATCCAGTTCGACGGAACGAGAAAACACTCAATAAAGGGATGGCTGCGCTTGCTATTCGCCAACAGACCCAACAGCAGTTGAATCTTGATGTTCGGGGGGTCATTTGTAGCTCCCAGTATGAGATTATCGATGACTTTCTCTCATCCGCTACCCAATCGTCTGGACCGGGTACTGATCGATGTCGTCCCAGTATTGATACCGATGAGATAGCAGCATTAGAACCCGTCAGACGGACTGTAGGCATTAATACATCTATGATTTCACAAACACAAGACCTTCTTTCCGTCACGAGTCGGGTGACGACCGAGATCGCTGGAGTACAGCATAACGACTGGTTTATGCTTTCTCCGTCGTTCGCTATTCCGAACTATCAAGACATATTTGACTTCGACATGATCCATCGACAGGCACGTACGTATGACATTGAGCGCCTTGTTGCAGAAATAGAGAGTGTTATCAATACGTTAGATGCAAGTAGAGCAGACGAGACGTCGCCGAATGAGTTACAGTATGATGCTGGGTGGGTGGCTGAACAATTTGGTTTGTCCTCACCTACGAACACTGACCAACCAGCGGGACTAACAGATATGGTTGAGTATCTATTCACCCTGTCAAACTACGCCCGAGAATTACGCACCCTCACTGAGAGAGAAACTGTCTCAGAAGCTGCTGCATTGATCGGAGTCAGCATCGTTGAAAGTGGCCGATACCACGAAGATGAGGCAGTGTATCAGCGATGTATGGAAATGTTACACCGACTGGCCCCCGAATCCTTCGATGATATGAAACCAGCTCAGTTTCGAAAGGAACGTCAAAGTATCACGTGGAGGGATTCTGTTGATTGGTTTGAAGCGGTTGATCGTTGGCGGTAGTATCAGATGTATGACAACCAAACACGTCCGCAGAACCAAACAGTTGAAGCGTTCCATCTCTCTAACCATAGGAGATGGAACACCAGACTTCTGACCGGAAAGACGATCACATCGATATTATTCTCCGAGAAGATGTCGAGACTTCTGGGACCGGTTTCTCAGATGTGCAACTACTCCACGAAGCGCTTCCGGAATTGCATCAAGACCACATCGATACATCGGTTGAGTTCTGTGGTCAAGACCTCACTGCGCCGGTGATCATCGAAAGCATGACTGGCGGCCATCCGAATACGACCAAGATCAATCGTTCGTTGGCCAAAGCCGCACAGAGAACCGGCATTGCGATGGGTGTTGGGAGCCAACGTGCCGGGCTTGAGAACCCCGATAACGATGAGTTGATGGAGTCGTTTACTGTGGTCCGAGATGTGGCACCTGATGCGTTCATCTACGGAAACATCGGTGCTGCACAGCTTTCGGAGTACGGTGTCTCGGGTGTCGAACAGGCTGTATCGATGATCGACGCTGACGCACTGGCGATCCATCTGAACTTCCTCCAAGAGGCCGCTCAGCCGGAGGGTGATACTGACGCGAGAGGTTGCTTGGAACAAATCTCGATCATCGCGTCTGATCTGAGCGTTCCTGTGATAGTCAAGGAAACCGGCAACGGAATTTCCGAGGAAACCGCCAGTCAACTCACCGCAGCTGGTGTCGATGTTCTTGACGTTGCTGGGAAAGGAGGAACGACGTGGTCTGGTATCGAGGCCTACCGTGCGCGCGCAGCCGGAGCGAATCGCCATGCCAAGATCGGGAAGCGCTTTCAGAGCTGGGGCATTCCAACCGCGGTGAGTACAGCCCGTGCAGCTGCTGTCCATCCTTGCGTGGTCGCAAGTGGAGGCGTTCGATCAGGGTTGGACATCGCAAAGGCAATCGCACTGGGTGCATGTGCTGGCGGGATGGCGAAACCGTTCCTCCAACCAGCGACAACAGGTGCTGACGCTGTTGTAGATCTTATTGAGGATACCATCGCAGAGATCCGAACAGCTATGTTCGTCTCCGGAGCAGTATCAGTTGACGCATTACAGGAGACTGACTACGCAGTAGTGGGCCGAACGAAGGAATTCCTTGAGCAATTCTGAGTATCTCCCTACTCAATACGGGCCTCAACAGTGTATGTAACACTCCCGTTCGTACGCACGGTTGTCACCCATCCTTCGATCGGGTGCCCATCAGTTTCGTTTTGACGAACGGCTCCCTCAATGACGGTCACATCTCTTGTGGATCTGTCGTCGGGCTCCGGTCGTGTCATAATTGTCTGTTCTGTTTCGATATGGTAGTAGTTGATATCATCACCCATTCCCGTTATACGCAACATCTTCTCATCGTTCTGATCGTGGCACGGGGTATGGTTCGCCGGAGAACTAGTATAGGTCGCATCTGTTGGAGTCGCAGACTGGGCCAGACGAGGCCCATCGAGCAGTCCGACGACACCACAGAGAGCAGTGTGTTTCAGGAATCGCCGTCGACTTGCGGCCTCAATCTGTGAATTCTCGTCCTCTGTACGTTGTCTCGTGGATTGCTTCTCGGTCATCACCGTGTCCTCCATCTGGTGTATTTGAACGAGTTATTCTGGAAATGCAGCCTGAGGATCGTTTAACCACGCGGTAAGCTCTTCTACTGTTGCGTTCTCCCCAAGGAGAGCCGTGGCGGCGGTTTCACACGCCGCTGGCAAGCACTGGGCAATGTCATCTGAGGATGGAAGAGAGAAGGCGAAGACAGAGCTTTCAGCGAGCGGTGTTCCTCGGATAATTCTTTCAATCTCTGCCTCTCGTTCAGATCGAATACGACCAAGTCCACTTTCGTTCCCGAACGCGGTCAGAAACTGTCGTCGAAACAGAGCCCGTCGCACAGCGATCAGACTGTCCTCAGTGGCCACGTTAGGATTCAGTGAGTACCAGGCTCGTTCGAGTGTGAACGTGCCCTCAACAAGTTTGAGTCGAACGACTTCGATGACCGGCCCCCGAAGTCGTTCGTGCAGAAGATCAACGTACATGGTCCGTGTCTCGGTATCGGAAACGATTGCATCGTGAGGCGCCGCCGCCGGTGAACAGGTGTGGTGAAAATCATCAGCGGTAATCTCTTGTAGCGATCGTCCCGCACGAAGCTCGTGAATAACATAAACCAACCAAAGATCACAGTATTGCTCACTGACGGGTGATCGGAGTGTTTTGTCCAACTGATCGAACTCAACGTCGTGGTTCCTCATGAGTCGCCAGAGTGTCGCTTCAGTTCCTCGAAGAGCAGTCACACGAGATTCAACAGCCCGTTGGACGGCTGGATCAGCCATCGTATAGTCCTCGGTCAACATCGCCAGCAACTCAACGATGAATCGACTCGGTGTTGTATACAGCACTGCTAATCGATCAAGGAACTCCATGTCGGTCCATGTGCGTGCTTCTGCCCCGACGAGAATAGACCGATAGTACAATTCGAATTCCTTCCACAGGGCGGTGTCGGGATCTAATAAACATTGCACGTGCTCACGTTCATGCCGGCGGATGTTCTCTTTGAGGAGAGTCGCTGCTTGCGTCGCGACAGTGTCATCGAACGACTCGTACAGCCCCGGTATGAGAAGATCCTGGCGGAGAGCATCACGGCTTTCGGCATCAACAGTGGCCCGGCTGTGGATCAGGTCAATGAGTGCCCGCTCGTCGATATCGGTGAGGAGCATTGATCGGGATAAGGAGTCTACACTCATCCCCATATGGCCGTGCATCCCTAGCGCACCACGAACGTGGACATCAGGTGTGGTTCCCTTGATAGTCGGCTCACCAGTGGGGACGAACGTTAGCATCGATGAAGCAGCGTGTGAAGATGTCTGGTGCTTCGTTGATTGATGTACAGCTACTCCAGCTATCTCAAGCGGCATCTCAATAGTGAAAATCGGCTTTTTGGTCTCGATCAGTTCACCCAGCCAACTGGTCTGGCTGTTTCGAATTCGGGTGATGTCGGTAGACGCCTGACCAAACGTCGGACCGAGTTCGATCGTGATAGTTCTCGAAGAGTCTCTGGTGGTCATCAGTTGTGGGACTGATTCTCGGTCTCTTCGACCGGTCCCAATGGGTACACACCGGAGTCCACATCAAGCAGCCAGTACGGCGTCAGCTGTCTGCTCGTATCGTGCTCATCAACGATTCGGCTCAGCCGTGCGAGTAGTTCTTCAGCTGTCATCTCCCTGATCGGTAGTATAGGCTGTACCTCCTGTTGATCATGTGGTGTATCATTTGTGTCCTCACGAGTCACACAGTACCCAAGCACGACTGTCGGTGATTCCTGTATATTTCTCTTGCCCGTAGGTTGCGGCTGACCACCACTGAATCCCTGTGGCTGGAACTGATTGGTAATATCACCCGTAACAGATTGACGGTGAGAGTGCTCATCCTCTCCAGTCGGAAGACGATGGCTTTCACCTGATTCACTACGGTTTTTAGTATCGTTACCCGCAGTTAGAGCATTCCCCTCAGCTCCGTCACTCACGTTGATCTTATCTTGTTCACGGAGTAACTGGGTGATCTCATGAAACAACCGTACGTGTTCCTGCCCTTTTTCGGTGAGTTCGATCTGGCTCCCATCGAACGAAAGCACTTCCGCCTCATTGAAGCGTTGGACCGCCTGCCGAACCTGCTTTGTCGTTACACTCTCACCTCGCTCTTGCCGTCGCGTATCGATATCTGAGACGACATCATCGATCCACACCGGCTGCGGTGTTCCGATAAGTCCATCAAGATCACTCCGTTCATACAACGAATCGAGGAGTAAAAACGGGAGTGTACTCCGAGAGTCGTGCAAGGGGGTAAGCATTCCTGCGACTGCGTCTTTGTCAGCCTCTTCCTGCCACTCAACAGCATGAAGATCACAGCCTAGTCGATCCATCATCCCGCTAATCAGGCCGATGATGGATTCTCCGGCATCCGTGACGGTGTAGCGAGATCCTCGCTTTGCTATAAGTGGAACGGGAAGCGACGCTAACGATCGAATGTAAGACGAAACGGTTGATTGGGTCCGGCCGATAGCCGCAGCGATCTCGGCCTGATCCTCGGTTGTGGTATCGTACATAACGAGAAGCGACGCCAGTGTTGGTGGTGTCAGTGTCCGCAGAATCTCCCCAGTAGCAACGATTACGGGTGTTGGTCGGTCAGTAGTGTTCGGATGAGGCATGGCCAGGGTGACTCACATTCTCCTATTGTACGTTTGGCAAACCATCGCATGCACATAGAAGCCCGATACATATGAAAATTATGTCTACTAGCACCAATACTATACCTTATACCCAAATATTTATCTTCTACTTCGAATAAAGCTAGTATAGATGTGCGATATTGAAAGGCGACGAGCGGTAGAGAAGATGCAACAGGACCAACCGAACAATGAGACACACAAGGTCGATATAGCACAGTTTGTCGACGAGCAGTACTGCCCAAACTTCACGATTAAGCACGGACTCGACTCGACGACAGACGATGCGTTCTACTTCGCGTTCGTCTGTTCTGGCAGTGAATACCCGAATCCATTGAAAGGCGATCCTCACGAGTTTCAGGATCAGCCGCTTCGCTGTGTACGCTGTACTCGCGTCTCGGTTCTGGTTGGATCGGCACTTGAACAGTTCGCCGAGGAGGTGTACTATGCTGGGTGAGACTCGTGAAAGACAGTGGAAGCAGATCAACTTCCGGACTGTCAAGACGGTTCTTGGCATGGAATTTCTCCATGAACTCTACAATAGATACCACCCAGAGATCAACTGTCTCCGATTCAAGAACACGGTCATAGCGACGGAGGGAAAGCAGGTCACCAGCTACGCTCCGAAGGATGAATGGGAATTCATGGGGAAATGGTTCGGAAAACGATTTCTTAAGAAAGACCAAGCGGTTATTGACAATTTGCAGTCATACCTCGACCGACCGAAAGAGAGGTTCCATCGGTTCCTTGAGGAGATGGAGACGGCAGACATCACAGAGCTGGATAACGAGGAACTCGCTATGGCCCTCATTGATATCCAGTTCGTCCCGCTGACCGAACTCTACACAGTCAATCACGTCCAGATAGAACACGCACTGAATGGGGCGATCGATACCCTTCTTGAAAGGGAATTCGACGATGAAGAGGAGTTCAATAAAGCCAAGTCGACACTCATCTATGCAGACAAGTTGACCGTTGGTGTTGAAGAGAAGCAAGCGTTCTACGAACTGGTCAAAGACGGTCTTGAACTGGGAATAGACACCATCGAACAGGGAGACGGAAACGCTGTTACTGCTGTCCGTGATCATTTCGAGGAGTACAGATACATTCATAGCGCGTACGGAGCCGAGCCATACGAATTCGAGTACTACGTTGAACGCTATAACGATCTCGCGGACAAAGGGATCGCACATATCGAGACCACCCTTCAGCAGATCGAAGCAGCTGACAAGCGGGCTGCTCATCGACGGGAGGAATATCTATCGAAGATCGACCACAACGAGCAGTTGAAAGAGCTTGTTGAGTTGATGGCCAGCGTCGGAACCCTTCGTGACAGAAACAAGGCATTGCTTGGCCAAAGCACGAAGTACAGAGAGCAACTCCTCAACGAAATCAGTGAACGATCCGGTGTGCCACGTGAAGAACTCAACTGGTATTTCCTTACGGAGCTGTGCAAGCTATTGGACAACGGCTCACGGATCGATGACGAAACGATAGCGTCGCGAAAGGTTGGTATGGTCTTCACCCGCAACGAACTCGTCGATACAAACGCATCGTTTGCCATCGAAGACGACGCTACCGGTGTGTTAGCTGGCGAGTGTGCCTCGGTTGGGACATACGAAGGAGTGGTTCGTGTCGTTCGAGATAGCAGCGACAACGATCGAATGAATCTCGGCGATGTCATGGTCGCACCGGGCACAGATTTTGACCTCATCAACGCGATGCAACGGGCCGGTGCTATCGTGACGGAGGAGGGTGGAATCCTAAGCCACGCCGCAGTCATCAGTCGAGAGCTGGACATCCCGTGTCTCATCGGAGTCGAAAAGGCGACTGAACTGCTTGAAGGCGGGAAACGCGTCCGTGTTGATGCCGATGGGGGCGAAATAACGGTGCTGGGTGATCAAATATGACACGAATCGTTTTTCTCCGTCATTTCGAGACACAGATCGACGAAGAGAAACCCGTCTCTGAATGGGAACTGACTGAAGACGGCGAAATAGCCATGCAGAAACTACTCGAAAGTCCCACCATCGACGGACTGACGAGGGTGTATTCCAGCCCAGAGCACAAGGCCCGCTACACGGCCCAGGCCGTCGCTGCGGAGCAAGATATCGACTGTCGAACGGTGGATGCGCTTCGAGAGGCCGACAGGAGCGGAGAGGGCTTCATCGAGGATCCGGATGAGTACGTGCGCATGGTCGGTGAACTGCTTAGGAACCCGACCGTGCCGTTCGAATGGGAAGACAGGATTGATGTCGAGAATCGCATCAGAACGTTCCTCGATACAGTTGGTCCGGATGAAGGCCGAGTGATGGCCGTTTCTCACGGAATCTTCTTGTCTGTGCTCTTTTCGCAGTGCCGAGATGAGAAACCGCTTGCGTTCTGGAAAGAGCTTGGTTTCGGGGAGATCATCGAAGTAGATCGAGCTGAGTTGGTGGAGGTCTTCGAGACATGAGTCTCGTCTCTTTGGCCGATGTCAACCCGAACGCCGTCGAGCAGTACGGAGGGAAGGCCACCACACTCGCCAGGCTTATCCAAGAAGGGTATACCGTTCCGGACGGGATCGCTGTGGAGGCACAGTTCTCTCACAACGGCCATCTCCACAGGATCGGTGACCGAGTTGAGGAGTGGGCGCGGTCCCGAGGATCTACTCCAGTTATTGTCCGGAGCAGCGCCAACATCGAAGATGGAGCAGCAAACAGCTTTGCTGGGCTGTTTGAGAGCTTCATCGTACCGCCTGATGATGTCTTGGATGCAGTTGAGCGCTGTTACAGCTTCATTGATTCCACCAGGGTCACAACGTACAGCCAGACGTTCGGAATTGATCCGGAGACGATTCGGCTTGGTGTCATCGTTCAGGAAGTAGTAGATGCCGATGCCTGCGGAGTCTGTTTCACAACCCATCCAGTCCGGGACGATGATACGGTGGTTATCGAGGCAGCTGCTGGTATCGGCTACTCGGAACAAGATGATGTGACACCCGATCGCTTCGTTGTCTCCCAAGACGGGGAGCTGGTAACGAAAGATGTCTCAGTGCAACAGTATACGACTGCGCTGACTGAGGACGGACTCATCGACCGAGAATCAGCCATAGAGAGGCAGGTTGTTACCGATAGCACGGTCGTACGCATCGCTGAACAATGTCTGGGCATCGAGAAAGCGCTTAGCTACCAAGCAGATATCGAATGGGCCGTACGGGATGGAACGGTGTTCATCCTGCAAGCCCGTCCTATCACGACATGAGCAGTTTGATAACCAATACTACTGGCCGAATCCAACGACGAATGTCCAATCAGCACGCATGATCTCGAATTGGTGGCGTTTCCCCTCGTGGCTTCCAGTACAGCGATCGAAAGCCATCATTGACGCCTACGGACTTGGTCTGTTATTTTCAGCGAACGTATTCGGAGCTGGCTCGGTATACATCCTTTCGAATACTGGAGCGAATTTCGGCTTCACTCTCCTGTGGACGTTACCGCTTGCGTTGTTCGTCGACATGGGTATGCACGAAATGTCCGGCCGACTTGCCACGATTGACAAACCGCTCATGGAGTACATCCGCAATACGATCGGGACGGGTCCGTCCAAGGTCGTCTCCGTCGGACTCGCGTTTATCATGCATTTTTGGGCGATTTCGAACTACGCGGTGGCAGGCACTGCACTCGTGTGGTTGACACCGATCAACAATACCTATCTCGGGATGATACTTGCTGCTGGTAGTGGGATCGCCATTCTTGAACTTCGGGTGTACGACCGTATTGAGGCTGCGATCACGACACTCATATTTGCTGTGTTCGGTATCTACCTTGTTCTCGTTTTCGGGATCAATCTCCCGGTACAGCAGGTTGCAACTGGGCTGGTCCCAGCACTGACAAGCGACATTGGATATCTGGTGACCATCGTCGGGCTGTTTGGGACAACAGTCTACTACCCGAACTTCTTTATCCAGTCAAGTATCCGCCCCACGAAGGGATGGACAGAGATGGCCTTATACCGACGGGATAATTTCGTTGGAATCACCTTTGTTATCCTTCTCAGCATAGCCGTTATCTCCGTTTCGGCGGCAGTCTTAGAACCAGGCACACCAACTCTTACCAGTCCTGGTACACCACTGGCATCGATACTTGGGTCAACAGCACTGACTGTGTTCGTCTTCGCGGTGTTTCTGGCGTCGTTCACCTCAGCAACCGGAACGCTGTTCGGTGCCGGGTTCCTGGTTCCGCAGGCGTGGGGATACACGACCGTTTTCGGTGACTATCTGTTTCGACGGATCGTCCAAGCACTGATTGTCCTATCGGTCATCTTTGCAATCCTGCTGTTGGAAGTCACCGATATGAGTACGGTTCGTCTTGCCCTCGTGATGCCTGCTGTGAACGGTCTCATCGGGTTACCGATCACCGCACTTGCACTCTATTTCGCAAACCGGAAGTTCTTCGACCATCCGCTGTTGCTTCGAATCTACTTCGCTCTCCTCGTTGGATTGATGTTCGTGCTAGGGCTGCTAACAGCGCAGGGTCTTCACGGACAGATCATTCATTGGATATGAATATTTGACTCCTTGAATCGCTGTAAGACAATGGATTTCACTGTTCGACGATATACTTAATATTATAGAATATTCATATAAGAACGGTCTCACGGAACTCCTAGTACCATTCCCGCGCTCGCCCAGCAGTGTCGAGCGAGCGCTTGACGAAGGTGTTGACGGTTTCTGTCATCGCTCGCTGTCCGTAGAGATCGTCATCGATCCGAGCGTTGTAGGCGTAATCGTACGGTGCATGGACACAATGTTTGGCTCAGCTTTGGCGTCTTGGTCGTGGTTAGTGGGCTGTGGATCCTCGACGGATTGCCGCCGTTTTTCATTAAGCTGCTGTTAGTCAGAACGCTCATAGCGTTTCTCACGTACAACCGACAGTGCACCGAACCATTGACCCAAGCCGGCCACTTGGTCGATCTGTACCACTCCTCGTTCCAGAGATCGACTCTGTCAGTCCACACACCGCATGTCAATAATCCCATCAGGAATATGGGGACCTCCATCGGCGTGGACGTACCACCACTCTGGGATCATCTCACGTCCGGACTGTGGATTCGGATCGAAACATCCCTTTGGGAAGGTTGGGAGATTTTCGAGAGAGGTCAACACCTTGTTCGGCCACGTTGCGTTTTCGGCCTGCTCGTGATCTTTGATAATCAGGTACAGGATGCCGACGAAATCCATAGGCGGCGACGGTATCCGGGGAAAGTCAGGATACTCTTCCAACAATTCGTCCTCATTCGTAATCCGGTACTCTTGATTGAGCACTCCGATGCCAATCGCTGTCGGTGCATACTGTACGTGAAAAATCGGGTGCCGTGCGTCTGGCTCCGACTCGAAGTCGTAGTGCATCCCCTGTTTGATCTCTGCTGGGAACCGACCATCATCTTCCCGGTCACTCTGTCTCCGGAGATACGACACCCGTGTAGTCGACTTGTCAATCTCATATCGGATGCCATCATCATGCTCTCGGCCACGGATAGTCAGCTCAGGCCGGAAACAGATATCGAACAGGTCGTCAGGCCTGTCCCGACGGTACTGCAGTCCACTGATCTTGAAATAGGTTGGAACCTCAACCTGGAGTTTTCCTTCATATTTCGAGACGTTGATGTTGTCGGAGTTTCCCTCAGCTTTGATCCCTTGGGAACCCTTGAACCGATTCCAAAACGACTTGTACGCTATTTTAATCTCATACAAGTCTTCGCTGTCCAGATCAACGATTTCTCCGGGCATAATAGATATTAACTTAGTGTCCAGGGCTCCAGTCGAGCCAGTTCATCCCGCGAAATCCGTGACCGGGTGGCACCCATCGGAATCCAGCCCTCGGGATTCTTCGAATGCTCCTCACACACCGATTTTTCCTTGATGATACAGTAATACCGGGCATCTTCGTGATTCTCCGATTCACCGTCATGGCAGACAGCCTGCTCAATCTCCGGTAACTCCAATCGCCGGAATATGGTCTGGCCCAATGGCATCTCCGTGTCGGTGTCGGTCATATGTTCCGCTCGGATTTTGTCGACCTTCGGCGTCCACCACCACCGACCGAGTTCCGAGAACGGCCCCTCGTACAGGGCGTTGTTAAACGGCTCTTGATATGCCAGAGCCTCGCAGAACGATTCGTGATCGACATTAAGATAAGCGGCCAAGGCGATCGGGTTCAGTAGGGCCCCCGGAAACTCGAGGAGTTCGTTGTGTATCCAATACCCCAGATGGGTGGTCGACCGGCGGATGAGATCATCACGATTCATATCCGGTCCACCGCCCATCAATGCACCAGGATTCCCCCAAGAATATTGATCGAGTTTCCCGCGGACACCGCGCGGAGCGTCCAAAATCTCTGGAATGGCAGGTTGGGACTCTGTTCCGAGCGCGTCTGCAAATGAATTCCTGATCTGGTTGAATCCTTTGGCAATGTTCGCTGCGTCGCGAGCGACTTCTTCTGGCCCCTTGCTAGGATTTATTTTGATTCTATCTTCTTCATATACTTTGACGCGGCGCTCATCTTCTAGTCCACTATCGATCCGGTGATAAATGCAAAGCGGTAGATCGTGGTCTTCACAGAGCTGGCGGACGTGTTCTCTCCGGACTTGATTACTTGCTGCTGTTAGGTCATAATCAAGAACAATAAGTAACGGGAAATGTGGACTTTTGACCCGATTCTCCAGTTCATCCATTACCCCATCCGTATCAAATGGAGTATCGTGATCGAATCGCTGTAATGATAATTCATCCAATAATTCCTCTTCGAGAGGTGCTCGAATATCCTTAAAATTCTCGTCGATATCCTCGAACACAAGTACTCTGTCATCGAACGCAGTCATCGTGTTAGCCTCACCTCAAAGGCGGTTTCAAACTCATCCGGTGAGTCGACGAGTGATATCTTACCACCAACACGCTCCACGACTTGTTTGACGATATACAGTCCGAGCCCAGATCCAACACTAGTCGGACCTTCAACATCTGTCGTGGAGTACATCGGTTCGAAAATGCGTGTCCGTTCTTCCTTTGAGATGCCGACGCCATTATCAATCACTCGCACCTTATGCCAGTCACTCGTATTTTCGGCTTCAAATCGGATCTTACGACCGTCGTCACCAATCGAATCCTCGACGACGGCCTTGATAGCGTTCGTGTATAAATTGATCAGAACACCGCTGTAGAGACCAACATTCACCTCGGGCGTCTCTAGTCCGAACCTGATCGCGTTCTCCACCTCTATCTCCCGTCGCTCGGTGTACCGTTCAAACTTTTCAATAATCATGTTCACTTGTGGCTTGGGCTTGAAACTGGAGTCAGATCCGGATGAGATCTGTTCGACGAACGCCTGGGAGTAACTCAGATGCGTCTCGAAATCCTCCACTGCCTGTTCTGTATGCTCAATCCGGTCTTGGAACTCGTCGCTGCGGTCCTTCGGTGGTACTTGCTTCCAGTGATCGAGCATGTCCTTCGCTGAGTCCAAGATCAGGGTTGTCTCATGACTCATGAACGCGGACACGACTCCGAGTAAGTTCATCGATTCAACGGCTTCCCGGGCCTCTTTCTCGGCCTCATGGTGCTCTTCAACCTGTATCTCAATATCCTCGACTTGGTCAAGTAGTTCCTGTTGTGTTGCTTCCCCGATATCGTCGCTCTCCTGTACAAATTCTTTGGTCGAGCTAATTGTGGACGTGGTCTTGTCTTTCTTCTCTTCAGCCTTCTTTTTCTTTTGCTTCTGCTCCTCAAGTCGGTCGATAACACCGAGGATTTCGAGGCTCCCCCGCGTGATATCAACGAGCTGTTCGTAGGCGTCGTTTTCGACGAAGCCTTGCCGGTCCATTGACGGCATGAGCCGATCTTTCATCACTGTACTGGCAATCTCCTCAGACCGGTAGCTGGAGACGTGGATAGCTCCAAGCACCTGAACTTTCCGCGGTAATTGGAGCATGGCTTGGCTTTCAGTGATTTTCCGTTCGCCTTCCGGGAATAATGCCTCGGTTATGGGTGACTCCCAGTTCCGCGAGCGGCGGGCCTGCGCTTGGGATAGACCGAGCCAGTCATCTCCTTGATCGCCGTATGGGGGCATGCGGAAGTTGTTATCGACAATTCGGATGCCGCCGTTCTCGCTCAGCCAGCTACGGGCCTTTCGTCCGTCCGCAGTCCGCATCCCGGCTAGTACACCTTTCCGTCGTGGAATCCACCGAATTTCGCCTTCAATATCGCCGACGAGGTTCTCATCCAGTTCGTATTTGTAGGTGCGGGACTCGCCGCCTTCGTAGTCGTACTCGTATATTAAGGTTTGACCGTCGACGGTGATTTCTACCTTAGCAACGTATCGTTCGTAGATTTCCTGCGCAACGCTGGTTCGCGGGGAGCCCTTCCCGGGTGGGGCGAAGTAGACGTTGAATCCAGGGTCTTCATCGTCACTTCCCTCGATTTCCGAAGGTGAAGATTCATACGGTGCCGATACGATGTCGAGGACTTTGGCCGAGACTTCCTCCAGTTCTTCCTCGGTCCACTCGTCCTGCAGGTCGGAGATGCGGAGTGTCGTGCCCTCCTCTTCTGCTGTTGCGCTGGCCTCAATCCGGTAGCTAACTTCCATCTCTTGAAGGCCAGTCCCACTCTCGAACGCTTCCCAGTCGAAATTGGCGATGAGGCGGCGATACTCGTCCGCTTCCTCGTAGTAAGCAATAGTCCGGAGCTCTAGGAACAGTCCAAGGTTCCGGACAGCAAACCTGCCGACGCCTTTTGACCCCTGTACTTCCCGGCTGTAACGCCGCGATGTGGGGTTTCTGTCCCGATTTGAGGTAGCGATAGTCATCCAGAAGTCTTTGAATTCCGCCTCAGTCATTCCATGGCCGTTGTCCTTGATTATGAGTGCGCTGTTGTTGTCGTTAATCCAGATATTGCACCGGGTTGCGTCGGCGTCGTAGGCATTCTTGATTAGTTCGGCAAGTGCGACATGGCTGGTGGCGATCAGACGTTCACCCAACTCGGACAGAAGTTGGCTGTCGCTGGTGAATCGAGTTTGCTCCTGTTTGATGATTTGCTGGGACTCAGACACGGTAGCTGCTTATACTATGATAGTCATGGCTAATAAATTATTGAAATCTATTACACCAAGCCACCTTTATCCGCATTCATTGATTAATGGTGTATAGTTTATAATCTTAAACCAGAAATATCTTCTGGTAGATACTTTTCATAGTCAAAATACCCATTCTCCTCAATCTCACCTGAGATCACCTGCAGACCGCCCTCGAAATAACGAATCATCGCCTCTTGCAGTTTGTCTGCGTCCCGATCCGGGTGACGGATTTCGATCAACGTTTTCAGAACATCGTACGGGTCCACTGACTCCGTCGACGTCCGATACGGATCTGGTCCGCTAGGTTCCAGCATCTTCTCATCCGCAACCCCGACAGCTATCGCTGTATCCACAACCCGGCCCGTATTGATGCTCACGTCCTCGCCCTGGAACTCCTCAAAGATATTCCTCCGAACCGTCTCCCACGCATCACGACTCGCACGGATCGTGAATCCTCCCTCGATATTGTCGAAACTCCCGTTCGGCATCTTACTTCACCTCCAGTTGTGAGTTCATCTCTTCATCCGGCCTGATCCGATAATGCTTCCCGATATCCGTCTTGATCGCCGGCCACAGCTTCTGCAGCTCTGCATCCGTCACCAACAGAATCAGGCCTTCATCTAGTGTGGTGAAGAAGTCACCCTGCGCCTTGCTGTTCTGTAGGTCCAGCCGCCCAGCCACCGTGTCAAAGACAATCGTTGTCGAATACTTAGCCCATTCATTCAGCCCGAAAATGAAGCTGAGTGCTGTGAGCTGCGCCTCACCAGCAGATGGCGGCCGATCATCCATAGCCTTCCGTTCTCCGCCCTGCTTGATCAGTTCCAGTACGAAGGAGTCCTCTTCCCCGGGATCGCCCCGAAAATCAATGCCCCTATATCGACCTTTGATAAACTCCGACTGCGATACCTGCTCAAACACCGCATTCATCTCTTGCTTGATCTTGTCCCGTTTCTGCTGGATATGCTCGTGCCGGATCGTGTCGAGATGATCGATTGCCATCTCGGCTGCCTTGATCTTCGCCCGAATCCTCTTGTACGCTTGCTCCCCATCCTTCCGCTGTTTCTCATTCCTCTTCTGCTCAATCTCGTTGTCTAGCTCTTGAGTCCGTTCACGAACATCGTTCCACTCATCATCCAGTTCTTCCTGTTTCCGGTTCAGACTCCGCAGCATCTCCTCGTACTGCTCCTTCTGCCCTTCCTGTGGCCGCCCACCATATTCCTGTAACAGTTCATTCTGTTCCTGCTCCTTCGTCCGAATATCTTCTCGCAGTTCCTGCACCCGGTTTGCCGCCCTTACTGGGGAAACATTCGGCCGCGGCGCATCTGATAACCGCCGATGCTTTTCCCGACAGTCCGTAACCTTTCGGGTCAGCTCGACCTCTGTTTCCTCGACTTCATCCTGGAAGTTGACATCAGGGACCTTCTGAACGTGATCGTTGCCACAGATCGGGCACTCACCTTCCTTCTGGACCTGTCGCTGTAACCGTTGGACGATATCCTGCTTCTGGAGTGTCGACCGCAACTTTTCGTAGTGTTCTTCTTGCTCCCGTAGCTGCTCTCGTGCCTCTGCGATCGGCTCAGACAGGATTCCGACATGGATATCCTCCCAAGCTTCCTTCATCTTCTCCGCAGTCTCACGCTGTTCACGTTCCAGATTTCGTATCTCTTCATCGTACGTATTTAGCTCATCAATCAGTTCCTCGTTGTACTGCTCCAGTTCCCCCCGGGTCTCCTCGATATCGTCGGCGACCTCCTGCCGTTCCTCACGTAGTTCCTCACGGCGCTCTCGAAGTTCCCGACGTTCCTCCCGTAGTTCACTGATACGATCATCAAGTTCGCTGCGCTCATCGCGCTCGTTTTCGATCCGGTCCCGTTCCGGCTCGTACCGGTCTTTGATTAAGGACTGCAGATCCTCTCGGGCGTTGATGATCGCCTCGTGTTTCAAGACAGTCTCTATATCATCTTTCACCTCAACCCCTGTGTCGTCATCGATCAGGTTCTGGATTATTTCCCCATCTAGAAAGAAAAAATCCTTCAGCTGCTCAGGCAGCAGGTCACGGATGTACTCATCCGCGTCTTCGCCTTCCCGCCGGGTATCGCCGTCGATAATGAGCACCCGTTTCTCGTGGGCCTCCTTTCGATCTTGATTGAACCGATCGATCTCTCGGTGCAGGATGTGGTCGCGGCCCTCTTCCTCGAACTTTATTCGGACTCCCATCCGCTCGTCGCCGTTCTCCCGAGCAGTTTCATTCCAGTTGGTTTTGTAGTTCGTTGTTGGGCCTTCACCACCGTATAATCCCCATTGAACCGCACGATGGAAACTCGTCTTCCCGGCGCCCTGTGGCCCCTCAATAATGTGAATATGGCCGTCCGTATCCACCAGATCGACCTCGACATTCCGATACGGCCTGAAATTAGTGATTTCAATATGGCGAAGTTGCATCGTTCCTCCTGTGATTACACGTCCTCCGCGTCGTTGAGATATTCCTCGGTGTATTCGTCCATTTGATCCAGCTTCCCGTACCGGGGTTGCTGGATCTTATCAACCTGCCAGTCGAGGATATTCTTCAGGAGATTCTGCTCACTCAGGTCGGAAATCTCTTCATCGATAAGACGCTCCAGATCAGGATCTAGGCTCGGCATGCTTATTGGTACATCGCTAATGCATTTTGCAACCTAATAAGTATCAGGTCATTCCTCTCCCAGTTATATGCTTCCTTGTTCATTCGCCGCACACGATTGATTTCCTTCTCGATTAGACTGATTTCATACCCTGAGAGGTCAGTATCGCCGTTCTCAAGTAATTCCTGAGACACGGGAAGTGTGATGAAATCATGGATAACTGCTTTTCGATCCTCCTCGGACTTACGCAGGACGCGTCCCCGTCGCTGGACCGCTTCTCGATATGATAATGAATTTGATATTAAAATGGCAGAATCACATTGCGGAATGTCGACTCCTTCCGTCAGAACATCGATCGATGTCAAGGTATCAATCGTCCCGTTCTCGAAGTCTTCCCGGAAATTATCTCGATCTTCCGGGGAAAGGCTCCCAAAAAATAGCCCAACACGGCGAGTTGAGTTCTCGTCGATCGCCCGCTTAACTCGCCGTGCATGTGCCCGGGTGTTACAGAAAATCATCGTCTTCTTCCCAGCATCACTAATAATATCGGTGACCACCGAATCCTTCGCAGTTGCTTCCTTGGCGATATTCGCTCGCTTCATGATCTTCCCACGGAGCGGCTGGTGCTGATCCGCCGTTTCCAGCAACGGTTGGTCGTCGTATTCCTGATGCTTCTGATACATGTCCATAATCTGCTTCGACAGCTTGAGATACTCATCGCGTTCGTATCTAGTCAGAGAAACTATATGTACGTAATACCGGTATTCGCTTAGCACCTCGTAGTCGTGAATCGCCTCTTCAAGCAGGATTACATCCCGCATCGATCCAAAATAGGACTCTATGAACTGGTCACCTTCATCATCCCGTTCCGGTGTCGCGCTAAGCCCGAGGCGGCCCCCAGCCGCGTCGAACTGACGGAGAATGCCCCGGCGCTGTTCCGCTCCGACGTTGTGTACCTCATCGGCAATGAGAACCCGCTGCTCTGGGTGAGTATGATCCGACACGATATCGAACAGGTCCCCCATCGTCGTCGGATGCATCGTTGAGACAGCAATCAAGGGCGTAGACTGATCCGAGACTAACGCCTGATATAGTATTTTCCGCCAGCTCGGGTTCTCGCCGACACACCGGATGACGCGGGACATTGGGAAGAATTGGCCGATATTATCCTGATTATCCCATTGTTCAACGAGATCCGTCGTCGGTGCTAGCACGATGACGACACTATCCGGTGCTGCGATATCACGTGCCGCGAACAGAGAGGTCCACGTCTTCCCTGCGCCAGTGGCGTGCTCCAGTAGAATTCGGTTCCTGTTCTCTTTGAACCGCTCGATTGCGCGCTGCTGATATGGGTATGGATTGGGAAGTTCCGCTCCGCCGTCATCGTCTTCCTGGAGCTCCTCGTTGATCTGGGCCACGACCACTTCCCAGTCCGGTTCCGTATCGGGCTTGAACTGCAGCAGGTCCCGTTCGATCGCCTCCGGCAGTTTCATCACTATGGAGTCCAGTGCATCGTCAAACCACAACTGCTCAAACTCCTCGCGGTGGCTCGAAACCCGTCGCTGTTCATCCCATTTCTCCTCCGTGTTTGATACCCAGCTCCGGTTGACGCTGATCGACTCGCGGTTCCGTCGGAGAGCTTTGAATGATTCGTTCGGCGAGCCGACAATCGAGATGCTGTCACCCTGAGTATCCGTAAAAATCGCCAGCTTCTGGTGCCACGCACCGTATTCGTTGCCACGGACATTCCCTTCCTCATCACGGACTGCACCGAGCTTAAAATCCAGATGTCCTTCGGCAACCAGCCACGCCAATGCCTCTGAGACAGCCTCCGAGTATCCGTCCCTGATCGCATCCCAGTTAATTATGTCAATCAGGACGTCATCGGCCTGCCCGCGCTCAATCGCGTCGGTATCCTCCTCAAACAACTCGACACCGGTTATAATCCTCATCACGCCGTCGTTCTTGACGAAGGTCTCCAGCCCCTCCGCAAAAATTGAGAGTACTGCAGAGCTGAAATCGCCCGTAATTCGGTCGTACTGGATACTATTCTCCAGTGCTGGGATAAAGACATCCCGTAAATGGTCATGGTGTCCTGGGTAATATCCTTTCCACGATCGATCTCGGATCCCCATCTAATCGGGCTTATATTCTACATGAAAGACCTTAATCCGTTCCCCGCCGAGGAAGGTCTAACGTCTGCTGTCCGGGACTAATCACCTCGATTACTTTTTCATCAAGTTCCTGCATCTCTGCGTCGACGTTCCTGTCGTTATCCCGGGACGCCTCACACACCTCCCGAAACTTCCGGGACAATGCCGTCGCCTCTCCCGTGGACAGGTCGTCAGGGTCGACAATGGGGAGGTCCTTCAGCTCGTTCGGCTCAATCTTGTGCAGTCCACGGGAGTAAGTGCGGCCACTCCGTTTGGCGATAGCGTTCGCTACACTGCTGTTCAGATAGGCGAGCAGTGCTTCAACCTCCGTATCCTCATATCCGTCGAGGAAGACGTTGTGCAGATTGTTGAGACTGACTACACCCGCCTTGTTGTGGATGAATTGGAAGCCGTCTTTGCTCATGTAGGTGACGAGGATGGATGCCGCGTCCCGTTGATCGACGACGTACCATGGCGTCCGGTTTTGCGCGAGATAGCTGTTGGCGGCTCCGTTCTCTTCACCGTGTTCCAGGTATGCCTGTAACTCCGGGTCGTCAATGTCGGTGATTGGTTCGCCGTCCTCGTCATAACAGTAGAGCAACCACGCTTCATCCCCGTCGCGCAGCCACTGCTTCCAGTTCTCGTGTTCTCGGAGGTCATAATCTGATACGCCCTTCGTTCGCCGAATCAAGGGGACGAGATACTCCTCGTTAAGCCCCCATTCGTCGACTTCGGCCTGTGTCAGACAGAAGTAGTCATTTTTTCCGGTTGCGATACCACGCTTGATATCAGCGATCTCCCGGAACGGCTTCAGGCCGGGAATGGCGTCAACTGATTCTGGATCGATGTACTCGGTCCAGTTGAACTCGGGCATGAGTTCGCGTTGCGCTACCTGATTCACAAACCCATACGACATTTTGCCCTGCACATCGCCACCCACTGCCTCAAATAGTGGTTCTGCTCCTGGCCACTTGTCAGCTCGCACGAACGTAGTCGCGCAGTTACTCTCCTCGTCTACGTTTTTCTCCAGAAACGTGATGCACGGATCAGTATCGACATTCTCGAATACTGGAATATCACCGTCCAGCAGGATCATCCCGTGGATGTCGAAATGATCGAGTAGGAATGTTCGGAGAGTAATGCCGTAGTTCGTTTCCAGGAACCGGGCAGGGGTGATGAACGCCATACGGCCACCGGCGTTCAGGAATTGTGCCGCATGGACGAAGAAGTAGTGATACATCGGTGCTTTCTGCGAGATCTCCATCCCAGCCTCGTCTTCCGCGATACGGTTGATGCGATTCTTCTTCTCACGACTCAGCTCGTGACTTCGGGAATACGGCGGATTGGAGACAACAGCGTCCATTTTCGGGGGGACGTGGGGGTTCTGCTGGTCGGGCCGTTGTGGTTGGCCTTCGGTGCTTGTCTCCATGAAGTCGTCCTGGATGAAGTTTGGTGATCCTTCCCCGTTGGTGAGTTTCAGCGCAGTCGACGACATCACGGTCGCCAACTCACTCAGATCTACTCCCCACATTTCATCGACATGAGCGTCTCCCTCGGCGGTGTGTTTTGCGTCGTACATCGCTGCGGTCAACACGCCTGCCCCGATTCCGGGATCAAGAACCTGGTCACCACCCCGCTGGACGGCCCAGTCTGCCATGAATTCGGCAATATACATCGGAGTCCGAAACTGGCCGAGTCGGCGTCGTGCCTCCTGTGGCACCAATGATTCAAAGATACGCCCTACTTCGTCAATGGAGGCCTCACGGTTAATGAGGTGGTGTCGTGCCTCAAGTAGTGGGGCAAACACAGATTCGCCGACGGGTTCGATGAGGCAGTCGAGAACATTCTCCTTAAACGCCTGATCCTGAGTTTCGGCATGTGCATGTGTCAGGCATGAATAAAGATCTGTATTACTGGAAAGTGGCTGAAGGTCCTTTCCGGCATCACGGTAGAGTTTGTAAAGTGTGATTTTGAGCAAACAGTTGAAGCAAGCCAACTGACAAACAGTCCCCTCGGGATCGGTGACGCGTGTGAGACCATGGGATTCCATCCATTCTGATAATTTGTGAGAAAATTGGGGATCAGAATTGACATCGATATTTTTATCAATATTCTCAGCAACATCCCTGATGGCAGATATTAAAGTTGTTTCCTTGCTCATGAGTAGACTTGAAAGGATCCTTGTTGGATAGTACTGTTATGAACCACCCATATTAAGATAGTGTTGATAAAGACAGCCATCTCCCCTCCAATCACTTGAACAACCTGCTTCCGCGACCGTTCAGGGATCGTCTCAACCTGCTCGTGGATCAGATTACTGAATCCGATATCACCTCCAACCGCGCCGTGAATAAAACTACGTCGGGACGCCAGCTCGTGAATTGGCGTACTCAATCCACCGAGGTCGGCATAGCTTACCCCATCGCATGCATGATCAAACCAACGGTCCCTCCAACCCAACTGGGATCACCATCCCGAATAGGCTGTAATCCCCGGCGCCGACGCTTGATCCGCTCTCAACTATCACTACGACACGACGGTGAACGACGCAAGGTGGGCGATACTCTCATCCTATTCATCGGAGACCCGCCCCAAACTCCCATGAGAGGTATGAAACGTCGTTCTTCGAAATACAATCCACGACACTGCCTGCCAAATCCGTCTGATCGGGTGGGACCTGTCACGCGGTACGTTCAAAAACCGTCCAGATATCGACGACGCTGCTCCATTTTTTCTCGTTCAGTCCGCCGATCGTAGTGTTTGTCGATCACTCTCTGGGTGACGTTTGCTCGATCGCTGACAGCCTTCTCTGGTATTTCCTTGTGAAGATAATGGGTGATGCTTCCACGACGAATCGCGTGTGGACTCACACTCGATGGACAGCTCGACGCATGATCACGATCTGTCGCCGGACACTCCGCTGGATCACGGTTATGCGGGCACGGTATGCCATATGTACAGGGTCTCGTCCACTGATAGACGTAGTCTCGAAGAACCGACTTGCTCACCCGTCCATAATGCGTAGCGAGCAGTGGCTGTCGTCCATGATCGTCACAGACGGACGGCCGTCGGTCAGCAATCCAATCGTCTAGTAATTCACAGATCTGATCGGAGAGTGCAACCATCCGTTCGCCTCGTTCCTTGTTCTTAATCGGTGTTCCCGTTTTTGGGCGATGACTGACCACAACGTACCGATCGTCGGAGTGATAGTCGTCGACATCGAGCGCGTGGACCGCACCGATGCGCATCATCGTGTGCCACATCAGCGCAATACTCACATGCGCAAGCGTTGCGTATTCGTACTTTTCTAGATACGTCAGAATGCTCTCTGCGTGTTCGGCATCCAACATCACGTCGCGTGTGTTCTCCGTCGGTGCAAGCGTCGGTGACTGCACTTTGGTACTTAAATCCCGTTCAACTCCTTCGATCGATTCTAACCATCGAATGAAGACGCGGAGCGTATCCATCTGGGTTTTCTCCGAGACTGGCCGTAGATCTCCCTCGTTGCGTCGCCACAATCGATACAGATGGAGCTGTCGGCCGCTCAGGTCGTTGAGGTTTTCGATGTCTTCCTGATCGCACCAACGGAGGAAATGGCCAAGACGGGAGCTGTGCGAATAGAGCGTCGCCTGCGACAACTCCGCTTGTCGGTCTGCGAGGTAGAAGTCGAGCGCAGTTTCCGGGTCGATCGGTTTGAGACTCATGAGTACCTATCCAGCGACCACAGACAGCACCCACCGATTCAGAATGCCCGATATCGTACGAGTCACAGCCACCAAGGGAATCCATTCGTCGCCCGAACGAGCGCCCTCAGCGCCCGTTCGTTTTCCGAACGATTCGAATCCAAGGGACGGCAGTGTGGTGTATATAACGCTACCGTCGTTTGCAGCTGAGAGTTCGTTCGGTTTCGGGTCGATTCCAACAGAGGTCGGTGCTGTCATGCGGTTCGCTACATCCAACTCTGGGGGCAACCCACTTCATCAATCGCTCACTGAGCCTGTTGGCTCTGCGATTAATATATGGCCACAGTGACGACGCGCGTTATTACTCATGAGCGATAGCGGCGACCACCACGCGGTCACGGAGGAGACAACTGACGCTTTAGGAGGCAGACTTTTGTATATACACGACTATACACAATTGAGAACCCATGAGCACCGATCGAAAAGAGGAGATGATCACCGTTCGACTCGACAGCTCGCTCAAAGCAAAGATGGACGAGCGTGAGGAGATCAACTGGAGTGGCGTCGCGCGCAAGGCTATCCGAACCACCATCGAGGATCTGGAAACGATGGACGATATTGCGGCGAGTAATCAGCTGACTGAGCGAGAGGCACACGAGATCGCCGAAAGTATCACTGACTCTGCCAACAGGCGAGCACGGGACGCTAGTGACGAGGACGATCACTCGAAAAACAGCGGCACGGTCGCCACACAATGACGCTGGTACCCACAGGGACCGTTCCAACGCACCCTCTGAGAGTGGTTTCTGACGGAGACGCGGCAGCAGACGAATCGAATTGATGAACGACGAGCACGTTTCGTACCCGGCGAGGATCGTTATCGATGCAAACACACTCATTTCGGCGACGTTGACGCCCGGGATCACCCGAGAGATGCTCCTCACAACCGAGGATGAACTCTACTCACCCGCGTTCATTCGTGACGAACTGGACAAGCATCGTGCCGTGCTCAGGGATAAGTCCGGCCTTGCAGACGCAGACCTTGACGCACTCCTCGACACGCTTTTCACGCCGATCGAGACCCTTCCGGAGGATCGTACAACCCGGTATCACAAGCAAGCAGAGCAAGCAATGAACGAGATCGATGTCAAGGACGCTCTATGTCGCTGCCGCGCTCGAACTCGACGCAGCAATCTGGAGTAATGACCCCGATCTCCACGAACAGACGCTGACGCCAGCTCTCACAACAGAGGCAATGGTCGCACGAGTCCGGCAGGAACAACGAGAGACCGGTGATGCGTTCGATCAAGAAGTGTGACGCATCCTCTTTTTCGTTTGCACGAGGGGCACGGTGCTGTCTATCCGTCCAATCCTATCTCTTCTGCTGTGGCTTTGCCTGTAATGAATGATTCACCGAGCGCTGTAAGGCGGTAGTTCGAGGCATCCACTCGTTGCAGAAGTTCGGCGTCTGTGATGTAGCAAAAGCACGACAAGCTACGCTTCCAACTCCACTGATATTTTATAAGAGTCGGATAGTACCTATGCCTAAAATGTAATCATAAATATTTTTTATTCTCCTAAACAATACTAATATAGATAAAATAATTTATAATATTTGGGTTGTATTTGTTTTTGTCTGTCGGCTACTCGACTGTCCTACTCGCATCGGGGGGTGGTCGTGTCCGACGATGGAGTGCAACGACAATGACTGACGACAGCTCACGCGGATCGAGAGACGCACCGACCAACAACCGACTCCGGCGGAGGCACTTTCTGCAGACCGCAGGGGTTACTCTCGGGGGCATATGGGCCGCTTCGACGGCGAGTGCTGCGGTCGATTCGAAGCAGGTGCACACACAAGCGTTCGACGGCAATGAATGGACGCTCAGTTGGCGTGAGGAGTTCGATACTGGGTCTATCGACCAAGGTGTCTGGAACTTCGAGACCGGCAACAACGACGGCTGGGGGAACAACGAACTCCAGTACTACCAACGTGAGAACGCGTGGATCGAGAACGATCAACTCGTCATCGAGGCCCGCGAACAAGGGGTCGATGGGTATGAGTACACTTCTGCGCGCATGACCACTGCAGGTAAGTACGAAAAGCAGTACGGGCGCGTAGACGTGCGTGCTCGTCTCCCACAGGGGCAAGGAATATGGCCTGCGATCTGGATGCTCGGTGCCGATATTGGGTCGGTTGGATGGCCAAACTGCGGCGAAATCGATATCATGGAACTCATTGGGAGCGATGTCGACACTGTCCACGGTACTATCCACGGTCCCAGTTACTCCGGCGGCAACAGCATCGGTGGCAGCTACACCAACGGTTCGTTCGCCGACGCATATCACGTCTTCCAGCTCACATGGTATCCCGACGCGATCAAGTTCTTCGTCGACGGCCAGCACTACTTTACGGTCACTCTCTATGATGTGCAGGATTCGGGATACGAATGGGTGTTCGACAACGGATCATTTTTCCTCATCTTGAACGTCGCTGTCGGCGGCGACTGGCCCGGCTATCCCGATGCCAGTACGTCGTTCCCCCAGCGCATGGAGGTCGATTACATCCGGGTTTACGATTGGGTGTAGCCTGACGGCTCCGTGACGGAACCGTTTTCTCACGACACATCGGACACTGGTGGCTCTTGCTCTCGCATTTCGGTGTGAATGGTTTTAGTGATGAGATCGACTGCGCTGTGGTTGAGTCCTTCAGGAATGATAACGTCGGCGTGCTCTTTTGTCGGTTCGACGTGTCGCTCGTGCATCGGTTTAACCGTCGTGAGATACTGATTCATGACGCCTTCGAGGGTGCGATCGCGTTCGATGACGTCGCGTCGAATTCGGCGAAGGATGCGAACGTCGGCGTCGGTTTGGACGTAGATACACAGATCATACAGTTCGCGCAGGCGCTCTTCGAACAGCGAGAGAATGCCCTCCACGATCAGGATCTCGGTCGGCTCGACCCGAACACGTTCGTCCGTGCGGTTGTGAACGGTGAAATCGTACTGTGGCATCTCGATAGGGGTACCGTCGAGGAGCGTCTCGATCTGTTCAGCCAGTAGTTCCCACTCGAACGCCGAGGGATGATCGTAGTTCACCTGATCGCGTTCCTCAACCGGGAGATGGGAGTGATCCTGATAGTAGTTATCGAGCGGGAGGATCGATACCGCTTCACCGACCGTTTCACCGACCTCGCGCGCGACAGCTGTCTTTCCTGCACCCGTCCCACCCGCGATTCCGATCACGAACGAGGGAGCTGTCATTGGCTTTGTTGAGAACCCAACTCGTTTAAACTGCTCTATCGATCCGTCTTCCTTTGTGTGAACAGCACACACCGATTGAGCGTGTTCACGCCGATTAGTCGGTCGCGACGACTGCTTTTCAGTAGAGTTATGTCCTGTTCGGAAACGACACACACCTGTGTGGCCGAATCTTCGCTCCGAGGATGATCGCGTTTCTCGCAGAACGGTCCTCTCCGCAATCGGTGCGGGGCTGTTCGCAAGCAGTGCTGGCTGTGTCCATCCACTTCCCCCTCCACAAGGGGTACTCATACAAAAAGGAATCTTCGGGGAGCATAACAATCGACGGGTTCCAGTGCTCAAAGCCGGGAACAACGAGATCAAAATCGAGATTGAAGACGAGGTGCTCCAATCCGAATTCCCTCGATCCGAAGAACCAGCGAACACCACGATCTCACCGTCGCTCCATAACAAACTCAAGCGCAAATACAACGATGTCCACTACTACGTCCAACTTCGCAAACTGAACGGTCACGGACCGCTCGTCGAAACCAGCTCTGGAGAAAAACCGAGACAACCCGCGATCGGTGGCACGCCTCGGTATCTCCTTTCGCGGGAGATGTTCGGAAAGTTGCTCTCGGGCGATCGGATCGAGTACACACTGGATATGTTTGATAACCAGAGAATAAGCGCTATAACACTGATAATTCGGGAAGGTACGATACGGAAAAAGTTCTCCAAGGCGGATACAGCGAACGATGTCCCCTCCTACCGTATCACGGTCGATCACGGGGAGGGACCGAACGGCGATCCGTTCATCCAAACGTACTACGCTTCCGAAAAGGCGTACAACAACGCCCAGATCGATGATCAGACGTATTTCGAAGTTATCTTCGAAAATCGGGTCAGACCGACGATAGGAAGCTTTTCTCCCGATCCGTACGGAAGCCTGTAACGGTTCGTCTCCTGAACGATCAGAGACGGCGTCGTTCGGACGTTGACTGCTGGTTAGGCGTTGACCGTCCGTTGAGCAGATCGATAGAATCGATCATCGAGGAGCCAGTATACTGGCAAGATCTTAACACGTATTCTACGTCTTCTGCGGTGAAGTAATAGCAGTATCCGACACCAGTGAGGACCATCAGGACGAACGAATAGAACACCAACGCGGTGTAGATATCTGCCTCAAAAAGGGCAAAATAAATGCCATTAATGAGCAAAAATACGCCGAGTAGCTGTAAGGCCATGTTGGTGCGCTCTACCCATTCCTTCGACTGCCCGACGGCCGGTGTTCGAGAAGTCGCGCCATTCAACGATTCCATGCCTTTCAATTGGGATTACGTACCCAAGAAGCTTCGTCAGACATCCGTCACACACCAAACATCCCATCTGATAACACATCATAGGACACCTAATTCATCAGTTGAAGAGCTTCATGAATGATTGAACCGAAGAATTGGAGATTCGGTCGAAACAGAGATGTTCTTCAATTATGAATACATGAATATGTATAATCGTCGTCTTTGTGACGACAACCCCCATCACACAATCCTTTTATCAGGGGATCTACGACCGTTAACATGGCGAAGGAACCGCACGACCAGACCTTTCTGGAGAAGTTGAACGTACCGGAGGCGTTGACGTTCGACGACGTTCTTTTGCGTCCGACCGAAAGTCACATCGAGCCAGAAGAAGCTGACACGCGGACAAACGTTTCAAAAAACGTTGAATTATCCGTTCCAGTGTTGTCGGCGGCGATGGACACGGTGACCGAAAGCGGGATGGCGACCGAGATGGCTCGCCAGGGTGGACTCGGTGTCCTCCATCGCAATATGCCGATCGAAGAGACCGTTCGGTCAGTCGAGCGCGTCAAACGCGCAGACGAACTGATCATCCGTGATGTCGTGACGGCAAACCCCGACCAGACGGTACAGGAAGTCGACCGAATGATGAACGAGAAGGGAGTCAGCGGTGCTCCCGTCGTCGATGAGGACGGTGTGGTTTTGGGCATCATCTCCGGGACTGATATCCGACCGTACCTAGAGGTCGGTGACCGTGATGAGGTACGCGAGGCGATGACCGACGAGGTCATCACGGCTGCCGACGACGTGACCGCCCGAGAAGCGCTTGAACTGATGTATGAGCACAAGATCGAGCGCGTGCCGATCGTCGACGAATCGGGAATACTCACCGGGCTGGTGACGATGCAGGGCATCCTCCAGCGCCGTGAGTACGACGACGCCGCTCGTGATGAGGACGGTCGCCTCCGTGTCGGGGTTGCTGTCGGACCGTTCGAAGACGACCGCGCGGTCGCTGCCGACGACGCTGGTGCTGACGTGCTGTTCATTGACTGTGCGCACGCGCACAACCGTTCGGTCATCGAGAGTGCCCGAGAGATCACATCGACGGTCGAAGCCGACGTGGTCGTCGGGAACATTGGAACATCGGAGGCCGCACGGGCACTCGTCGACTTCGCTGATGGATTGAAAGTCGGGATCGGTCCAGGAAGTATCTGTACCACGCGCGTCGTCAGCGGTGCCGGGATGCCCCAAATGACTGCCATCGCCAACGTCGCAGATGTGGCAAATCAACACGATGTGCCCGTCATTGCCGATGGTGGAATTCGGTACTCGGGTGATGCGATCAAAGCTATCGCGGCCGGTGCGGACGTGGTCATGCTCGGCTCTTATTTTGCCGGTACAGACGAGGCTCCCGGGCGAATCATCACCAGAAACGGGAAAAAATACAAGCAGTACCGAGGGATGGGAAGTGTCGGCGCGATGCAGTCGGGCGGCGGTGACCGCTACCTGAAAGAGGCCGACGAAGACGAAGAGTACGTGCCCGAGGGCGTCGAAGCCGCAACACCGTACAAAGGCAGTCTCGAAAGCGAACTCCACCAGCTCGTTGGTGGGATGCAGTCCGGGATGGGATATGTGGGTGCCGAATCCATCGCCGACGTTAAAGATGACGCCGAGTTCGTGCGCGTCTCACCCGCCGGCCAAACCGAAGGCCATCCTCACGATGTAGTGATCACCGACGAAGCACCGAATTACAAACCACGCGAGAACTGACCGGGCTGAGAGGGATTTGAACCCTCGGCCGTCTGGTTAAGAGCCAGATGCTCTGCCTGGCTGAGCTATCAGCCCTCATCATCGCATTACGGGGGTTGATTGATATACGTTTCCTTTGCTGACCGCAAAGAAGAGAGTTTCAAGTGTGTCGGACCCCCAAGTTGGGTACCATGAGTACCGCCATTACGATGGCGTCGATGTCTACCTACGCGATTCTTGGGTGTGGAAGTGTCGGTCACGCCGTTGCTGAAGAACTCGAACGCGAACAAAAAGACGTGCTCATTCTCGATAAGGACGAAGATCGCGTCGAAGCCCTCAGGGATCAAGATCTCGACGCCCGAACCGCAGACATCCGCGAATCGGCGGTCGCCGAATCCATCGCTGACCGAGATGTGATCCTCATCATGGCCACGGATGTAGAGACGAACAAAACGGCCGTGAAACATCTCCGGGAGCAGTCAGGCGAGCGGTACATCGTCGTTCGTGCGTCAGATCCCGTCTCGGCGGACGAGTTCACGGACTTGGGAGCCGATGTCGTGATCAATCCGTCGACGGTCATCGCCGACTCTGCGCTCCGAGCGCTCGAATCCGGCGAACTGGAGTACAAAACGGGCGAACTCGTCGATAGCATCGACAGCACGACATCCAAGATGGCAATCCTCACGCATCATCGACCAAATCCGGACGCGATCGCCAGCGCTGTCGCCCTGCAAGCGATCGCAGATGACCGGGATGTCGACGCCGACGTGATTTACGACGGCGAGATGTCGCTCCAAGAGAACAGGGCATTCGTCAATTTGTTGGGAATCGATCTCGTCTCGAAAGCGGACATCTCTCTTGATACGTACGACACGATCACGCTCATTAACCACGCCCACGCCACCGAACCGGCGGTAGACGGCGTCGTCGACATCTACATTGATCACGCTGAACCTCAGTTCGAGATGGAAGTCGCGTTTTCAGATATCCGCCCGAACGTGTCCTCTTCATCGACGATTCTCACGAAATATCTCCAAACCCTCGATCTCACAGTCAGCGAGGAGGTCGCAACGGCTCTATTGTATGGGATCCGTGCCGAAACGCTCGATTTCAAGCGCGATACGACGCCGGCGGATCTCACGGCCGCGGCGTACCTCTACCCGTTTGCCGATCACGACACCTTAGAACAGGTCGAAGCACCGAGTATGAGTCCTGAAACGCTCGACGTGCTCGCAGAAGCCATCCACAACCGAGAGGTGAAAGGGAGCCACCTCGTCACGAACGCTGGCTTCGTGCGAGATCAGGACGCGCTTGGCCAAGCTGCCCAGCGACTCCTCAATCTCGAAGGGATCACTACCAGCGCCGTCTTCGCCATCACTGACGACGCAATCTATCTCGCCGCCCGATCGAAAGACATCCGGATGAACATCGGTTCCGTACTCGAAGATGCCTTCGGTGACATTGGAGAAACCGCCGGTCACTCGACCGACGCTAGTGCCACTATTCCACTCGGAATCTTCACAGGGATCGAAACGAGCGAGGAAAACCGCGGCACACTCCTCTCTCTCGTGGAAAAAGCCGTCAGAACCAAGCTCTTCGAAGCACTGGGAGTCGAAACGAGCGACGGGAACGGTTCGTAATCGCCGGCTGACCTTACTCTGCGGCCTCCGTTTGGTCGCTCGGTTGTTTGAGTCGATCGATGGTGTCGTTGACGATAACGACGTCACCGACCGACCGTACCCAACGATAGGGAACGACGACCCCTTGGCCCTCCGAAACGTACTCTTCGAAAAGTGCCCTGTTGATTTCCCCCAGCGCAAGACCAGTCACTATTTCGGCATCGAGATCAAGTTTGAGATCGTCGACGCGACCGATGAACGTTCCACTGGCCGAGTACACATCGTGATCGATGAGGGCCGTGATCTCCCGTGGTTCCGATTCGGTCACCATACGCGAGCGTCGATGCGAAGCATCTTAACCGTTTGTGGATCTCAGACCGATGCGAGAAGGTATCAACCGGGTGAATAGATCGAAAGCGATTCGTTCTGCATCTCTTCGTAGTAGTCCATCGCCCACGCGACTGCCTCCGGAGTATCGTTGATGATACTTCCACGAACACCATCCGGACCGTACACCCGCAGTTCGATGACCGTTCGTTCATCGGATTCGACGATGGTCGTGCCAAACGGCGGCTCAGTGTCTATCTGTCCAAGTTCGGTTTGTTCGGTGGTAAGGGCCGCGACGAGCTCGTCGTTTTGGCCAGTGACGAGTTGCTCGACGAGCGACGAGGAGATGACGAGTGATAGTTCGGTCCCGTCCATCACTCGTTCGTAGAGCAGATCGAGATACGGTTCGGAAATTGCTGATGGAACGGATCGAATCCGTCGTGCGCCATCGAGGAGCCGCTCGATTCGAGCGGAGTGAGACCGGTCACCGGTGGTGTGGACGATTTCGGCGTCTGCGACTACCGCAGGAACGAGCGGCACATCCGAGTCGAGCACGGAGAGCAACTCGATCGCCTCCTGAATGCATGCCATTCGCCGTTCAAACCGGTCGTACGCCTTGAGTGCCAGCCGACCGGTAAGCGTCGTCAAATACTCATCTTCGTCCTGTTCGATGTATCCTCGCGATTGGAGATCGTACACGGCCCTATTGATTGTCGATTCGGACACCTCAAGCGTAGCACCAAGGCTGTCAGTGTCTTGAGGGTCGCCATCCAACTCCCGAAGAAGCGTTATGCGGTTCAAAAGGAGCTGTGACGGCTCCGTATCTTCCATCGCGTAAATAGTTACTTGCCAGTACTAAAAGTAATGCGGTAAAAGATCCTCGTGTCCCCCATAAGTAAGGGAAAATTTTATATACTATTACCCAACTTCGAGTCAGATATTCAGGGAGTAAGGTGATATACATGCAGGCACATGGATGAATTGCCGGATGCCTCTGACACCCCGGCAGCTATCCTATCGGTGGCGGTACTGCCCGATCCGCCACGGATTCCGAAACACGAGCCATAGAGCTATAGCTCTCTAAGAATTCCTGACATCGATGCACGGATCATTCGTGTGCTGCATCCCATTCTTCAGCTTTGTGAAGATTGCTACAATTGTCACATTTGATACGTCCCATAGAATCAACAGCAGTGTCAAATGACTCACAATTTGAACAGAAAAAGCCCCACCGTTTCTGATCGGTGTTGTATACGACGTAGAAGGGGGCTTTCGATCCTCGTTCGGCCTGTGTGAAATCGACGTACAGCGTCTCTCCCCCGGGATGGGTTCGCTCCTCCATACGCCAGTATCGGGGATCGAGCAACATATACTGGTCGGATGATAGCAGTCAAAAGCCGACAACAACGAACCCAGCCTGCAAATTCAACAGTTACAGCGTTCGTGATCGCCGCTATACCTCGTTGACGCAGCCCTGATCGGAGCAGTTCGAAAACGAGGAGAAACGACCCGGCAACTGCCAGCCAAGCGCATTTTGAATCGGCTGTCAACCACTCTGTGTCGGTTGTCCTGTCACACCACAACCGACAGCATTGCCACGTTCCGTGGCGCTCATTCGAGTATCTAACGGGGATCACGCTGCCATCCATTTGGCTGGTCGACGTGAGTGGTCCCCCTCATTGACAGCGTGCTCGCTGGGTTGGTGTGTCGACATGATTTGCCGCGTTGAGATCAATGGTGTAATGCCGTGAACTACCCGAATAACCGGGCGATCGTGGTCGCTTGCAGGTGATGGAGGCCTGACGCAACCCAAAGTCACTTTTAGCTTAGTGCCATAGGTAGGGTAACTCTATGTCCCGTAGTCCTTCGTTGCCGGATCGACCGCAGTTGGAACTTGATCCGGAAATGCCGCCGGCCGAGCGCCTCGATGCGCTGCAGCAGCATTATTGTCGTATTCTAGAAGTAAATGAACAGCTCGACGACCAGCTCCAGTCCGCCCAGTCACAACAGGGCGCACTTCGTGAGGACGTCGAACAATTGCAGCGGGAAAACGAGACACTGAAGACCTCTGCTCAGTACATCGCCACCGTTGAGGAGGTCATTGACGACCAAGTCGTGATCAAACAGCACGGCAACAATCAGGAGGTTTTGACCGATCTCTCCCCTCGACTGCAAGAACAGATCGATGCTGGCGATCGCGTTTCGATCAGCGATTCGTTCACCGTCCAGACGGTTCTTAGCAGTGAGACGGATTCGCGGGCACAAGCGATGGAAGTTACACAGCGCCCGAGCGTCACATACGAGGACATCGGTGGACTGAACGAAGAGATCCTCGAGGTCCGAGAAACGGTCGAGGAGCCGTTGCTCGATCCCGATCAGTTCGATGCGGTGGGGATCGATCCACCGTCAGGGGTGTTGTTGCATGGGCCGCCGGGGACGGGGAAGACGATGTTGGCCAAAGCGGTCGCCAACCAGACGGAGGCGACGTTCATCAAGATGGCCGGCTCGGAACTCGTCCAGAAGTTCATCGGAGAAGGTGCGCGGTTGGTACGGGATCTGTTCGAGTTGGCCGCAGAACGCGAGCCAGCAGTGCTGTTCATCGACGAAATCGATGCGATCGCTGCAAAACGCACCGATTCGAAAACCTCCGGAGACGCCGAGGTCCAGCGGACCATGATGCAGTTGCTCTCGGAGATGGACGGCTTCGACGACCGCGGCGAGATCAGCATCATCGCCGCCACAAACCGCTTCGATATGCTCGATCGCGCCATCCTCCGCCCCGGACGGTTCGACCGCCTCATCGAAGTCCCAAAACCAGATCAAGAGGGTCGCAAACGGATCATCGAGATCCATGCGTCCGAGATGGATCTCAGCGACGATATCGAGTACGACGAGCTCGCGACGATGACCGAGGGATTCAGCGGTGCTCAACTGTCGAGCTTAGTCACCGAAGCTGGGATGTTTGCAGTGCGGGACGAACGGACGACGGTACGGGCCGAGGATTTCGAGGCGGCTTATGACAAGCTAGACGACGAAGAAGACACAACGGTACGAACTGCTACGTTCTACTGATTCCTGACGGTCGAAACCGTCCTATCATTCGAGCGGGACGGGTGCTAGTTCTAATTCGTTTGTGCGTCGACGGCAGCGATACTAGCGAGGTTGACAATGTCGGCGACTTCGTCGCCGCGCTGGAGGATGTGAACGGGTTTGGCCATTCCTACCAGCATGGGACCGATCGCGTCGGCACCCCCCAGACGCTGGAGTAGCTTGTAGCCGATGTTCCCCGCTTCGAGGTTTGGAAACACGAGGACGTTTGCGGGTTCATCCAGCTCGGCGAAGTCGTACGTACCCGTTAACATCTCCTCGATCACCGCGGTGTCAGCCTGCATTTCGCCGTCGACCGGGAAGTCGACCGAGGGATCGACGCGCAACTGATTGGCCGCCTCTCGTGGTTTGACGGTGCCTTCAGTACGCACGCTGCCGAAATCCGAGTACGAGAGGAACGCCACTCGGGGAGAGACGTTGAACCGGCGGGCAAGTGCCGCGGTGTGTTGGGCAATTTCGGCTAGTACCGCAGCATCCGGATCCTGATTCACCGTCGCGTCTGCACAGAACACCACTCGATTTTTGAACGTCAACAGATACACTCCGGCCGCGTAGTCAGCTTCGGGAGCAGTTCCGATCACCTGCAAGGGAGGGCGCAACGCTGATGGGTAGTGATGGGTCAATCCTGCCAACAATCCGTCCGCATCTCCGACGTCCACCATCACACTTCCCAAGTAGTTTCCATCGCGGATCAGATCGTCGGCTTCACGACGGGTCATTCCCTTGCGTTTTCGCAGTTCGTACAACCGATCTGCGTACGCCGTCAACGAATCTTCATTCGGATCAACGATCTCCGGATCCATCTCCAGTCTGAGCGAGGTGGCGGTGTCGTGAATCGCATCCCTGTCGCCGATGAGGATGGGCTGTGCGATGTTCTGCTCGATGAGCTGGTGGGCTGCTCGAATGACTTTTTCGTTGGTGCCTTCTGCGAGGACGATGCGCTGGTCGGCGGATTTGGCTTTGTTGAGCACCACTCGCATCATCTCGCGGGATTTACCGAGACGAGCTTCCAGTTGCTCGCGGTAGCTCGGCTGTTCGATGGTCTCGCGGGCGACTCCGCTGTCTACAGCCGCTTGAGCGACTGCTCCCGACACCTCGAACAACACTCGCGGATCCAGCGGCTTGGGAATGATGTACTCCGAGCCGAACTGGAGGGGCTGGTCGCCGTACGCTTTGACTACTGCATCGGGAACGTCCTGTCGGGCCAAGTCGGCAAGCGCGCGCGCTGCAGCGACTTTCATCTGTTCGTTGATCTCGCTCGCGCGAACGTCCAAGGCACCCCGGAAGATGAACGGGAACCCCAACACGTTGTTCACCTGATTGGGATAATCAGACCGGCCCGTCGCCATGATCACCGTATCCTCGCGGGCGGTTTTGGCTTCCTCGTAGCCGATCTCCGGATCGGGGTTCGCCATAGCGAACACGATTGGATCCCGTGCCATCGACCGGATCATCTCTTGGCTGACGATCCCACCGACCGACAGCCCCACGAACACGTCTGCATCGGCCATCGCATCCGAGAGATCACCGCCCGGGATGTCCCGTGCGAACTCTTGTTTGAAATTGTTGATCTCTCCACTTGCCACCCGCGACTGGGTGATGATCCCCGAGGAATCACACATCGTGATGTTTTCCTTTTTAGCGCCGAGGGAGACGTAAAATCGCGCTGTGGCGATCGCGCTCGCGCCTGCGCCGGAAAAGACGATGTCAAGCTCCGAAAGCTGTTTATCAGCGATTTCGGCGGCGTTCACCAGGGCAGCCCCAGAGATGATAGCGGTACCGTGTTGGTCGTCGTGGAACACGGGGATATCCATCCGTTCGCGTAACCGTCGTTCGATCTCGAAACACGCCGGTGCCGCGATGTCCTCGAGATTGATTCCGCCGAACGTCGGCTCCATCGCCGCGACTGCGTCCACGAACGCGTCCACATCGGATTCGTCGAGCTCAATGTCGAACACGTCGATGTCCGCGAACCGCTTGAACAGTACGCCTTTGCCTTCCATCACCGGCTTCGAGGCTTGAGCGCCGATGTCGCCCAGCCCTAACACCGCGCTGCCGTTCGATACCACGCTCACCAAGTTTCCTTTGGTCGTGTACTGGTAGGCCGCTGCTGGATCCTCATCGATCGCGCGGCACGGAGCAGCCACACCCGGTGAGTACGCCAAGCTTAGATCGCGTTGGGTACTCGTCGGTTTTGTCGTCGACATCGCTATCTTCCCTTCTGGAGATCGCCGGTGATACGCCAGCGAATCCTCATCTAGTCCCATGTTCGCCCTCTGCAGAGGAACCCTAAATAACTATCTCGATACACTCTCTCAATCATACGGGCAGTTACTCCGCGTCCCTCCCAAAACGAAACGAGGGGCACCACCAAGTGAGGGGATTCAAATGGTCTCAGAACGGAGCAACGTGTATGAGGGTTCGATTCCGTCGGCTCATTGTGGTCACGACGGGGCTGACGTACGTTCTCATGTTGCTGGGCATCTACACTGCCGCGTTCGGTGCCGGACTGACGTGCGGTGCACGGTGGCCGTTCTGTGATGGGTGGCTGGGGCTGTTCCCGGCGAACCTTCCGAGTTTCATCGAGTGGTTCCACCGACTCGTCGCCATGATTACCGGCTTTGTCATCCTCGGGGCAGCGTACGCCGGCTGGACGCGACAGGACGATCGTCGGGTGGCATGGGCGATCACACTCGCAGTGGGATTGTTACCGCTTCAGATTGGGCTGGGAGCGGTGACGGTAACGCTCAGTGGTGTATTCCCGTGGGGTTATGCACCGAGTGTACAGCTTTTACATTACACCGTTGCGCTCGCCATTCTCGCCTTGTTGACGGTGGCAACAGCACTCACGATCTCTTCGCCTCCGAGGGGAGAAACCGAGCGTCGGCAGTTCCGATCCCGGCTTCGCTGGGGAACTCTAGCCGCGCTCGTTTTACTGCCCGTACAGTATCTGTTCAACTACGGAACCGTGTTCGTGTACTCGCCGGTAGTACAGATCGTCTACTACGCGCTGTCTCTGTTGTTGTTCGGCGTGCTCGTCTCCATGGCTGTCTGGACCGCGCGAGTTGTATCACCGATCTCGATGCGGCGGCTCGGTCACGTGAGCCAGCTATCGACGGCCGGAACAGTGGTACTCGCAGCACAAATGCTGGTTGATCGACAGCTGTGGGGATCCGTCTCACCGATGGTGTCCGACGGTCTCACGTTCGTGTTGGGTCTCATCCTCATCGCTACAGGATGGCTCGTCTTCCGAGGAACCGGTCGATCACCCGGTCAAGAGTCCACAGTTCACGAGTCCGAGTGAGAACCTAGTTCGTCATCCGTAAACCGCGGTGACTCCGTTCGTCGATTCACACGAAATCCCCGAGACCAGTCTGTTGATCGTCGTTCTCGGGGTCGGGATCGTCCGTCTGGTCGGTGTCCCCTGTTCCGTTAGACTCTCCTGTCTCGTCGGAGTCAACAGTTTCCTCAGTCGTCGAATCGTCAGCGGTATCGTTCCCGTCCATGGGGTCAGGCATCGATCGTAGCCGCTGGGCCTCCTCAACGATCGATTCGACTTTTTTCGTGTTTTCACCGCTTCCAGTGACGAAAGCGACGTGTTCGGTGTCGAGATCGTAGCGGGCGGCCATGGTGACAGTGAGTTCGCGGTTAGTACAGTGGTGAGTCATCGTAGCGAGGTAGGGTAGTACCTCCTTGCGGGCGGTTGCGATACTCGTTCCACTCGACGTAGCGATCCCCTGAGCGACGTAGTCCCGTTTGGCTCGGGTGCTTTTCGATCGGCCGAGCTTCGACCAGTAGCTGGGAGGACTGTAGCGCGTCCAGCCGCCTTTGGGTTCTTGACGCGCGGCAGCGACGCCCGCGGTCGTGTTGTCGCTCACGTATCGCCAGTAGGAGTAGTTCTGTGTCGCACGGACGCGTCCGAGCCATCGATCGGCAGCTGCGAGGCGTTCGTATGCGTCAGCAAGCTCCGCCCCGTGGTAGTCCTTCGGAACGTTGTCCTCGATCCAGTTGACGACATCGTCCGGCGTTTCGTCCACATCGTACGAAAATTCGAGCGCACCCCGGGCATCCTTCTCTTTGAAGACGGCATCGAGCAACTGAAAGATCCCCTCCGTTCGATCACGGTCACCAGTCACGACGTTGGATTCTTCGATCCGTCCACGGTTGCCAGCGATCGCTTGGAGATCGTTCACCGCGCCCCGGAGATCCCCGCTGTTGGTCTCTGCGATCGCATCAAGCGCCGACGACTCGTATTCGATGTCTTCTTTCCGGCAGATGTCCCTAAGCACGGGGACGATCGACCGCGCCGAAACGTCTCGAAACTCGATCTCCTGACAGGCGTTCCGGAGCGCGTTCGACATGTCGTAATACTCGTTTGCGATGAGCACCATCGGTTGTTGGGTCTCTTTGACGAGTTGGGTGACGGCACGCGCACCACCTCGATCGGCGTTGCCGTGGATATTGTCCGCTTCATCCAGGATCACGAGCTGTCGTCCGGTGCCCGATAGGGACTGATTCATCGCAGCACCACCCGCGACCCGATCGATCGCGTCCGCAGTGCGCTGGTCGCTGGCGTTGAGCTCGATGGTCGACCAATTCATATCGTTTGCGAGCGCGTGAGCTGCGGATGTCTTTCCGACGCCCGGACTGCCGTGGAGGATGACACTCTCTCTGTGTTCATCCCACGACTCGGCCCACTCGCGGAGCGCATCGCGGGCTTTGTTGTTCCCCCGGACTTCGGCCAGTGTGGTCGGGCGGTATTTCTCGGTCCAATCAGTCATCGTTCCACCGGCACACCACCATTCCGTTCGTATGCGACCCGTTCGAGCACATTCGTTACCTGCTCTCGGAGGGGTTCGAACTTAACGCTGAGGTTGTTCGGAGTCAGTCACGCTTGATCATCGACCGTGTTCAGATCGAGACGGGCGCGAACCCTTCGTACGATCCATCACTCGACACGACAGTGTCGCCGTCCGATTCGACGAGATAGAGCGCGTCGAAGGAGGTGAACCCGTGCTCTTCGACGTGGCTCGCCGCCGCAACGACCGTCTCGGCATCACCCCGAACGTCGATGAGACTGGAAGCATTAGCAATGACACGCTCAGTATTTAATTCTTATAGGTACGCGACGAAAAGAAGCTCGATGAGTGTGAACTGCGATGTCCAGAGTGACTCCCGGTGTTCGTGATACGCCGTCTCGGCGGCGTCACTGAACCAATCGTCGTCTTTGATGAGGGCGAGCAGAAAATCAGTTTCGACGTACATTCACCTACCAGTCTCGTCAAGCGCGTCACGTCGCGCGTGTTCGCGGAGTTCATCGACCGACTGCTCAACGCCTGCGAACTCCTCTCGGAGTGCTGAGAGCGGATCGTCCGCGATGGGAATGAGTTTAATGCTATCGTGTAGCTCAACGATGTGGTAACGCTCCCCGTGCCGCTCTCGTATCGCTTTGGAAAGCGTGAGCCGACCGCGACTATCGAGCGTTGTCTCCGACATACCTAATGCAAGGATGGGAATAAATGAAAATATATCTCTGAAAAATGATATTTTCTACAGACAGTTTCGGTATCGCTGCCCTCCGCTTCGATAGGGAATGCTGTACACCGCCCACGTCATACATTCACACAGCTACAGAACGCTTATCATCGTTTCGTGATAGTATCAACTATGTTTCCGGAGACGATCGAGACCGATCGGCTGGTACTCGACCGGTTGACAATGGAACACCTGTTTGAGTGTTACGAGCACGCGTCTGTCGACGCCCCCCACATCGAGGAGATCACGCGACACCTCAACTGGTCGCCCCACCGGTCGCTGAACGAGACCCGAACGTTCATCGAGCGCCAACAGGAGGTGTGGGAGGACGGTGAGGGTGCAACGTACGTGGTGTATCCACAGGAGACCGAAGCCAACGCCGGTGAGTTCGGTGGAACGACGGGACTCGGAATCGACTGGAAACGGCGAGTGGGAACGCTTGGACTCTGGTTACGTAAGCCGCTGTGGGGTCGGGGCTACTCCGGTGAGCGGGCGGATGCGCTGCTAGAATTGGCGTTCGAGCGGCTGGATCTGGATCTCGTGACTGTCAGCCACCATCCAGACAACGACAGCTCCCAGCGCGCGATCCGAAAATACGTCGAGGCACACGGCGGTCGCCGTGAGGGACAACTCCGCAACCACCTCGCGACCCAAGACGGCACTGTTATGGACGTGGTGCGCTACAGCATCGCCCAGTCCGAGTACCGAAATCACTAGTTGTCATGACCAGTAAGGCAAAAAATTATTCGTGAGCTAAACAGTTGCATACAGAATTATAACAAAGTTAGAGCGCGAAATAATCACTGTTATAATGCATGACGCTCAATGAGCGGTATGGCCGCCATCGAACTCCAAGGCGTAACAAAACGGTTTGGAGAGGTCACCGCCCTGAATGACCTCGATCTTACAGTAGAGAACGGCGAGATATACGGCTTTTTAGGTCCAAACGGTGCTGGAAAATCGACGACGATCAACGTGTTGCTCGATTTCGTGCGCCCGACAGCCGGAAGTGCGCGGGTGCTTGGTTATGACGCCCGCGAGGAGAGCACCCAGATCAGACAGCGCGTCGGCGTGTTGCCCGACGGCTATCACGTGTACGATCGGCTTACCGGCCGTCAACACCTCCAGTTCGCCATCGATTCGAAGAACGCCGACGATGACCCTGACGAGTTGCTATCACGGGTCGGTATCGCCGACGCCGCGGATCGGAAGGCAGGCGGCTACTCGAAAGGAATGGCCCAACGACTTGTACTCGGAATGGCGCTCGTCGGGGAGCCAGACCTACTTATCCTAGACGAGCCATCGACGGGACTAGATCCCGCAGGCGCTCGCGAGATGCGTGAAATCATCCGTGAGGAGTGCAATCGCGGTGCCTCCGTGTTCTTTTCGAGTCATATCCTCGGTCAGGTCGATTCGATCTGTGACCGAGTTGGCATCCTTCGGGAGGGTAAACTCGTCGCGGAGGACACGATCAATGGACTGCGCGATGCGATCGGAACTCAGTCGACGTTAGTTGTCCACGTCGACCGGATACCAGACGACATCGAACAGCGGCTCCGGGCGCTCAGCGGCGTGTCAGGGGTCATGGTCGACGGGACGGCCATTACGGTCGAATCGAGTGACGACTCGAAATCTGCGGTGTTGAGTACGATCGAAGAGAGCGGTGCGACCGTCGAGGACTTCGCTACCGAAGACGCGAGTCTCGAAGATCTGTTTATGGCGTACACCAACGACGAACAGCGGGTGGTCGCATGAGCTGGGCGATCGTCGCACAGAAGGACTTCCGTGACGCCGGACGCTCGAAGCTGCTGTGGGTCGTGTCGTTACTGTTCATCCTGTTTGCAGCTGGCAGTGCGTTCCTGTACGCCCAGATCCCGGCGATCCAACAAGGCGGTGCGAACGACGTCATCTCTTCGCTCGGATTCGTCGATTTCTTACAAACCCCCGTCACAATGCTCGTTCCGATCATCGGGCTGATGCTCGGATACAAGGCCATTTCGGGAGAGGTCGAGAACGGCAGCGTGAAGCTTCTCCTGTCGCTGCCTCACCGTCGGTCAAGTGTCGTGATGGGTAAGCTCATCGGTCGGGTATCCGTGCTGACGGTGTCGATCGTCGTCGGATTCGCTGTTGCCACGGCCGTTATGTTGGCCCTGTATCCCGAAATGTCCCCGGGCCGATTCGCGTTGTTCGTGCTGTTGGCCGTCTTGTTCGGTGCTGCCTACGTGAGCATCGGGATCGGATTCTCCGCGCTGACGAAATCCACGACGAAGGCCGGAGCCGGCATCTTCGGCGTCTATCTCCTGTTCAACTGGCTGTGGGAAACGATCGGAATCGGGATCGACTGGATCATCAGCGGAACGTTCTTTTTCAGGCAGGGCATTCCGGACTGGTTTCTGTTGTACACACAGTTGAGTCCGAACGGCGCGTTCAGCACTGTGACGGCGGCAATGGTTTCAGAGGCTAGCTTCAATGAGGTATTCACGTCTCAGCCCGGCGATCCGTTCTACCTCTCGGCGTGGTTCGCGCTGCTCATTCTCATAGCTTGGATCGTCCTTCCGGCCGCGCTTGGCACCCTCCGATTCCGGAGCGTGGATCTGTAACGCTCCCGGTCGTCACTACCCGTTCGAACGAAGGCAAACGATTACCCGATCCAGTTCGTGGAGAGCGTATGGCACAGGAGTTGCGACAGCCACCGCTGGGCGATGTCCACATGGACCGTGGGGCATCTCTCACATCGTTCGGCGGCTGGGAGATGCCGGTCGAGTTCGAATCGATCAAAACCGAACATGAGGCCGTTCGGGAGTCGATCGGCAAATTCGACGTCTCACACATGGGCGAGATCGAGGTTCGTGGGCCGGACGCGGACGAGCTCACACAACGACTCACCACGAACGATGTGACCGCTCTCGAGCCGGGGGACGGTCAGTACTCGGCAGTCACCGACGAACGCGGGATCATGCTGGACGATACGGTCGTCTACAACCGTCCGGACGACGAAGGATACCTGTTCGTTCCAAACGCCGGTCACGACGAGGAGCTGTACGACCATTGGCGTTCCCACCGCGAGAAGTGGGATCTCGATTGTACGGTTGCGAACGTCACCGAACGATACGCGATGATCGCCGTTCAGGGACCTGAGAGCGAGGCGCGCGTCGGTGCGGTGATCGAGACCGCCCGCGATCTCGGACGGTTCAAAATCCAGTCGGTGTCCATCGCAGGCGTGGACTGTCTCTGTTCGCGGACGGGATACACCGGCGAGGACGGCTTCGAACTGCTCTGTCCGTGGGAGGACACACGAGCAGTGTGGGACGCCATAGACGGTCAGCCCTGCGGACTCGGGGCGCGGGATACGCTCCGGATCGAACAGGGGTTTTTGCTGTCGGGACAGGATTTTGATCCGGAATCGAACCCACGAACGCCGTATGAAGCGGGTATCGGTTTCGTCGTCGATACCGATACGCAGTTCTTGGGACGGGACGTGCTCGTCGATGCTACGCCGAACGAGCAGTTCGTCGGGATCGAACTCACCGAGCGCGGCGTGCCACGCAACGGATACGCGGTCGAGAGCGCCGACGGCACGCCGATCGGAACCGTAACCAGTGGGACACTCAGCCCGACGCTCGGCGTTCCGATCGGGTTAGGATACGTGTCCACGGATCACGCCGAGCCGGGAACGGAGATCCGAGTTGTCATTCGTGACGATCGAAAGGCAGGACTCATCAAGAACCCGCCCTTTGAGCACCCAACTGTCGAACAATGAGCTTCGAGATACCAGAGGACTGCTACTACCTAGAAACACACGAATGGGCGCGTATTGACGAGCAAGCCGGAACCGCGCGCGTCGGAATCTCTGAATTCGCACAAGACGAACTCGGTGACATCGTGTTCGTCGAGCTACCGGAGCCGGACGAGGAAATCGATCAAGACGGCGAACTCGGCGTGGTGGAATCGATCAAAGCCGTCTCGGATCTGTATTCACCGCTGTCGGGAACCGTTGCTACGGTGAACGAAGCAGTGTTCGACGAACCCGAACGCCTCAACGACGATCCCTACGGCGATGGGTGGCTACTCGAACTCGATGAGATCGACGCGTCCGAAAGTGACGCGCTTCTCACTGCCGAGGAGTACGAACAGCAGATCGAGTAAGTCAGTTCCCGTTCTGCGTACGGTCAGTCATCGTCCGAAGCATCCGATCCCGTGATTCCGGCGTTTGCCGCCGTCGGCTTTGTATTCGGAGATGAATACTGAGGAGATCGGTCTGACCGTGACGGCCGTTCTTCGAAGCCAGGATCAAACAGCTGAAGCGCGGTGTTGATCGTCGACCAGTCGTCGCGTTCTGCGGCGTCACGGAGGCTTTTCGTCGGTGCAGCGAGCAGTTGTCCGACGAGTGCATCCGCGAGCGATTCGACGGTTTCGCGCTGTTCAGCGGTGAGTTCATCCGCTGCATCGAGCTGTGAGAGCGCAGTCTGTAGCTCTCGTTGTTTGATGCGTTCTGCCCCCTCATACATGGCGGCGATGACCTCATCTGCCTGCTTTCGTTTGTACTGAGTGAGAAGCCGGTCGATCGCCTCATCGATCATCTCCTCGACCTGTCGGGCGGCCCCGCGGCGGGCTTCTGTCGTCTCGGCCGTAATCGATTCGAGTGCGTCGAGATCGTACAGCTCCACGCCCGGAAATGAGCCGACGGTCGGAGCGATATCACGAGGCTGAGCGATATCGATGAGTAGCGTCGGATCATCACTTGCGTTCACCATCGAGCGGTCGATGATCGGGGTATCGCTACCTGTGGCGCTGACGACGATGTCACAGTCCGCGATCGTGTCCGAAAGCGAATCGAGACCGATGGCACGGGCACCGTCAAGGGCATCCACGAGGTGCTCGGCGTGTTCGGTGGTTCGGTTGGCGACGATGAGCTGGTTCACGTCGGGAGCGAGCGCGCTCGCCGCGATCGTACCCATCTCACCCACACCGACGACCATCGCCGTCGCAGAGGCAAGTTCGGTTTCCCGGTTGGCCAACTCCACGGCCGCACTTCCCAACGAAACGACGCCTTCGTTGATCGTCGTCTCACTTCTCGCCCGCTCTCCAACGTGGATTGCCTTCGTCAACCCCGTTTCAAGCACGGGCCCGACGGCGTCCATCGACCGTGCGGTCAGATACGCATCCCGTAACTGACCGAGGATCTGGTCTTCGCCGAGGACGAGCGATTCTAGGCCACAGGCGACGCGCATCAGGTGTCGTAGCGATCCCTCGTGGTCCAGTTCACTGATAGCCGCGTCGGAAACGTCGGGGCGGACCGTTTCGAGAGCCTCCCGACCGGTAGCAGACGAATCAGTGACGACGTAGGTTTCGACCCGGTTGCACGTCTGGATACAGACGGCTTCGGTGACAGCGGACTGATCGAGCACTGATTCGATGATTTCCGAGTCGGATCTCGAACACGCAGTCTCGATCGTGTCGATGTCGGCGTTGCTGTGGCTGATGCTCCATCCCGTGATGACGCCAGTCCCGGCAGTCATTCCGTTTCACCCAGTTCAGAAGCGATGACTTCGCTCACTGCTTGCTCCGTGTTCGTATGGCTATCACCTAAAGCCTTCCAAACGCGATCGGACCGCACGACAGCGCGGAGGGCCGATCGTCGTTGTTCCGGTGAGACGTCGTTTAGTGCCGCTCGAAGAGATCCCGTTACTCGTGCCATCTCACCTGCATCCTCGATGTGAGGCTCGATCCGTTCTCGGAGCACGCGGGTCAGCGCCGGACTCCGTCCCCCCGTCGAGATGCCCACGACGACCGGTTCCGACCAGACGGTAGCGGGAACGGCGACATCAGAGACCGTTCTGTCGGCTCCAGCCGCCTGATCGGCTCGGTTGACGAGCACACCACGATCGTGGCCAGCGGTGGCGATCGCGTCATTCAGTGCCGTTCGATCGGTGGCTGCGACGATCACCGCCGGATCGACGCGGTCGATCCAGTCACCGACAGCAGCCGGTTCGGGCGCGGCGCGGACGCGAGCCGCCGAGCCGAACGACTCCTCGACGAACGTGGGACTGACGACCACCACGTCGGCTTCGCGGTCGAATGTGCGGGCACGGCGCGCACCGACCCGCCCACCCCCAAAGACGAGCACCCGAGTACCGGTAAAATCGTGTAACAGGGGAATCACGCTGACCCCGTGTCCGACAGCCGATCGTCGAGCCTGATGCCCGTTTTTTTCAACACCGACGTCGAGAACAGCGTGTCCCACTGGTCGGCATCGACGTCCCAAAACTCGGCCATTCGATCTCGAATCGCCCGGATCCGTCGGTCGCTTTCGGCGTCAGTGCGACCGTGGGTCATCGCAAAGAAGTTGTACGGCCACACGTCCTCGTGGCGTGGACGCTCATAACAGTGGGTGACGTACTCCAAAGATGCGATCTCCGGTCCGACCGCTTCGACGAGATCGTCCGGGACGTTCCACACAGTCATCCCGTTTTCCGTATACCCGAGCGCGTAGTGGTTTGGAATCACGCCGATGCGCCGGATCTGCCCGCGCTCGTTGAATCGTGCGATCGTTTCGAGCGTCCAGTCGAGCGGCTGGTCGATGGCCCGCCCAACGTCGGCGTACGGTGTCTGTGTCAGTGGTAACCCGTCCTGAATCTCCCGGAGTAACACCCGTTCCGCAGGCGTGAGTCCCGTCTGCTCGGCGGAGATCGGATCGGGAGCGGGTCCTAACTCGGAGAGGTCGAGTCCGGTATCGCGTAGAGGTCCATCGATCGGAAACTTCGCCTCGACGCGGAACTCCCTCTGTTTTGGCATGTTGTACGTCGGCTGTCCGGTTTCAGACTCGATGGTGTCCAACACATTCTCTACGCGGTCGGCGTCGGCTACCGACACGACGAACCACATGTTGAGATGGGGGTGCTCGCGCTCGTAGTTGTGGGCGATCTCCCGGTGGTCATTGACCTGCCGTACGATCTCCTCGAACCGTTCTTCTGGGGCGTGCATAGCCACCAGCGTCGCCGTGCCCCCGATCGCTTCGGCGTTGATGAGCGGTCCGAACCGCGTGAGGACACCCTCTTCCGACAGCGTCCGGATCCGATCAAGAAGCTCGTTGGCTGTCACGTCGATCGATCGGTCACCGAGCGCGTCGGCCGCCGCTTCGAACGGTCGTGCTGTAACCGGAAATCCGCCCTGAAACCCATTGATGATGGCCCGATCGGTACGGTCCAACTCCTCGGTGCTCATGTGCTTTCTCCGGGCTTTCTTCCCATAAACGACGCGTTCGTCTCGAGGTACTGTCTCAGCGTGACCACAGGAGAAGATCCATTACAACAATCTAATGTTATGAATATAATGGAATAATAATCGGTCGAATCGTCACCGTTACTCGAAGCGGGCAAGCAACGATCCCGAAAGAGATCGGGAACAGTTGGAGCTTCCCGTATCGGAGAAAGTCCGGTTCATCCCCAACGAGGACTGTGTATCCGAACTCAATACGGAAGCACCAACAAGGCGACGCTCAGAAACGGGATAAGCAACAGCAGCATGGCGACAGCGTAGCCGAACAGTTCACGGGCCTTGAGCCCGGTGATCGCTAGCAGGGGAAGCGCCCAGAACGGATTGAGCAGGTTGGTGTGTGCATCCCCGACGGCGTACGCGATCGTCGCCTGCCCGACCGGAACGCCCAACTGTTGTGCGGCGTCCACGACAGAGGGCCCGAGTACGATCCATTCCCCACCGCCCGAGGGCACGAAGAGGTTGACGACCGAACCGGTGAGCCACGCGATAACGGGGAACGTCTCGGCTGTCGAGACCGACAGCAACGTTTCGGCCAGCCGCTCTGACAGTCCGGAGGCGTTCATCATTCCTTGGATGCCCGCGAAAAAGGGAAACAGAAGGATGATCCCTGATGCGGCTGAGGCCGCTTCCTCGAACCGCTCGCGGTAGACGGCCGGCCGGGTGTACAGGGCGACGCCGAGAAACAGGAAGCCGAAATTGACGACGTTCAGCGTGAGTGCATCCAGACCTTGGGTTACGAACAGGAACGCCACGTACGACAGCCCCGTCAGTGCGATCACCCCGCCGAGCACACGGCTGTTGTCGATGCGCTGGGCTGGGGCCTGTGGATCGGTCGGGGGATCGCTTCCAGCCCGGTCCCGGTCGAGTTCCTCGGCGGAAAGATACGTGGAGATGGATCGAGACCGGGCGGGAGAGGGAGTAAGCAGCGCCAATGCGACGGCGGCGTACCCGATTCCGAGAGTGGTCAACGCAAGCGCGTAGGGGTGGAAGATCGTTCGAGTGGTGCTGATGACGCCGTCAAGCACGCCGAGTTCAATGAACTCGTTTCCCTCGGTAGCGAGCAACAGCGGCGCTGATCCCGACAGCCCCCAGTGCCACGTCAGTCCCAGTCCCATGTATCCCGCCACGCACAACAACGGGTAGTGGACGTCGACGCCGTTCTCATCGGCAGCGATCCCCATCTCGCGGGCAAAAATGGCCCCGAGGATGAGACTGAACCCCCAGTGTACCCACGCCATGGCCATCGAGAACACGCCGACCATCACGACCGCCTGCCGACCGGTCGATGGGAGCTGTGCCAGCTGCCGAAGTCTGCCGTTCACTCGTGGATGATACGCGATGACGAATCCAGTCATCAGAATGAGAACCATCTGCATGCCGAACGAGAGAAACGTCCAAAACCCATCGAACCAATGGCCGACCATCGCGGTCGGCCCGACTCCTTCGAGAACGATACCTGCGACGAACACCACGTAGCTCAGGATGATCGCAAACAGAAACGGACTCGGCATCCACCGCTCTACGACGCCCGCAAGCCGGTGGCCCGCCCGCTCGAACCAATTGCCGCTTCCCGCACTTGTCCATTCTGGCGACATACTGATCGTGTATCTAATTGTATCTGCTTAATGGTTGGTACTGTACGGGATGGAGAACCGCTACCGTGTGGATCGAACGGTTCATAGCGAGATCATTTATTAGTACGTAAACAACGCGAAATCGACGACGTTCTCGCGTTCGATACTGATTTTAACGGGGTCGTTACTCGATACGATACGCTCGATTACGTGTGACCTCTCTTTGTGATGGTTAGTACCATTCCTTCTCGATGAACTGGTCTGCGAGACTGAACGCACCTCGAGCAGCGGCCGTCTCGGGGTCTTCGGGCGCGATCACGTTGACCTTGTGTTGGAGTTCCTCGCCGAGCCGGCGTTCGAACGTTTCGGGTAACCCCGGAACCGCGGCCATCCCACCGGTGAGAGCGATCGGTTCGTTGAGAACGTGTTTGTATACTTTCGTGTGATCGGTGGCCAGCTGTGGGAGGAACTCGTTTGCGATCGCGTCGACAGCGTCGTCGACGTACCGGTCGAGTGCGTCCATCACGCTGCGTTCGATGGTGAACTCGTGGGTCCCTCCGCCGGGTTGCTGGATAACGTCGGTAAACGGCCGAAAGTCGTTGAAATCACCGTGTTCCTCCTTATACTCTCTCGCCGTGGTCCCATCGATGTGGACCCGGCCTTGGGTCTCTTCCTCGACGTTGGTAGCGATCCATCGGTCGACTTCGTTTCCAGCGATCGATCCCGTCGTGAACCGCGATAGCTGTTTTCCATGGCGGTATGCACACGCACCGATGTTCGTCGATCCCATATTGATCGATATAAAAACGCGCCCGATCGCTGTCAGTTCCGAGCCGAACGCGGGAATCGATCCACACAACGACTCCGGATAGCCCCGGATGAGCCGACCACCGATAGCGGTCCGTTCGATCACGTCGGTCAGGTTCCGCAATCCGGTTTCGTTGTTGATCGCCGGAATGGCGTACACTGCAACGCTGTTCGTCGGAAGGTCGTTCTCATCGACGATCTGCTCGAAAAACGTCGCCGTGGCCGCCGCCCGATCATCGTCCTCGGGGAGTCCCGTCCGCAGCATGAACTCCACCCGCTCGGGATATTCGTACGCCGCTTTCTCACCGTAGATGACCTGCGTCGTTCCCGACAGGACATCCTCGTATTGGGCCAAACAGGTGAGTGTTGCGTGGGTCTCGATCCCCGACTCGTCCGGTCGAGCGATGACGGTTCGCGTACTCCCGATCTTGATCCCGATCGGAACTGGACCGTCTCGATCTCCCCGGACAGGCGGTGTCTCCCCAAGCATACGTCTCTCTTTCAAAGGCAGACGGATAAACGATCACAGATCGATCGTGGATCAGGCATCGACGTGGCCTTTGAGTCGATGAACACGTTGGTATAGCTGCCGTAGCAACTGGAGCGGGAACGATTCGTTGAGACGGTAGTCGGTACGTCCGTTCCGGATCGCTTCGGCGACTGCTTTGGGAGTGGATTTCTCGGTGTCAACCCGCGTGTACGCCCGTCCGACTTCGAAGGGGTAATGGGCGTCACTACCACCGATGAGAGGTGTGTCGTCCGCTTCAGACAGCTGTTGGATCTGATCGATCGGTACGGAGCGCTTACCGTTGACTTCGTAGGCATCGAACGGCAAATCAAGATCACGAACCACGCTGTTCCGAAACGGATGAGCTACGATCGCTGCACAGTCTCGGGCGTGTGCGATATCGATGGTTTCCTCCGGCGTGAGTGCTCCCGGCGTCGTTCGCGTGGGAGGGTCCGGTCCGATCACCAGCATGTGACCGGCGCTCGTCGACACCTCAACCCCCGGAATGAGGGTTACTCCCCTCGTATCGATGTCGAGACAGCTGTAGTAGTCGTGGTTGGTCACTGCGACGGCGTCGAGTCCACGCCACTGTGCGAACGCCACTAACAGACGCGCGCCGACCGGGTCGTAGCTGGTCGGACCGCTGAACGCGTGGAAAAACCGGGTGTGGGTGTGAAGATCTACTGTAATCATTGTGTAGACGCCATGATCGGCCTGGCAGGCGGTCTGAAATGGTCGAATCCACTGATGTGTGAAATGCACGTGATAGATGGGGGCCCGTTCACCATGGTTCAATGAAATCGACAGTGCATTCCCGGCGTGTGATAACAGTGTGTCTTTCTCGCCCAAAGGGTTTCTTTCCTGCGGAGACGAACCACGTCTATTTGTAGATGGAACACCAACAGTCAGTAATTATCGCGTATGGGCCGTTTTAACGCCGGAATCGAATCGTGCGAACGATCGACCGTGGCAAACAGCATTTGATATCCACCAATACGACAGTATGAAGGATGAACACATCGATTCGGGCGATGACTCGTCGACGGCCGTTTCTCCCGACAACGATCGATGGTGGATCGTACTCAATCCCTCAAGTGGGACGGGAAATCACGTTGAGGAGGTTCGGTCGTACGCGGCTGATCGAGGACATACGGTTATCGAAACGGAAGCGGCGGGTGATGCGGTCGAACTGGGGAAAGAAGCCGCCCGCGAAAACATCTCTCGGCTCGCCGCGTGTGGTGGGGATGGGACGATACACCAGGTCGTCGATGGGTACGATCGGGCTGGATCCCTCTCCGATGTAACGTTCGGCGTGCTTCCTGCTGGCACTGGGAACAACTTCGCGCAGAATCTCGGCGTGGAAACCATCGAACGGGCGTTCGAGCTGCTCGAAACAGGTGAGCGTCGACGGATCGACGTTGGAGTCGCCGATGGTGAACTGTTCACGAACTCCTGTATCGCGGGTATCACAGCACAGACAAGCTCCGAAACAAGTTCAGAACTCAAAGAACGGTTCGGAACGCTCGCGTACGTCCTCACCGGAATACGACAAGCAGCCGAGTTCGACCCGCTTCACGTAGAGATCGATACTGGGGCCACCGCTCCGGAGTCCACGTGGCAGGGAGAGGCGCTCTGTATCCTCATCGGGAACGCCCGGCGGTTCGTGGGCAACGGCGGACAAGCAAACGCAGAGGACGGTCTCTTCGAGGTGCTGATCGTCGAAGAGATGCCGACGAACGACCTCCTCACCGAAGCCGCGATACAGCGGTGGTTCGGAGAAACGACCGAACATATGCTGCGTTTTACGTCCGATCATCTAGAGATAACGAATCAACAGGACACCGAGGTCGAGTTCAGTCTCGATGGAGAGATACGTTCTCATCAGAAGCTGTCGCTGAATATCCGCCCGCGGGAGTTGGAGATCGTCGTGGGACCGGAGTACGCCCCAGAGCCGGACTGACATCCTCCCGCCCTAAAGGGCGAGGCTTTCTTCTCGTACTTCTGTAACCACACCGACAGCGAAGGCACACCCCGGTCACAGACGAACTGTTTTGTAGGATGAACAGCAGGGAAGACGTACATGGGAACTGATTCCGACGGTCCAACCGGTGCAACGCTCTCGTATCGCAAGATCCTCGAACGGGAGATGGAAAGCGCGCTCAAAGAGATGGATCGGCCGGTGCTGGGGACGTTCATCTCTGGGTTCTCTGCGGGGCTCAACCTGAGCTTCGGTGCGTTGTTCATGGCGATGGTGCTGACATTTTCCGGTGGGTTTGGCTCAGAACTCACGAAACAGGTCGTCCTCGCTGGTGTCTCTTCGATCCCGTTTCTGTTCGTGGTTATCGGACAAACTGAACTGTTTACCGCCCATTCGACGATGGCGGTCCTCCCCGTTTTCGATGGGCGCGCGTCGATTTCCGATCTGGGACGCATTTGGAGCGTGACGTACGTCTCGAATCTGGTTGGGTGTGGTGCATTCGTCGCCCTGATCGTCGCTATCGGTGATCCGATGGGTATCGCCGAGCCTGCGGCGTTCGGCTCGCTTGCTGGGGCGTTAGTAGGGCTTCCGTGGTGGGTCATCGTGCTCTCGGGAGTCATTGCCGGGTGGTTGATGGGATTGGCGACGTGGCTCTCAGCCGCCAGCCGCGACACGATCGGCCGCATCATCTTTGTGTTACTCACCACTGCAGCCATCGGATTCGGCCCGTTTCACCACGCTATCCTCGGCACGACAGAGGTGCTCTCAGCAGTGGCGCTCGGCACGGGCGTCACGCTCGAAGCGTTCGGACTCTTCTTGTTGTGTACGACGATCGGAAACATAATCGGCGGGACCGTTTTCGTGGGCCTGATCAATTACGGCCACATCGCTCTGGCAGGCGAGCAGAAAGACGTCGAATTCGAAGCGAAAGAGATGGACGATTCCTGATTCGAGGGGTATATCTTCGCTGGCGTGTTTTCGCCCGGTAATGCACGATTTCATCGTTGTGGGTGCGGGACCTGCCGGTTCGCGGTTTGCCCGCAGCGCGGCCGAGCGAAACCACGACGTGCTCGTGTTCGAACACGGGGAGATCGGTCGACCCCTCGCCTGTTCTGGACACGTTAGCACAGACATCTGGGAGTACGTTCCTGCGGACGCCCGGGATGAACTCTTTCAAAACGAGATCCGGGGTGCACGGTTTCATATCGGCGGGCCGGAAACGGACGGTGAGCCGTTCTACAAGGACGAACCGGTCTCGAACGCCATCGACCGGGTGGGGCTGGATAAAACGCTCGCGCGCATGGCCGACCGAGCCGGCGCGGATGTCCGTGATCAGCACACCGTGACAGCCCTCGAAGAGCACCGCGACCACGTCACAGTGACAGTGAACGGTCCAGACGGAACCGAGCGCCACGACGCGCGAATGGTTGCAGGCTGTGACGGTCCTCGGTCACGGGTACGCCGGGAGTGTGATCTGCCCCAACCCGAGGAGTTCCTCCATGGGGTGTTGGCGTTCGATTCGACACCCGACCACGAAGCGTTCGTGGACGTTCATCTCACCGTTCCGGAGTTTTTCGCGTGGCGCATTCCACGCGGCGAAGCGGGGGTCGAGTACGGGTTGGCGGTCGCTCCGGACAGCGACGTGTCGGGGCGCTTTTCCTCGTTCTGTGATGCCTACGGCGTCGATGTCTCACACCGTTGTTCGGGGGCGATCCCGATCGGTCCACCGCGCCGAGTGATCGGCCGACGCAGCTTCCTCATTGGCGATGCAGCCGGCCAGACCAAACCGTTCACCGGCGGCGGTATCTTGTATGGCATGCGCGCCGCCGACCATGCTGCCCGCGAGATCGATCCGACTCGTCCCGGAACGCTCGGTGAGTACGAACGCGCGTGGCGAGACGACCTCAGCACCGAGATCCGTCTCGGGCATTGGGTTCGGCGTGCGTATTCGCTCCCGTCTGCCGTCCAGTCAGCCGGGTTAGACGCTCTATCTGGCGAAATCGGTGTTCATATGGATCGACCGTCGACGTTGTTCTCACGCGAACAGTTACGAGCTGTGCTCTCTGCTTCCGAACGGTAAGCTCGTCACTCCGATTGCCACTCCGCCGGCCGAAACCGTGGATATTAGCCGTGAAATTCTATACCCTAGAGTATGGTCAAGATAAGCGTAGAGATACCAGAAGAACTGCTCGACGATCTCGACGAACACGTCGGGGAAGACGGGAAGTTCGTCAACCGGAGCGATGCCATTCGGGCGTCGGTCCGGAAGACGCTCGATCTGCTCGACGAGATCGACGAGCGACACGGTCGATTGGAGACGGATGAGTGAAGATCGCCCCCAAGACAGCACACGGGCACCTGATTCGCTCGTACTGTCCGTTTCCGCGCTCGTGTTGGTGTCACTGTTCATCACGGCACTCGTCACCGCTCAGCTGACGGCCGCGAAGGTGATCGAGTTCACCCTTCCGGTAGCGATACCGGTCGCTGGTAGCTCGCTCGCCATGCCCGGTGCAGCGCTGGCCTACGCGCTCACGTTTTTCGCCTCGGACTGCATCACGGAGCTGTACGGCAAGCGATCGGCCCAGATGGTGGTGAACGTCGGATTTTTCATGAACATCGTGTTGCTAGCACTCGTCTGGAGCACGATCTGGGCCCCCTCAGCCCAAACCAACGCCGTCGATCCCGATGCCTTCCAGACGGTACTTGGCGCGAGCACGAACATCGTTCTCGGAAGTCTCACAGCCTATCTCCTCAGTCAAAATTGGGATGTAATCGTGTTTCACCGGCTGCGAGAAGCGACCGGCGGCGCGCAGCTCTGGCTTCGCAACATCGGCTCAACCGCAACAAGCCAGCTGATCGATACGGTCGTCTTCGTCGGGATCGGGTTCGTGATCGCCCCCGTTCTGTTGGACACCGGCGCACCGCTCTCGTGGGGTGCTGTCGCTCCGCTCGTCGTGGGACAGTACCTGCTGAAACTCCTCATCGCGCTGCTGGATACGCCGTTCGTGTACGTGGTCGTGGGGTTCGTTCGATCGAACCGATCGAAAACCGCGGTGACGGCCTGAGAAGCGTCATTCGATTCGCTCGGCGAAGCCGAAATTCGGCTTCACGTCTGTGACGACCACCCGGACGGTTTCTCCCGCCTCGGTGTCGGGAACAAACAGGGTGTAGCCGTCGACCTTGGCGATGCCGTCGCCTTCGTGACCGGTGTCGACGATCTCGACGGTGGTCTCGACACCAGCTTCGAGCGGGACCGTGATGTGACCTTTGCCGACCAGATACAGCTCAGAAGACTCATCACGGGAAGCGTCGGGGTGGACGGCACGGACGTATTTGAACTCCGATTCGATCTCCGCTCGGAACGCTGCCAGATCGGAGCCATCGAACACCTTCACGACGAAATCTCCACCGGGAGCTAACACTGCCATCGCTGTGTCGAACGCCTGCCGGGCAAGATGGATCGAACGCGCGTGGTCGAGGGAGTACTCTCCGGTCATATTCGGTGCCATGTCCGAGAGAACGACATCGGCCACGCCATCTCCCGTGGATTCCTCGATCCGATCTGCAACCCGTTCACGGGTTTCATCGTCGGTCATATCGCCCCTGATCGTCTGTACGCCGTCGATCGGGTCGATGCGTTGGCGATCGACGCCCACCACCGTCCCCTCCTCGCCGACGCGCTCAGTGGCAACCTGAAGCCATCCTCCCGGAGCCGCCCCGAGGTCGACCACCGTCGCACTCTCGTTGAGCAACGTTGTCGCCTCGTCGAGCTGTTTGAGCTTGTACGCCGCGCGCGAACGGTAGCCTTCCTGTTTGGCCTTATTGTAGTATTGATCTCGGTGACTCATGGTCTCACTACGTGCTGCCTGTTTCTGTTCAGTGCGAACACTGCAGACGACGCCTCGGTCATACCGAGAGTGAGGCGGTCGACCCGGAAAGGCACACCGGATGGTCCGCACACGCCCGATAGATATATCGATTGAGAATTCAATCGATGAATATCAGGTTAATTACCATGATATCCACTCGAGTGCTCCGCTACTGAACGGTCGTCCCACCGCGTCATACACGGTCTCCATCCACACTATGACAAGTATTCCAAACGTCTATCATCCATTGTTTAGACAAAGGAGTCGAGAACATCCGGATGAACTGCGAAACGGTCCAGGGTGGTGCTGGCACCCCAAACTGGTGTTCTCCCAGAGAAGAGAACGAAGTTCGATACAACTTCTTCATCGAAAGCGGCTCCGTCTCGGTCGGCCTGAACAAGCCGTAGGCTTTCCGACGCTCTCGGGCGGTTTTCGTGTATCTCAAGGAGTGCAAACGATCCGAGTGAGGAGACGCTTTTGTCCACCGACGCCGGGTAACTGCCGTTAGCGAACGCCCTCCAACCACGAGCTGTTCAACGGATTTCATTTCGAGCCTGTTATAGTCGTCACGGCCTACTGTCTTGGCAGTGATTCGTGCTGCGTTGAACTTTCCACCGTCGGGGAACGACGGCTCAAAGGCGGTCGTCATCGGAGGCGTCCTGTTCGGCGTGCTCGGAGCTGTAGGTGCCGGAACGACAGTGTTGCTCGAAACGCGACTTTTCGATTTCGGGCCGCGTTTTCTTGCTGGAGAGAGCGCGTGGCGTCAGTCTTCCCCTCTCCTCGGTGGGGCTGTCGTCTGCTATGCTGTCATATCTCTGATTCTGCGAGGCTATGACATCGCCGTCTTGCGTGCCGTCGTCAGAAGCGACGAACCCACTGCGCCGGTATTTCGTCTGAGTGCCGTCTTCGATGGGATCAGAGCGACCGTAATCCTCCTGGGGTATTTCGTGCCATCGCTCGCGTTGGGAATCGTCGGTCTCTCTCTTCGACGACCGACTGGACAAGGACTGCACTGGGTACTCAACGCGATGGGTGCGGTAACGCTTCTGCTCGGACTGTTCGCACTCATCGTCGCCGCGTATCTCCTGCCCGCAGCCACAGCTTTGTTCGCTACCCGACGGTCGATCCGGGCAGCGTTCGATCACGTCGCACTCCGGTCCTGTGTCGTTACGGAGGATTACGTCGTTGGCTGGGTGATCGCAGGCTTGCTTCGGATCGTCCTGCTTCCCATCACGATCGCGTTACAGACGCTGCTCATCGGCTTTTTCCTCCGGTTTTACCTGCGCGTCTCCGTCCAGTATCTGTATGGACTGTCGGTTTCGAACGCGTTCGAAACCGAGACAGGACACCACTGAGTGCCACGAATTGTTCCGGATCACACCTCGTTTGTGACTGTGTCACGTGCCAGTTTATTATATCCTCGCGGTCGAAACCGTACACCATGCCGATGAAGGGGTCCGACTTGACGGAGCTACGAGAGATCGATAGGCGAGAAGACGGTGTTGGATGGATCGCCTATCCGGACGAGCGGATGCAGCGCGCGAGCCATGCACTCGTAGACCGGGCGGAAAACGACGGTGACACCGGAACCAGACAGGATGGTGTTTGGTTGGTCGATCCCGTCGATGCTGACGATCTCGATGAACTGCTCGAGGGATTTGGCGACGTCCTCGGCACGGTTGTGTTGCTTGATAGGCACAAACGCGATGCTGCAGCGATCGCTCGTCGTCACGATGTTGCGGTGCACCGGCCGACGTGGATGAATTCGATCGATGAAGCGATCGATGCACCGATACGTGCGCTGGGCACAACACTCGGTGGAACGGGCTACCGCGTTCGAAAACGACTAGATCTCCCGATCTGGAAAGAAGCGGTGCTGTATCGCCCCGACGATGGGAGTCTCCTCGTACCGGAATCTCTCGGAACGGTCGATTATTTCTGTGCACCCGATGAGCACCTCGGGGTGCATCCGATGCTTCGACTGACGCCGCCAAGCGGTCTCGGCGGACTCGCGGTCGAACGTCTGTTGGTCGGGCACGGTTCCGGGATCACCGACGACACCCAACAAGCGCTCCGGAACGCGATCCGTAGCTCGCGCTCGCGCGCTCCATCGCTCTGCGTGAAATTGCTCCGTGAACGGTTTAGCTGACAGCATCGTCAGGATACACTCCATCCCACCCGACAAGTTATCCAGTTACACACCCAACAGTCGGTGTGCGCTACATCACTCGTGGACTCGCGTCGGTACTGCTCGATTTCGCCCGCGAGCAAGATCCCGAGCAAGTGTCGATCGATCTGACGGTGACGCGCGCAGGGATACTTACGGGTGCCGAATCACTCTCGGCCGAGACGCCGGTATTCACCCACTTCTACCACCCGAGCACCGGTGAATCGGTAACTGCCGTCTTCGGCATGGATCTCGGCATGCCACGCTCACAGGGCCGGTTCGTCTCTCATCCGGACGGCGGACGCGAACTTTCCTTGGAGGACGATCTCCACGAAGTGGTGTTTCTGGCGATCCCGCCGTGGAACGAGATCACTGCGTTCGACCGGAGTGGCAGCTCGCTTCCGGTGACCGTCATCGATGCTGAACCACCGACTGAATCAATCGTGTAGGTAACCGAGATCCTGCAACTGACGGGCGATTTCCTCGAACTCAGCTTCCGAAAGGTTTCCCGAACGTTGGTGTTGGATGACGATGCTTCGGAGAAGGAACCGAACGAGATCGCTCGTACTCGAAAAGCTCGTTCCCTCGATCGTGTCCTCGACGCGGTCGGCGAGATCTTTCGGGATGGAAACCGTTGTGTAGTCCGTCATACGTATGTTCAATCAATCCAATCGGATATACCCTCTCCCTCGCTGGAACGTACCACCAACCATCTGAACGGTATGTGTGGACAGACATCACGGAGCAGGGAGTAGCTTTTCAACGCAGGGGAACATACCGTAGCTAATGAAAGCTCCACCACCCCAAGACAACGGCGTCGGTGATGGGCAGGATATGATCGCGTTCGGCATCGCTGCGCTCGATTCGTACCTCTCCGACGCCGACGTATCGTTTCCAACGGACAAACGAACCCTCAGAGAGACCCTCGGGCACATCGAGGTACCTTACAACGCCACTGGGAATACGATACAGTTAGACACAGCACTGGATCACACGCCAACTCGAGAGTTTGAAACCAAACAGGAACTGTTGAACGAGCTTCATCCAGTGTTCGAGCGGTACCGCCAAGAGGAAGGCAATCAACTCCTCGATCGGATCCGGTCGGTCTTTCCGTTGTGATCAGTTCTCAGCGTCGATCGTCGTGGTCTCTTCAGGTGTTTCGTCCGTCGTTTCGCTCGCTTCTTCCGTGGTGTCGGTCGATTCTTGACGGAGCTGTGTTGCCAGCGCTTGGACTTGTCGAGTGTGTTCTCGGTTCACGGCAACCACCATATCGGACAGCACACCGAACATGAACAGTTGGACGCCGAGAAGGATTGCGAACGCCGAGACCACAGCGAGCGCTTCGTGAGAAATGTGGCGGACGAACCATTCGTATCCCACGAACACGCCGACACCGCTGCCAAACAGGATACTCAATCCACCGACACTCCCGAAGTAAAACAGGGGATTGTTCCTCCGAGCCAGACTGTACAGCGCGTGAATGATCCGGCCACCGTCCCGGATCGGATCGAGGTTCGTCTCCGAATCGGAAGGTCGAGGAGCGTATTCGATCGGAACGACAGTGGTCGGAATCCGATGTTTGACTGCTGCGACCGCCAACTCGGTTTCGATGGTGAATCCATCGGCAGACAGCCTGATCTGTTCGAGCGAATCACGGGTGAACGCCCGGTATCCACTGAGAATATCGCCGAAATCGCGCCCGTGAATCATCGTGAACGCACTGTTGATGAGCCGGTTTCCAAACTGGTTGAGTCGGCTCATCGCTTCGTCGTCCAACTGGGCCAATCGATTCCCGATGACGTGCTCGGCGCGTCCGTCGAACAGTGGTTCGAGGAGTCGGTCGGCGTCGGCGGGATCGTAAGTCGAATCGCCATCGATCAACACGATGTACTTGGTGTCGATGTATTCGAGTCCTTCCCGAACCGCTTGCCCCTTCCCAGAACGGCGTTGCTCGATGACGCGTGCGCCGTGAGCGGCAGCGACCGTCTGAGTGTCGTCGGTCGATCCGCCGTCGATCACGAGAACGTTCGTGTACCCTCGATCGATGAAGCCGTCGACGACCGATCCGATCGTCGGGGCCTCATTGAACGTCGGTATGAGCACACACACGTCATCGAAAGCCATCGATAGCTTACTACTGGCTTGTCCACAAAAACCCCATCGTCTCCCGTCGATCAGTCTAGTTGGCCATCCATGGCGCCGAGTAGTTCGATGAAGACGGGGAACGCTTTGCCTCGAGTGATAGTGTCCCGGTCGTGGCGCTTGAGAACGTTCTCGTCTGCAAGATGAGGAATGTCCCGCTGGCGAACCGCTTGGTAGGCGTGGCGATACGTTTGGTGATTTACCTTATGGAGCGGAAGATCTTGCTCAACGGCCGCACACACGCGCGCAAGCTCTGACGTTTCCACGGCGGCGTCGGGAGGAAGCTGCCCCATATACCGAATCATCGTCCGACGACGGAAGTTGATAATCGATTCGAACACCGCTGTATCGTCGGGCAGCGATCGAAGTGACTCCGTGTGGATCGTCAACTCACCCGTCATTGGAAATCACCCACCAGACGAAGCAACGTATGCAGCCATCCTTGTTTAATAAATACGTTATTAGTATCTCCAATCATGATATAACAATAGTACTCCATGATAAATAATCTTTCACTCTGACAATTATATCGATAGTGAAATTAACGTGAGGTACACCGTCAGTTCGAGCAGTATCGGGAGCCGAAACGAGGGACGGACACCGGAACATCAATGTTGCCAATGACCACACATTATGATATTGACGGTAGCGCGCTTGATAACGCTGAAGTGTACACTCGTCCGAGTAGCGGTTAATGCAACAAGAAACGGAATCGGCTCAGCTCACGTTCGAAGATCTGAGCGTCGTGATGGGAACGTACAACGAAGAGGAGTCGATTGGAGTCGTCCTTGAGGACATCGAGCGGGTAACCGACGGCGATGCGGAGATCATCTGTGTCGACGGTTCGAGCGATCGCACGCCCGAGATCGCCCGAGAACACGGGGCAACCGTCATCGAGCAAAAGCCGCAAGGATACGGTGTAGCCGTTCGGGAGGCCGTTTTGAGCGCGAACCGACCGGTGGTCGTCACGACTGATTGCGATGACACGTATCCGATGGAGGCACTTGGCGATTTCCTCTCGTTGATCAATGAGGGATACGACGTGGTTAGTGGTGACCGACTGTACCACGGGGCTGAGAAGATGCCCGCGTTCAATCGGTTTGGAAACGCAGCGTTCGCACTGCTCGCCAGCGGGTTGATGGGTGAACGTGTCCACGACACGACGACGGGAATGCGCGCCTACCGACGAGAAGTCGTCCAACAGATCAAGTGGACCGAAAACACCGGGCTTTCCGCAGAGCTGCTCATTCGACCGTTGATGCGGGGTTACAACGTCCGTGAACGACCGATCACGTACCGCGAACGTCGTGGCGAAACCAAACTCGACCCGATCGAGGGCGGGCTGGCGATCGCCAAATCCATCGTGAAAGTGTGTTTACAAGAGCGACTGCGATGAGCGACAGAACGGACGACGCTCTTTGCAGGCAGACGTTCGGGCCGCGCGGTGCGTAGCTCGTTTTCGATCCGTTCACGAACGAGGACGGAACCCTCGCCTCCCGAGCGAGCGAAAGAGGACTGGTTACCCGCTGGTTCCAGTTCGGTTGTCGGAACTCTCAGTGTACGTCGTGTTCATAGCAGCGCCTCCGGGGTATTTCTCTCCCGGAATGTACGTTCCCTTGTGTCCACAGTAGCGCGCATCATCACATATTTTCCGTTCGTTGGGCCACAGGATGCGGGTGTTGGTAGCGTTCGGATCGACGTCCACCTGATACCAGTAGGTGAGAATGTCGCCGTTGGGTCGATCGAAGGTGATCGCCAGCGTCACCCTGGTAGACCCGTTGATCCCGATCGATGTGGACGATAACCCCTGTGACGTCGAGGGGGCAAGGGCTGCACCGTTCAAGGGAGGTTCCCGTTCGTACTCGTCCGATCGCTGCGCAACGGCCATCTCGTTGATGGAATCGAGGGTAGCGTGTGTCCCGTTGATCGACCATGTGACGTCGAACGAACCGTTGATCGTCCGCTCCGTTTCGTTGACCGGAGGCTCCCAGACAACCCGATCGTTTCCGGTCCTGATCTGAACGGACGACACCTCTCCGACCGGGGTGACGGTCGTGGTGAGCTGGTGAGAACTATCGTTGTGTACGGTCAGTGGATGGAGATGAGGAGTAACGACGCCGGGCCACTGCCCGCGGTACGTGAATCGATAGGGGGTTCGATTGGAATAGGCATCGAGCGTAAGGAAGTTCAGACCGGGCCCTCGGTCCTGGGCGTACAACACCGGTCCCTTCTCAAGCGATCCACCGTTTCGAAGCTGTTGGAACGGGTGGGACAGCCACGGTCCGTATGTGGTCGGCATCAAAACGAGCGCGTTCTCGAACGTCCGATTCTCGAACGGCGCGGCCACGGACCGTTGCTGTTCGGTAGTAGACGCGTGTTTTTCGATGGCTGTGTCCATCCGGCTGTACTCCGCGCTTGCACCGACCAACGCAGAGATAGCCATCAGCACAAGGAACAAGACACGTATCTGCTGTGAGGAAAACTGTCGTGAAAGGTGCGATCGAAGGGTTCGACCGAGCCAAAGCATGCCGGCGCTTCCGAACACCGACAGTGGTAAGACGAGATCAAAGTGATAGAACGGACCGAACCGGCTCATGAAGCCGTCAGTGGGGTTAGCAACGGCTCCAAGCGTGTTGAACGTTCCCCAAAAGTAGATGTTACCGAGTAGGATCGACAGGCCGGTTCCGAGCAGTATAATCCCGAGCGTGCGATCGGACAGTCGGGCTGTCCGACGCTGTCGATAACCGAGCACGAACGCGAACACACCGATCGCCGCGAGGAGCGAACCGAGCGGCGGTGCAGCCGTCCACCGTGTGAACAGCTCGGCGATGAGATGTTTGTTCGCCCGCCACGCCAGTTCGATCGTGTATTCGATCTCGCGGCCGCGCAGCTTCCGGTCACCAAAGCCCAGCCCATCCAACGGGGCGAACGCCTGATATGGAAACACGAGCGCGTCCCCGGTCATCACGTGGTTGTACGCCAGCGCAACCCCGACACCAACGATCCCGAGGACGCCGATGATCGCTTCCCGTTGGATCGTCGGCGTCCAAAACGAGCGCTGGTAGAGATCCTGTCCGACAACGGTTGCGGCGTGAACGACGAACGGAAAGGCGAACAGCACCGCCGTGTACGATCGAGAGAAAAACGCAAGCCCGATAGCGATTCCCGCGAGCACCGCGTACCGCTTGCTCTCCCGACGGAACATACGGACGTATCCGAGGGCGAACAGCAGGTTCAACAGCGTCGTGGGTGCGTACGCCATAAACGTCGCGGAGATAAACAGGAAAAACGGCGTTATGAGGGCGAACCCCGCGGCGAGAATGCCCGTTTGACGATCGAACACCTCGCTAGCGAGCGTACCGACGAGTGCGATGTTGCCCGCCGCGATCAGGCCGAGTATTATCCGAGGCATCCCAACCATGACGCCCGGGGCGTACATGAGCGCGGCAACCGGTGTATACTTGGGGTAGAGGCGCTGTCCATCCTGGACGAAAAACCACGGCCGGACGGCGTCCGGAACCACGCTCGTGAGCCAGAGATTACCTTCGAGGAGCATCGCAGCCTGCTGAAGATAGACGCCTTCGTCGTGGTTCGAAGACAAATACGGAAGCAAATCGTGAGCAATGAGAAACACCACGATCCCGCCAAGCACGGACAGAGCAGCGATACCGACGCGAAACGCCCGCTTAGATTCCATCCTCGCCTCCCACGTTACCGTACTGCTCATTGCTGGCGCTGTCCGTCTCACCGAAGTCGGCAGGTACGAATGAATCGTTCTGTATCAGATACGTATCCATTGGATCGATGACAGTCGTGACTCCACTCCGAATCGAAATCGATGAACGACCCTATTGGGTCCAACCCACGTTCGAGTCGATCAATCGTCAGTCGCGGTAACGCTTGCGCGCGGATGCTCGGAGAGCGGCGTCAACTCGTCGAGACAGTCGAGCCACTCGTGCATGTACTCTCCGACGTAGACGAGGAAGTCGTCGTTGTTGTACTCGCCGTCGTGTTGGACGAGGGCGGACGCCATGGCGTCGAACGCCTCCGCGTAGGTGCTCGCGTCGTCTCCGACCGCATCGACGATCTCCCAGACGTGCTCGTTGAGTTCGAGCGCGGGAACCTCGTTGTTGAGATCGTCGAACGTCGAGCGCGCCGCCTTGTTGTGTTCACACAGCGGGTAGCCGTTGTACACCTGTTTGCCGAGAATGTCACATGCCCGCTTCAAGAAGACGCCGCTCCAGATGTCGTCGAATCGACCGACATCCCACGGATTGTCATCCATCGGAAGCTGGTAGAACGCAGGGACGACTTCGCGGCGAAACGCGAGATTCATCGAGCAGACGGTGAGATACTGTCCCGATTGGGCTACGAAGTCCCCGTCGAAGTCTGCCATCGACGTGCGGGTTTGGGCCTGACCTTGTAGATCACCATCCATCAGGATGCGAACGGCGTCGAGGTCGGGAACGTTCGTCCAGAGACCCTGCGAGGCGACGACGCTGTCAACGTGTTCGGTGTCCGTCTCCACCGATTCATCCATCGCGCTGTAGGGGTACCCCCGCGGATACAACCCGTGATCGTCGAAGTTCTGATAGAGAACGTTCACCCACTGTTTCTCGGAGGCAACACTCTCGATCTCTCCTTCGAACGCGATGTTTTCGAAATGACGCCCGAAGAAGTCGAATTCCTCGTGGGGCAGCGTGTCATCGTCGATGAAAAAGCCGTACTCGTACTCCGAATTCGCCCACATGTACAGCAGACCGAAACTCGTCTCGGCGTGGCTGGCAGCGGGGACGAGATGGGAGTACTCGCTGATATCGTGGCTGTCATACCACGACTCGCGGCGTGAGCCGTCAAAGACCGCACCGGCGACGTCCTCTTCTGCAAGCATCGACTCCATCTCATCCGTGTCGCAGAAATCTTCTGTGACTAACAAGAAAAACAGCCGGTCGAGATCGAAACCGTGCTCGCGGGCGTTTGCAACGTACGCTCGCACACATTCATACTCCCTAATTGTCGGGATAATAACACACGTGTCTACAGTCATTCCGTATCAACCCCTACCTAGGATATCCAAAAGTAGCTGTTGGTTGCGATCGAAGAATCATCTCTATCTTACGAGTTAGTATTTCCATAATCCTATAGATGATTGTATTACGATATTCGGATGCGCGTAGAACATACGCTTATTATGGGCGATGTTGTAGGGAGAAATGTGAGACAACGATGAAGGAGTTTATCCAACTGAATGTGTTTATAGAAAGAACAAAACGGCGGGGATGCGAGCGATCAACGCCACACGTATAAAAAATATTAAGGTTATAACGGAGCAAATTCAGATACCATGTCGTTGGAAGAGAAGACGTGTGTGGTAACCGGTGCCTCCAGAGGTATCGGACGAGGAATCGCCGAGGAGTTAGGCCGTGCTGGAGGAGACGTTGTGGTCAACTACCACACGTCCGAAGCACAGGCACACGATGTCGTCGACGCTATCGAGGAATCTGGTGGTAACGCGATCGCCGTTCAGGGCAACGTCTCCGAAATCGATGAAATGGAGGCGATGTGCGAGACGACTCGACGGGTGTTCGGACCGGCGGAAGTGGTTGTGAACAACGCTGGGATCACGGCCGATCAGACGTTCGATAACATGACGACCGAAGAGTGGCAGTCGGTCGTTTCGGTCAATCTCAACGGCGCGTTCAACTGCATCAAGGCGTATTTCGATGATGTGTACAACGCCGATACGGGACGAGTGATCAACGTTTCGTCGATGGTCGGTTTGAAAGGCAACTACGGGCAAGCCAACTATGCGGCCGCAAAAAGCGGACTGTTCGGACTTACCCGCACTCTGGCCCTCGAAATGTCCAAATCAGGGACAACCGTTAATTGCATTGCTCCCGGATTCACCAAAACTGATATGCTCGAAGATGTCCCTAAAGAGATCCAAGAGTCTATTCTGGATCAGATTCCATTGAATCGGTTCGCAGAACCGAAAGATATCGCTGGACTCGTCCGGTATCTCGCAGGGTCTCGTTCCGGCTACATGACCGGGCAGATCCTTCCGATCACCGGTGGCATGGAGTGGTAAACCGATGAGTAACGAACTGACGCCCACTCACAAAGCAGACGTGAGCGAATCGGAGTGGGAAGCGATCGAGGAGTTGCGTCGTCGTCGTGAACGGTCGCGTGAAGGTGGCGGAAAAGATCGGATCGAATCCCAGCACGAAAAGGGCAAGATGACCGCCTACGAGCGGATCGAATACTTGCTTGATCCCGGAACGTTCCGGGAGATCGCGCCGTTTTCCGAACACCGGTGTACGGAGTTCGGAATGGACGACAAGCAGTTTCCCGGCGATGCGGTGGTGACGGGATACGGTGAGATCCACGGCCGTAAGACGTTCGTGTTCGCGCACGATTTCACGGTGCTCGGTGGATCGGTGGGTGAGGTCGTCGCCGACAAGATCTGCCGCGTGATGGATCAGGCTGTGGACGCAGGCGTGCCCGTCATCGGACTGAACGACTCCGGTGGTGCGCGCATTCAGGAAGGAGTCGATTCACTCGGTGGATTTGCTCGGATTTTCAAGCGGAACACCGATGCCAGCGGTGTGATTCCGCAGATCTCATGTATCATGGGTCCCTGTGCGGGTGGAGCAACCTACTCGCCCGCGCTCACCGATTTCACGTTCATGGTCGATCAGACCAGCCACATGATGATCACCGGCCCGGACGTGATAGAGACCGTCACGGGCGAACAGATCTCGATGGCCGAACTCGGTGGTGCGACGGCTCATACGAACAAAAGCGGCGTCGCACACATGGGGTACCGAACTGAGACCGACGCGCTGGATGGGATCCGTCGGCTGCTGTCGTATCTCCCACAAAACAACATGGAAGATCCGCCTACGCTTGATCCGTGGGACGATCCCGATCGGACCTGTGATCGGCTGACTGAGATCGTTCCGACGGATGCGAAAAAGCCCTACGACATGAACGACGCGATCGGTGAAATCGTCGACGAAGGGTCGTTTTTCGAGGTTCACGATCGATTTGCTCGAAGTATCGTCGTGGGATTCGCCCGCCTGGACGGACAGGCGGTCGGGGTCGTCGCCAATCAGCCCCGTGCGATGGCGGGCACGATCGACATCGACGCCAGCGCGAAGGCCGCCAGATTCGTCCGCTTCTGTGATTCGTACAACCTCCCGATCATCACCCTTGTCGACACGCCCGGCTTCCTGCCCGGCACCGACCAGGAACACAACGGAATCATCCGCCATGGAGCAAAGCTGATCTACGCGTACGCGGAAGCGACCGTCCCGTTGCTCACGGTCATCACCCGGAAAGCCTACGGCGGCGCGTACATCGTCATGGGATCGAAGGAGCTAGGAGCCGACCGAACCTACGCGTGGCCCACCGCCGAGCTGGCAGTGCTCGGACCGAAAGGCGCGGTCAACATCCTCTACCGGAAGGAACTCGCGGCCGCAGACGACACCGACACCAAACGCGAAGCCTTGATCGAGGAGTATCGCGAGGAATTCGCCAATCCTTATAAACCTGCCGAGCGGGGATACATCGACAACGTGATCGAACCGCAGGTGACTCGCAGGCGACTCATCGACGACCTTGATCTCCTCAATACCAAACGTGGAGAAACACATCCCAAAGATCACGGTAATATTCCACTGTAATGGCACTCAACACGCACACAGATTCTACTTCAAACAGCGCACAAACTATGTCAAAAACGGATGCATCAACGACGGGGACGCCCGAGAACGGGGCAGCTGATTCCGATCTCGGGTCGGAGCACAGTTCGACGACCACGGCCACGACCACGACCATGGAAACGGAAAACGATCGTGAGAAAGGCAACGGGCACAGGCGTCTGATCGATATCCCTTCGAACGCGACCGACGGAGAGGCTGCGGCGCTTACAGCGTGTTTGAGCGCGTATCTCCGCGAACAGCGCGCGGCCGCAGCCACCGACGATGGACAGGACGACGTGCTGGCTGATGGCTGGTCGCTTGCGAGTCGGTATGACTGTGATACGTACGCTGATTTACCACGGTCGGTGACTCGCGGCGAGGAATGGAAGATGGCCGGACGGACCGGGAGGTGGCGGTAAGATGCGAGACGTCGCCGTCATCGGCGCGTCGATGTCGAAGTTCGGTCAGCGCGAGGCGTGGCTTCAGGAACTCCTCGCACAGGCCGGAACTGCCTGTTTACGGGATGGGAACGTCGATCCGGAGGAGATCGAACACCTGTACGTCTCGAACATGGCCAGCGGCGAGTTCGAAGGACAGACGGGCGCATCGAACGCGCTGGCCCACGATATTGGCGTACTACCAGCATTCACACAGCGCGTCGACCAGACGTCGTCCTCTGGCGGTGCAGGCATCTACACCGCCTGGCAGTCGATCGCCTCGGGAACGAGCGACATGACGCTGCTGGTCGGCGGGGAGAAAATGACCCACCGCTCGACGTCGGAAACGACCGACATCATCGCCTCGGTAACCCATCCCGTCGAGTACAAACACGGCGTGACGCTGCCGAGTTTCGCAGGCTTGACCGCCCGGCTGTATCTGGATACGTACGATGCGCCACGGGAAAGCCTCGCCACGGTGGCAGTGAAAAATCATAGAAACGGTGTTGACAATCCACACGCCCAGTTCCGAAAGGAAGTCGACACCGAAACTGTACTCAACTCGCCGATCGTGGCCGATCCGCTTCGGCTGTACGACTTCTGTCCAATAACTGATGGAAGTTCGGCGCTGTTGTTCTGCCCGCTCGAAGACGCAGCCCAGTACACAGAGGACTACGTTTCTATTGCGGGCATCGGTGGCGCGACGGACACACACGTCGTTCACGAGCGGACGGATCCGACAACGATGGGAGGCGTCGTCGAGAGCGGACAACAGGCCTACGAGATGAGCGACTACTACCCCGAAGACATCGACGTGGCCGAGTTACACGATATGTTTACCATTCTAGAGTTCCTTCAATCAGAGGGGTTGGGCTTTTTCGATCCGGGGCAGGCGTGGAAGGCCACCCAAAACGGAGAGACTGCCAGTGACGGGCAGCTCCCGATCAACACGTCCGGCGGACTCAAATCGAAAGGGCACCCTCTCGGTGCGACGGGGGTCGCACAGGGGTATGAGATATACAAACAGCTCATCGACGACGCAGGACCGCGGCAGGTCGAGGCGGATGTCGGGCTGGCCTGTAACGTCGGTGGGTTTGGCAACTGCGTCACGACCGTGATCATGGAGGACGAACGATGAGCGAACGAAACGCACTAACGGCAACCCGATATGCGGACGGCACTATCAGCTATCCCGGCCATCCGGTCGGCCCGAATGGGAGCGAACCAGTCGACACCATCGATCTGAGCGAACACACGGCGACGGTGGTGACGTGGACGACCAGCACTGCAACGCCGCCCGGAGTGCGCGAACCGAACCATCTGGCGATCGTCGAGTTCGACATCGACGGGCAGTCGGTTCGCGCGATCGGCCAGCTCACGGACGATGACGTGGAGATCAACGACACCGTTCGACCTGTGTACACAGAACAACTCCGCGAACCCGGTGTGGGTATCCGTGAACCCGAGAGCCAAGAATGGGATGGTTACCGGTTCGAGCCGGTGGAGTAATTTTTCCGATCAGGTAAAAGACGGCATCACTTCTTCGGCGACGACCTCACAGAACGCCGTCTGGTCGGGACTCGAACTCTGAAAGACGATGTGATCGAAGCCACACTCGACGTACTCTTCGGTGACAGCGAGCAGATCCTCGGGATCTGTGGTGATGACGAACGCATCTTTCAGCACCTCGGTACTGAGGAGATCACCGTGGGCTTGGAGGTAGCGTGGATCGGCAACGTTCTGTTCGAACACCATCGGGAGCAGCGTGAGCCGCCAGGGGAGACACGGCTCAACGGCTTGCTGTTCGGTTTGGGCGTACGAACAGTGGATATGAACCGTCTTTTCGACGTCGGTGAGCGACTCGTTTCGGTCGGATTTCTCGACACCGCGTTCGACGGCGGGAAACAGCTCTTCGGTGACTGTTTCCGTGTCTTCATACACGGTGACGAACCCATCACCCAGATCACCGGCCATTCTAGCGGTGGTCGGGCCCCCTCCTGCGATGTGAATCGGTGGGGCATCGTTCGGCCCGGTGTAGAGGTTCGCTCCGTCAAGCGACCAGAACTGTCCGTCGTAATCGACGAACTCCTCTTCGAACAGCGTGCGGATGATCCGGATCGCTTCGGCGGTCCGGCGGGCGCGCTCGCCGTAGGCGGGCCACGGATTCCCAAGCGGGCGCTCGTTCAGCGCTTCTCCCGTTCCGATGCCGAGAAACACCCGATCGGAAGCCAATTCGAGCAGTGTTGCGAGCCTGTGAGCGACGTTCGCGGGGTGGTACCGGTTGAGGATCGCCGTCACCCCTGTTCCGATTTCGATTTCGTCGGTTCGCTCGAGGGCTGCTGGCAGCCACGACCAGCAGTTGCCACCGTTTGCAGGCGTTCCATCCGAGTGATGGTCGAACCACGGATGAAAGTGATCGTTGACCCAAACGCTGTCGAACCCGGTCTGTTCTGCGAGAACTGCCTGTTCAAGACACTCCGTTGGGGAGAACTCTTCGAGTGACGCGAAATAGCCAAAGCGAGTCATCGTACGCTCAGTCTCGTCGGGCAGTGAGAAAAACGTACGGTGACCCCAGAGCCGATCCGCAGACGGGCGACTGACTTATCCGTCTCTCACCGATTGTAACGGCTATGACTGCCAGAGACGTGTTCGATCGGCTCGAACTGACTGATTACGAACGGGATGCGCTGATCGATCTGTTCGATCTCGGCCGCACGACGGCTCCGAACCTCGCTGAGGCGACCGGGATTCCGAAGGCACGCATCTACGACGTACTGGGTTCACTCGCCGATGACGGATACGTAGAGGTGATTCCAGGTCGACCGAAGGAGTACATCGCAAAACCGCCCGACGCAGTGCTCGATCGAGCCACAGAGAACGAACGACAGTCGTTCGAACGATTCAAACAGGAGGTCGAACGGAATCGAGAGGCGTTTCTCACGGAGTTCCAGCCGCGCTATGAACACGCGACAGAAGGCGACCGACCGGCCGAAGAGCTGTTTCGGGTCGTTGATGTGGGAGAACCGAGCGAGTCCGGGACGCGGCGAATCTACCACACCGCGACCGAGAGCGTCCGTGTGTTGAGCAAAGCCTTCGAATATCTCGACCGCATCGAGCCGGCGTTCGCCGATGCGGTCGAACGGGGGCTTGACGTACGGATCCTGCTGTTGTCACCGAACCGACTCGCACCACCGGCGCGAGACCAGCAAGCGGACACCGTCGCTCACATCACCGACACGTATCCGAGCGTCGGAATTCGGTACAGCGATCGCCCGCTGCCGTGGCGTGGAACGATCGCGGATCCGAGCATGGAATATGACAGCGGGACCGCAATCTTGCTCGTTCAAGAAGACGAAGTGCCAAACCACATGCGACAAGCCGCGATCACCGAAAACGGCTCGTTCGTCGCTGGCGTGGGCCGGTACTTCGATTTAGTGTGGACTCACGAGAGCGACGAAGTCGGAGAGCGCCACGCCAACACGCCGTAACCGTATCCGACGCCGACCACGGCGGTGAGGACGAACACCATGAGTAACTGTGCGAACCCGGCGATCGAGGGCCGTCGAATCATCTCGAAAAGTCGTCGTGGGATGAATTTCCGGACCAATTGACCCAAAAACGCAGACTCTTCGGCTGTCACCGGCTTCTGTCCGGTTGCTTGTCGAAGATTATTCGACTCTGTCACCGGCTTCTTGTCGATTGCTTGAGGAACTTCGTTTCTCTCTGTCGCCGTCGTGTCGGAAAGCAACACCGCCATCCCGCGTTTCGAGTAGCCTTGCCAGAACGCACGGGTTACGAGCCACCGCATATCAGTTCGGTATTCAAACACTTTGTGGGCGACCCGCGCGTCGGGGGTGTAGAACACACCGACGCCGTACCGGTTTCGGAGTCGTGCACAGAGTTCCGTCTCGCCACCTTGGAGCTGTTTGTTCCCCTGTCGTCCGCCGATCTCCGTATCGAACCCACCGAGTTCCTGAAACACCGCCCGCCGCATCGAGAAGTTAGAGCCGGGAGTGTTTCGGACCTCGCCCGGTCCGTCGGCAAAGCCACGATGAGTGACACCGATCAGCCAGTAAAACTCGGCAGGGAGAAACGAAGGCTTGTCCGCAATCCACTCCGGCGTCATCTTTCCGCCGACTGCGAGTGGATACTCGTGGTCGAGATCAGTATTGACGTCCCGTTCTCGATACGCCCGTGCGAGTTCGGCGAGCCACTCGGGGTGTGCGACGGCGTCGTCGTCGAGAAATGCTACGACGTCTCCCTGCGCGAGCGATGCACCGGTGTTTCGGGTGGCAAGCAGCCCCCGATTGGTTGCTTGGAGGCGAACCCGCACGTCCGGATGATCGCCGAACTCTGCTTGAACCTGCTGAGCGACCGTCGGGTTGCCGTCGCTGACGACGATGAGTTCGCGGTCGGAATACGTTTGGTCGAGCACGCTCTCGATGGCATCCCGAAGGGCGGGCAATCGGTCTTCAGTGTGGGTACAGACGACGACCGAGATTCGCATATCCCTCCTCAGAGATCGATGGATAGGGGTGTTTCGTCTCAGCGGACGTGTAGATGGTTTCCAAAGTTTTATCCGCGTTTTTGCGTTCCACTCACCCAATGAATCAGCGAACCGGGCAACAGACAACGGTGAGCCAGGAGCAGCTGTTGGAGTGGATGATGAAGTGGTATCACGTGCCGATACTCCTCGGGTTGCTCGCGTTCATGTTCTGGAATCGGGTGCGGACGTGGCAACGGTTCGTAACCGACAACGGCGTGTTTTTCTCGGGCAACGACGCGTGGTATCACCTTCGACAGACAACCTACACCGTCCACAACTGGCCCTGGACGATGCCGTTCGATCCATGGACGCATTTCCCGATCGGGACTGCGTCAGGGCAGTTCGGAACGTTTTACGATCAGATCGTTGCGACCGTCGCGCTCATCGTCGGGCTGGGTAGCCCGGATCAGGGAACGATCGAGCTCACGCTTCTGTTTGCGCCCGCTGTATTCGGAACGCTCACGGCGATCCCGGTGTACTTCATCGCGCGCCGGATCAGCGGACGGCTCGGTGGACTGACGGCGGTGCTCGTGCTTTCGTTCACGACCGGGGCGTTCCTCCAGCGGACACTGGTCGGGTTTTCGGACCATCACGCTGCGGAGGCGTTCTTTCAAGCCGTCGCCGTTCTCGGACTGATGGTTGCTCTCAAGGTGGCCAAAGAAGAGAAACCCGTGTACGAGCTGCTCATAGCGCGTGAAACCGATGCGCTCTATCGGCCGCTCAAAGCCGCGTTGATCGCGGGTGTTGCGATCGCGCTGTACATCTGGGTGTGGCCACCGGGAATCATGATCGCCGCGGTCTTCAGCGTCTTTTTCATCGTACAGCTGTCGCTTGATTATCTCCGAGGGCAGAGCCCGGAACACACGGCGTTCGTCTCTATCAGTGCGTTCGTCGTTGCTGGACTGCTCGTTGCCAGCCGGATCTCGACGCTTTCGTTCACGGCGACCGACTTCTCCTTGCTTCAGCCTGCGCTGTTGGTGATCGTGGCTCTCGGTCTCGCTGTGATGGCCGCGATCGCACGGGGATTCGACGCGAAGGGAATCGATCGACGGCTGTATCCGATCGTGATTCTCGGCGGAGTCGTTCTTACGGTAGGGACTGTCGCGCTCGTGTTCCCCGACCTGTATTCGTACATGGTGTCACAGTCGCTACGTTTCATCGGACTGTCGACGACCGCCGCTCAGCGCACCGTCACCGAGGCCCAGCCACTCAGCATGGATTCGAACGCACGCAACTACTGGGCCAGCATCATGAACGCCGCTTATGGACTCGCGTTCTATCTCGCTATCGTCGGGGTGTTCGTCGCACTCGTTCGGATCGTAACCGACGACGACACCCATCCCGAAAAGCTGCTGTTGATCGTCTGGGGGGTGTTCATGACGCTGGCGGTGTTCACACAGGTCCGATTCAACTACTACTTCGTGCTGCCAGTCGCCGTTTTCACGGGATATCTCGTCGGTACCATCGCCCGGTTTCTCGGTCTCGATGCTGTCTCGACGGTCAGCGACATCGAGATTCATCAACTGTTGACCGTTCTTACCATCGTCTTCCTTATTACCAGCCCATTTATCGCTGTTGGAAACTCAAACGCGCCCGGACAGGCCAGTTCACAGGGGATCGGCGTTTCGACGATCCAAGCGGGTCAGAACAACGCTCCCGATGGGATCGCCTGGCAGTCAAGCCTCTCGTGGCTGTCGAACGACACACCAGAGGAGGGACGCTACGGAAACCCCAACGGCACAGCGATGGAGTATTACGGAACGTACGATCAGACAGACAACTACCAGTATCCGAACGGAGCGTACGGCGTCATGGCGTGGTGGGACTACGGTCACTGGATCACGGCACGGGGCGAGCGTATTCCGAATGCGAACCCGTTCCAACAGGGCGCAAAGACCGCTGCCAACTTCCTGCTGGCCACTAACGAGAGCAACGCGACCGACCTCATTGACGGTGCGGAGTCGACGCGATACGTGATGGTTGATTGGCAAATAGTGAGTGTACGCTCGAAATACGCTGCACCGACGCAGTTCGAGACGAATCACAGCATCACAGCGAACGATCTTGCAGTTCCGCTGTACCAAGAGAACTCACAGACAGGAATGTACCGAGCGATCACTAGGATCCCGACCCAGCGCCACTTCGAGAGCCTGCGCACGCGGATGTACCTGTTCAACGGCAGTGCGGTCGAACCGAAACCGGTCGTGTTCGATTGGGACGAGCAGCCAGTACAAACTGAAAGTGGACCCGTGACGATCCGTACGCTGCCATCGGATGGTTCGAATCCGTTCAAGCAGTTCGACAACATGAGCGCTGCTCGAGAGTACGTCGAGCAGGATAACTCATCTCGACTCGGGGGGATGAATACACCGTCGGAGCCGATTCCGGCGTTGAAACATTACCGGATGGTCCATGTGAGCACAGAGACTGGTCCCCAGTCCGTCAACGGTCAGCCGTGGGTGAAGACGTTCGAGCGCGTTCCGGGGGCAACCGTAAACGGGACCGGACCGGCGAACACAACCGTGACGGCCAACGTCACGATGCGAATGTCAAGTACAGGTGAGACGTTCACCTACGAACAGCACGCTGAAACCAACGAGCAAGGACAGTTCACGATGACGCTTCCGTATTCGACGACGGGCTACGAAAAGTGGGGCCCCGAGTCGGGTCACACGAACGTGAGCGTCCGAGCGACTGGTCCGTACACGTTCAGCACGAACGCGACGAACGAGAGCACCACGGCCAACGTGACCGAAGCCCAAGTCATCAAAAACGATTCAGATCCAGTTACGGTGACGATAGAAGGGGGAAACCAGTCCACAAACGAAACAGCCAACACGAGCCAAGCAGTTGATAGTACCGAGATGCGCACTGTAGACGACGTTGGAGCTACTGGAGCGAAATCAAACACACAACGCAAAACCGAACACGAACCAAAAGCGAAGGTGGCCTAATGGCGGAGAGCAGCTTACGCGAATGGCTGATCGTGTATCTCAAAGGGCTGTGTATGGGGGCCGCCGACTCGGTACCCGGCGTGTCCGGCGGCACGATCGCACTCATCACAGGGATCTACGAGCGGCTGATCGATGCCATCGCGGGATTGGATCCACGCGTCTTAGAACATCTCCCGCGACTGCACACCGAAGACGGACGCGCCGCGTTCGTTCATGACCTCATCGAGATGGACGTTCCGTTCCTGGTCGCGCTCGGAGGCGGAATGGTGACGGCGCTCGCCGTCATGTCCGGGATCATGCACGCGGCGATGGATCAGTTCCCGACACCGACCGCCGCGTTCTTCTTCGGGTTGATCGCGGCCGCCGCCGTCGTACTCTTTCGGTACGTATCGGTCGATTCCCCGGGACGGATCGCCGCGGGGCTGATAGGATTCGGGCTTGCAGTGTACGTTGCGGGCTTCACTGAGGGCAGTGGTGGCTCCGGCTCGCTGGTGATCCTCTTTGGGAGCGGCGCGCTTGCGATCAGCGCCATGGTGTTACCGGGGGTCTCGGGGGCGTTCATCCTCTACATGCTGGGACTGTACGAATACATGAGTGGGCTGCCAGGAGAATTCATTTCCGAACTCTCTTCGTTCGTGGGAAGCGGTGACCCGAGCGCGCTGATCGCGGTCGGCACCCCGATCGCGGTGTTCATCGGCGGTGCACTCGTCGGACTGTTCACGATCGCACACGCCGTCAACTACGCACTCGAACATTATCACGAGGCGACGTTGACGTTTCTGGTGAGCCTGATGGTTGGGTCGTTGCGAGCTCCGATCAGTGATATAGCGGCGAACGCTGGTGATCTCTCCCCAGCGCTCATCGGAGCGAGCGTCGTCACCGGCATCGGAGGCGCGTTCCTGGTGATCGCTCTCGATCAGTTCACTGAAGACATCGAATTCGGTACTGACGAACAGCGACCGCCACGAACCGAAACGCCAGTGAACGACTGACTTATCGTTCACACGATGATTTTGCCAGAGCGTCGCTGGATTAGTCTCACTATGTAAGGGTGCAGATAGAACGGTTTTTATTCAGGCATCTCCTCGTATGACTATGCTCAGTGACGTGATGGAGGACTATCTGAAAACCATCTACGTGCTCCACCAGGAGACTGGCACACAGGTTGCCACGTCCGCTATCGCCGATCGGATGAACGTCACGTCACCAACCGTTACGAGCATGATCGACAAGCTCGAAGAGCGCGGGCTGGTCGAACGGGAGAAGTACAAGGGCGTCGAGCTCACCCCAGAGGGGGAGACGGTTGCGATCGAGGTCCTCAGACACCACCGGCTCATCGAGGCGTATCTCGCAAGCGAACTCGATTACGACTGGACGGACGTTCACGAGGAGGCCGACCGCCTCGAGCATTACATCAGCGAACGTTTCGAGAAGCGTATCGCCGAGTTGCTTGGGGATCCGCGCGTGGATCCACACGGCGATCCGATTCCGACGGCAGATCTCTCTCCGCCACAGGAGGAATCGGGCCAGCGGCTTATCGACTGTGACGTGGGCGAGCACGTCGTCATCAAACGGGTCCGCCACCGTACCGACGAGGAACTCCGGTATCTCTCCGAGGCTGGCGTCACTCCGGGCACCGAAGTCGAGATCATCGAAATCGCCCCTTTCGGGATGATAACGGTCGATGGCGAGCACGGACGCCAGAGCCTTCCTGATGAGATCGCGCAGCTGATCCGCGTTACGCCGGTCGCTGAACTCGTACAATAACAACCCACCTATTTCCACTTTTTTTACGCTCGGGTGGCTGCGCCACCCGAACGCAAAAAAGGTGGGATTTAGGTAGATGCATCGTCCCAGTTGAGTCGTGCGCATCGAGAACAGTTTCATTCCGGTGAGTGGGGTGGGAGAGACGACGGAGCGAAAGCTCTGGCAGCAGGGTATCACTCACTGGGAGGAGTTCGAACGTGACGCGGTGGGTGAGACGACGGGCGAGCGGATCGAGTCGTTCATCGAGACGGCCAGAGCGCGACTCGACGCGAACGATGCCCACTTTTTCGACGACGCGTTTCCGAGCAAACACCAGTGGCGGCTGTACGAGAACTTCCGGAACAAAGCCTGCTTTTTCGACATTGAGACCACGGGGTTGAACCACTCGACCGACGAGGTGACGACCGTCAGCGTCCATCGGGACGACACAACCCGAACGTTTGTCAACGACACCGATCCTGTCGTCGGTGAACCGCTCGCGCCCGAGAAGATCCGCGCGACGATCGGGGACGCACCACTGCTCGTGACGTTCAACGGCAAACGCTTCGACGTTCCCTTCCTCGAAACGGCGCTCGATATCGATATCAACGTACCCCACATCGATCTCATGTATCCCTGTAGACAGCTCGATCTCACCGGCGGCTTGAAACGGATCGAGAAGACGGTCGGCATCGATCGAGACCGGCCAGACATCACGGGCCGTGATGCCGTCCGTCTGTGGCGGGAGTACGAACGCGGTGACACCGATGCACTGACGACGCTGGTCTCGTACAACCGCGACGATACGGTGAATCTGCGGCGATTGATGGACCACGTCGCGGAAACGCTGCACGACGACGTGTTTGCGTCGGTCTGTCAGTACTGATCGGTCGGTCGCCGGCCCTCCGTAGCGGGTGAGTGATCCACGACGGTGATATCCGTGATCGTGAGTGCCTCCGGCACGTACTCGTTCGTCCGTGGAAGGTGTGCACCGGTCGGTGAGAGGGTGGTTTCCATGAGTGCCTGATCGACGCCGTAGACGCTGTGTTCTTCGGGAAACAACGGGACGGCATGGGCCGTACAGCGATGAAACAGGGGTATCCATCCTTCATCGACGTACTCGACTTCGATCTGTAGTGTGTCACCTGCTTTGAGCGTACACGTATCCTCGTGAAAACTACAGGTGGCGTGACAAGGGTCGCAATCACTGCCGACGAACTGACCGATCAGATCCCGTTGTGGCGGATCGACCATTTAAACACCCACTCCTGAAGTTGATTTTCACAGCACCCATCAACCATAGAATTGTGTCTCTCGCCAACGGTAATAACTCTCGTGGTCGAACGCAGTCCACGAACTGAAGAGGACTACTCTCCGACGTTTCGATCGCGCCACGCACGGAAGGAGTCGATCGGCGTTTCCTCGAAGCGCTCGATACACGGAACGTCGTGGGGGTGCTCGGCTTGCACTGCCGTCACGAGATCGTCGTACCGCTCGTCGGTCGTTTTTGCGAGGAGGATCGCTTCCTCGTCTGCAACGGTCTCACCTTCCCACCGATAGACGGATCGACAGTCGACGACGTTGACACAGGCGGCGAGCCGATCTTCAAGCAGTCCCGTGGCGAGTTCGTCAGCGTCCGATCGCGGACACGTGATGAACGCAGTCGGCATACGTTACTTCTCGATCGGATTGTAGCTGCCAGTGATATCCCAATCGTGGAGGCAGTACGGATCGCCGACATCGCCGTCGACGACCCAGTTGTTACGTTCTGGCTGCCACACGTCCGTGCGGCCACAGCGTTCACACGTCCGTTCACGCGGCGGGTTGATCGTAACCATGCAACACATTGTGGTCCCGGCCTGTATCAATCGTTCGACGGCGACTGTTACCCACCACTTTGACTACGACGGCGAGCGTAGCTTCAGTCGCTGGATCACTTTCGTTCCAGCATGGATATCGACGAACGATCACCACTGACGAATCACGATACTCATGGTGTACAAAAAAATCACCCTCATTGGGACCAGTGAGGACGGATTCGATTCGGCGACGGCGAACGCTATCGATCGAGCGGAGCAGACGCTCGACAATGTGCTCTGGGTCGAAGTCGAAGATCTGGGCGTCGAGATTGCAACCGCGGACACCCGCGAGTACCAAGCCGAGGTCGAAGTGGCGTTCGAATTAGCGGACTAACCGGACGATCGTCATCCGCGTCACGTCCGGAACGATTCACCACAGCCACACTCACTCACCACGTTCGGATTCTCGACGTGGAATCCGGCCCCCTGCAGTCCTCCTTCGAAATCTAGTACGCTTCCCTCGATGTACTCCATGCTAGCTGGATCGACGAACACGCGTAGACCGTGGTGTTCATACACCGTGTCGTCGGCCTCTGGCTGGAGATCGAACCGCATCCCGTACGAAAGACCGGCACATCCCCCTTGCTGAACGAACAGCCGGAGACCCGCCTCCGTGATATCCATATCCTCGCCCTCTAACAGATCGATTGCCTCCTCCGCAGCCGTCTCTGTTACAGTGATCGGCGTGTCCGACTTGACCGTAGAACTCATAGTTCTCACTACCGGACGGAAGCTGTTAATCCTAACGCACACCTACACGAACCAGGGACGACCCCGTCTCGTGAACGACAACATAATATTTCTGAATAGACATATATGTAATATTACATTAACATTATATCCAATTCGAAAATATATGTTGATTGGGTGTGCGTATCAGATGCTGACGCAACTCGGCAGTGGTTAACCCCTCGCTGGCGCGACCTTCATCCGACGGGTCCGATCGTGATTAGGAGGGACGGGTGCTCTGGCGCTCGTTTCTCTCGATGCCAACACAACGATGTGCCAGCGTGATGGGACGCTGCCTCTCTGGACCCGACCGATGGTAATTCGTATTGCGTGTCACGAGCGCCGGTGTGATTGACCGACACACTGACGCTCGATTCGTTTGTTCGGGTTAGTCGTCTCGTTCTTTGAGCCGTGCTTGCGCGCGTCGAAACACGCCTCGAAGCGAGCTTACTTCCCGTCGTGTGGGATGAGCCCGGCCGAGGAGGCGTCGCCAGAGACGTTGCAGCCGTGTTCGTTGTTCAGGTTCGGCTTCGATTGGTTCGAGAAAGGTGGCAAACTGATCGTGTAGTCCTTCGAGATCCCGTTCGGGCGCGCGGACGATCTCGTCGGGGTGTTGAGTTTCTTCGAGCGTCACGGTTCGGAGTTCATAGAGGACGACGGTCGCTGCTTGCCCAAGGTTGAGTACCGGATACGACGCGCTTGCAGGGATGGAACAGATCTCATCGAGTCGGTCGAGTTCCTCGTTGTGAAGTCCGACGCGTTCGCGGCCGAACACGACCAGAGTGTCGGTCTCGATCCCAGAGAGCGAATCAGCTAGTTCTCGGGGTGTTTTGAACGGATAACGGATGTGACGCCGGTCGTCGGTGTTGGTGACCGCCGTACATCCAACGGTGTGGAAGTTTTCCACGAGATATTCGAACTGGACTGTTTGGGCGTTCGGAAGCACGTCCTCTCGCGCCTGTCCCGCAAACCCGTAGGCCTCACCGTCGGGATCGAGAGACGGTGGATCGACGAGATACAGATCTGAAAGCCCGAAATTTTTCATCGTACGGGCGATGGTTCCGACGTTGCCGGGCGTTTGTGCGTCGACGATCGCCACCGAGATCGACGTTTCACTCATACATCCAGATCGTCGAGGTCGATGTCGAGTGATTCCCGGTCTTCCTCACTCAACGAGGCTATCTCATCATCAACGGAAGTAGCTTCTTCACGGGATGGCTCAGGCACCAGATCAGGCTCCGTTTCGACGTGTTCGATCCCAGCGTACCCATCTGGAGCGCGTCCACCGTCGGCGAACCACTGATGAAAGCCGTTCTGGAACGTCCGCTTGCCAGCGAGATCGCGCCCACCCGCTTCTCGGAACCAGTAGAGGAAATCCACCTCGTGGGTGTCACACAGAACGACCTCCCGGAGTGGTTCGCCGTAGACGACAGTGGCGGGTCGACAGCGCTGTTGCTTCTCTTCTCCATGAATGAGCCAGCAGGCATCACAAGGGTTGTCGATGATGGCCATCAGCCGTCCGATTCGATCGCGCGTATCGGGTGCCATCTCTGTGAACGGTCGAAACGCTCCCGACTCGTCGAACACCTCCTCCTCCTCGAAGCGCCACCCTCGGAGACCGATGCTTACCTTCGTCATGTGCCGACGTAGCCGGTGAGCGGTGAAAAACACGGTGTTTTACCCGCTGTACCCACCACCACGCCGTCAGAGTGGGACTGTTCTGTGAGAACTTCATACTCGGATGATCGATCAAGAGACGAACGCTGGCCGCAGAGGCTTACGGGTCGGTTGCGAGACGCCGTATCTCCTCCCACGAGCCGCGTCGTTCGAGATATTGTTGGAGCTGTCGAGCGTATTCGTCTGCCAACTGCTCGGCCGTTTCCCGCTTTTGCTCGTCGATACCGGTGCTATCGAGTCCGAGCGCATCTTTAACCGACGCCAGTATGCCACCCGATCGGTCACGCTCCGGCGGACCCATCGAGGACATGTTTCCAACGGTCTCAAGCTCGGGCATGATCGCGGAAAGATCATCAGTGTTCGCAACGATACGAGCGCGGCCGGGATCATCAGGGTGCTCGATGTCGAACTCGACAGCCGTCATCACTAACCCCCACTGTTGTCTCGAAAGATCGGAGCTTTGAATCCGGTCTTCGAACTCGTTGTCGACCGCCATCCGCGCACCGACGATCCGATCGGTCCACTGTTCGGTCATACACGAGTTCGAATCGGGACGAATATGAGCGTTCGTGTCGGTCAGAATGCGTTTCCGTTAACTTCGACGTCGGCGTGCAGACCCTCTCGAAGCGCATCGTGAACGTGACAGATGTTTTCGGCGCGCTCGACGATGTCGTCGAACTCCTCATCGGAAAGGTCCGCCTCGACGTTCATCGAAAACCGAACCGCGTCGAGATCGTCACTGTCGTCGATATCGGCCTCCGCGTCGACGTCGATCCGACCGAGGTCGTCGTGGCCCTCCTTGTTTGCACCGACGCGAAACGCCGGAACGAAACAGGAGACGTAATCGACCACGAGCACTTCGTTCGGGGTCGGACCCTCCTCGTTGGCCGCGTCGATCGTCAGTTCGTACTCCCCAACACGGCTTACCGACGTGTAACCGGACTCGGACGTGGTCGTTGCTTCGATCGTTTCCATACACCGGTGAATCACTCCGAGTCGGGAAAAAGGTATGGCTATTTCTGAGAGTAATTCAGAGCGAGAACATTTCGTCGCCGTCGAGAACGACGGTTCGAGCGTCACTCTCGGACGATTCGACGGCAGTTTCGAACTTGCTCACATCGATCTCGATCGGTGGGAACGTATCGTAGTGCATGGGAAAGACGTGATCAACCCCGAGCCACTCGGTGGCGATCGCCGCCTGCCACGGTCCCATCGTGAAATGATCGCCGATGGGAAGCGCCGCAGCGTCGGGACTGAGATACGGACCGATTACATCGCGCATTTCCGTCATCAGCGCCGTATCCCCCGCGTGATAGAACGTCGTGGCGCTGTCAGTGCTGTTTGGTGTCGGCTCCGCATCGCTGATGAGAAAGCCGGTCGGCTCACCCATGGAGTGTTCGTAGTCGGTCATTGCCCCGTTGGTGTGATCGGCACGATGCATCGTCACGAACGCGTCGTCACACTCGACGGTACCACCGATGTTCATACCGATCGTCTCGGTCACGCCGTGTTCGTCTTCGACGTACCCCGCCAACTCGGGCGTCGTAACGACTGTGGCATCGGTGAACGACCCGACGTCTGCGATGTGATCTGCGTGAGCGTGGGTCAACAGGAGATACTCCGGGGATTCGATGTCGAGAGGATCGAACTCCGTGTGAGGATTGTCAAAAAACGGATCGACGAGCAGTGTGGTGTCCCCAACAGTAACGTTCCATGTCGAATGGCCATGCCAAGTCAGTTCCATATCAAGCCACATCTCGTCTCGAACACTTAAAGGTGATCGGAACGCACACCGGAAGATTCCCCGGCGATCGAGAACAGTTGTATGACCAACAAACATATAATAAAAATGATTGTTTCGAGTGAGGACGTTCGACCAGATTTATTCGGATCGGGCGTGAGCCGTCCGGTATGCGAACTGTTCGATTCCGCGATCCAGCGGGGAACGTCCGGCGTGGCGAGTGGAGTGGTCAACCAGGTGATGAGATAACGCTTCGTACGAACTACGGTGGTCGCGTTGCGCTCGGAAACGAGACGTTTCTGCCCGAAGAGATCGACGTGCTTCCGCCCTGTGACCCGAGCAAGATCGTGTGTGTCGGATTGAACTACGAGGACCACGCGATCGAACAGAACGAGTCGATCCCTGAACGTCCGTCTTATTTCCTCAAACCGCCCTCCACGGTCGCAGGACACGGCGACACGATCACGCTTCCAGCAGGGAAAGAACGGATCGATTACGAGGCGGAGTTGGCCGTCGTCATCGCTGACACGTGCAAGAACGTCCGGGCGAAAAACGCGATGGATGTCGTCGCAGGGTTTACGTGTCTTAACGACATCTCGAACCGCGACGACCAATCGATCGAACAGAACTGGGTTCGCGGAAAAGCGTTCGACGGCTCTGCGCCGATCGGTCCCGTCATCTCCCGACCCGAAAACGTCGCGAACGACGCGTCGATCCAGCTGTGGGTCAACGGCGACTGCAAACAGGATTCGACCATCGACGAGCTCATCGTACCCATCGAGGCCCTCATCGAGGAGCTTACGAGTTTCATGACACTCCGATCGGGAGATATCATCTCGACCGGCACGCCTGCGGGTGTGGGACCGTTGCGTGACGGCGATGAGGTCGATATCGAAATCGACGGAATCGGAACGCTATCGCACACCGTTCGGATTCCGTAACTGCTGCTGGGGAAGCGACTCTGAAAAAGATAACAGTGTCGCTGTGAAACGACTGTGTTTCAGACTCGAACGACGTTCGTCGCGCGCGGCCCCTTCGGAGCCTGTTCGATGTCGAATTCGATCTCAGTTCCTTCTTCGAGGTCAGGGCCGCCGATATCCTCCATATGGAAGAACACGTCGTCGTCTGCATCCTCGGTAGAAATGAACCCGTAACCGCCAGTGTCGTTGAAGAAATCAACCGTTCCGGTTGCCATTACAGGCCATCATACTGTCCGGTCACGGATAACAGTTCCGGGGGTCGCGGTATCACGACGCTCGATTGCCGGATTTGGACCCGTTGCTCCCGTCGTCGGTGGTGCGTCCGACGCCAACTATATGACAATTATATGAATGAAGCGCCAACGATTGAGACACTTACGAGTGCTACTTCTCGATAACGATGTCTTCGAGCACAAGGAAATCCAGTCCCATACCGTAGAAATCCTTGATCGCCTGATTTGGCGTCGTCACGATCGGCTCACCGTGGTCGTTGAAGGAGGTGTTCAACAACACGGGGATGTCGGTGAGCGTTTCGAACTCCGACAACAGTCGGGCATACCGGGGGTTTTGCTCCTCTCGAACGGTTTGTGGCCGGGTCGTCTCGTCGGCTGGATGGATCACAGCCGCCATGTCGTCGACCCGCTCGTCTCGCACGTCCGCGGTGGTGATCATGAAGGGTGTGCTGCCGTCGCTCGTGAGATACTCTTTGGCTGCACGCTCGAGCATCGAAGGCGCGAACGGTCGCCACTCCTCGCGGTGTTTGACGTGCTTGTTGACCCGATCGCGGGAGGCGATCGTTCGAGGATCGGCGAGAATGCTCCGGTTGCCGAGCGCTCTGGGACCCAGTTCGAGCCGTCCCTGAAACCAGCCGACGAGTGCACCGTCCGCGAGCCGTTGGGCGACATCTCGTTCCAGATCGTCCGGCTCGGTGTACTCGATCTTGTTGGCGTCGAGGCGGCGTTTGATCGCCGCTGTCGAAAACGATGGGCCGAGATACACGTCGGACATCGGCGCGACGGTTCTGGGTGCCTGATCGAACCAGCCGGCACCGAGGGCTAACCCGGCGTCGTTGGCTACCGGTTGGATGAATACGTCGTCGACGACATCGAGCGCGCCGACCTGCTGGTTCAGTTTACAGTTGAGCGCGACGCCGCCAGCGAGTGCGACGTTGCTCACACCGAGCTGTCGGCAGTACGTCTCAGTGAGGTCGAGCACGATCTCTTCGAGGAGTGATTGGGCCTCGAACGCCAGATCCTTCTCCCATTGGGTGAACTCCCCCGAGTCGGTCCGACGGGGACGGTCGAACACTGCTTCGAGTTCTGCGACGCCGGCGTCAGCCCCCCAGTGTTTCGTGAGATCGGTCACGTCGTAGTCGACACCGGTGTCGACCAACTCCCGAAGCCCGGTTTCGATCGCGCGGTTGGGTCGTCCATAGGGAGCAAGCCCCATCACCTTCCCTTCGCCGTTGAACATCCGAAAGCCGAGATACTCGGTGATCGCAGCGAAAAACAACCCGAGACTGTTCGGATGCTTGTACGTCCGGACTCGTTCCAGTCCGTCGAGCGTCCCTTTCCAGACGACGGTCGCGTCGTATTCGCCTTTGGCGTCGAGGGTGAGAACGAGCGCATCCTCGAACCCAGAAGGATGAAACGCGCTCGCAGCGTGACATGCGTGGTGAGGATGGGTTTCGATCGGGGGCACCGGAGTTCCGATCGATGCCAGCTCGTTTTCGATCTGGCGAGTCGGATACAGCTGACCACGAATCTGTGAGACCACGGTGCTCCCGAGCGAAACGAACTGTTTGAGCCGCTCGTCGAGCGATAGAGAGGCTCGAACGTAATGGGGCAGTATCTTCCATCGAAGAGATGGCTCGTACGGAAGAACGATCTCGTCAATATCGCTGAGAGAAAGATCCCGATACTCCAAACACTCCCTGATCGCGTTCCCCGGGAAAGAGTTGACGGCATGTTTGTCACGGCTGAGTCGTTCCTCTTCGACAGCAAACACGAGTTGATCGTCTTCGAAAAGCGCCACGCTCGGATCGTGTTGTCCGTACAGTCCGATCGCGGGTTTAAACGTGAGACGATAGAACGTCATCGTAATACCGGCCGGTATTCAAGTTGCCGTTAAATACTTTCTCTTTTATAGTACGTAGATGGAGATTGCTTGCCTGGGAGATGAACGTGTCGTATGACACATCAAGATGGCAAATGCCGTCGGGCAGAGACAGGGCGATGGACGCGAACAAAGAGGGAAGATTGACAACAACCGATGAATAAGACGATTTATGGCCGGGGCGATCGACGAGAGCACTCTCCGAACGATCGATGATGGACGCGCAGCAGCCGGGGAGATACTGTCGGATGCTCAAACTGAGCTCCAGAAGATCTTTATCGTGTTCGCCCTTGGATTCGCGGGCTCGTTTTATCTTCTCCGACAGTGGCTGTTCCCGTATCTCAAAACACGCACTATAACGAACACAGAGGCATCAGTCAACGCGCTCACCGCGTTCGACGTCGTGCTCCTCCAGACGAAGATATCGATGATCGGTGGGATCCTGATAGCGACCCCTGTAATACTGTACGTCTCCAGAAAAACACTACGAGATCGGGGATGGCTTCCGGACAACCCACTGTCTCTGTGGCAGCTCATTCTTCTGTGTGTCGGCGTTAGTTTTCTCTTCCTCCTCGGTCTCCTGTACGCTCACTCGTTCTTTATGCCGCTACTGTTCGATTTCCTCATCTCCAACGCACAGCAGTCGGGACTGGCTCCTCACTACTCGTTCGTGAAGTGGTTCCGGTTTCTGATGTTGATCACCCTCGGGATGGGGCTGGCCGCGGAGTTACCGCTGTTCATGGTGTTACTGTCGTACAGCAACATCGTCCCGTATCAGACGTTCCGTGATAAATGGCGACATGCAGTCGTAATCATTTACACCTTCGGGGCAGTGTTCACCCCCCCGGACCCGTTCACACAGGTCATGTGGGCAACACCGTTGTTGTTGCTGTACATGTTTAGTCTTCTGCTGACGCGGATCATCCTCACGATCAAATATTCGAGCGACGAGTTCGGACTCCTCAAGATCGCGGCGAAACACTGGAACATCATCCTCGGAAGCATGCTGTTGGCCGGCACGCTCGTCTACTGGAGTCTCGCGAGAGGATACGGCGCAATGGCGAGTGCGTATCTCACGACGTACGGGATACCCCAACTGCCGCCGATCGAGTCGTTCGTTCCGCTGTCACGCCAGCCAGCGATGCTCGCGCTCGGCGCAGTGATCGCGCTCATCGCTGGGATCAGTGCGTATTTCATACAACTGTTCAAGACGGTCGATCCCACGGAAGCGCGATACTCGCCAGCGCCCGCCAGCGCTGGTGATCCCAGCGAAGTGGATCTCTCCCGACTCGACGCTGACAGTATCGCTGTCGCTCCGCCGGAAGTGTTCACCTCGATGAGCGAAGATGAGGCGCTCGAATACGCCAATCAGGCGATGGAGCGGGAGAATCCGGAGAAAGCAGAAGCAATCCTCGATCGATTCGACGCCGCACAAGCGACGGCTGGCGGGGGCGGGAGCGGGGGTAGTGGCTCTCCACCACCACAGAATCAATCTCCATCAGCCGCCGGTGGGACTGGCGACGCCGCACAAGCGACCGCCGAGGAGTCTGGATCTGACAACGATGTCGGCGACGTTATCACCGGAACCACGACAGGCGTGGTCAACTCCTTCACCGATGAGGAGCGTTCGGAGGACGACATCGGTGGGTATTTCTACGACATCCAGTTCATTCTGAGCAGTCTCACCTCCAAGACGTTCCGAATCATCGGTCTGTTCATCGTCGTGATGGGTGGGGTGTTCACGGCGATGTACAGGGGCGGATTGGGGGCACTCCAGCGAGACTTCCTACGACGGCTTCCCGAAGGCGTCACGGCCAGTGAGGTCGATGTCGTTCCGTTACACCCTGTCGAAGGGCTGATCTTCAACGTGAAGATCGCCGCCGTCGCTGGAATCGTCGCCGTGTTGCCGGTCCTGCTCTATTACATCTGGCCTGCGCTGAAAGAGCGAGGCTTCGTCTCGCGTGACAGCGGCAATCGTGGGATCATCTTCATGTGGACGATGACCTCCTTCATTATGCTCCTCGTCGGGACGATCATCGGGTACGCTCTCGTGGCACCGACGATCATTTCGTGGCTGGCCTACGACGCCATCGACTCGGGAATGTTGATCAAATACCGCATCAGCGCCGCCGGCTGGCTGGTGTTTTTCACGACCATCGGTGTGGGCCTGCTTGCGACGGTCCCGACGACGCTCGTGTTCCTCCACCGTAGCGGGTTCGTTCCGTTCTCGATGATCAAAGGACGCTGGCGGGAGGCCGTGGTCCTCATCATCGGCATCATCTCGGTCGCAGCGCCCGGTGGCGTCTTCGGGATGCTCCTGTTTTCGATACCGGTCGTCGGTGCGTATCTCTTGGGGGTTGGCTGTCTCTGGGTGTACACCTTCGGTGGACGGCGCGTCAGTCCGCTGAGAAAATCACGAAGGGCGTGAGGCCGATCACCGTCCTCGCTCGACGATTCGGTTCCGATCCGTATCGACCGATGCGGTGTCGACCGACGTGAGTCGTTCGACGCGTCGTTCGAACTCGCGCTCGTCGATCGTTCCCTCGACGTACTGTTGTTTCAAGCGCTCGACTTTCTCCTCGTCCGACGGCTCTGGCGGAGCAACGTACTCCGACAGCGACAGTGACGCGAGGGTACCGTTCTTCCGTTCGAGCGTTTGGACGAGGGGATGGATTCGTTCGGAGACCGCTCGAGTGTCAAGCGATGGCAGCGAAATCCGGCTGAGTGCCGACCATCCCATGCCGAGACTAGAGAGGGCGGCGACGGTGAACGCCACTGCGAGCACTGGTATCGACGGCCACAGTCCCAACAGCACATCGACGGTCAACGATCCGGAGAACAACGCTGAGAGGACAACGACTCCCCCAAAACCCACCATGAGAACCGACACGAGGACGGAAAGGAGAAACGCGCTCAACGAAATCACGAAGAGGTGATCACGGAACCATCCCATGTTGGTCCCATTAACAGTCAAGCACCCTATATCTTACTTCGCGGCGGTGATCGTGGGTCTCGACCGCTGTTCACTCCGAATCCGAGCTACGGCGAATGCCGCCGCGCTCTTTGACGTTTAGGATGTTTCGCATGTTCAGGTAGATGTCCTGTGTCGTGGTGGACTCTTCGGGATCGTACAGATCCGAAACGCGATACAGCATGGCGGCGATCTGTTCAGTGTTGGTACCGTCTGTCTGGCGGATTTCCTCGGCGATCGATCGTAGCGTCGCTGCGGTTTCTGGATCGTCGTCGATGCTCATGACTGAGAGCGGTGTTTCCGTCTCCGAACGATGCCGACGTTGTTCGCCACGTTCTCGGTGAACGAACGAAAGCTTTCGGCGGTTGTGGAGTCCGATTCGAGAACGACCGGATCGCCGGTATCGCCCCGCTCGCGGACGGCTGGATCGAGCGGTAGCTCTCCCAAAAACGGCATGTCAACCTCATCGGCGAACGCACGCCCACCGCCTTCACCGAAGATCTGATGTGTCGAGCCACAATCGGGACATTGGAACGCGCTCATGTTTTCGACGATCCCCAATACGGGCGTGTCGTGCTCGCCGAACATTTGTAATCCTTTGCGCGCGTCGTCGATCGCGACCGCTTGGGGTGTCGTGACGATCACTGCACCGGCCAGCGGGACGCTCTGTAACAGCGTGAGCTGTGTATCACCCGTCCCCGGCGGCAAATCGACGACCATGTAATCGAGCGTCCCCCATTCGACATCTTCCCAGAGCTGGGTGATGATCTTGTGAACCATCGGCCCGCGCCAGATGACGGGATCGTCATCCCCGAGAAGAAACGCCATGCTCATCAGCCGCACGCCGAAGCGTTCCGGAGGAATAATCGTTTCCTCGGCGGTCGCACGCGGCCGTTCGTCGGCGCTGACCATCCGAGGAACGTTCGGTCCGTAAATATCGGCATCGAACAGTCCGACACGGGCACCGCGATCGGCTAATCCGGCAGCCAAGTTCACCGCGACCGTGCTCTTTCCGACACCGCCTTTCCCTGAAGCGACCGCGATGATGTTTTGTACGTTCGGTAACACCTGTTCGTCAGGCGCGATACCCGTCTCGACCGACGCCGAGAGCGTCACGTCCAACGCGGTATCGGAAAGCGCTTGGCGCACTTCGTTTGCGATCGCCGTTTCCGTCGGTGAGTAGGGTGCACCGAGCGCGAGCGAGATGTGTGCCGTCTCGTCTTCGATATCGACGGTGTTGACTAACCCAAGAGAAACGATGTCATCCTCAAAATCGGGGTCCTCGACGGCTTCAAGCCGGTCGAGAACGTCCTGTTTGTTCATGCCCCTGCTACCGCTGGCCCGTGAATAAGGATTGTGAACCACCAAATCAAGGCTGTGAGCGAGTACACGATGTGATCGTCTCGTCAAGGGATAGATCAATGTAACTGGGAATAGCACGAGGCTTAACCGTACGTAGCGGTAGTGTTTCACATGCTCGTGGACGGATTCGGCCGTGAAGTGACCGGGGTTCGGATCTCTCTTACTGACCGCTGCAACTTCGATTGTGTGTACTGTCACAACGAAGGACTCGGCGATACGCGCGGGCCGATGGAACCCCAAGACGAGGAGATGAGCACCGACGATGTGGTGCGATTTCTCGAAGTGGCTGAGGAGTTCGATGTGGAAGCGGTCAAGTTCACCGGTGGGGAACCGATGCTTCGGGAGGATCTCGAATCGATCGTTCGCCGGACGCCCGACTCGATGGCGGCGTCCCTGACGACCAACGGCGTCTTTCTTCCCGGTCGTTCTGAGAAATTGGTCGAGGCAGGACTCGACCGCGTGAACGTCTCTCAAGACGCATTGGATCCGGCAGCGTTCCGAGAGGTTACCAAAAGCGGTGCGTACGACGACGTCATCGAGGGAGTGATGGCGGCGGTCGACGCCGGACTGACGCCTGTCAAACTGAACATGGTCGTTTTCGAGGCGACGGCGGGTTACGTTCCGGAGATGGTCGAACACGTTGCCGAACGCGAGGGATTACAGCTCCAACTCATCGAGTACATGCCCGAGCTCGCCGGACGACCCGACTGGGCGATCGACATCGAACGGGTTCACGGATGGCTCGCCGATCAAGCCGATCGGATCGAACACCGCGAAATGCACGACCGACGGCGCTACTGGATCGACGGCGGGTTGGTCGAAGTCGTCGATCCCGTCGGCAACGAGGAGTTTTGTGCCAACTGCCACCGAGTCCGCGTGACTCATACGGGGCATCTCAAGGGCTGTCTCAACCGAAACGACGATCTCAAACCCATGGGTGAGATGACGAAACCCGAAATCCGAACGGCGTTCCGGGAGGTCGTCAACGACCGTGTACCTTACTACGGCGAGTACATGATCAAAGACGGCGACGAATGGGTGCTCAATGAGAAGTACATCGATGCGTGATTGACCGGGAGAGTCACTTGATTGTACGGTATCTGGTGTGTACCCGAACAAACGACGCTCACCACTACACAGTAATCAAATCATAGCATTTTTCATCTATTATAGAATTTTTCTAGATACTATCGAACCAAACATATGTTTGCATCACTTCGTGGGATCATCGACCGTCGTATTCTTGTGAACTTCCGCATCGCTCCGGAGGTGTTATCCGATTGGCTGCCGGAACCGTTCGAACCCCAAACGGTAGCAGGGAACGCCATTGGCGGTATCTGTCTCATTAGACTTCGTGATCTCCGTCCGACGGGGATTCCCCGTCGGATCGGATTCACCTCGGAGAACCAAGCCCACCAGTTCGCCGTCAAATGGCGGGAAAACGGAGACGAACGAACCGGGGTGTACATTCCTCATCGCCACACAGACTCCCTGATAAATCGTTTGTGTGGTGGACGCCTCTTCCCGGGGAGCCACTATCACGGCACGTTCGATATCGACGAATCGCGGACACAGTACAAACTCACGATGCAAAGCACTGAAATCCGTGTGCAGGTGGCTGGCGAGCCAGCCGATTCACTGCCCGTCGATTCGATGTTCGAGTCAGTGGCGGACGCATCGGCGTTTGTCGAGAAGGATGTCGTTGGCTACTCTCCGAACGAACGGCGGGGTGAGTTCGAGGCACTCGAACTACGCACCGATGAGTGGAACGTGACGCCGTTTTCCGTCACCGAGGTGTCTTCGAACTACCTCGACCGGATTCCCGACGACATCACCTTCGACCACGCGCTACTGATGTCCGATATTGATCACGAATGGCACGACGGAGAAGCGTCGTGTAGCGGCTGTAGTGAACTATCCGTGGCAATGTGATCGAGCCACAACCGTCCCGATATCATCGGTGTGTTTAAGTACGACGACGGGGTTGGTACGAATGCAATCGAATGAATGTAGGGGGGCTACCCCCGAGTCCTCACGGGCGAGAGTGCGGGTCGTGGTAGCCAAGCTTGGCCCAAGGCGCTGGGTTGCTAACTCAGTGGCGTTAAGCCTCCGGGGTTCGAATCCCCGCCACGACGTTTGATCATCCATCCATGAGTTCCGAAGACACACAAGCGGACGAGGAGGATATTCGCTACTTCGTCCGCATCGGACAAACTGATCTCGACGGAACGAAATCCGCCGAGCGGGCGTTGAGCGAAATGAACGGTGTCGGGCGACGAACGGCGCGGATCATCTGTCAGAAGGTCGGTATCGACCGTACCGCGACGTTCGGACAGCTTGACGACTCGGAGATCGACGCCGTCATCGATCAGGTCGATGCGTACGCAGATACCGTCCCGGAGTGGCTCACGAACCATCGACGGAGCTACTTCACGGGAGAAACCACCCACGAGACCGGCAACGATCTCGAAATGACCGTTCGACAGGACGTTAACCGTATGAAAATGATCGACTCCTACAAGGGCACCAGACACAAGCGTGGCCAGAAGGTTCGCGGACAGCGCACCAAGTCTACGGGCCGTACGGAGGGGACGATCGGTGTCAACGTCGAAGCGATCAAAGAGGAGGAGGCTGAGTAATGACACTCGGGAAAAACACGAAGTTCTACGAAACGCCGAACCATCCCTACCAAGGCGAGCGGATCGCCGAGGAAAGCGGGCTGATCGGCCAGTATGGGTTGAAGAACAAAGAAGAGCTGTGGCGCACCCAGTCGGAGCTTCGGTCGTTCCGTCGGGAAGCCCGATCACTGCTCGGACGCGAGCAAGGCGCTTCCGAGGCGATCGCCGAAGAGGCGACGGAATTTCTAGACCGGCTCCGACGGGTCGGTGTTCTCGGACGTGAAGACGGCGCCGACGACGTGTTGGGTCTCGAAGTGACCGACCTGCTCGAACGACGGCTCCAGACGATCGTCTACCGGAAGGGTCTCGGGAACACACCGAAGCAGGCGCGCCAGTTCATCACCCATGGACACATCACGATCGATGGCCACCGGGTGACGACCCCCTCATACACTGTAAACACCGATGAGGAAGGGAGCATCGCGTACGATGAAACCAGCCCGATTGCTGATGAGCTACACCCAGCACGGGCGGAGGGACAGGAATAACATGAGTTCAGGATCAGACGAACGTTGGGGCATCGCTCACATTCACGCATCGTTCAACAACACGATCATCACCATCACGGATGAGACGGGCGCGGAGACGCTTGCGAAATCCAGCGGTGGGTCAGTCGTGAAACAGAACCGAGACGAGGCATCACCCTACGCCGCAATGCAGATGGCGGAAGTCGTCGCCGAGGATATCATGGCTCAGGGGCTCGAAGGCGTACACGTTCGGGTCCGTGGGCCGGGGGGCAATCTCCAAAAGAACGCTGGACCGGGCGCACAAGCTGCGATCCGTGCGCTCGCCCGCGCTGGCTTGGAAATCGGGCGCATCGAGGACGTTACACCGATCCCACACGATGGGACGCGACCACCGAAAAACAGCGGGTTCTGAAATGACAGGAGATTTCGAGGTGCAGTTTATCGACCGCGGCGAGCGCACAGCGCGCTTTGTCGTCCGAGGGGTGACGCCCGCGTTCGCAAACGGTCTTCGACGGGCGATCATCGCGGACGTGCCGACACTCTCGATCGACTCGGTCCGGATCATCGAGAACTCCTCGGTGATGTTCGACGAGCAGATCGCTCTTCGGTTGGGGCTAGTCCCGCTCACCACGCCACCGGACGAGTTCGAGGAGGGCGACAGCGTTACGCTCGCGCTCGACGTCGAGGGGCCGGAGACGGCCTACTCCGGTGATCTCGTCTCGAATCACGAACTCGTCGAACCCGCCGACAAGAACATTCCGATCATCGAATTGAAATATCCGGAAACGGCGGACTCCCCACAGCGTTTGGAACTCGAAGCCGACGCCGTGATGGGACGTGGACGTGACCACGCTAAAAATCAGGGCGGGATTGCCGTCGGTTACCGGCATCTCCAGACCGTCGACATCGTCGGTGACCGTGACGCATTCGACGACGGCACCGAGGATTCCATTCTTCGTGGCGTCATCGAGGAACAAGCGGCCGAAGAGGCCGTTGGTTCTGACGGTGAGACCCCCGAAAACGGTGAGCTCGTCCCAACCGAAACGTTCGACAACGACCTCTCACAGCGGTACCCTGATAAGGAGGTCGAGGTACACGACGTACCGGAAGCGTTCGTGTTCCACGTCGAGAGCGACGGCTCGATGAGCATCGACGAGCTGGTGCTCACGGCCACTGACACGCTTTTCGACCGAGCAGACGAACTCGAACAAGCAGTTTCACTGTAACACATGCATCCCACATCCACATCGGCCGCGCTTTCACTCTCGGCGCACACGACCGCTCGGACAGTGAGTACGTGGTGTCTGCGATCGGGAGAGGGCAGGCGTACCGAAAGTGGTATGTGGGGGGCAGAAACTACACACACATTGAGCAGGGATAGCCAAGTCAGGCCAACGGCGCAGCGTTCAGGGCGCTGTCCTGTAGAGGTCCGCAGGTTCAAATCCTGCTCCCTGCATTTCTCAGAATCATGAATAAGACGAATCCGAGACTCACGAGTCTCATCGCCGACTGTAAACGGGCAGCCAGAGGCGGTGGCTCCGTGTGGGGTGATGTCGCCGAACGGTTGGAAAAACCCCGCCGGACCCACGCCGAAGTCAATCTCGGACGTATCGAGCGATACGCCAAAGAGGACGAGACGGTACTCATTCCCGGAAAAGTGCTCGGTAGTGGCGTGCTCCAGAAGGAAGTTACCGTCGCTGCCGTTGATTTCTCCGGGACTGCGAAAACGAAAATTAGCCAAGTCGGTGAAGCGATCGATCTCGAACAGGCACTCGAACGCAATCCAGACGGCACCGGTGTCCGGGTGATTCGATGAGTGTCACCGAATTCGACGCTGACGTGGTCATCGACGCCCGCGATTGCATCCTCGGACGGGTTGCAAGCACCGTCGCGGATCGCGCGCTTGAAGGAGAGCGCATCGCCGTCGTCAACACCGAGCGGGCAGTGATCACTGGCAACGACGAGGACATCATGTCGGTGTACGAAAAGCGACTGAACATCGGTTCCGATCGCGGACCGTACTACCCCAAACGGCCCGATCGGATCTTCAAACGCTCGGTTCGCGGGATGTTGCCGTACAAACGCCAACGCGGACGTCAGGCGTTCGAAAACGTCCGGTGTTACGTCGGCGATCCCTACGAGGATGTGGATTCGGAGGTGCTCGAAGACACCTCTCTCGATCGATTATCGAACATCAAATTCATTCAGCTGAGTGATATCAGCGAGCAGTTGGGGGCTAACGTCACATGGTAACTAACACGAGTGGGAAGAAAAAGACGGCAATCGCCCGCGCCACGGTTGACGATGGCGAGGGGCGTGTTCGTATCAATGCACAACCGATCGAACTGGTCGAGCCAGAACAGTCCCGTCTGAAGATGCTCGAACCGTTCCGCATCGCTGGTTCGGAACTGCGCGAGAACGTCGACATCAACGTGGAGGTGTCCGGTGGTGGGGTCAGTGGACAGGCCGACGCCGTTCGGACGGCCATCGCACGCGGGCTGGTCGACCACACGAACGACGCAGAGCTGCGCGACGCCTTCATGAACTTCGACCGCTCGCTGCTGGTGAACGACGTCCGACAGTCGGAAGCCAAAAAGTGGGGCGGTCCCGGAGCGCGTGCTCGCTATCAAAAATCCTACCGCTGAGGTGATCACGTATGATGGTACCCGTTCGATGTTTCACGTGTGGTAAGGTCGTCGGCGAACACTGGGAGGAGTTCAAACAGCGGACCAACGAAAACGGCGAATCCGCCGAATCCGTACTCGACGACCTCGGTATCGAACGACCGTGCTGTCGACGGATGCTCGTCTCGCATAAGGATCTCGTCGATATCGTCTCCCCCTACCAGTAACTATGTCGACACAACAACGACACAATCGGTATGAGAAGGCTCGCATCATCGGCGCGCGAGCGCTTCAAGTAACGTATGGTGCGCCCGTTCTCATCGAGTCCGACCGGAAGGAACCGATCCTCGTCGCAGCCGAAGAGTACGACGCGGGGGTGCTCCCGTTCACCGTGAAACGAGAGACGGGCAGCCATACGGAGGAAGCACGATGACGCTTATCACCGAAGTTCGACTCAGGAAAGTGTTGGATTCTAGGGGGAATCCGACGGTCGAAGCGGACGTATCGACCGAGAGTGGCGGGTTCGGTCGTGCGAGTGCCCCAAGCGGGGCGAGCACGGGCGAGTACGAAGCGATCGAGCTCCCTGTCGACGAGGCGATCGCCAACACGCGGGAGTTGGCCGTTCCACGGCTCGAAGGGCAGGTGTACGCTGGCGATCAGCGCTCAGTCGATCAACTGCTCCACGAAGCCGATGGTACCGACGACTTCGGTGAGATCGGCGCGAACAGCGCAGTCGCCATCAGCATGGCGGCAGCGAAAGCGGGCGCTGACATGCTCGGAGCACCGCTGTACCAGCATCTCGGTGGAGCGTTCCGTGGAGCCACGTCTCCGACGCCACTCGGCAACGTGATCGGTGGCGGCGAGCACGCATCCGGTGGAACCGACATTCAGGAGTTCCTTTCGGTCCCGGTCGGCGCACCGAGTGTTTCCGACGCCGTTTTTGCCAACGCAGCTGTTCACGGCAAGGTACGAGAACTCCTTTCCGAACAGGGTGTTGCAGTCGAGAAAGGGGACGAAGGTGCGTGGGCACCTCCGATTGCTGACAGTGAGGCGTTCGAGATCATGGCCGAGGCGACGGCAGTCGTCGGCGACGAGATGGGCTTTACGATCGAAATCGGACTCGACGTTGCGGCATCCGAACTGTTCGATGGGGAGGAATACGAATACGAGGACCAAACCCGAACGGCCGACGAACAGATCGCATACGTCGCCGACCTCGTCGAGGAGTACGATCTCGTCTACGTGGAAGATCCCCTCGATGAAAACGATTATGCGGGATTCGCCGAACTCACTTCACGGGTCGGCGATCGAACGCTCATCTGTGGCGACGACCTGTTCGTAACGAACACCGATCGGCTCGAAGACGGCATCGAGCACGGAGCCGCAAACAGTATTTTGGTGAAGCCAAACCAGATCGGAACGCTGAGCGACGCGTTCGACGCCGTCGAGTTGGCCGTCGAAAACGGCTACGCGCCGGTCATCTCACACCGAAGCGGCGAGACCGAAGACACCACCATCGCACACCTCGCAGTGGCGACCGCAGCACCGTACATCAAAACGGGCGCGGTCGGCGGCGAGCGAACGGCGAAATTGAACGAACTCATCCGAATCGAGACGAACGTATGAGCAACAACGAAGAAGGACTAGAGGAGCCAGACGACGATGTCGAGGCTTCCCAAACCGACACGGACGACATGACAACGAAAGTAGAGAGCGAAACCGAATCAGCACCCGAGGAAACGCCCGAACAGGACGACCCGGCCGAGGAGAACGAACCGGTGCTCGACGAAAACGTGATGCCGGACGAGGAGGCGGATCTCCTCATCCCAGTCGAGGAATACTTGGCTGCCGGTGTTCACATCGGAACCCAACAAAAGACGGAGTCGATGGAGCGGTTCATTCACCGCGTTCGAACTGATGGGCTGTACGTGCTCGATGTGAGTCAAACCGACTCACGTATCCGGACGGCAGCACAGTTCATCGCGAACTACCAACCCGACCAGATCCTCGTCGCGTCATCGCGTCAATACGGTCGGTTCCCGGCCGAGAAGTTCGCGACGGCAGTCGGTGCGCGCGCTCGGACGGGTCGGTTCATCCCGGGAACGCTCACGAATCCCGAATACGAAGGCTACATCGAACCGGACGTGATCGTCGTCACGGACCCAATCGGCGACGCACAGGCCGTCAAAGAGGCTATCACGGTCGGAATACCCGTTGTGGCGATGTGTGACTCGAATAACACGACCGGAAACGTCGATCTCGTCGTTCCGACGAACAACAAAGGTCGGCGCGCGTTGTCGGTCGTTTACTGGCTGCTCGCTAACGAAGTGATCGACAACCGTGGCGGCGAACCCACGTACGCGCTCGAGGATTTCGAAGAGGGAATGTGAGCGAGCCGGTAGAGGAAGTTCTATTCTACGCGATCTCGAGTTCTTCTAGGAGTGTTTGAGCGGCTGCTGTCGAGGATTCCGGCCCGCGTGCGGTGATGAGATCTCCATCGACAGTGACGCTCGTGTCGGCGTCGAGTTCAGCGTCCCAGTTGGCTCCGACAGCAGTGACTTCGTCTTCGACCCAATAAGGGATCTTCCGGCCATCGGGTAGCCGGTCGTGGTCGTCGACGATGCCCTCCTCCCACGCGTCTGGAAAGCCGGTCACGTCCCGTCCCTCAGCGAGCGGTTCACCGGTTTCCGTTCGGGCAAACGCGAAGATCCCGACTGCGTGACAGATAACGAGTGCGACGCCTGTCTCACCCGCCACAGCGGTGGCAAGTGCTCGGCGGGCGTGGCGGTCGTGGTTGATATCCCACACCGTTCCGTGGCCGCCAGGAAACACCACGGCGTCGTAGGCATCGGCGTCGACTTCGGCAAGCGGGATCGGATCGTTCAACCGTTCGTCGGTCTCGTGAACGGAACGGATGTGATCTGCGGTCTCGGCTCCGACTTCCTCAGGATCGACCGACCGTTCGTCGATGACTGGCGGAGATCCTGATGGTGTCGACACTGTGACGTCGACACCCGCCTCCGAGAGCGCCGTCAACGGCTCGATACACTCTTCGCCCCAGTAGCCCTCTTCGCTGACGATGAACAGTGCTGATGGCATAATACGGATCGTCGTACGCCGAGTTCGAAGAAAAGTCGTGTGCAACCCCGGAGGATCTCTGCAATCAATGGACTATTGATCGTGTATCCGAGGAGCTTTCAGATGGTTTTAACTGTTCGCTCCGGAAGATGAGGTATGACCGTTTCGAGCGCGCCGGGCAAGGTGTATCTTCTCGGCGAACACGCCGTCGTGTACGGTGAGCCAGCGGTGCTGTGTGCCATCGACCGACGAGCGACAGTTACCGCGACAGCACGGGACGACGATCGGATCCGAGTACAGGCCCGCGATTTGACGATCGATGGATTTTCCGTCGAGTATGGTGACGGCGTGGTGGATGAGTCCGCAAACATCGACGTTCCCCATCCGCTCATCGAGGCTGCCGTGGGCTACGTCGACGGAGCGATCGAGCAGGTCAGGGAGGTGGTCGACACCACCGGATTCACGATCACTATCGAGAGCGACATTCCGCTGGGTGCCGGGCTGGGATCGTCGGCTGCGGTCGTGGTTGCGGCCATCGACGCCGCCACGCGGGAGATGGGCGTCGAACTCACTCCCGAAGAGATCGCACAGCGAGCCTACCGCGTGGAATACGACGTTCAGGACGGACAGGCCTCCCGCGCCGACACGTTCTGTTCTGCGATGGGGAAAGCGGTTCGCGTCGAAGGCGACGACTGTCGGCCGATCGAGGAGCCACCGGAACTTCCCTTTGTCGTCGGTTTCGACGGGAGTGCTGGAGACACTGGCACGCTTGTCGCTGGTGTACGAAATCTCAAAGAGGAGTACGAATTCGCCGCGGACACGGTGAGAACGATCGGTGACATCGTACGTACGGGCGAGCGAGCGATCACCACGGAAGACCAACGGGAGCTAGGTCGACTGATGAACTTCAACCACGGACTGTTGTCGGCGCTCGGGGTATCCTCCCGATCGCTGGATGCGATGGTGTGGGCGGCTCGCGACGCGGGTGCGTTCGGTGCGAAGCTGACGGGGGCAGGCGGAGGTGGCTGTATCGTTGCGCTCGATCCCACGCCGGATACGGCGACTGCACTCCAGTACACGCCCGGCTGTGAGGAAACCTTCCGTGCCGAACTAGACCACGACGGAGTCCGGGTGGAATCAGAGTGACTGTCGTGTTGAAACTCGGTGGCAGCGTCATCACGGACAAGGATACACCCGAGACCGTCGATCGAGCGGCACTCGACGCAGCCAGTTCCACGATCGCCGCATACGGCGACACCGATCTCGTGATCGTTCACGGCGGCGGGAGTTTCGGCCACCACCACGCCGCCGCTCACGGCGTCAGTCGAACGGCTGGCACCCACGACGATACTGCCGTTCGAGACGTTCACCGAGCGATGAAGCGGCTCAACGAACAGGTTGTCGACGCGCTGGCCGCTGTGGATGTGCCTGCGATTCCAGTACATCCGCTCTCGGTCGCCCATCGATCGATGGAGGATGAGCTACGGCTCCCATCCCAACAGGTGCGAACGTTGCTTACTGAAGGGTTCGTTCCCGTGTTACATGGCGACGTGATCGGCCACGAGGCGATGGGGGCAACCATCCTCAGTGGGGACGAGTTGGTCTGTGCGCTCGCTGAGGCGTTGTCAGCCGACCGAGTCGGGCTGTGTTCGGCGGTGCCCGGCGTGCTCGACGGTGAGGACGTGATCCCCGAGATCAACGACTTCGAGGACGTGGCCCACGTGCTCGGAGCGAGTGAATCGACCGACGTCACCGGCGGGATGGCCGGAAAAGTGCGGGCGCTACTCGATCTCGAAACGCCCGCGTTCGTCTTCGACCGCGGTGGTCTCGAACCGTTCTTGATGGGAAGGCAGCCGGGAACACGGATCGGATAGGCTGTTGAAAAAGCCCGTTCGTACCCACACATATTTACATTCCAATCACTAACAGAAAGGTAACACAGGCGAACGATGACCTGCTGATCTCCTTGTTCGTTCGGTTAGCACACCGGTAGCTGTGCGTTCGTATCGCGTTCGATCATCAACACAGACATACATGTCACCACCAGATAGAAACGGTATCGACGACCAGTATCAGTGGGATCTCACTCAAATCTTTACCACACCCACCGAATGGAACGACTGTCTCACCACGCTCCGGTCGGAGCTGTCGGCACTCGACGCTGACCGCCCGACGACACCCCACGAGTGGATCGACCTGCTCGACCGGATCGCCGAGTGTCACCGCCGAAAGCAGCGCTTAGAACTGTACGCAACGTTGTTCCGAAACGTGCACACCGACGATGGAGCGGCCGAGGATCGACTGCGACGGTTTCGGGACGTTGAATCGACGTTCGACTCGACGATGTCTCGTGTATACCCGACGCTCCGATCGGCCGATCCGGATCTCGATCTCGGTGAGTGTGCGTACTACTTCGAGAACCTCCGCGAACAAGCCGACCACGCCCGAGATCCCGTGGTCGAGGAGACGATCACAGCGTACGAGGAGACCCGAACGGCATCGACCCGGATTCTCCGCGCGGTAACGACCGAGGATTTCGATCCGCCCGAAGTAGAACGGCCCGACGGCACCGGGGTCGAGATCACGCCCGGCCGGTTTCGGACGGAACTCGCCCATTCCGACCGAGCGTATCGAAAGCGGGTGTACGACGCCTATCATTCGGTGTTCGACAGCCACGTGGAAGCGATCACAACGGCGTACGCCGAAAAGCTGGCGGCTGCGAGCACGCTCGCGGACGCTCGTGGCTACGACTCGGTGCGCCAGCTACAATTTCGCCGCGCGTACTACCCGGAGACGGGGCTAGCACTCGCATTGCCGACCGATGTGCACGACACGATGCTTGCTGCGATCGAAGCGAACCTCGATCCGTGGCACCGCGCCCGACGGCTCCGGGCCGACCGGCTCGGTGTCGAGCAGCTTCGGCCGTGGGATCTCCGTGCACCGATCACCGACACACCGGAGCCGACCGTCTCGTTCGAGACCGCAGCCGATCACATCGTTGCAGCACTCACACCGCTGGGCACCGACTATCAGCAGGCGACCAAGGCGTTTCTCGACGCCGACCGGATCGACGCGTATCCACACGAGAACAGACGAAACGACATCGGATACTGTCCGTCCTCTGCCGATGACGGCGCGTTCATCCTGATGAACTATCAAGATGATGTTGAATCGATGTTCATCCTGTGCCACGAACTCGGACACGCCATTCACATCGAGCAGCTCCGGGAGGGCCCGCCGCGGTACGTCGGGAGTCCACGACCGGTATCGGAAATCCCGAGTACGCTCCACGAACTCCTGTTGATCGAGTACTGTCTCGACGCGGGTGGGGCGCTCGCCGATCACGCTCGAAACAGGCTGCTCCGTTCGATCGGGTACCTGCTGTACGGCACCGCCATGTGGTCCGCATTCGTCCACCGTTTAGCGAGCGCCGTTGAGGAGAGCACGGCACTCACCACCGACCGGATCTCCGAGACGTACGCCGACTGCCTCGAGACGTTCGAGCCGGAGGTCGACTGGCCCGAACGGGCGTCCCGGGCGTGGCTCGCCGGGAGCCTCACCAGACAGCCATACCACTCCTACCAGTATGTACTCGGCGTGGTCGGGGCACTCGCCGTTCGTGATCAACTCGACACCGGTACTCTCGATCCGGAGGCGTATCGGATGTTCCTCGAATCGACGGGCCGACATCCGTCCGTGGAACTGTTCGAACGGATCGGACTCGATATCCGACGGACGGTGCCGTACGAACGCGCTACCACCACGTTCGAAGAGTATCTCGATCGGTTGTAGCCGCCGTCACTCGGGCATCGGCGAGAGACCGCCCACGACTATTTATTCCATCACGCCATACTGTTCGTATGACCGTCACACTCTACCGGCTCGAAGGGTGTCCCTACTGTGAACGAGTGGTCGACCGCCTGAACGAACTCGACGTCGATTTTGACAGCGTATGGGTGGACGGCCTCCATTCGAAACGCGACGAGGTCAAACGTGTCTCCGGACAGCGAGCCGTTCCTGTCCTCGTCGACGACGAACGGGGTATTACGATGGCCGAATCGGAACGCATACTCGAATATCTCGACACGTCATAAAAATATCAAAGCTGATCAGTCTTTCGGATACGAACATTATTTCTTCTCGTTCAAATACGTAAGATGTATGTACACGAATGGAATTGCTTCAGAGGATGCCAGAGTGCCAGAACTGTGGATCGTTCGTGACGGAAGCTTATGTACGAGTGTTCGCTCCGAACGGAATGGAGTCCGTTCGCGTGTGTCCAAACTGCGAAGATAAGCTCCGTGACGGTGCATCGATTCGGCAGGCTCGGTCCTCTCGCGGCAACTGATTCGGACTTCTACAGGCACTGTCGGCAGCGACATCTGAGCCTGTCGTCTCATTTTCTCGATCGAGAAGCGACTCAGATTCGGTCGTATCGTCCGAGTCGGGTTCCGTTCAGTAGATACGCCTGAGTGGTCCTGACGCCCGCTGGAAGATACGGAGCGAGAAACCCTTGCCCGGTGTTGGTCCACGTTCCGCCGGTCAGATCGTTGAACGCAGGGAAGACGACGAGATCACCATCGATGTCGATCGAGGTTCCGTGGTGTGTTTCGAACGGCTCCGGACAGAGCGATCCCCGGAGCCACACCCGTTCCGTTCGGCTCCCACCGACCGCATCAGTCAGCCGGACCATCGGATGCTCGTGTCCCATCCCGATCACATCGGCATTGAGCACATCTGGAGTCGGCCACGTGTGTCCATGGACGAATCCAATGGCACCTATGCGATATCCGTCGGTCGGTGTGACGTGGATCTCATGTGGAGGATCGTGCTCGCTCACGACTGTCTCGACGATCGTCTCGATCGATCCGTCGTGGTTGCCCTTCACGATCGTCATCGGAACCCGTTCTGTGACCTGCTCTAACAGCGTTCGAAGCTCGTTGCGTTCCGGTGGACTCGGCTCTCCGATCTCGGTCGTGAGATCACCGACCACGATCAACCGATTCGCGTTCGTCTCATCGAGCAACGAAAGAATGGCCTCTCTGCGGTCGGTCGCACGACTCGAAAGCTCGACGCCTTCCTGACGGAGTTCGATTTCGATTCCGGCGTGATAGTCCGCCACGACGAGCGCACGCTCGGAACCGATGGAGGCAACTGCCGCCGGTTCGTCCGGTACCGGCTCTAAAGATACCATCGGATCAGATCGGTTTCAGCGTCTCGTCGTCGGGTTCGTAGCACTGTCCACTCATCAGCGCGTCCTGAATCGCATCTGAAACCGCCGTCTCGGACGCACCGGTCGTCTCGCTCACCCGTTCGATGAGTCGGTCCCGATCCGCACCGTCACCGTCGTCGAGATCACGCATCGTCTCGAGCAACACTGTCGTCACGTCACGCTCGGTGGCGTCGTCGGTCGCAGCCTCGTCACTCGCCTCGTCGGTCACCGACGCCACCGGAGCATCGGCGTCACTGTCGGACGGTTCTGCACTCTCACCACCGATACCGTCGTCAGCCGACGACTCTTCGGATGTAGGCTCTTCGGATGTATCGACCTCAGCAGCCGTCGAAAACTCCGTTCCGAACTCCGATTCAACCTCGTTTCGGATCTCGGCGTCTAGCTCGAACTCCTCGGGATCGAACTCCTCATCGATGTCTGCTTCGATATCAAACGCCGCGTCGGTCTCCTCGGATACGGCTTCGGGGGGCGTCTCCGTCGAGTCCTCAAGCGCCGGTTCGTCGACGGTCTCGCGGTCCACTGGGGATGGTTCTGGCTTCGCTTTGCTGTCCGGCGCCGCAGGCTGTAGAGCAGGATCGATCACCGGTGTGAACGACACGTCAGTTGCCTTCTCATCGGGTGAACGGGAGAGTTCGTCGACGGCGTCGATCTCTCCGGCAACGAGCTGTACCGCATCGAGTGAGAGACGCTGTAAATCCGCAAGGTACGCCTCGGTGGTACCGTACTGTTCGATCGCGATCGGAACGCCAGCTGCAAGGCTCGGATCGACACCCGCGTCCCTAAGAGCAGTCGTGAGGTCTCCACTACGTTCGGAGCGGTCACTCCGAAGCGCACCGGTGACGGTAGCGATCCGTTCGAGGGTTCGCTTTGCCGTCGAGACCGTCCATCGATCGCGAGTATCGCTGTCGATCTCCGCGATCATCTCCGGTCGGATCGAGGTGTACACGACGTCCGTATCGTCGGGCGAGAACGTCCGGGCTTTGCCGGTAACACACACGAACACAGGGGGGGTGGCGCTGTCGAGAAACGTCATTGCGTCGGGCTGATACTGGCCTGCGTACACGACGAACGCGCCCGTTGGATCAACGATACGGGCGCGGAGCATGCTCTCACCGGCCGGTGAGACTTCAGTCAGTACCCCTGCGACGAACAGGCGGTTTATACGCACGCCGGTCGGCGTGACGACGTAGTTGGGTGCTCGTTCCTCATCACTCTCCGAATACGAATAGGTCGCATCCGTGTACTCAGCCGCGAACAGTCGGCGTGCAACCTCCCGACCACTAGGGGTACCAACCGTGGACGACGAATTGCGGCTCATCCATCCACCTCCGCGAGCAGCGTTCGGGCGCGATCCGTCGGATCGTCCGTGATCGGTTCGAATTCGGTGGCATCGAGTGTCGCACCGTACTCATCGACGCTAAGCGATCCCCGTACGCGGTGTTCAAATCCGACGATCTCCTCGGCGATCGTGGTGGTAACGACGTCCTTATCCATCGCGTCACGGGCCTGATCGCGTGCGTCCTCGATCGTCCCGCCATAGACACGCTCGGTTAGCTCCCGACCAAGGACGACGGTGGCCGTCCCTGTTCCGTCGTCGAAAATGGCCTTCACCCGGAGATCATCGACACCCGAGACCGCGCCGTGGCTTCGACATTGTCCGTTCTGGATAACCCGATTACACTCCGGACACCGCTGAATCAGTCCAGAACCGTCACGAACGTCGATCACGGTTCCGTGTAACTCGACGTCGAACGTGCTTCCCTCGGTGATCGCCGTTCCGATCGCCATGGTCGGCGCTGTTTCGGTTACTGCGACCGAACGATCCAACAGTTCGACCGTCGTGAATTCAGAGACGTTTACCGACGGCACACCACGGTGTTCCCGAACGTAACAGTCATCGAGACGAACCGACGCGCCGGGTTCGATCTCGGGGTGAACGTCCCAATCGGTGAACGGGAGTCGTGTGGTGTCGTCACCGAGCACGCCACTCAGAATGTCAGTCGGACCGGACCGCCCGTCGATCGTTCTCTGTTCACATTCGATCACGGTCACCTCAACCACCACGCCACGGTCGCCGGGTTCGAGATCGACGAGGGAGCGCTCTCCACCGATCTCATAGGGGACCGAAAGCGACTCCGACTCCGTCGTGACCGAGGTGTTCTCGTTGAGATTGAGTTGTGGCTCGCCATCCCACTCGCGGACACCTGCATTTCCGATAGTGATCGTATCACCGACCTCGAATCCGAACGTATCCCACGCGGTGTAGGAGATCACACCCGTTTCGTCGGCGATCTCACCCTCTGAGATGGTTCGTTCCTCTCCGTTGTACATGATCGTTCGCGTCCCGAGTGTGAGAACGCGACCGGTGATCGTCACGCTCGAATCCGTGGTCGTAATGTCACCGATCGAAGTTGCGGTGGGCGATGTCCCCCCGCTGGTCCCACCGTACTTCCGACGAAGGCTCTGTTTGGCCTCGTTCAAGGGAACGTCGTACTCCAGAAGCGTCTTGAGATCCGCTACGACCTCCTGTTTCTCGACGCCGAGATCGGAGGCGAGTTCCCCGGCGTGGCTGTCGATATCCATCGCATCTTATCCGTAGGTGTACACTCACAAAAAGCGTTCGTGCCAATACACCGGTTCTCTCGGCAATCATCCCCAGTAGCCAATAATTTGACCATAAGCTGAGAGGTAACTCACGATACACACCAGCAACTCCCAAGGTATATTTGTATTAGTTTCCACATAGCAGATGATGGTCGAGGACCAGTCCGATTCGAGTGAATTCGTTTGGGTCAACGACGCCCAAGAAAGCGGACAAAGCCACGTGGAAGTCCGTGGAACGGTGGGGTTGCCTTCCGACTCGAATGACGAGGAAGAGGGAACCACGGTACAGATGCGGTTGCCTGACGAGCTTGCGGACGAGATTATTTCGCTGTATGACGAGCTGGATGGAGATTTCTATCAACGGTACGGAGAGAGGCTCGAACCGAACCAGCTCTTCTGGGCAAACGGTGTCCAAGTGATGCTCAATCACGCAGACGAAATCCGAGAACAAATCGGAGTCAAGTGAAACGGACGGCACACCCCAAAATAACGGCGTATACGATCGATTCCTGAGCGACTGCTGGCCACAGAAGGGTATCGGACAGGTGATTCAAACACCACCCGTCCGCTGGGAAAACGTGCTAGGGAGCGTGCGAACGATGGGACCACTGGCGCACGGAGCTAAGGCACGGCCGTTATCTCGCCCCATCGTCCAGTTCATTATTCATTGTAGGTTGTTATGAATCTTATGGAAATATAGGCCAAAAATACCTGAAGCAACGCGAACCGGGAACAGAATTCCCCCAAGAAACCGACCGGTGCCATCCGGAAAAGGTAGGAGGGATCGACACCGGGGCTTTGTGCCGTCCGTGTCCGCCGAGTGGGTCAGGTCTGATGGACGACATCGGTACAGACCGATCCGATCAACAAAACGATTGTGAAACTCCTCTAGGAATGTAATCTGTTGATTAACCACATATCATTGAGTACTAGTTAATAACTAATTGTCGTTATCTCTTCGATCGGCCACTGGCTAAGGATTTCGACGCCGTTTTCGCGGACGACTACCATCTCCTCGATTCGGACGCCTTGCCGGTTCGCCGGCTCCATCGTTTCGACGGCCATCGTCATTCCTTCCTCGATTTCGATGGGGTGCTCCGGAGAGAGTCCGCGCCAGATCAACGGCACCTCGTACAGTTGGAGACCCAGCCCGTGCGCCCAGTGGTTGGTGGTCATCTGCCAATGATCGCTCGCACCGTACCACTCGGCGTGTTCGCCCTCCATATCTGGAAACCCTTCACAGATCTCGTCCGTCGTGGCACCCGGCTCGATCCGTTCGAGTACGTCGTATAGGTTGTCACGGGCGATCTCGTAGGCATCGCATTGGGCTTGGGTGGGCTGTCCGACGCTGAACGTCCGGTAGTAACACGACCGGTATCCGAGGTAGCCGACGTTGTAAAAGTCGGCGTACACGAGATCTCCCGGCCGGATCAGCCGATCAGTCGTGTTGGCTTGGTGTTTGGGCCACGTGTTCGGTCCCGACGTGAGATAGCCACCCTGCACCATCGCGCCGTGTCGCCACAGTTCCTTGACCGCTGTACCCCATACCTCCGATTCCCGCTTTCCGGGACGGATTTCCTCAGTGATACGACCGAACCCAGCCTCACAGATCGCCGCGGCCTGCCTGAGACATTCGATCTCATCTCTGGTTTTGATCTTCCGGGCATCCTCCATCGCCTGTGTGCACTCCTCGGATCGCACGTCGACGCCCCGTGTTTCGAACACGTTGAGGAGTCGTTGATGACCGACATCAAGCCCCATCGGCTCCGTTTTCACGCCGTATTCGTCCATCGCCATGACGATCTCATCGACCATCGTGTCCAGTAGGAACTGTCGAGCAGAGGCCCGTCCGGACGCTCTTGGGACGTTTCCAAGTCCAGGACAGGCGTATCGGACGTCGGTGAGCCACGGACAGTTAAACCGCTGGTTGCTCGCGTGATCGGCGGTGTCCCAGTGGACGACATCACCGTCTTCGGTGAGCAGCGTGTAGTGATCAGCCCCACTCCCACCGGTCATCGCCAGTCCAGTGACGTACCGGATATTGGGGTCTGACACCAACAGCATGCTTCCCATCTCGCTGTCCTGTAGGCGCTCGAGTGCGCGTTCTTTTCGCTCTCTCCGAAGCCGCCCCACGTCGATGCGTTCCTCCCAGTCGACCGCCATCGTTCCGCGCGTTCCTTCCATGAAGTCGCGCTCGTACATAGCTGTCAGTACTGCGACGGGCACCTTGAAACCCCACACAAATGTTGCCACTAACTGGTATCATCGTTCGACGAACCACGACGGTGATACGGGCATATAAGCGCTAGTCGTAGGTCTCGAAATCCGACAGCAGACGGACGGAAACAGCGCTCGAAAAAGCCTATCCCGTATGGTTTATGTGTCGATAGCCCCGATTTTATAGTGTCTCATGCGCAGGGCATGGACACCATCACAATCACGCCCATACGGGCACTCACACAATCATGTACGATACAGCGAAATACCTTATACACGCCAATATCACTGCGGAGGGGGTGGTCGAACGGAGTGATGTTGTCGGGGCCGTCTTCGGACAGACCGAGGGGTTGCTCGGGGACGAACTCGACCTCCGTGATCTCCAGGATTCCTCGAAGATCGGTCGCATCGACGTCGAGATTGATTCCGAACAGGGTCAGTCGTTCGGGACCGTTACGATAGCGAGTGGGTTGGATCAGGTCGAAACCGCGATCCTCGCAGCCGCGCTCGAAACGATCGAACGGGTCGGTCCCTGTCGGTCCCGCGTCGAGATCGACCGCATCGAGGACGTTCGGGCTGCAAAGCGCCGACAGATCGTTGACCGGGCGAAAACGCTGCTCGGTGAGGCGTTCGACGGGGGAATCCTCACCAGTGAGGAACTCGTCGAGGAAGTTCGTCGATCGATCCGAGTCGAGGACATCACCGAATACGACGGGCTTCCAGCCGGTCCACGCGTCGAAGATTCCGATGCCATCATCGTCGTCGAAGGCCGGTCGGACGTGCTCACGCTGCTCCAGTACGGTGTGAAAAACGCGATCGGCGTCGAAGGGACGAACGTCCCAGCACCGATCACCGAACTCGCGACCGAGCGCACTGTTACGGTGTTTTTCGACGGCGACCGCGGTGGGGATCTCATCCTCAAAGAACTCAGTCAAGTCGCAAACATCGATTACGTCGCCATCACGCCACCAGGACGAAACGTCGAAGATCTCTCTCGGAGCGCTGTGATGAAAGCGCTCAGGGAGAAAGTCCCCTACGAGACGGTCGCCGACGCGGGCACCCCACGCGATGCGATGGCCGCAACCGACGGGAGTGCTCGTCCTGCTCCGCCGGCTGCCACACCGCCGTCTTCGGACGTGGCGGACAGCGAGCCCGCCGATACCGATGCCAGGACGGAGATCACAGACGAACGAGCACCGTCCGACGAGCACACGCCACAAACCGAGCCAGAAACGCTCCGTGGACACACCCGATCGGTCATCGTCGAGGACACCGGTTCTGTCCGGTTGCTCGATGAGCAGTTCGACACGCTCGACGAAGGCAATGCTGAGGAGGCGTTCGATCGGATCAAAGCGTGCGAGCCGGTTCCGGCGGCGGTGGTCCTCGACGACGAGCTGAGCCAGCGGATACTCGACATCGCTGCCCAGCGCGGGGTGGCCCAGATCGTCGCGCGCGAAACAGCGGCGTTCGTCAAACAACCGACCAGCGTGCGGGTCCGAACGGGAGACCAGCTCGTCCAAACGGAGTCTTAGCCCGAACCGATTTCCGTCCTCACGTTCGCTTTGAAAACAATAGTCCGTCCTCTGGTCCCTCTTCACCGTCGTAGTAGGCGGTAAGCCGATCGATCACGCGGAAACTGTTAGCGGTGTAAAACGCTCGGGTAGCGTCCGCTTTGGCCCGGGCAGTCAGAACGATTTCCTCCGCGTCAGTTCGATCGACGATAGCTTTGAGGAGCGCAGAGCCATAGCCCTCACGGCGGTGATCGGCTGCGACGGCGATCTCCGCCACGTAACACTGTCCCTCAGTCCCTTCGTAACCGACCGCATCCTGTTCGTCGGGGCGACCCTCGACCGCTAATACGTAGCCGACGGGCGTGTTCGACGTTGGAGACGTTGCTACGAGACAGAGTGGACCGTCCAGGTCGAGATCAGATGCCTGAACGGCGGTGTCGAGTAGTTCCGGCCAGGGTGCCAAAAGCGACTCGCGTTGAATCGCCTTGAGAACGGAACGATCGGCAGGAGTGACGTCTCGAATCACAGTACCACGACGCCAGTTACGAGCGACATCCCCACGGCGGCGATCGCCGCAGAGAGGGTAGCGAGGAAGTTGACAGCCATGTTGTCGAGCAGTGGTCCCTCCACGGTTGCCCCTAGGAGACTATCGACCGTCATACCGACGACCCCGGCAAGAACGACAATACCCGCACCGAGCGCAGTGAGATCGAAGAAGATCACAGCGATCATTGCAACAACGGCAGCGCCACCGATGCCGGCGACGACACCTTGCCACGTCACTCCACCGTTGGTTCCGGGCTGTACGGGCCGCATCGTCGTGATGAGCCGGGGAGGTCCGAACAACCCGCCGATCTCGCTCGATAGTGTATCGCTCATCGCTGCGGCGATCGCTCCTGTGAATGCGAACAGAAACACCGATTCGGAAACGCCGAACGTGGTGTGCGCTGCCGCCCCGATGACGGCGATGAGAGCGACGGCCGAGTTGGCAAGCACGTTCCCGCTGCCACGGGCACCCTCGTTCTCTTGGGCGAGACCGCGGTGACGTTTGGTCTCATACCGGAACTTGGTCGCAAGTCCACCGACGACGAAAAAGGAAATCAACACCGCAAACCAGCCGTAGTCACCGAGGACGACGGTCAACAACGCGAGCAAGACACCGGACAGCATTCCAGTGACCGATGCGGTTTCGAGCGCGTAGGAAAGATAGCCAAACACAAGGGTTAGACAGAGCGCCCCGACCACGTGAATCCCATTCAGCGAAAGTGGAAGATCGGCGAACAGCCAAAGAGCGAACGCCACTGCAAGCAGAACGATCGGATCGTCCCGATCGAACAGCATCGACCGCAACAGCGCAGCTAGAAGGCTGCCACTCGCTCCGAGAAAGACTGCAAGCGAAAGTGACAGTGGTGTTCCCAAAATCGAGGACGTGAGAACCTGTCCAGTCACTGCCATACAGAAGGCAGTTCCGGCGAAGATGGTCGTTAACACGAACGGATCCTTAGTGAACTGATGAGCTACCTTCTCCGCGAGGTTCCCATACACTAGTAAGAACACGCTGGCGACAAACGCAGGGAGGGACAGATCGAACTGGAGGGCGAACATCGTCAATCCCGCGGTTACGAAACAGAAACTCGCGAGTCCGTACAGTCGTCCTTCCTCGTGGTCAGCCGGAAACGCAAACAGATCGAACAACCGACCCCGGGTTGTGATCAGCGAAAGGGCTGTGACTGCGAGAAACGGGACGCTGACCAAGATCGTCGTTGCCTGTGCTGGATCGAGAACCGAACCGACCGGAATGGTGCCGACTATCGTCTGGAGTTCGCCCCACCCAACGAATACCGGCACGAGAAGGGCAAACGACCCAACGAAGGCGAACCCTACCGCCCGCCGGACTGTGGATGCCACACCCTCGATTTTGTTGTCGGTCACTTAATCCTCTCGGGTGCCAGATCGACGTTCAGCCTGAATTATGAAACCAAACATACTGGTGAATAAATTAATATAAAATTTATTGTATTTATGGCCTATGGAACAGTGAGAGTGCGAAGATCGAGGCGTGAAGTTTAGGCTTGTTTATCCGTTTTCTGCGTACGTGTCCCTTTACGATCGGTATCTCGCTGCCCGGACGCGGTGGAACGATGCGGATCTTCCTCAGAGCATCGCGCTCGTGATCACCGAGCGGGATCTCCTCAATCCGGGAGCCTACTCGACGCTTGAGGCGTTCTTTCGATGGACGTTCGAGAACGGTGCCCGCCGCGTCATGGTGTACGTGAGCGTTCTCGACGAAGCCGCAGTACCGACGCTCGAAAGTGCACTCGCCGAGATCGAAACTCCCCGTGAGCTTGCGATCCGAGTTCCCGATGACAACGAACGGGTGGACACGCCGATTCAGGTGAGCATCGGACTCGGCGGAAAGGCCGAATTTGCGAAAGCCGTACAACAAGTCACTCGAAGCGTCGAATGTGGTGAACTGACCGCAGATGCGATCGACGAGCCACAGATCGAGCAACACCTTGTCTTTCCTACAAATCCCGATCTCATCATCAAGACCGGCGCCGAACGGCTGTCGGACTTCATGATCTGGCAGTCGGTGTACTCCGAGTTGTATTTCACCGATATCAACTGGCGGGACTTCAGAAAGCGGGATTATCTACGCGCGATTCTTGACTACCAGGAGCGACAACGACGGTTTGGCACGTGACGACGTTCACTGCTTGGGTGTGGGGTCGTCCTCGATATCGAACCCATCGAATTCGCCCACCTGTCTGCGAAGCCGAGACCGAAGTCCGTCGTCCGATCCGAGAACACGCACTAACGTGATCGCGCGTTGGACGCGCGTTCTGCGCCACGACTGTTGGCGTGATTCGTAAGTCCGGATCGCGCGCAGGAGATCGATCCGTCTGAACTCGGGCCAGTAGGGCGTACAGAAGAACACGGCGGCTTCGTTGCCGTTGGCGTGCCACGGGAGAAAGTTGCTCGTGCGTTCTGCGCCTCCCGTTCGAATGATGAGATCGACATCGCGCCCGGAGTGGGAGTACAACCGCTTTTCGATGTCATCGATATCGATCTCAGCGGGCGAGAGGTCACCGCGTTCGACGGCAGCGGCGGCGTCGCGTGCGGCATCAAGCAACTCCGCGCGTCCACCGTACGCGAGCGCGATGTTCAGATGAAAGCGATCGTAATCGGCGGTTTTCGATTCGGCGTACTCGATCGCGTCCCGCACCCGCTCCGGAAGACGGGTGATCTGCCCGATAGCACGGATGTGTACCCCTCGTTCGTGAATCTCTGGCTCGTCCGCAAACGTCTTGAGCTTGGATTCGATGAGATCAAACAACTCCTTTCGTTGGTCGGGCGGGCGGTTGAAATTCTCGGTCGAAAACGTGTATAAGGTAAGCTCTTCGACGCCAAGATCCGCACACCATTCGAGGATCGACTCCGTGGTTTTCACTCCTTCTCGGTGGCCAAACGCCGTTCCTTCACCGCGTTCGTCAGCGTATCGGCGGTTACCATCCTGAATGACCGCGATGTGGCTCGGTACGCCGGAGAACTCGCGTTCGAGATTTCGCTCATACAGATCGAGCGCCCACCGACGAAACCGTCGTAACATACCGGGAGGTGTCCGTCTGAGCGTATGAAACTTGTGACCGGTGTCTGGTCGCTTCCGCGCGGGAAGCATCACCCAGAGGATTTTAATAGGGTCGTCTCTACCAGTAAAACGCAATGGCGACCGGTACGGTTGATTTCTTCAACGACACTGGCGGTTACGGTTTCATCGATACTGACGAGTCCGACGAGGACGTGTTTTTCCACATGGAAGACGTCGGAGGCCCCGACCTCGAAGAAGGTCAAGAAGTCGAGTTCGAGATCGTGCAGGCCGATAAAGGCCCGCGTGCGAAGGATCTAACGAGGCTTTAATCATGGCGACTGGTAAGGTTGATTTCTTCAACGACACTGGGGGCTACGGTTTCATCGATACAGAGGACGCTGACGAGGACGTGTTTTTCCACATGGAAGACGTCGGAGGCCCTGACCTCGAAGAAGGTCAAGAAGTCGAGTTCGAGATCGTGCAGGCCGATAAAGGCCCGCGCGCCTCGGAACTCACTCGATTGTAACACAGTCTGTACTGGACTGAATGCGGTTTTCTTTGAGACACGATCGTGAGTGGCGGGTCCGGTTGTGTAATCGTGAGAAGTATACGGATCAGCGGTCCATATCCGAATATGGACAACGTTCTCGAAGAAGATCTCATCGAACGGACGAAGGCATTGCTCGAACCGGGTGAGATCGAACTGAACGGACTCATCGTCCACACCGAACTGGAAAGCGACCAGGAGTCCCGTCTCCATCAACTCACACTCGATGTAGGAGAACAGATCGCTAACCACGCCGATGCGGGCGAGACGTACGTGTATTCCGGAAACGACGATCCGGAGTTCGGGCTGAACCAACACCAAGGACTCACGCTCGCCGATGATGCGTTCGTTTGGGAGTGCCAACAGCTGCTCCGAGACGGCACGTTCGATGTTGTCTTTTACTACGAGGCCACCGTCGATCAGTCAGCACTCCTCGACGATGTCGAAAGCGAAGATGTTCGAGTAACGAGTGTGGAAGGCGATTGATATCCCCCATGCCCTAAAGGGCAGGGCTTTCTCCTCGCACTTTCGTAATCCGTCGTGGATCGTGGAGGACGGGTCGGATTTACGCCCGTCGCCAGATGCAGTCTGGTGTCGCCGTAAACGGCGGGATCCTCTCCTCGAAGGAAGTGGCGGGAACGAAAAGGATAAACAATCATGCGGTATATTCTGGATAGCACGGCTAGCCCACCGATGAGGTATTTCGATTTCACGCTGACACCCGAGGAGGGATCCATTCATCCGGTAGATACGATCATCGCGGAGCACGCCGGCGTGACACGCGAGGCTTTGTTGCACATCAACGCACTCGGGGATGGCACTGGCGTCATGCTGTATCGACTTCGCGGTGATGCCGCCCCGATTCAAGAGGCACTTACCGAGGTTGCCGACGTCATCGCTCACGACGTTCTCGACGTTGAGGGGGACGTGTTTCACCTGTATCTCCATGTTCGGCCCGGAGAGCCAGCAGGAAAGCTGATGGCACTTGCTCAGAAATACGCGCTCATCATTGATACGCCTCTCGCGTTTACCGACCGTGGTGGGCTTCGAGTGACCGTCGTCGGAACTCACGACATGTTACGCCGGGCGCTCGAAGCTCTGCCGGAAGACATCCAGATCTCCGTCGAACAGGTCGGACAGTATTCACCCGAACGGCCGTATCTCCTTTCGTTGCTCACCGAACGCCAAGCCGAAGTGTTCCAACTAGCGGTCGAGATGGGGTACTATGAGATTCCACGCCAAACGACGCACGAAAAACTCGCAAACGAACTCGACTGTGCCCCCTCGACGATCGATGAACACCTCCGAAAAGCCGAATCACGCGTTCTCTCGACGCTCGTAGACTGACCGTCCATCACACAAAACATTCATTACGGGTTTCTCACTACTGGACGGTGATGAAAAACGGGAGGCTTGACGAACTCGACCGCTACATCCTTTATTCCCTCCAGCAAGACGCTCGAAACACCTCATCGGGGGATATCGCTGAAGAATGGGGGGTCTCGTCCAGTACGGTGCGAAAGCGCTTGCAACGGTTGGAAGAGAATGGGGTCATCACCGGCTATCACGTCGACATCGATTATGAGGCGGCTGGATTCCCATTGTACGCGAAACTGATCTGTTCAGCACCGATACCGGAACGGGAAACCCTCGCCAAGCAGGCGCTTGAGATACCAGGGGTCGAAGCGGTACGCGAGATCATGAACGGGCACAAAAACGTCTACATCAACGTTCTCGGGACCGACCACGAGGATCTAAGCCGGATCGGAAAGGACCTGTACGATCTGGGACTCGAAATCGAAGACGAACAGATAATTCACAACGAGTACGTCTGCTCCTATCGCGGCTTTCTCGCACGAGACGATATCGAACGGTAACGCGTCGTTTTTCGCGAAGCTGAGGATGCCGAGCAGCTGTCAGCATAACCACGATGGTCGGGACGCTACCGGTCACTCGTTTCGACCCTCGATACGAATATCGCCGAAAACCCACTGTCTACTCGACGCAGGTCGCCCGCTCGACATGGATTACCATATCGTCATATATCGCCCTAATATTTCACGTTCTGGTAATTCATTCGGAAGTTTTATCACGATATGTTCTTTATAAGTAGGTGTGAGTAAGAACGAGACCGGTTCGATCGAGCGGGTCGTACGGTTCTACAACATGGCGCTGTGGGTGTGATCCCACTATTCTGACTATGCACTCTGAAACGAACAGTGATTACCAAGCCGCTGTCCTCGGTCCAATGTCGATACGCGCCGGCATCGGAGTACTAGGGACACAACCGTACTAAACATTCAACATTATGACAATAACACACACGATAGCACCGCATAACCGGATCGACGATCGAGTACTCGACCCGTTTGAAGCGATCATTAGGGGGTGTCAAGATGGTTGAAGCAGCTGCGGGATTCGATATTCTGAATCTCCTGTTGGTGTTGGTGGTAGCGTGGATCTGTGGCGCTATTGCCGAGCGGCTGAGTTATCCGGCGATGATGGGGGAGCTGGTCGCTGGGTTCGTGTTCGGACCACCGCTGTTGGGAATGTTACAACCCTCTGAAACGCTCGACGTGTTCGCTGAGCTTGGCGTCTTCCTTCTGATGGTGTACGTCGGAATGGAAGTGGATCTCGACGACCTGTTCGCGATGGGTCCCCAAGCGCTCGTCATCGCGATCGGTGCGTTCATCATTCCGTTTGCGCTCGGTTACGCAAGCGGTATCTTGACCGTCGCAAGCGTCGACGGGGCACTGTTTCTCGGACTCGCAATGGCGGCAACGTCGTTGGCGACGAAATCTCGGATCCTCGTCGATCTCGACATCCTCGATACGCGGATCGCCAACATCCTGTTAGGGGGTGCGCTCGTCTCTGATGTTGGAGTGCTCGTCGCGTTCGCGGGCGTTCTGGGCTTCATTCAGGCCGGTACAGTGGAGATAGTCACGCTGGGGACGATACTTCTCAAGGCGATCGCGTTTTTCGCTATCACTCTCTTCATCGGATACCGGTTCTTGCCCCACGTTTGGGAACGAGTTGAGTCGCTGCGAGAGCAGTATGGATTCGTCGATAAGACGTCAGTGTTCTCGATCGCGTTGCTCGTCGCGCTCGTCTTCGCGGAGCTCGCCCATCTCGCGGGACTGCACATGATCATCGGTGGGTTCATAGCCGGAATGTTTCTGCGACAAGCCGACCTTCAGGAGGCACTGTACGAACATATGCACGCAGTCATCTACGATTTGGCGATCGGATTTTTCGCACCGATCTTCTTCGTAACAGTTGCCTTCGAGATAACCCTCGGTGTGTTTACCGAAAACCTCCCGCTTCTCGTATTGCTCGTGGGCATTGCGTTCGTCGGAAAGATCGTCGGGTCGTGGCTGTTTGCCCTACCGACGGATCTCTCTTCCAAGGAGGGATTCGTCATCGGGTTCGGAATGAACGGTCGTGGAACCGTCGAGATCATCATCGCATCGATCGGTCTCTCCAACGGGATCATCGGTCAAGGGATGTTCTCGATCCTCGTCTTCATCGCGGTGTTCACGACAGCTCTGGTGCCGGTGACTGTCAAATGGGGCGTCGATTGGCTGTCCCAAACCGACGAGTTGGTGTACACCCGAGAAGCTGCCGACATCAATGCTGATTGATGGCGATCAGTGCTCGGGGAGGGCTGGTCGCGTGGTATCGGCGTAGATCCGATCGACCTGTCCGGCGTACCGCTGTAAGATATTGCGGCGTTTTTTCTTCAGTGACGGAGTGAGGAGATCGTTGTCAGGTGTCCACTCTTCGGGAATGAGTTCGAACATCTTGATCCGTTCTTCGTATTCGAGCTGTTCGTTCACCATATCGACCTCTTCGAGAACCCATCGTTTTACCAGATCATTTTGACAGATGGCTGCCTTGTTATCAGGAAGATTGACTTGTCGCTGGTTGGCCCATCGTTCGATGGTCTCGAAGTTCGGAACGATCAGCGCAGCCACGAACTTCTCGTTATCCCCGATGACCATGATCTGTTCGATCCGATCGCTGGTTGCAAACTCGTCTTCGATGGGTCGAGGACTGATGTTCTTCCCCGTCGAGAGGACAAGAACCTGTTTGAGTCGATCGTGGAAGATGAGATACCCATCGTCGGTCTGCTCGACGATATCACCGGTTCGGAGCCAACCATTGGTGAACGCGTCTTCGGTCGCCGCTTGGTTTTCCCAGTAGCCTTCCGTGACGTTCGGACCTTGAACCAGCAGTTCGCCGACGTCGCCCGACATGTGCTGTTTTTGCTCCTCACTCAGAACCGTCTGATCGATGCCGACCTCTACGCCGGGCAGGGGAGGTCCGAGCGTCCCCGGTTTGACGTTCTCTAGGGGATTGACGCTCACGACGGGGGAGGCCTCGGTGAGTCCGTATCCTTCGACGATACGAACACCCATCCCCAAGAACAGTTCCGAGAGATCCTTCGAGAGACTTCCCCCACCGCTGATGAAGATGTTGATGTTTCCTCCCAGCTGCTCTTTCACGTCACTGTACACCAACCGATCTGCCAGTGCGTATTTCAGTCGGTGGATGATCCCGTGGGAATCGCTTCGAGCATGTTCGCGGGCAACGCCAACGGACCAATCGAAGATACGTTCTTTGAGCGACGACCCACTGACTTCTTCGAGCATACTGTCGTAGATCCGCTCGTAGATCCGGGGCACACTCGCTATATTGCTCGGCTGCACGGTCTGGAGATCGTCGGCTACTGTATCGGACGACTCGGCGTACGCCACCGTCGCTCCGGAGGCGAACATCAGGAAGTGATTGGCGGTCCGCTCGAACACGTGTGCGAGTGGAAGGAACGCCAGCGTCGTTACCTCCTTATCGATCACGGGCAGTTCCGGGTCCTTATCCGGCCGCGGACCGAGCCGCGTTCTGGTCTGGTTGATGTTCGATCTGAGCTGCCTGTGTGTGAGTCTCACACCTTTGGGTTTTCCGGTCGTTCCTGAGGTGTAAATGATGCTCGCCAGATCGTCGACATCTCGTTCGTTGAGCCAGCTTTCGAGCTGTAACGGCCACGAAATCCCCTCTCCTCGTCGATGTAGTTCACCGAGTGTGAGTATGTCCTCTCGGTCGTCGTATCCGGCGTACTCGTCCATGACGACGATCAAGGAGAGGTCGAGTTGGTCCTCAACGGCGAGGACGCGCTCTAGCAGTTCTTGGTTCTCGACGACGACTGCCGAGGCACTGCAATCTCCAAGCAGAAACTGCACTTGTTCCGGCGAGGATTCGGTGTACACAGTGGTCACGACGCCACCCGCAACGTGCAGCGCGAAATCGACCTGTGCCCACTCCATCCGGGTACTCGCAAAAAGTCCGACGCGGTCGCCCGGTTCGATGCCCATGTCTCGAAAGCCCGCAGCGAGATTGTGGACGATATGTTGCATCTCGTTGTAGGTCAACGGTGAGTATCGTCCGGCTGCCGAGGCATCGATCACCCCCTCCGAAACGAGCGAACGGTCGTACACGCCGCCTTTGTACAGCTGTGCATTCCGGTCGCGGTTGCGACTAGTACTCCCTTCGAACAGCCGTCCAAGCGTAGACACGCCGATCACCTCATCGTCAGTCCCATGTCGGCTTTCGGCCTCTCGCCAGTTCGAGACATCACTCTCCTCGCTATCAGCCATTATCCCGATCGTATGCGGCCCATGAAAAATCAATGTTGCGTGAGGAATCGGTAGCATCGACCAGTTCGGCCCTTCACACCGTTCACACGCTAGCCATCCGTTCGGGATATCGCCTCAATGGAGTTGTGCACACCGCAGATGTTCACAGTCACCGGCGTGAAGGCTGACCGTTTCGTCGTCCGTTTCGACCACGAGTGCACCCGGTGGTTCGACATCGACAGCACGTCCGACGACGACGCCGTCCGGCGTTTCGACGCGAACGTGCTGTCCCAGCGTGGCAGCAGCCTCACGCCAGCGAGCAAGGATCGATTCGGATTCTTGCTTTCGAAGCGCATCGAACGATTCTAGCAGGTGGTGGACGAACGTCCGCAGCGGAACGTGATCATCGAGCGCGGCCCGGAGACCGGTGGCTCCTTCGATCCCTGGATCGTCCATGTTCACCCCGATACCCACGGCGAGCCACGCGATGCGGTCTGTCTCGCCTTGCATTTCGGTCAAGATCCCTGCGATCTTGTTCTCCGAGTCGTCATCGACGAGGAGGACATCGTTTGGCCACTTGATCCGCGCGTCGAGTCCCGTCTCGCGCACCGCATGCGTCGTCGCTACAGCCCCAGCAAGGGTGTACAAGGGGGCTTCGGCGGGTGGACGGTCGGGACGACAAAGGATACTGACGTAGACGCCACCGGGAGGAGACTCCCACGATCGGTCGAGACGCCCTCGTCCCGCGGTTTGTGCGTCAGCGACGATCACGGTGTCCGTCGCACCACTCTCTGCTAGTTCCCGCGCGCGCCGGTTCGTGCTGTCGATCGTCTCGTGGTACTCCACCTCGAACGGCGCATCGAGCCCCAACGCAAGCGCTGTCGAGCCCCGTTCCGGAACGCCGATCAATCGGTAGCCGCTCTCGTCGCTTTCGATCTCGAATCCTTCCTCCCGGAGCCCTTCGATCTGTTTCCACACTGCTGTCCGTGAAACCGAAAGCTCCTCTGCAAGCGTCGGTCCGGACACCGATCCGTCACTGTCTGCAAGCGCCCGCGCGATGCGGTGGCGTGGATGGGTCATGACCAAGGTACACCGGCCATCACCTTCAGCGTTGAGACATCCGCTACGCTATCCCTGCCATATCTGCTAGTAAGCTGATGGTATGTGGTAGTCGAAGGGTGTGCGGATACAAACGAACAACGATCCGGTGTGAAGAATTCGAAGCAGACGGGAAACGTACGAACGGCCTGTGAAAGATACGAGACGGAGGGCAGCGTACGATCAACGTTTTACCAATCGCCGTCCCAACTAGGTTATGAGTCTTATCGCTGAGTTTCGTCTCTTCAATCCGAATTTCCCACTCATGGATTCGCTCTCTACAGTTCCCGATATGCGGTTACGGGTCGAACAGGCGATTGCCGAACACTCGGGCCAGCCCATCCTGTTTCTGTGGGCAAGCGGTGACGATTTCGAGACGTTCGAGTCGGCACTCACAGCCGATTGTACCGTAGAGGATTCGACACGGATCGAGGACACGGGCGATCGTCGGCTCTATCGGGTGCAGGTCACTGAGCGATCGGAGATGGTGCTGTACCCGGCAGAACTCAAGGCTGGCACGTCGCGGCTATCGGTTTCGGTCAGCGAAAATGGCGTTGAGACCAGAATGCGACTTCCCGACCGGAGGGCGCTTCGACGATTCCGGGAGATATGTGATGAATACGGCGTCACTCTCTCGCTCCAAGGATTGTACGAAGACGACGGAGCAGCCGGAAACAGTCAGTATGGGCTGTCTCAGAAGCAAGAAACCGCGCTACAAGAGGCAGTAAGTCGTGGATATTACACCGTTCCACGGACGATCACACTCGAAGACCTCGCAAAGGAGTTAGACATCTCTCGCCAAGCAGCGTCCGAACGCCTCCGTCGAGGCTGTCATCTTCTCATCAAGAACACGCTCGGTGGTACGGAAACGGAGGGCGACACGTGACCGACGTGCCAACCGTGATCTGCTGACAGGAGGAACGGATTAGTGACCGCCGTTCGAAGCCGGTGTATGACACCGTTCGAGCGTCGAACACGCGCCTGTCAACGACGACTCCGCGAACAGGAGACCGAGGCCGTCGTGTTGTTTCCGAGCCGAAACCTTCAGTACACGACGTCATTCGTAGAGGAGCCGGGCGAGCGACACCTGTTTTTCATCGTCCCTGCGGCGGGAGAACCGGTGTTCGTCGTTCCCGAACTGTATGGGAAACAGCTTCGTTCCGAGACGTGGGTGACAGATGTACGAACGTGGGGGGACAGTGACGATCCCCGCACTCTCATCGAAACAGTTGTGCGAAACTCATCGATCGACCCACAGAACCGTCTTCTCGTCGATGATACGATGGGAGCACGATTCACCCAAGAGCTTCGTTCGTTGTTTCCGACAGCAACGTTCGGGCTGGCGAGCGAAGTGCTCGCATCGCTTCGACGTCGAAAGGACGACGCAGAGATCGAGTCTCTCAAAACGGCAGCGGCGATCACCGATCAGGTGGTCGCATCGGTCAGAGGACTCGGCTCGGATGCGATCGGACTGACTGAATCCGAACTCGCAGCCGACATCGAAAAGCGGTTGCAGGCAGCGGGCGGATCGGGCGTGTCGTTCGCACCGATCGTCGGATCCGGACCCAACGGCGCGAAACCCCACCACAGCCACGAGGACCGCGAAATCCGTCCTGGGGAGCCGGTGGTACTGGATTTCGGTACGCGTGTGGAGGGATATCCCAGTGATCAAACGAGAACGCTCGTCTTCGACGGTGAGCCCCCCGAAAAAGTCACCGACGTACACGAGATCGTCATGGACGCCCAGGCAGCGGCCGTCGACGCCGTCGCGCCCGGCGTCGAAGCGAGCACGGTCGACACCGCAGCGCGCGACGTCATCGAATCGGCTGGATATGGCGACCAGTTCATCCATCGAACCGGTCACGGTGTCGGTCTCGATGTCCACGAAGAGCCATACATCGTGGCTGACAACGACCGAACCCTGCAACCAGGGATGGTGTTCAGCATCGAACCCGGGGTGTACGTATCTGATGAGTTCGGCGTTCGGATCGAAGATCTGATGGTCGTCACCGAGGATGGCTGTGAACGACTGAATCACGCCGATCGTGGATTGATGTGTGCGTAGGGTGATTCACGTATACGTGATGAACTGGTGCTAATACGATATGCTATCGAAATGTTTTTTAATATAAATAGTAATTCATACATGATGGATCGTCGTATGTATCTCGCTGCGGTGAGTGGGATCGGACTCTCGGGACTAGCTGGTTGTAGTATGCTTTCTAGTAACAGTAATGAGGGATCTACGACGCCCACCCCGACGATCGTCGAAGGACCTGCACAGTTCACCGACTACAAGATCGAACCGCCGGGAAACGCGGCTGTCGACACGCCGGTGAGTGTGACGGTGTCCGCGTTTAACTACGGTTCGCAAGCCGGCGGTGTCAGCGCAACGCTCGCCGCCGTCGAAGGGGCCCAGTCGATCTCGAAGCCGGTCAAACTCACCGACGTCGACTCCGGCTCACGGGGAGAGACAGCTGTCGAACTGGAGTTTTCGGTGGGAGATGAATTCGTTCTAGGGGTGTTCGAGACGCCCCCGTCGTCAACCCCGCAGGCGATGGAAAAGCCGGTGACCACGTCGACGGTCACAGTCGGGCCAAAGGAGAAACCGGTCGGAGAAACGTTCGACCTGAATGAGCAGCTCCGGGCGACGCTGACCGACGTGACGTATCGACACGGTATCGAATACAAGACGGAAAAACAGGGGTTCTTTTCTTCGGAGACGGTGGCGGGAACGACGTTACCCCAATCCGGAAACGTTCTTGCAGTACTTCAATTCGAAGTCGAGAACAAGGGAACGGAACCAGTGTCGGTCAATTCGACATCGTTTTCGATGAATGGGTCGTCTCTTCTCCCGGATCTCGACGGCGTACCCATGGATGCAGCTGCCACCGTGGATGGCACACCTCTCAGCGGTACGTCGGTGAAAGGAGGACAGAACATCAGAGGATGGCTGCTCGGAGCGGTTCCGAAACCGCAGGCAAAAAACGGTACGTCAGTCGAATGGCAACGAGACGAACGGAAAACAACCCCCGAGCGAGCGTGGACCGTCGAATCGAGGGATATTCCCTCGTTCAGCCTCGAAACGTGGGAGAAACTCGGAGATCAGGTAACGGGGTCGTACACCCAGCACGTCACGGTGAAAAACACCGGGAAGGCCACAGGCACGTTTTACGGCTCACTCGATTACAGACACGATCAAGGCAACTGGAAATCGCTCTCGCGGTTCAAGGCTGATCTCGATCCCGATCAGAGCAAAACGTTCGACGTCAAAAACAGCTATCTGTCCGTCGGAACTGTCGACTTCCGTCTGCGTCCGTTCGGCAAAACTGACAGTGTCGAGATCACGGCTCCGAAGCTGTCCTTCGGAGAGAAAGCGCGGATTCCGAACGGAGAGATCCGAGTGAACGACTTACAGACACAGTCGTCCTACGTGGTGGACAGTGGTTGGGGAGGGACCACCTACACACCAGATAACGGCGATGCGTTCCTCTTTGCGTACGTGGAGTTCATTCCCGACAGCGGCGATGTCACGAACATGCCTGACGACGATCACTTCTCGATCCGAGCAAACGGGACGATACATCCCGAATCCGGGAGCCTCAAGGGACCGATGGATTCACCGATCGAAGGTCGGTTTTACCGTTCCGCTCTCAGCGGCAGTCAGATCCGGGCAAAAGAACCGTGGACGGGATGGATTAGCTTCGACGTTCCATCGGACGTTACCCCAGAAAACACGACCGTCATTCTCGAAAAGGAGTATAACGATAGGGGTGTCTCGAAAGTGGAGTGGAGCAAAAAATAAAAACATCCCATCATGGGAGGTGATAGCAATATACGTGTGGTGTCACAACTGAAGCGTCGATGACGACTACGGACATCACCCAACGGATCGAGACGGTGCTAGACGCGCCCGACGATCAGCTCGCCGCGGAGCTGCCGGCGCTGCTCGATGAAATCGAAGGGGATATCGAGGCGGTGCTGCTCGACAATCCGGCGCTGTTCGCACAGATCACCCAACGGATGGAAGCGGTGGATATCGGTGCGTTCGCTACCGAACACCCCAAGACGGTCGAGCAGTTTCAAGGGATGCTGTGGACCGGAATGGGGCTGCTCGTACGCGCCAGCCCCGACGTGCGCGAGTCGATCACCGAAGATATCAGCGTCAACTTCGAGGCGACCGACGCGCCGATGACGGGCCACCTCGAAGTGATCGAAGACGAGCAGACGATCGAAGGTGGAACGGTCCTGCTCGATGCACCTGACCTCACCATCAGAGGTCCGGCAGACGAACTCGTCGATCTCATCACTGGCGCTGTCGATCCGACTCAGGGCGGTATGCAACAGAACTACCAGCTGGATGGCGAGATCCAGAAAGGTACACAGCTCGCAGCTACCATGGGCCAGCTCACGAAGCTACTTCCAAGCTGAACCGTTCATATTTATCATATCAATATGACGTTCGATCCGAGCGAGCCGTACGGGGAGTATCGTCAACAGGAGATCTACGCGATGGGGACACTTGCCGATCAGCCACCGGAGATCCCGGTTCGATGGACTGCCCTCGAAACGGCAGCGATCGAGGCGATGGACGACCGGGCAGCGGCGTACGTCTCTGGCGGTGCCGGTAGCGGGGAAACGGTGGACGAGAACCGCCGTGCGTTCGCCCAGTGGCGCATCGTGCCACGGCTGCTTCGGGATGTGAGCGAGCGCGATCTTAGTGTCGACGTGTTCGGACGACAGTGGGATCTCCCATTGCAGATCGCGCCAATCGGCGTGCAGTCGATCGTCCACGAGGACGGAGTCCTCGCAACCGCACGAGCAGCTGCGGATCTCGACGTTCCGATCTGTCTGAGCTCGGTTTCATCGTCTCCGATCGAGGAGATCACGGCCAAACTGGGAGAGACACCGACGTGGTTCCAACTGTACTGGTCGTCGGATCGTTCGATCACCGAGAGCTTCGTGCGGCGGGCCGAGAACACCGGGTGTAACGCGATCGTTCTCACGGTCGACGTGCCGCTTTTGGGGTGGCGTGAGCGAGATCTCGAACAGGGGTATCTCCCGATGCTCGAAGGACACGGGATCGCGAACTACACGAGTGATCCGGCGTTCTGTGATGGGCTTTCGGATTCACCGGCGGAAAACGAGGACGCTGCCATCCAACACTTTCTCGACGTGTTCGGCGATCCAACGATTACGTGGAATGCGGTGTCTGATCTGTGCTCGATGACCGATCTCCCAGTGGTCATCAAAGGAGTACTCCACCCCGACGATGCTGAGACAGCCGTAGACCATGGCGTGGACGGTATCGTCGTCTCCAATCACGGAGGGCGGCAGGTCGATGGGGAACTCGGCGCGCTTGAGGCGCTTCCCCGGATCGTCGAACGGGTAGCTGGACGGAGCGCCGTGTTCTTCGACAGCGGCGTCAGATCGGGAGCCGACGCGCTCACGGCTCTCGCGCTCGGTGCCGATGCAGTAGGAATCGGTCGTCCCGTCGTGTACGGGTTGGCGCTTGACGGTGCCGATGGTGTTCGATCGGTGCTCGAAAACATCCGGGCGGGGTTGGACCTCACGCTCGCAAACACCGGCCGAACGAACGTTGCCGACCTCGACCGATCGCTGCTCGTTGCTCGGTGATCGGTGATCGGAAAACGGACGGTTTTACACCGGTTCAGTCGTTGACCGTCGCGTCACGCTGGGGCGGCATGACGGGATCGGAGACCGAAACCTCGCCAGTGAGTTCGGTGAAGGGGTAGGGCATGTCGATTCCCTCGGCGTCGAACCGCTCTTTGACTGCTTGGACGAAATCGGATCGAACCTTCACGTAGTCACTGTGTGTCGGGTCGGCGATCCAGACCGCGCCCGTCAATCCGACGTATGAATCACCAAGCTCCGTGAGTCTGACGACAGGACTCGGATCGCTGACCGTACCCGGTGTGCTGCGTGCTTCCTCAAGGATGACCTGCTTTGCGTGTTCGATGTCGTCGTCGTAGTCGATCCCGAACAAGAACGTGATCCGCAGCGTGTCGTTCGAAACGGGGTTCGTAACCGCGTTGTTCGCGAGATGGGAGTTCGGAACGGTGATCACTTCGTTGTCGAACGTCTCGATCTTCGACGTTCGAAGCTGAACTTCGCGTACGACTCCCTCGTTGTCGTTCCACTCGATCCAGTCACCGACGTGAAACGGCTCGTCGCGAAGGATGAAGACGCCGGACACGAAGTTGCTGACCATGTCTTGAGCGGCAAACCCGACCGCCAGCGCCACTGCTCCGGTGAGCGTTGCAAACGCTGACATCACGACCTCGAAGCCCGCGATGGTCGAGGCGGCCGCGATCGAAATGAGCAGGGCAACCGCCTCCACAATGCTCATCGAGAGGCTAACCACCGTCGGGTCCACATCACGGGAGTGGAGAAGACGCTGAAGTGCAGGCTTGAATACCCGTTTCAGCGCGTAGTACAACAGCGCGAACGCAGCGACGAACGTTATCATCGTCCCGAGCGCTTCGAACGCCGTTCCTTGGGACTGCTCGATCAGCTTGTCGAAATCCGAAACTGTCGAATTGTTCGTCGAAGCGCTCGCCTGGAGTATTGGATGCATTGTTGGTATGAACAGTAATAGTCGTATAACCGTTGCGGTTGTTTTCGAAACTAATCAAACAACTATATTGTACTATCCGGTGCGACAGTAACGGTCTCGGGGGGTTCGAGACCGTCCACGTATCTGCCCCTACAATCAATAAAAATTCAAATACTTATTTGTAGGCTTCAAATAATGAGTTATCCGCGCCCGATCAGTGGTCAGCGTCGTGGGGGTTGGGTTCGGTAGCGTACTGATCTGCGTGGTCCGTGTACTCGATGAACCGAGGTGCATCGGGATCGAACGGTCGTTCGAGCGAGTCGAAGGCCTTCTTTTTGTCCCAGCCCTGAAGCTTGCCGATCGCGCTGCGGTCTTCGAGATCGTGGTACTCGAGGTCCTCAGCCGTCAGTTCCCACGCGGCCATGCCCGTCTCAGTGCGAACAATAACACTAGAGAACTCCTCGCTGCTTCCGACCGAACCGACGGCCAGATCCGCACAGAGTCCCGAGAAATCCGCACACTCATCACAGCCTTTGAGCGCCGCGTCGTGGAACTGTTCGACGTCCTCTTCGAGCAGCATCTCCCCCTCCCGGTCGTACACCATCATCTTCCCGTGAAGCACGTCGAGCTTGCCGATGTCATTCGGATCGATCCCTCGCTTTGCTTCGAGTTGCTCTCCAATGAGTTTCTGGTAGTTGAAGTTTTTCGTACACATCAGCGCGATCGTGTAATCGATCGCGCGCACACCCACATTTTGAGACTGATAGTCCCACTCGAAGTCCTGAAGCGCCCGAACACCTTCGATCTCACACGGCGTTCCCACGAGCGCCAACGAAAGATCTTCTGGAGATTTATCCGGGAGTTTGTCCTCCCAGCGGGCTATGTCGAGATTTCCGAGCGCCATCGTCTGGTTGTAGAAGCTCCCGGCGTTCTCGATCAGCTCTGAGGGTGTGATTGCGAGGAACGACTCGGCTTTCCAAGGGTCTGTCTCGGATTCGGTGGCGATGAGCGCCCCATCGATCTCGTCGGCCTCGAGCAAATGAATCAGGACGCTCGTGACGACGCCGCCGTCTTGGGCGTTTTCGCGCCACTCGTCTCTGACTTTGGCTGAGAACTCGGTGATTGGATCGCCCGCACCGCTTACGTTGTCCTCGCCGCCGGTGATCTTCCATTGACGCTCGTACCGAAGTCCACCCCGGGGACAGAAGTCCCAACACAGAGAACAGCCCGTACACATCTTCACCAGTTTCGGGAGTCCGTCCTCACCGATTCCGATCGAATCGGACGGACAGGACGCGACACAGGTCCCACACTGGATACACCGGTCGTCCTGGATGACTGCCTCGTCGAGTTCCATGAACCACGTTTTCTCGTCGGGCGTTTCGATCCCGTTCATCTCATCACGAATGCCGTATCCCGGCGTATCGAGCGCCACGCCATCGGGAACGCCGACGCGCTCGTCGGGCCGGCCGTGATCGACGTCCTGACTGGCGTCGTCCGCTGGCTGGGTGAATTCGATCTCGCCGAGATCGCCGTCCCGATCAACGTTCGTCGGAACGCTTCCTCCATCCGTGACCGTGTGCTGAGCGGACGGAACGCCCGGCAGCGATCGCTCGTTGGCGGACGCCGGATCAGTCCCCATGAGAAACACCCCGTGAGACTGGCGCATCGGCGCGTTGCATGAGCGTTCGCAGTCTGTCGTTGTCCACCCGGCGACACCATTCATAGAATCGTTCGCCATCGGCACGTTCCTCGGCGTAGACGGCAAACAGCTGTTCGAGTGCTGGGATCACGGCTTCAGCCGGAACGGCCGTTTCGACCCAGTCGATAAAGGCGTTGTCCACGCCGAGGCTGCCCCCGAGTCCGAAATCCATCCCTTCGACGATGGTGTCGCCTTCGTCGTTGGAGCTTCGGTCGGGATCGGTTATCGTGACCGTCTCGCCTCGGAAACCGATATCAGCGATCTGGGGCTGGGCGCAGGAGGCCGAACAACCGCTCATGTGCATCCGAACGACGTCCAAATCTTCCGGCGTCTCGATGCGGTCGTCTAATTCTCGCGCCCACTGCTTCACGCGCTGTTTCGTCTCGATGATTCCGTAGTTGCAGAATTCGCTGCCGGTACAACCGACTGCACCCCGGGAAAAGGGACCAGGATCGGGCTGGTATTCGGCAGCGAACGGCTCGGAGATGAGATCGTCGGTGGCGTCGTTCGGTACGTGACTGAGCAGGAAGTTCTGCTCAGTCGCCAACCGAACCGAGGCCTCGTCGGTACCGTATCGGCGAGCGGCACGAGCGGCTGACGCGAACTCCGATCCACCGATCCGTCCGGCGACGACGTTGAAGCCGACGTACGACAGTCCGTCGTCTTTCTGTTCGTGAACGCCCACGTGGTCGCCGGTGTATCCTTCGGTGAGATCTACGCCGCGGTCACGCAAGGGAACCGAACACCGGTCACGGACGGCTTGCTCGAACGTTTCCGGACCGAGCTGTTCGACAAGATACCGCATTCGGCACACCCCGCGGTTGTGACGGTCACCCAACTCTTTGAACACCTGCGCGATGGCACGACAGAATTCGACTGTATCCTCCGGAGGGACGAACACATCGAGCGGTGAGGCCATCCGCGGTCCATCCGACAGCCCGCCACCGACGCGGGCGTGAAAGCCGTAGTACCACTCGCCGTCGATGCGTCGCTTTGCCGGTATCAATCCCACGTCGTTGATCTGTGATTGGGCACAATCCTCCCGGCAGCCCGTGATCGTCATTTTGAACTTCCGAGGAAGGTTCGCATACTCTCGATTCCCCGTGAAAAAGTCCGAAACCGCGTTCACGACCGGCTGAGCGTCGAAACACTCGTGATCGTCGAGACCTGCGACCGGACAGCCCAAGACGTTTCGTGCACCATCGCCACACCCCTGTACCGTCGTGAGACCCACCGCATCGTATCGCTTCCATATCTCAGGGATGTCCTCGATCTCGATCCAATGCATTTGGACGTCTTGACGGGTCGTGATATCGAGGAAACCGTCACCCCACTCCTCGTTTTGCTCGCTCCCGCCGAATGCCTCGGGAGCAGTAGCGAACTCCTCGGCGACGGTACCGATCACTTCGGCTTGCTCGGGAGTCAAATACCCCCCCGGAACCTTCGTTCGGAGCATGAAATACCCCTGATGTTGGCCATGCGTGTACAGCCCGGCCCATTTCAGCCGCTCCCACTCCCCCTCTCCGGCACGGGCTTCGATCTCGTCGAACGTCAATCCCTCGTGAGCATATTCGTACACGTCGTCGATAACGTCTAACGGATGTTTGTCCTGTTTCCACTGTTCGACAGTATTCATGAATTCTCCGTGGCCTGTGATACAAGCTCACCCATGAGATTGTATCTCTGCCTTGCGGCCAGTCATGTCGATGCTACCCGATCGAGGCGGGTTTTGCCATAATGTGTGACAGAGTAACACCGAACGATCAGTCGAGACGTAGCAGACAGTGCTCGACAGACGATTACTCACGGAGAACGGTGATGATCACGGCGTCCCAGCTACCGGAAAACGCCACGGAAGATCAAGTATCGATTCCATCGAACGTCACCAGCCATCGCTGTCGATGAGCTGCGATGGGGTGACGACATCGACATCTTTGCTGTTGACGTGGTCGACGATCTGCTCAAACGTATCGACGGAAACGCCCTCACTTCCGATTTCGTGGTACGAGATAACAGCTAATTGGTTGAATTCCGCGGCCATATCGACGATTTGGCTCGTTCCGTCGGCTGATGGACCCTGTACGCGAGAGATGAATGCAGAATTACTCGGATGCTTGGCGTTGTTCGGCCCTGCTCCGAAGAGATACCCGGTTTCGAACAGATCGTTGATGTGGTTGAGAGTGGTCGTATCGACCCGGCTGTAGGGAGCGACGAAATGGCGAGCGCCGTTCGTGAACCCCTTGACTTCGAGATACTGTTTGGTTTGCTGGAGGATCTGTCGTTGTTCCTTAGATGAGTGATCCGGGAGGAGTTCACTGGCGTGTCCGATCATATCCCATCCATCCCCGCCCATCTCACGCATGTCGGCTTCAGTAATGCGGTCATCGCCACCGACCGCGTTCGGAGCGACGGCGACAGCGCCCGACCAGCCGTTCTGTTTCAACGTCGGATAGGCCGTTTCGTAAGCACTCACGTGTCCGTCGTCGAACTGAAACATCACCTTTCCGGTGTCGGGCTTCGGTATCTTCCGCAGGTCGTCGACCAACACCTGAAACGGCTTGTCCACGGGTCCGATCTGAACGTTCACCTTGGTCACGCTGTCCAACACCGGATTCCCCCGTTTGCCAGTGTACCCGAGATCAAAGCGGACCCAGCCATCGAGTTCGATCGGAATGTGTCGAGTGCTCGTGAGCATCGTGCTTTGGGCAGGAGCGATGATCTCCGCCCGTACCTTGATACTGTCGGGTTTATTTACCTTTACTGCCAATGAGAGGTCGTGGCTACTGAGGTTCAACGCCTCCGGATAGAATGCGCGGGAAATCTTGGCAACCGGTTCGCTCGCACCGTTTTTGGGTTCGAGCACCATCGATTGACTGCCCTGAAACACGTCTTGACCGGTGCCTCGCAACCGCCCGTTGGTGACCTCCCACCTCGAGATGTCCTCGAAGTCATCAACCGACGTACCAGGTGCACCGGAATCGTCGTTCGTTCCGTTATCCGTGTTCTTCGTGTCGGTAGGAGGGGTGGACGTTGATCCACCGCTTCCCGGAAGCGAGGAACACCCAGCAACCGACATCGCCCCAGCTACACCGACTGTCGTAAGGAATGTCCGTCGAGTTGACTGTCGTTGCATGTATCGTCAATCAGTTGGTAGTCATTATACGTTTTGTGGACGTCCTGAATTGTATGCCAATTTAATTAGGATATATGAAATTTAATGTTTTATTTATTATTTATAATAATGCAATATTCTCTGAATCCGAGTCGTAGTATTATTCGACATCGCTACATCGAATCAGTGTGAGACAACGCAACCGTACTCAGTGAACCAGTAGCTTATATAAAACGGCTCGTATCCCCTCGATGAGTTATTTGAGTGATCAGACAATACGGTACAGCGATGCGAGAAGCAGTCATCGTCGACGCCGTCCGCACTCCGTTTGGCAAGCAATCGGGTGTATTCAGTGACATTCATCCACAGGATCTGGCAGCCGAGCCGTTGGTCGGACTCCAAGAGCGCAACGGGTTCGATCCAGAGAGCATCGAAGACGTGATCTACGGCTGTGTAACCCCAGTCGAAGAACAAGGACTGAACATCGGCCGGATCGCCTCGATGGTCGCTGGGTGGGGTGACGGCGTTCCGGGTGTTCAGCTCAATCGCATGTGTGGGTCGGGCCAGCAGGCAGTCAACTTCGCAGCCGGGCAGATACAAGCGGGAACACACGACGTGGTCATCGCGGGCGGTATCGAGCACATGTCCTGTGTGCCGATGGGTTCGGATGGGAATTCCCTATCAGAAACGTATTTCGAGCAGTTCGATGAGCTTACAACACAAGGAGAGGGAGCCGAACGGATCGCAGAGCAGTGGGGATTCACGCGGGAGGACGTCGACGCGATCGCTGCCGATTCCCAACATCGATGGGGTGATGCGTGGGAGGCAGGCCACTATGACGATCAGATCGTCTCTGTCGAAGCTGAGATCGACGGCGAACCTGTGACGGTCGAGCGAGACGAACACCCACGTCCCGAGACGACCGAGGAGACGCTTCACAATCTACCACTCGCGTTTCGATCACCGGGCGACGGTGTCGTTCATCCAGGGAACTCCTCGGGGATCGTAGACGGCTCATCAGCACTGTTGATCGCAAGTGCCGATGCTGCCGACAAACACGGCTGGGAGCCGATGGCCCGGATCGTCGACAGCCACGTCGTCGGCGTCGATCCGATCACGATGCTCACAGGACCCATTCCAGCCACGCAGGAACTCCTCGACCAACACGACATAACGGTCGACGATATCGATCTGTTCGAAGTCAACGAGGCGTTCGCGCCGGTGATCTGTGCGTGGCTCGAAGAGACCGGTGCAGACTGGGATCGAACTAACGTCAACGGCGGGGCGATCGCTCACGGACACCCACTCGGAGCTACCGGAGCTGCACTCGTAACGAAACTCGCCCACGAACTCGACCGTACCGGCTTAGACACCGCACTTTCGACCATGTGTATCGGCTTCGGACAGGGTATTGCTACACTCATCGAACGCGTGTAAGCGCGCATGCGATCCGATCGTTTCAGTGACCCGGAAGAATTATGCTGGTGGACGACGCGGCTCATCCAATGAGCGAGGATGCAGTCCTGCTCGACATCGAAGACGGAACCGCGACGATCACGTTGAACAACCCCGGAATGCGAAACGCACTCTCCGAGGACGTATCAACCGGTATCATCGAAGCGATTCGCACGATCGAAGGGAGCGACGCCCGCGCCGTCGTGATCAGGGGTGCTGGCGATGCGTTCTGTTCGGGGGGTGATGTCTCCGCGATGATGGAGCGAATGAGCGGCGACGTGGAACTGTACGAGGCTGTGCGGCGGATTCATCAGCAGACGAGCCGCGCTGTTCAACGAGTGTATGAGTGTCATCTTCCGACCGTCGCGCTGATCGAGGGCGTGGCGTTCGGGGCGGGAGCGAACCTCGCCATTGCGTGTGACATCCAACTCGGAAGCAGTGATGCGAAGATCAGTTTTGGCTTCCGGAACGTTGGGCTTGCGACTGACACCGGAACGTCGTATCTGCTCCCACGACTGGTGGGATTGAACACCGCAAAAGAACTCGTCTTTACCGGTCAAGTGCTTGAGGCCGATCGAGCAAAGCAGTTCGGTCTCATAAACCACGTCTACCACGAGGACTTCGAAGAACGGGCCGCCGAGTTCGTCGCTCAACTCGCTCACGGTCCCACCATCGCGCTTGAAGCCTCGAAACGAGCACTCAACCAAGGTCTCGAACAGTCACTCGATCAGGCGATGACCCGCGAAGCTGCCCATCAGGCGGCCGTCTTCGAAACCCACGACCACAAGGAAGGTGCATCAGCGTTCATGGAACGCCGGGAGCCCGATTTCACCGGCGAATAGCCCCCGGAGACTGCGGCGCTTATCGGTGAGCACGCATATCTCGACAGTCACATGATAATTTGAAGACGCGATTCGGACACGACAGCAAGAACTTTCCAAATACGACATTACACTCGTTGAAAATCGTAGTTTGGAAATCAAAGAGAGTGCGGCCGATTCTGTCACACTCACATCGCTTATCTGTGGGCGAATCGAGTAGCGAGTATGGTACCGGATTTGGATGGTCGAACCGCATTTATCACGGGGACAACCCGAGGGATCGGAAAACAGATCGCACTCAGCCTCGCGGAGGCAGGGTGTAACATCGTTTCTACGGGAAAGACGACCGAAGAGGGTGGGGAGTTGCCGGGGACGATCCACCAAACCGCTCAAGAGTGTGAAGAACGCGGCGTACAGGCCCATGCCATTCGGCTGAATCTCCGGGACGAGGAGAACGTGCGGGCGGCTGTCGAGGAGGCGATCGACGTGTTCGGTGAGATCGACATCGTCATCAACAACGCGAGCGCCATTCAATTAGCCCCTGTCGAGGAGATGCCGGCCGACCGATTCGATCTAATGACTGACGTCAACGTGCGAGGAACGTATCTCACCAGTCGGGCGTTCATTCCACACCTGCGCGAGATCGGGGGCGGTCACATCCTGACAAACGCACCGCCGATCACCACGGATCGTTCGCCGGGCAGCGCGGCGTATTCGTGGTCGAAGCTCGGTATGACGTTCGCAACTCTCTCGCTCGCTAAGGAACTCGCCAGCGACGGGATCGCAGCCAACACCCTGTGGCCCGTTACCGCCATCGATACCCGTGCAACGCGGTATTTCGGAATGGGTACCGAAGACGACTGGCGGTCACCGGACGTCGTGGCGGATGCGGTGCTCGAAATCCTTGCTCGTGATCCTGACCAGTTCACTGGGAACGCACTCTATGACGAAGAGGTCCTTCGAGAGTCTGGCATCGAGGACTTCTCGCAGTACAATCTCACAGAAGGAGACCCAGCACCGCTCTCTGCCCAAATGTTCGATCCGGAGTACGAGCGTCCCTAACGGTCCACGAATCGTTTCTGGTGTGGCGGTCGGTGGCCCAGACAGGAGAGTAACGTTGTGGGCGACACTGAATCGATACACCGAGGATAGCGAGTGCTGGCGGTTGTGTCTTCGCAAAAAACGGATGCGACCGCGTGTCTCTCTATCCAGAGAGGACGTGCACGTTGGTGTCGTCGGCCTGAATGCCCAACACGTTGGTACTGATATTGTTGGCCGTGTTGTCGACGTCCACGAGGTCGTTGTCGTTAACGACAGTGGTACACCCACTGTTGATATCGGTCTGTTCGGCAGCAGCGGTACCAGCCCCGCCTGCGATGAGCGTCACGAGCAGGGCAACGGTCAGTACGGTTCGGAATGTTCGTGTCATGATTGGATCTTCGCTGGGGCCTGATCACGGTTGAACGATGAGTACATCATCCATTCTCGGCGCCGATTATCCGATCGAGAGGGAGATCAGCACAGCCGATACCGACCGATTCGACCGGCATGCCAATCGAAATCGGTAGTGTCGTTTGTCCTGATCATCTATCGATCATACCAATATATTTAATATATCGAAATAACTTTCGATGATGCCTTGTGTCATTCCCCAGTATCGCTGTCTACCGAGGAGGAGGATATAAAATATGGTGGAGTATCAAACAGTGATATGATTGATAGGGCCTGTAGTCGAACTCTGATGAATCAGTAAGAACCGCGATCAAATTTGGTAATGGGAACAAAAGAGGGCACCCGGATACAAAGCTCGGTAACGATGTATCTACATATATCATACCAATAATACACCAAAAAATAAAAAATTATATTTCTTCTTTATCCAGAGAGGACGTGTACGTTGGTGTCGTCGACCTGAACGCCCAACACGTTGGTGCTGATGTTGTTGGCCGTGTCGTCAACGTCCACGAGGTCGTCGTCGTTGACGACCGTGGTTTCGCCACTGTTGATCTCGGTTCGTTCGCTTCTCTGTTGAGCATCGTCTTGTTCATCCACCTGATCGTTATCCAGCGCTGAGAGGATGATCACGTTGGAGTCGTCGACCTGAACGCCCAACACGTTGGTGCTGATGTTATTCAGAACGTTGTCAAGTTCAACGAGATCGTTGTCATTAACGACTGTCGTCTCACCGCTGTTAATGTCGGTCTGTTCGGCAGCAGCGGTACCAGCTCCGCCTGCGATGAGCGTCACGAGCAGGATAGCAGTCAATGCGGTTCGGAATGTTCGTGTCATGGTTGTCTCTTGCTGGGGTCCGATCACCACTAGACGAAGTACGTATCACTCACAGCAGCACTGAGCAATCCGACCAGAACAGGGTACAGCACGACCGATACTGACTGATCTCCACACACATATTGATCAAAATTTATAGTATCGGATATACTTATACTTGTTCTATTATATCATCATGCATCATATCCAACAGTGATTGTGAGTGCCGTCTCGTATCATTCCCCAGTATCGATGTTACCGAGGAGGAGGGTATAAAACGTGATGAAGCATCAAACGGTGGTATGATTGAATGAGATGCAACCGTCGTACAGCAGTGTCGGGGTTTTGTGAGTGTTCGAATGATGGTAGAGCGAGACAGTTCCGTACAATCAGTCATCACAGAAGTGTCACGCTGCTTCGAGACAGTACAAGGTTTGATCGGATCCCTCACACGCGACGAAGAGGGCACCGTTAGCGATCGCGAGTCCCTGAACAGTGGACGATGTCGAATGAGACCATCGTTTTGCGCCCGTGCGTATCGAGCCGATTCCAAAACCGCCGTCAGCCGCGAACGCATGGACCGTATCACCACTACTGAGATACAGAGTGTCCCCGGCAGCGACGGGAGCAACAGCGTCGTATCGTCCATCGATCTGCCAGTCCGTCTGCTCGTTATACTCTCGAATCGCCGTGATCCCCTGCGTTCCAGCCGTATAGAACGTAGGATTGGTGTAAATGGGAGCTACACGTGCGAGTTTACGATCGATCGTCCAGAGGGTGGTTCCATTCGATTCCCCGCCTTGGAGCAAGCTCAGAGAATCATCGGTCGTGTGGACGGCGACACCATCCGAAGACGGAATCGTCGTTCCAATAGCACCGTCTACCGTACTGCGCCACGCTTCATGTGGAAACGTATCGGTCTCTTTCCAATAAAACGCATACACCGTTCCCTCGTCAGTCCCCACGTACAGAACGAACGAACGGAATCCGAACGCAGAGATCGCACTGGAAAGATCTTTCTGCCACATCTCATCGCCTGTCTGGAGCGCAACTGCCACTATCGTTCCAGATGTGGTACCGGCGATGAGGTGTGGCGTGGGAACCCCCTCACCAGCGACGACTGTAAGTGTGGTATACTCGTGACCGTCGGCCCCGTAAGACCAGTGGGAGGTACCTGTCGCTGGATCGAGAGCGTACAGGCGTTTTTCACTCGTCATATACACCCGCCCATCGTAGACGATGGGAGAAGAGGGGTCTCTCGCCTCTGGAAGGGTAAACCGCCACAGTTCGTTTCCACTCTCGGCGTCTAGAGCAAGGAGCATACCTGCTGTCGGAAGATAGATCCGCTCGTCCACGATCGCTGGTATCCCAGTCGCCGTTTCTCTCCCGACGGTCCAGCGTTCGCGGACGGACTCCCGAGGTGCTTTCGCATCCGGAACGTATCCCGTATTGGCAGTATCAGCTCGAGGGTAGGGCCAATCCGTGCTCGTATCCGTTCCGGGGGCGAGTGACGAATTATCACTGTTTAGACAGCCAGCAAGCACTGCCGTTAGTACACCCCCTCCTCCGCTGAGAAATACACGACGGGATACCATTGGATAGAATTAATAAACGAATGCTATGTGTTTTGTGGTATGGACAGTACATGAGTGTTGTTGGGTGGTGCCAAGATCAATTCTCTTCGAAAACACGAAATGACCCATAGAATATCATGTTTTTATCGGCAGCATTCAATCTTTTATTGGTGTATCTTCATAATATTGCCAGATATATAACGCTGCGATACTGCGATACGGTCGCCACTGTTCGGCCACTTCGATCATCTCTTTCCGGGTACATTCCCCATACAACTTGATCATCCCGTTTCTGATACCGAGATCCTCTAAGGGGAAAACGTCCTCACGACCGAGTGAAAACATCAAAAACATTTTCGCCGTCCAGACACCTACTCCGTGGATCGTCGTCAATTTCTCGATCACCTCCTGATCAGTCATCTCTTCGAACGAATCACGGGTAAAATCGTTTTCCATAAACGCTTGGGCAGCGTCCTGGATATATTCGATTTTCCTGTGTGATACGCCTAGATCGTTGAGCTCAGTCGCATCAACATCTATCAGCACTTCAGGAGCGATCTCAAAGCGAGCGAATACACGCTCACGGATCGCGTTCGCCGAAGCGGTCGAAAGCTGTTGTTCGATGATCGAAACGACCAACTGCACGAAGGGATCGTCTGTGGGTTCGAGCGAGAGCGGTCCGTACGTATCGATGACCTCCGCAAGGACTGGGTCGGTCCGTAACGGTTCCATCGTTCCGTCTGGGGGACACCATACGTGAAAAACCCTGCGTTACCATGTCACCGAACGGCATCAAAGTACGAAATCGTCGAGCTGTCCGTGTTCATCATCGCCTCGTCCTCGTCTCAATATTCTCCGAAGACGACCACCTATCAAGGGATCCGGACGCCGTCAGTCACGGAGACGGAATCACCCCGTATTCTATACAGTGATATATAATTTATTTGTTTAAAATATAGTCTGAGTATGAGTAATGGTGGGTTTAGATGAATTTATAAAATATAGAAATGAATGTCGTGGAACGTCAGGGATCGCCACAGGGTTTTCCGTGCCTCTGCTGTGGTCTCGTTTTCAGTCGTGGGTTGTCCCCATGACGAGCATTGACGACAACGGCCACATGAACCGCCGTTCGACGCTGTGGCGCAGACAGAAGCGTCATCATGACAGACGAGCGTTCTCGTCTGAGACGTATTCACATCCATCGGGACCGATGGAAGCGACTCCGCAGAGTACCTACCCGACACGCTGAATCCTTTCTCCGGGACGGGACACATACTGCCATGATACTGATATATCCTACGGATACATACCCGATGGTCATTCACAGCGCAAAAATATATCCCATCTCATGGGGTGAATAGTGAATGTAGTGACCATATGAAGCGGGATATAGTTCCGATATCTTTCGACATCAATCGGGATAAGAATCCTTATCCTAATAGATAGGGACAGATTGATAGGCCCCGAGAAAGATCGCACGATCATGGTTGAAGACGACGACAGGGTGTCGATAAAAGTACATATGCCTCGGTGGCAGAAAAAGCGCTGGGTTGCCAACGCCGACCAACTCGACATGACCCAAAGCGAGTTCGTCCGGTCGATGGTACAGGCCGGTCGTCGAGGGTTCGGTGGGGAATCTTCGGAGCCGCCAGAGACCGGTTCCAACGGTGCTACCCCTAGGGGTAACGACCTCGAAACACGTGTCCTCGATGTGCTCCGGAATTCCGACCTCGACTATCTCGGTTGGGAAGAACTTCTCGCCGGTGTCACTGACGACATCGAAGAACAGCTCGAAGCAACGCTCGATTCACTCCAAGAAACCAACCAGATCAAATACAGCGGCCGAAACGGCGGCTACACGATACAGAATGAAAGCACGAACTGACTCGGACGGATCCGATCCGATCACATACTTCATCGACGACCTCACTTACCACGGAAAATCCGAACGCACGCTCAAGGCGTACGAGCGGGTACTTCGTCGTTTCGAGCGGTTCGTGGCCGATCGAGACGCTACCCCGGCGACGGCTACCCAACGCGACTGCATGGCGTTCGTCCATTCGCTTCGAGACTCACTCGCTACGAGTACCGTGGCGTCGTATGCGTCCTACGTTCACCGATTTTACGCCTACATGACGCAAACGGGGGAACTCGATACGAACCCGATGACTCTCGTGATGGCCGAAATGGACGAATCAATCAACACGGATCCGACCCGGCGTGAGATCTCTATCGAAGAGATGCGCACATTCCTTGATGAGATCACCCATCCGCTGGAACGGACCGTCACGCTGTTGCTTTTGAAAACAGGACTGCGCGTCGGGGAGTGTTGCAATCTCGACCTCCGGGATCTCAATCTCGATGCACCGGCCGTCCGTGCGGAGTACGACTACACCCATCGACCACAACTGGACGGACGGGCCGACACACTGTTCGTTTCGAACGACATCGCGGCCGGACAGACGGTCAACGGCGAAGAGCGAACCGCTTCGAACAAACGAAAGCGAGTGACGATGATTCCCATCGACGCGGAGCTAAAAGAGACGCTCATCAGATGGCTTGCGATCCGTCCCGGAACGCCCTCATCTGCAAAGCCGTTGTTTGCGGACACGGGACGGAGCTGGGGACATCGTCTCAAACCGTCCCAAGTGCGGACGTTCGTCCGAAGGCACGCCGAACGGAGAGGATGGTACCGTGTCGGTGGCGGTGCCTCGGAGAACGTCACCCCGCATTATTTTCGTCACTTCTTCACGACCTATCTGCGTGACCGGACTGGTGACCGTGGGATCGTGAAATATCTTCGGGGAGACGTCGCACAGGACATCATTGATACCTACACCCACGACTGGGGGAACCGTGTTCGGGCGGTGTACGAATCAAACATCTACTCGCTCCGCTAACCCACAACGCCACCACGAGTGTACATCACATACCACTATATGAAATATGATTCTCTCAGTGATCGAGGCTTGTCATCAGTCGGTACGGAATGGGTTTTATCGTATGAACATTCCGGACTGATCAGCTGCGAATATAGACTGAACGGTAACAAGACAAATATGGCTTTCGAAGCGGATCAGAAATCGATTGCACTCGGGGGGTTCACCGCACTGTCTTCGTCGCCGTTCGGTGTTCGAACCCATCGGTCGGTCGTTCCGTGACGGTGATTGTGGCTGGGAGACTGTCCGGGAACCCGACTACCAACCGATACGGTTCCACGCCAAGCGACGGTTGGCAGCTAGTCATCCATACCGGACGAGGGGACTGCACCGATGCAATCACGATGTCAAGTGTTTCATCGGAATCATCGTACGATATCTTCGTGGGTTCTACGGTTTCACAGGAACTTCCCCGCTCTATCGTTCCCGTAACGATCGTTTCAGTAGCACCGCGATCGATCGATATCGTTGGACCATCAGAAGTCCGTCCATTCGGCACATCAGTTAATAATTTGAAATTAGCTGATTGCTCAGGTTCGACTGTATCATCACGAGTAAGAAGTAGCGTAGATCCACCGAGTAACAGCGTTAGATACCCTGATACCGATCGAAAGAGGGTACGTCGTCGCATACCTTATCCTGCGTGTGATTCGATATCAACTTTCTCATAGATAAAACAGCTATGTGATATAATACATATATAGATATTACTTCAAATCGCATGATTTCGTACAGTTCGAGTACACTGCGGTGGGTACGACACGTCGGTAGAACACGCATCGATCAGTGTAACAGAGTGTGATTACGGATCCGGTTACACTGTCCGGGATCGCGGAGGCATAATGTGATCCTCTCGAAACACCAATATGCACGAAACGAATCGGCGGTACGTGCTCGCAAAGCGTCCCGAGGGCGTTCCGGATAAAGAAACGTTTGAACTCGAAGAGACCGAAATCCCCGACCTTGAAACGGGTCAAGTACTCGTTCAGACCGTGTACCTGTCCGTCGATCCGTACATGCGCGATCGAATGCGGGCGGGCGAGTCGTACGCAGAGCCGTGGGACGTCGGCGACCCGATGCAGGCAGCCGTCGTCGGTCGCGTCGTCGACTCCGAGAACGGTCAGTGGAACGAAGGCGACTACGTTACCGGTGAACTTGACTGGGCAGAGTACACAGTGACCGGCGGTAGCGCCCTCCATCCAGTCGATCCCGATCTGGCACCCCTCTCGACGTATCTCGGTGTGCTCGGCATGCCCGGCCGAACGGCGTACTTCGGACTACTCGAAGAAGGCAAGCCAACCCCCGGTGACACCGTCGTCGTTTCGGGCGCGGCCGGAGCGGTCGGTTCCACCGTTGTTCAGATCGCGTCGATCGCGGGGTGTCGCGTCGTCGGTTTCGCCGGTAGCGATACCAAAATCGAGTATCTCGAAGAGATCGGGGCCGACGCCGCGATCAACTACAAGCAAACCGACGACTATCGTGCTGCGCTTGATGACGCTGCGCCGGAGGGGGTAGACGTGTACTTCGATAACGTTGGCGGACCGATCAGTGACGCCGTGTTCACCAAACTCAACACCGATGCCCGCATCGCGGTGTGTGGGCAGATCGCACACTACAACGAGGAAGGAGTAGTAACCGGGCCGCGAAAGCTCCCCCAGATTCTTCCGACTCGCGCGACGATCAGTGGCTTCATCGTTAGTGATTATGCTCCTCGATTCGAGCAAGCGACCCAACGTCTCGGGAATTGGGTCGCAGCCGGTGATATCACCTACCGCGAGACCATCACGGAGGGACTCGAAAACGCACCCGATGCGTTCCTCGGACTGTTCGAGGGAGAGAACATCGGAAAACAGCTCGTGCAGGTCACAGACGAGTAGCGTCCGAGTATCTCGGACGCACGCGAACAATCCCGATCCGGAGAGCGTCAGGCTCCGTCCGTGATGGACGTATCGTGGTCCACGAACGCAGAGAGTTCCTCTCGTTGTTTCCGAAGTCTGTCCGGTAGTGACTCGTACGTGTGGTCGATCATCCGTCCGGGATCGACCGACACCGATCGCGCCGTGTCGATAGCGGTTTGCACCTGTGATTCGATCCGGTCGTCGATCGTGGCTTGGCGGTCCATGTCGAGGATCCCCGTTCGATATAGGTGCGTTTCGAGGCGGTCGAGTGGATCGCGTTCTTTCCACTTTTCGACGGCAGTCTCCTCCCGGTAAACGCTGGGATCGTCAGCGGTCGTGTGGGCACCGTATCGATACTGAACCGACTCGATGAGCGTCGGGCGGCGTTCGTCCGTTCGGGGATTTTTTGCTTTTTCGAGCGCGTTCTGCGTAACCATGTACACGGCGAGTGGATCCAGTCCATCGACCCGAACGCCGTCGAATCCATAAGCACGGGCCTTCACTGCGAGCGTCTCGCTGGCAGTTTGGCGTTCACGCGGAACCGATATCGCCCACTGATTGTTGTTACAAACGAAAACGACAGGAACGTCGAACACACCGGCGAAGTTCAACCCTTCGTGGAAATCTCCTTCGCTGGTTGCTCCGTCCCCGAGGTGACACAACACAGCGGTGTCGTGGTTGTTTTGAAGCGTACAGCCCCACGCGACACCGACTGCGTGGGGAATTTGCGTTGCAATAGGGATGTACTCAGGCATGACGTTCACATCTTCGGGTACGGCATACTCATACCCCAACAGCGAACGGATCACCGACGCGAGATCGATACCGTGAACGTACTTCGCGGCGTGCTCGCGGTAGGTCGGAAACAGCCAATCACCCGCATCAAGCGCGTAGCTCGTCGCAACCTGTGACCCTTCCTGCCCCGTCATCGGTGCGTACGTTCCGATCTGTCCCCGACGCTGAAGACTGAGCATTCGCTGATCGAAGTGTCGAGCGAGCTTGATGTGCTCGTACAACGCGAGTCGATCGCTTTTGGACAGTCCGAGCGTCTCCGTCTCCACCCGGAGATGACCATCGCGGTCAAGCACGGAAAACGGCTCCGTATCCGTCATGGTCCTTCGGACCCGGTCGGGATCGTCGTGTGTACTCATGACGATCGGTGGTACGCGGCGTGACCGCTCATCGATACCCGATAAACGCACGGAAGCACGGCTCGATGGGCCGCGATATCCGTCACAGACCCACCGGGACGTCGATCTGACTCCATCGACATACTGGACGCTAAAGCTCTGTCTGCCGGCATGTTTCAATAAAGTGGTGATTGATACTTAATAGTTCCGTGGCTGTAGTTCACATAGATCGATCACTGCGTTTGGCTATGTTCCTCGATCCACTCCTGGAGAGTGATACCCATCGTTGCCTGTGTGATAGCGTTCGATGACGCTGCATTCGCGCTTTTGACGAGTTCGGCTTCGAGCGTTCGCGCAGGGATCTCGCCGTGATAATGAGGGATCGCTCGCTGCACCGAAAGCGGACAGCCGACCTCGTGAGCGAGCGCGTACCCCGAGATGGAGTGTGGAATCACACCGTCGGCATACCGGTGGCGATCGGGGGACTCGAGGAGTGACGAGTCCACGTACTCAGTGTACTCGTAACACTTTCCGACATCGTGTAACAGACAAGCCCCAACGACCACGTCCGAATCCGGTGTAGCACCGTGACGGGCACGCTGAACTGCCATCGATTCGAGCGCGATTTCAGTTACCCCACGTACGTGTTCGACGGTGTTCACCTCGTGGATGTTCCACGCGTAGGGGATGTCTGCGATGTCGCGCCACCCCCCCCGCTCCAATCCGAGCACCCATGCCTCGGAGATCTGTTCACGGAGCTGGTCGTCCTCAACCCGTTCGAGTTCTGGAAATGCGGTTCGGACCTGTGTCTCGTACGCTGGATCGTTGGACTCGGACATCGCTATTCGGTTTCGTCTTTGATGAGTCGTTCCTGACCGACAAAGCGAGGTCGATCCTCGATCGAGAGGAAGTTGTCTACGTCTTCGCGGGGAGCGGACGCTTTCGGATGGTTCGGGTCGTAGTCGCGGGACGATTCGTGTCCCAATCCGGCCCGGAGGGCGTCCAATTCTTCGAAATACAGCTCTGCAATTCCATCGAACTCCGCGTGTTCGGGATCGGTCGGGGTGACGCGAGTGTACCGGACCACACCGGGAATCTCACGAGCGAGCGGCACATGTTCGTTCACCCAGTGATCGAGAAACGCATCGTAGCTCATTCCGTCCTTACGGACGAGAAACGCCGAGTGTTTGTACAGGCCCTCGGTATCACCATCGACCGCATCTAACTCGACAGTCTCTTCGCCGATCAACCGGGGACGCTGTTCCACGTCGAGAAAACTGTCCACATCCGCTCGGGCCTGCGCCGCAACGCGGCGTGACGGATCGTAATCTCGTGACCCTTCGCTTCCGAGCGCGTCGTACAGTGCATCTAACTCTTCGAAGTATAGCTCTGCGATCCCATCGAACTCGGTTGCTGCCCGATCCACCGGAAGAACCTGATGGTAGCGCACGACCCCCTCGATGTCGCGGGCGATCGGCGTGTGGGTCTCGCGCCAGTGATCGAGAAACGCATCGTGACTCAGCCCCGCCTTGCGGACGAGAAGGGCTACGTGTTTGTACATCCGGGAAACTATTGGTATACCGTCTTGATAAAACATAGGGCCGAACACGATAGCACCGAGAACTATTTCGTCCCCCGAACTGGCGCATACCGACCGTCGTAGATTCCATATACATACCAACAACAGTTTCATAAATATAATATACATCTAGATATACAATATTAAATTTACAATATGACATGAATTTGAATAAGAAAAAGTTTTATATTATAGTGAGCTAACCATTGTGCTGGGTATGCGAGAAGATCACTCTGTAAATAGGCGACGATTCCTGCAATTGCTGGGAATGTCCGGTCTTGCAGGCGCGACAGGGGTCTCAGTTGCAACCCCGAGTCGAGAGCCAGGACCGAAGACCGATGAACTGCTGGTCGGTGTGAGCGCGACGGCGAGTAGTCCGCGTGCGTCAGTCGAGTCGCATCTTCCAAGCCAAGCGAACGTCGTTCACGAGAACGATACCTTGGGATACGTCGCTGTCGAACTTCCCGATCAAGCTAACGATCAGGCCTACGAATCTCTGAAACAAGCCGTAGAGAACCGGGGCGCAGTGAAGTACGTCGAGCCGAATACGACCCACCGAGCGTTTTACACGCCGAACGATCCTCAGTACGGTGATCAGTACGCCGATCAGATGGTGAACGCCCCTACCGCGTGGGAAGACACGCTAGGGGATTCGGGTGTGACGATCGCCGTTGTCGACCAAGGGATAAAGTACGACCATCCGGACTTGTCGGGGAACATGGCTAGTGATCCAGGACAGGATTTCGTCGACGGCGACGGGGATCCGTATCCGGACAATCTATCCGAAGAGATCCACGGAACACATGTCGCCGGGATCGCAGCCGCTGGCGTCGACAACGGTACAGGGGTGTCGGGAATCGGAAATTCGACGATCATTTCCGGGCGCGCACTGAGTGAAGACGGGACGGGTTCGACCAGTGACATCGCTGACGCCGTCGAGTGGGCTGCCGATCAGGGGGCAGACGTAATCAATCTCTCACTCGGTGGGGGTGGTTATAACCAGACGATGAAAAACGCCGTTTCGTATGCCACCGACAACGGGGCACTCATCGTCGCGGCTGCGGGGAACTCTGGGAGTCAAGGCGTCTCCTACCCGGCAGCGTACAGCGAATGTGTGGCGATCTCGGCACTCGATTCCGACGGTTCACTCGCATCGTATTCCCAATATGGGACTGACATCGAGCTTGCTGCGCCGGGGACGGACGTTCTCTCGGCGTGGACCGACGACGGCTACAACAGGATCTCCGGTACGTCGATGGCGACGCCGGTAGTTGCGGGAATCGCAGGACTCACCCTCGCCAAATGGGATCTCACCAATAGCGAACTCCGAAGTCATCTCAAGAACACCGCTGTCGACGTCGATCTTTCCAGCGACAAACAGGGGAGCGGCCGCGCCGACGCTGGCAACGCGGTCACTACCGAGCCAGGAGATGGAGGAGGCGGTGGTGGAGGCGACGACTCTATCACGGACAGCGTTACGAGTTCACTGTCCGGATATTGGGACAGCGAATGTCACTCCTGGAACTGGGAGTTCAGCGATCCGACACAGATCGTCGTTGAACTCGACGGTCCGTCGAGTGCGGACTTCGATCTCTTCGTCAACGAAGGCACGGGAAGCTGTCCATCCAGATCCAACTACACACACAACGCTTGGTCAACCAACAGCCAGGAGTCGATCACGATAGAGAATCCCGATACGTCAGCTGCTCTGTACATGCTCGTCGATTCCTACAGCGGCAGCGGAGAGTACACACTCACCGTTACCGAATCTGCGTAGGAACGACGACACGGTGATTTTCGCGTGGGCCACGTCCAGTAGAGAGCTATCCGTTCGAAGAGTATCGAAGGTGAATGTGGATCTCGTCGATCGTAGCGAGCAGCTGATCCGGAAGCCGAGTGCGAAGGAGGTCTCCTTTGACCCGATTCGCTGGGCCTGAGATGCTGATACTCCCGATCGGATCCTCATTCGAATCACAGATCGCTGCACCCACCGCATTCAGTCCCTCGATCGATTCACCGAGGTTGAAAGCATAACCGCGCTCTTCGATCGTCGCCAACTCATCGAGTAACTCATCCGGATCGGTGATCGTGTTCGATGTCTGTTCGGGAAGCCCCCTTCGTTCGATGATCTCCTTGCGTTCCCCGACAGGAAGTGCCGCGAGGATTGCCTTGCCAGCTGCGAGTTGATGCAGATAGCGACGCTGTCCGATCCGCGCCGATGTTTTGAGTGGATTGTCACCGAACGCTTTGTACAGATGAACGCTGAAATCCCCCTCTTTTGCGGCCAACCAGACTTTCTCACCGGTGTTTGCCGCCAGCCGATCAACAGGTTCGCGGGCGACATCGAAAAACGGAACGCCGTCCCGAGCACTGATGCCGAACTCAAGAAATCGAAGTCCGATGTGGAACGTCCCGTTATCTCGGACAACAAAATCATTGGATTCGAGTGTGAGAAGGTGTCGATGAATCGTGCTCCGAGCGATGGCTAACTCCTCCGCCAACTCCCCGAGTGTAAGCCCATCACTCTGTTCGAGTCGTTCGAGAATCCGAAACGACGTCTCAGTCGTCGTAACCGCGCGATTCGGACCGTCGGTGTTCGACATGGTTCGTGTTAGGCGATCAATGGTATAGTTCTTATCCGACCCACGGTCGGACGTCCAAGAAGCTTGGATGCTAAGGATGACAGATAGCTGAGACGACTGGGGATGAGGCCACCGACCCCGAGCATGCCGTTACGCGAGTACTGATGTAACCACCTACAGGAACGTGACTGCAGTGCGGCTCCCATTCAAGTAATTGTAGAGTGGTAGAACACAGAATACACCAATTCTATTACTATCTCATATATTTCCATATATGTCTTAATTACTGTAAATAATATGAATTATTGAATTAATGACGATGGAATAAGCGTATAGAAAGGTAGTATCGGTCGATGTCTGCGAAGAAACTGAATATACGTCGTTTTTTCGGCCATACTCAGGACGGTGATTTGTTGCGTCCGTCGTCTCGCATTCCAGTAATTTTGAACCCATATCGTTCTAATGTATCGATGAAACCTGATATATTTCTATCAGCCGTTAGACTTCTTTGCTCTCGGTTCACCTTCACCATGGCGAGACAGTTGCAGTAGATATTCTTCGGGTGTGATTCTCATGAACAACCGACAGGAATTGTCCGCAAACGAGAAAGTTTAATAGATCGGTCACAGATTGGTGGTATGGCATTGCACAGCAGAGATGTCCGTCAAGACGTTCGTGAGCTTGGATCCTTGCTCGGAGAGGTGCTAGAAAACCAGGCCTCCGAAGGAGCATTCGACGCGGTCGAATCGCTTCGGACGACAGCGATCGAATACCGCCGTGGTGAACGTGATTCACGATCGGTGTTACACGAGGATCTCACGGCGCTCGAACCCGAACGCAGACGGAGCGTTGCTCGGGCATTTACGACGTACTTCGAGCTGATCAACCTCGCAGAAGAACGAGAGCGGATCCGTTCAGTCCGGTCTGCGTCTCAGAATCAGGAGCTTGCGGGCAGCTTTTCGGACGTAGCCACCGCATTGGACGACGTAGACGAGTCGACGGTACAACAGATCGTGGACGACGTGTTGATCGAACCGACGTTTACTGCGCACCCGACGGAGGCACGACGCAAGACGATCAAAGCCAAACTTCGGTCGATCGAATCGCTTCTCGAAACGCTCGATGAGCGGACGCTGACAGATATCGAGCGGGAGCACGTAGAGCGGGCATTACACACCGAGGTGACGAGTCTCTGGCAGACGGCTCAGGTCCGTAGCCGTCAGCCGACGCCGGACGACGAGGCCCACAACGTGCAGTGGTACCTCGAACACGTGCTGTTCGACGTGGTCGGTGATGTGTACACGGAGTTCGAATCGGTGTGTGAATCGGATATGGCCGCATCGGTCGACGTACCGAAGTTGTTCGAATTCCGGTCGTGGGCTGGCAGCGACCGAGACGGAAATCCCTACGTAACCCCGGAGGTGACTTCGAGAACACTAGCTCGCCAACGTGAGATCGTACTGGAACAGTACCAGGATGCGCTCGATTCGTTACGGCTGGTGTTAAGTCATGACCGCACACGGTTATCGCTGGGCTCGGAGTTCCGTCAATCACTCAAAACGGATCGAGAGGAGTTGCCTCAGGTGGCCGACACGGCTTCAGAAGCGTACTCGGACGAGCCGTACCGACAGAAGATCCGACTGATGAGCGAACGACTCGATCGGATCGGTGACGTTCGTCCCGGCGGCTACCCCGACGCCGATGCCTTCGCCGAGGACCTCGCAATCCTGGCCGAGAGCGTCCGGAACAACGGTGGCGAGTCGATCGTCGAGTCCCACCTCGCTCCACTCCAACGGCAGGTCGACACGTTCGATTTCACGCTCGCGAGCTTGGATCTTCGGGATCACCGCGAGAACCACACCGCGACCGTGTCCGAAATGCTCCAACGCGAGGGGATCGAGTACGAAACCCTCAGCGAATCCGAACGCGTCGAACTGCTCACCGATGCGATCACTCAAACGCAGTCGGTGATCGATCTCACCGACACCGCGGAGCTGTCGGAAACGGCAGCACGCGTCTGTGAGCGGTTCGTTCGGCTCGCCGACTGGCAAGCCGAATACGGAAGCCACGCGATCGATACGTACTGTATCAGCATGACTGAACAGCCAAGCCACGTGCTCGAAGTGCTGTTTTTAGCGGATCAAGCCGACGTCGTCTCGTTGCCAGACTACGCCGGTATCGACGTGGTTCCGCTACTCGAAACGAAGCATGCGCTTTCGAACGCTCGTGAGATCATGGGAACTCTCTTCGAGAACGAGGCATACGCGCGGGCGCTCTCACTGCGGGGAGACACCCAAGAGATCATGCTGGGCTACTCCGATTCCAACAAGGAAAACGGCTTTCTCGCCGCGAACTGGGCGCTGTATCGCAACCAACGCCGCCTCGGCCACATCACCGAGGAGTTCGACGTGGATCTGCGCCTGTTCCACGGTCGAGGAGGTTCGATCTCACGAGGGGGCGGGCCGATGAACGAAGCACTCCTCGCACTCCCACCGGAAACGGTGACTGGTGAGGTCAAATTCACCGAACAAGGTGAAGCGATCGCAGAGAAATACGCCAACCCTCGGATCGCGGAACGTAATCTCGAACAGATGCTTACCGCACAGCTCCGCGCCCGATTGGAGGCCATACAAGCGTCCAAAGCACCGATCGAATCCCACTGGGTGGACGCGATGGAAACGATGGCCGATGCCGCGCGCGAAGCCTATCAGGATCTCCTCACGACCGACGGGTTCGTCTCGTATTTCGAGCAGGCAACGCCGATTACGGTGATCGAGACGCTCAATCTTGGGTCACGACCGGCCTCGCGCTCGGACGAGCGCTCCGTTGAAGACCTTCGGGCGATCCCGTGGGTGTTCTCCTGGACCCAGTCGCGGTGTATACTACCGGGTTGGTATGGGTTAGCTGCTGGGATCGAGGCGTACCTCGAGAACGGTACTGTCGAAACGCTACAGGAGATGTACGAGCAGTGGCCGTTCTTCCGAACGACGCTCGATAACGCCGCACTCGCGATCGCACGAACAGATATGGAAATCGCTGCCGAGTACGCCACGCTCGCCGACGACGAACTCCGTGATCGAATCTTCCCCCGATTGTCTGATGAGCACGAACGCGCCCGAGAACTCGTCTTAGCGATCACGGATCGCGAACACCTCATCGACCGCGAGTGGTTACGAAAAAGCCTCGAACGACGCAATCCATACGTCGACCCACTCAATCTTCTACAAGTCCAGCTCCTCGGAACAGACGCAGACGATCGTTCGCCTGAAGAGGAACGTGCGCTCCGACTCACGGTGAATGGGATCGCTGCCGGTATGAAAAACACCGGGTAGCGCACCGAAACGAATCGTACCCACCTAACTCTGTACGTCCCACGACTTGCCTATGCGTACTCTGTTGTGGTACTGATCAGTACGGATTACAATGGTAACTATGTAATAGCTACCGCTGGGAGATGAAAACGAGAACGTGTTTTATCGCCCACGCCATTGTGGGTAGTTACCAAATCTCAGGAAAGAGCACGCTAATCACACATAATTGATTGTATGCACTTGCTACTGTTTGACGCACGAAAACGTCAGGGATCGTACCAGGCATCTCCCAGTAGTCATGCGAATCGAATCATCATGTACCACGTCTATCCCTCAATATAAATTTAATACTATATATTAGAGAATATATCGTCATTACGTAGCGTTCTATCGTTTCTAACTACACAAAATAACAATTATAAATCAGCTAATCTACACAGTTGTCAGACCGAATCGTGTTGATGGCTGGTCGATTGTTCGCCGCTCGATGCTATCGGTGTATAATACAAATCGTTTTATTATTTTCGGAGCGACATCAGTCGTGAACGAGCACGTCAAGCACATCCGGGCCAGAATTGGAAAGAGCCATCTCAAGTGTCGGACGAATGTCCTCGGGAGTTTCGACGCGGTGTGCACACGCTCCATGGCTTTCCGCGTTTTTGACGAGGTCGACAGGCGGGTCGAAATCCATGCCAACGAAGGTGTGATCCGCATCGTCGCCACCGAAGATGGCGTTCGTGTTGTCCTTGAGGATGCGGTAATTCCGGTTATCGGGGATCACAACCGTGAGATCCAGATCGTATCGAGCAGCGGTGTACAACGCGTGTGGATAATACAGATACGATCCATCACCCACGTATCCAACCACGTTGCGTGGGTTCGCTCGTTCGCTCTCGGCAAACGCCGCGCCGAGCGATGCTGGGAGTCCGTAGCCCAATCCACCGCCCTTGTTCGAAAGGAGCTGTCGTCGTTCGAGTGGCCACCGGGTCAACAATGGGTATTTGGCAGTGACGCCTTCGTCGACGATGAAACAGTCGGGAGCGACTGTATACAGCGCATCGACGAGATCAGCCTTAGAAGCTCGGGTTTCCTCAGGCGGTGTTTCGTCTTTACCCATGGATTCGATCATCCCCGATAGCGACTGTTTCAGTGCCCGTACGGATTCGAGTCGTTGACTGTGTGTTTCCGAGGAAAGACGATCTCGAACGCGCGTCGTGAGATCGTCCATGACGAGACCGGGATCTCCAATGACGGCGATGTCGGCAGGATTGCGCTTTCCGATCTCCCGGGGGGCGTCGGTAATAGCGACACAAGTGGTCGTGTCTCCCACGAGATCGGTTTCGTGGCGCAACAGCGTGGTGTTGGTCGAACAGCCCACGAAGACGATGGTGTCGGTGTCCATGAGCATCGACGCGATGCCTTCGTTCGGTGGGATATGAGAGATCCACTGTTCGTGATCACCGGGGAAATTCACCTCACAAGCGAGGATTTCTCCGTGAACGCGCGCGCCGCTCGCTTCGGCTAGCGCCACAGCTGCATCGACGGCACCGGCGCGGGCGACGTGGTCACCGACAATCAACACCGGATCGTCAGCTTCGATGAGTGCGTCAGCTGCCGCGGCGATTTGCGTTGGGTCCCCCCGTCCGGCGTTCGGGATCGCGCCGAGCCGTTGGGAGGTTTCATCGGTTTCGGTAAGCATCACGTCCATCGGTAATCCGAGAAAAACCGGTCCCGTCGGGGGGGTAAGCGCGGTCCGGAACGCCCGTCTGAGCAACAACGGAAGGGCACTCACGTCCGTTACTTCCGCGCTGAACTTCGTGAACTGCTCGACCATCGCCTTGAGATCGCCTGACAGCAGTGGCTCCTCGTGGCGGAAATCCAATTCGTGATTACCAGCAGTGAGAACGACGGGCGCACCTGCCCAATGAGCCGCATACAAGTTTCCCAGACCGTGAGCGACGCCCGGTGTGATGTGCAGATTAACGACACCGACCGGTGGCTGGCTATCGGCGTCGTCACTGTGGTGATGATAGCGGCGCGTGCTCGCGTAGCCGGCAGCCATTCCGACGGCGATGTCCTCGTGGAGACCGAGGACGTATTCGAGATCGCTCTCCGCGATGGCGTTCAAAACTGGCAGTTCGGTAGTACCCGGATTGCCAAAGACGCGCGAAACGCCGTACTCCTCGAGCGTATCCACGAATAGCTCTGCGCCAGTGGACGAGTCACTCATACGCGGTTCCTCCGATCGTTCGGGAACGGTTGTTTGTTCATCGTTGGTCAGATACTCACGGAGCGAGCGCAGCCAAGGTCGTATCGATATCGTTCGGCTCGGCTGCCCGAGGGAACGAGACGGAAAGCGCATCGACGCCGTCGATCGCCGTGAACCGTTCGAGTTGATCGCGAGCCTGTTCGGGCGTGCCAGCGACAGCGAGTTGTTCTACCAACGCTTCAGGAATCGCATCCATTGCTCCCTCACGATCGTCAGCGTTCCACCGCTCGTAAATCTCGTTGGCAGCCGTGTCGTACCCCTGTTGGGCGATCGTATCACGGTAAAACGTTCCCATGCCACCGATGTAAAACGCGAGGTGTTGTTTGACGAGTGCTCTCGCTCGGTGTTCATCCTCGGTCGCACAGCAGGTCAACGACAGCGTCGTTCGTAGCTCGGCTGGATCACGATCGGCGAGTTCTGCGCCACGCCGGAGATCGTCCAGTCGGCTTTCTACGCCCTGTGGCGTGAGCATGATCGCGTGCCAGCCATCGGCGAATCGACCGGCGAGTTCCACCGCCTTGGGTCCCATTCCGGCTGCATCGATCGACGGTCGTGGGTCGGGTGACTCACACCGGAGTCGAAATCCGGACAGTTCGAACTGTTCGCCGTCGTAGGTCACTGTTTCGTCCGACAGCACGCGCTTGACGATCTCGATCGTCTCCCGCGTCCGACGGAGTGGGCGATCGAAGGAAGCGCCATGCCAGTTCTCGATGACGATCGGCCCGCTAGGACCGAGACCCAGACGGAATCGTCCGTCGGATACCTCCTGTAGCGTGGCCGCCGTTTGACCGATGAGCGCGGGTGAACGGGAGTACACCGGCATGATCGACGCACCGATGCCGACGGTGTCGGTCCGCTCGGCAAGGGTGGTAAGTAACGTTACCACATCACGTCCCCACGTCTCCGGCATCCATACGCGATCGTACCCCAGAGACTCGGCACGCGTCGCCTGATCGCTGAGGACGTCTACGCTGGGTTGTGAAGCGACAGGAAGCGAGACGTCGATACGGGTCATACGTCAGGTGATTCCATGATATCGGGAACGCCACGAACCGTGATGGTTTCGCCGGTGATGTAGGATGACGCTGGAGAGGCAAGGAATTGGACGGTGTCAGCAATCTCCTCGCTCAGTCCGATCCGACGATCGACGGTCTCTCGGTCGATCTCATCGGCAGTCACCCCCATCTGAGACTCGACGCCGGGTGTCGCAACGAATCCCGGTGCGACGCAGTTTACCCGCACGTCGTCACTCGCCCACTCGAACGCCAGCGTCCGAGTGAGATTGACGACCGCAGCCTTCGCTGCTGCGTAGTGGCTCATGTACGGCGCGCCCTCGGTCCCGGCAACGCTAGCGAAGTTGATGATGTTACCGTGACCCTGCTCGCGCATTTCCTCACCAGCGACCTGGGTACAGTGGTATGTGCCGTGAAGATTGATATCGACGATCGTTTTCCAGCCGTTCTCGGAAATTCCTTCGAAGTTCGCCATGAAGCTCGCACCCGCATTGTTCACGAGCACGTCAACACTACCGAACTCCTCGACAGTCGCCTCTATCAACGCTTCGACAGCATCGCGCTCTCGGACGTCACACTCCATGGCGAGCGCCTCGCCCGGACCGTCGATCCCCGCTACCACCTCATCTATCTTCTCTTGGGTCCGCGACGAGACGACCACGTTCGCACCACTGGCCGCGAAGCGTTCCGCAGTAACTTTCCCGATTCCTTGCGAAGAGCCGGTGATAACGACGGTTTTTCCGTCGACACTGAACTGATCGGTTTTCATGTTCCTGTCACCATATTCATCGTTGTTCTCCATTGTTCGTTAAGAAAGACAGTATATAAACAACAGTGATTCCGGTACCGACCGCCGGTTTCGTCACCCCACTTTTTCCGCTCGGGTAGCTGCGCTACCCTCCGCAAAAAAGGCGGGACGCCAGCCTTATTCTCGTGCTCCGGGATGTGTCGGTAATGGCGTCATGTGAGCGAACCGTTCCGATCCACCGGATCGAATACGATGTCAACTGGCCACCCGAACACGTAGCCAGCTATCTGATCGGTTGTGAACAGCCGGTGTTAGTCGACGCTGGGATGCCGGGAGCAGACGGACGGAAACGACTGTGTGAGACACTCGCTACCCACGGGTATGATCTCAACGACATCGAACATCTCATCGTCACCCACCCCCACATCGATCACATCGGACAGATATCCGAAATCGTCGATGCGGCCTCACCCACAGTGTACGCACCGGTTGGTGTCCAAACGCGGTTCGAACGGAATCTCGAAGGACTCGAAACCACGGTTCGGGAGAACGCGCGTACCGCAGGGTTCTCGGAGGCAGAACGTGATGTTCTGGTCGACAAAGCCGTCGAATCGCTCCGACGCAACCGGGAGCTGTTGGCTCCGGAGGTCGTCGACGTGTGGGTTGATGGCGGTGACATCGTCGAGATCGGTGAAGCGGTCGTCGACGTGCTCCACACACCGGGCCACCAAGCGGATCACTGCTGTTACCGTCTCGAACTGAACGGTGAGGACGTACTCATCTCCGGTGATATGGTCATCGAACCGTTCCGACCGGTGATTCTCCACGCAGGGTTGGATCAAGGCGTCGAGCGGGCAGTCGAGGGGTTCTATACGGCACTCGATCGGATCAGTGCGCTCGACATCGATCGGGTGTACCCCGGGCACGGCCCAGTTCACACGGATTTCGAAGCCACACTCGAACGCGACCGGAACAGCCTCGACCGAACGCTCGAAAAAGCCGTGGACACGGTGGGTGAAGGACACGGTGATGGATCTGAAACACCGATGACGGCAGCGGACGTCGCTACAGAACGCACCGGGAGTCGTGACACCACCTACATCGCCGTGGAGGTGGTGGCAGCGCTTTCGTACCTCCGCTCAACGGGACAGATCCGAGCCACCGAGAGGGACGGCATGAGACACTACGTTCCAGAGTGATCCGAAAAGGACGTGATACCGTCACACGAAATATCATACGATCACCAACGATGACCGAATACGATGGGGTGTTCTTCGACATCGGCGGGGTTATCCTTGATCTCACGTCAGTAAAGGACGGTCACGTCGACTTTCTAACCCGACTGGCCGAACAGGAAGGCGTCGAAAACGTGGAGACGTTCATCGAGGAGTGGCGCTCGACGTTGGGAACGTACTTCCGAGAACGGAATGGCACTGAATATCGTCGGGCGAAGACGGGCTATCAGCACGCTGTCGACACGGCAATCGGATACGAGCTACCCGAACCGAAGTGGATGCCGGCGTTCGAAGCGGCGAGTACAACGTGTTTAGAGCCGAACCCCGCCGCAGCCGAGACGATCCGAACGCTTGATCGCGCGGGACTGTATCTCGGGGTGATCTCCGATATTGATACCTGGGAAGCGGAGTCGATGCTCGCACAGTTCGACACCGCAGATCGGTTCGATCACATCACCACTTCCGAAGAGGTCGGCCGGACCAAACCCGATCGGGCGATCTTCGAAACAGCAATCGAGAAGGCACCCATCGAGCCCGAGCAGTGTCTGTACGTGGGCGATCGCTACGAGCACGACATGAAAGGCGGCAGCCAGATCGGGTTGGTTACAGTTGCCTACGGCGGCAGTGCCACAGAACACGCCGACAGTGCTGCTGTCGATCACGTGATCGATGACCTCGGTGAGCTGTGTGATCTCGTCGGCCTCTAAGGGAGTATAGACGGGCTGGGTGGATAGTTCCCCCGATATTCCGGGTCGAAGGTATATACGTCTCGCAAGTAGTATCGTGTGCTATGAGGTACATTACCTTCGTCATCATCCCTCCGAATGGCGGATTGACCGACACCGATCGGGCGTTCGGGACCGCGCCGAACATCACGCGCCGGTCGATCCAACACATCAATCTACTCGCGGACGAAACAGCTGTAGTCATCTTCGAGTTGGATGGAGAGATCGGCGCAGTCGAAGCGATCCTCGACACCGAACCCGAAGTACTAGAATACAATATCACTGAAACGCGGGAGAGCCACCACGTGTACATCCACTTGGAAACGAACGAAATCATCTCGGAGTTGCTCACCATCCCGAACGAGTACGAGCTCGTCGTCGATACGCCGATGGTGTACACTCACCGCGGTGGACTTCGGGTGACGATCATCGGTGAGGAAACGGTGTTTCGGGAAGCGATGCCAGAGATTCCCGCTTCGCTTCGGTTCAAGCTCGAACAACTCGGAGAGTACGAACCGACCACCGAGCGGTTGTTCTCGTTACTCACGGACCGCCAACAGGAGATCCTGATGGAAGCCATTCGGCAGGGGTATTATGAAGTTCCTCGACAGGTCACCCACCAAGACGTTGCCGAATCGCTCGACTGTTCGGGTGGAACTGTCGGAGAACACCTCCGAAAGATCGAAGCGAAACTCCTCAACGAGATTACGCCCTGATCTCGACTTAATACCACGGGTATCAAAGGCAGTGGGATTAGGTGTTCTGATTCGGTACGAACAGTCACAATGGTCGATAAAAACGACCTCAGACAGCAGCTCACCGACGCCTTCGAAGACGCTGACTACCCAGTTAACAGTCCCATGGATCTCGTTCCGGCGCTGCCGAACGGTCCCGCCACGACGTTCGAATCCGATGGTGTAAGCTTCACTGCGATGGAACTCAACGCACAGGCAGGGAGCAAACAATCGTTCCCTTACGACAGCGTCGACACGCTCGTCAACGACATCATGGACGGTCTCGAAGACGAAGGCTATCTGGACGAGGCCTGACGGTACATCCACAGTAGGTCCGACCACGGCTACAACGACGGTCGGCTATCGTTTGAAATTCACCGACTGCGAGTCATGGGTGAGATCGCTGTCTCGAAGTTGCTGTCAGCCTCGTCCTCCTCATGGAGATTTCACAGCTGACAGCTGTACCCAAAACCACATTGTTTCCTCAAGCACTTGCTATCCGGATTCGACGTGTCACCGATACCGATGAATTCCGGTTCGTGACGACTAGCGCTCTGTCTCAGTCGCTCGGAGGCTGAGCGACCCCGGTACCGATTCGATAGCAGCGACCGGTTGGGCTAGAACCGCTCGTCAGCGAACTCCGCGTCGATACTGGACGCCACCTCAGTGAGCTGGACAGCAGCATCGGAGTACTGGAGCACTTTCTGCATGTCACCGTCCAGCTCGAAGTCTCCACCCATCAGGCCGTCAATGACGCCCAGTTCCTGACGCAACAAGGCCTTCCACGTGTCGGTGTCCGCACTCAGATAAAACCCGTTTTCGACCTCGTCCTTACTTTCGATGAGATAACACTCAGAACAGTTGCCGTCTTCGAGGGCTATGTACGCCTGTCCGACGTATCCTCGATCACTGGTTTCTGTAACGTACGTTCCGAGTTCGTCTTGGAGATACTCCGGCATCGCGTCGACGTCCATCTCGTCGATCGGCATGTCAGTCATCTCAAAGATGAAGTCACCGTCGAAATCGACACCCCATCCCTCGCTCACGTCTTGATATTCCTCGTCTTCGTCGACACGCGTTCCGTACTCGATAAACCATGCTTGGCTCGGAAAGAGCATCGGGTCTGGATCGTAATCCACATCGACCATTGCGTCCGACAGGAACCTCGCGGCTGGTATAAATCTATCTCGGGATATGGACGTCGGTTTAAAACCCCTCATGGATGAAGCCCGATCGACCGCGAGCGCGGGCAAACCAGACGGCCACGGTTGGGGACACCCGTCCCGACCGGTCGGTATAAGCGACCGCGTATTCGGCAGGGAAAGTATTAGTCAGTCATCCCCCAATCGTTCGCCGTAATGGATTTCGGATTCGACGACAAGACAGCCCTCGTGACGGGCGGTGCTGGACGGATCGGGAGTGAAGACTGTCACGTGCTCGCAGAGGAGGGCGCAGAGGTAGTCGTCCTCGACGTGAAAGAGGATGCCGCCCAAGACGTGGCAGACGAGATCGAAGAAGACGGCGGGACAGCTCACGCGGTCGAGTGTGACCTCACCAATAGAGAAGAAGTAAGCGCGACTGTCGATGCGCTCCGCGAGGAAACCGGTGGTATCGACATCCTCATCAACAATGCAGGGATGGTCGACGCCCGTGCTCGAATGGAGGATTTCGATGACGACACTTGGGACCGGGACATGTCGATCAACATCACCGGCACGTACAACATCACTCATGAGGTGTTCCCGGGGATGTGTGAACGTGAATGGGGACGGATCATCAATATGTCCTCGATCACAGGTATACAGGGTGGGTTCGGCCAAGCGTCGTATGCCACGACGAAGGCGGCGCTGATCGGCTTTGGCAAAACGCTCGCGCTCGAAGGCGCACAGAGCGGCGTCACCTGCAACGTGGTGGCACCGAACATCGTCGTCGGCGCACTCGCTGATCTTCCCATCGAACAGCTCGAACAGGTCGATGAGCATTTCGCCCGCATCGCAAAGGCAACACCGATGCGAACGCTCGGTAAGGAAGAAGACGTATCGAACCTCATCGCCTTCTTGTGCAGCGAACAGGCCGAATACATCACCGGACAGGTCGTCGGCGTTACCGGTGGTGTCGATCTGTTCAGCTTCTGAACGAGTCGATTCAGGTCAGCCCCCGTTCTCGTAGCTTTTGACCGGTAGATGGCAGAGTGCAGGATCGTTTCGACGACCACCAAAACAACGTATATAAACACCCTCCTATCCGATGAGACAGATCCATTCTGGTTTCGGTGGTACAGTGAGACACGACGATGGTAGACGACGAACTCATTCAACGGATCGAAACCTCATTCGAGAAAGACGACGACGAACTCGAATCGGAACTTCCGGGGCTCCTCGCGGATATCGAGGGAAAATCGGACGAGTTGGTGCGCCAACAGCCCGAAATCGTCTCGAAGATCCTGAACCGCATGAGCGAGATGGATATCGCGTCGTTCGTCTCTGAGAACCCCGAAACCGCCGACCAGTTCCAGGATCTGCTCTGGTCGGGTGTGCGTATCGTCGCGGAGGGCAATGAGGAAGTCCAACAGCAGATCAACGAGGACATCACCGTCAACTTCGAGGCCGACGACTGTCCGATGACGGGCCACGTGGAAGTTAATGAGTCCGAATCGACCGTAACGGGCGGGGCGGGCGTACTCGACGATCCCGACATCGCGATCACCGGTCCGGCAGACGTACTCGTTGGACTCATCACCGGCAACGTCGATCCGATCCAAGGGTTCATGCAACAGCAGTATCAGATGGATGGCCCGGTTCAGAAGGGCACCCGATTGGCACCGATCATGAACACGCTGTCCGAACAGGCTCAAGTCGATCAGTGAGATGCGCCTAACTGACGAACAAAAGGCGTTTCGGGCCGATCTCCGGGGGTACTTGCAGGAGAACGTCGATCCGGTGGTCGACGAATTGGACCGAAACGGACCGATGGATCGTGATACGTTGATGGGCTTTATCACCGACCTACGGGAGCTAGGTATCGGGTTCGATCCCGAGATAGCACCCGACTTTTTCGGTGACGTGTGGAAGTTCATGCTCACTGCGGAGGAGATCAGCTACGTCTGGCCCAGCTTGAACGTCGGCTTGATGATGTCGTTCCCCTCCGTATTCGTGCGTTTTGCCGCCGAAGAAACCCGTGAGGCGATGCTTCCAAAACTCGAAACCGGCGAGTGTCTCGGAAGCCTCGCAGTCACTGAACCGAGTGGCGGCAGCGACACTGCCCGCCCGCGGACGACCGCCCGCAAAGATGGCGACGAGTTCGTGATCGACGGACAGAAGACGTGGGTCGGGAACGCTCATTATGCAGACGTATGTCTGGTTGTCGCTCATGACGAATCGACGGGCGCACAGGACATGTTCCTCGTCGACCGAGAAAACGCCTCCTTCGAAACCGAGGAGCTCGACAAGCTCGGCTGGAAAGGCGTCTCGAACGCGAAGATAACGTTCGACTCGGTGCGCGTCCCGGCGGACAATCGGCTGTCGAACATTTTCAGTAACGCCATCATGGAAGGGTACGACATGAACGAGATCGTTCCGTTCCCCGAGAGCGTCACACAACTGTTCTTCGAACAGAAGCCGCTCAATGCGACGTTCTCGTTCATGCGAACCGGGATGTCGTTCATGGCAGTCGGCATCATGCAAGCCGCCATGGATGAAGCGCTTGGCTACGCGACCGAACGGGAGACGTTCGAAAAGCCAATCGCACAACACCAACTCGTCCAAGAGAAGTTATACGACATGAAAGTGGGACTCGAAACCTCTCGCCAACTGTCTCGTCGAGCGGCCGAGTTGCTCGAATCCGGTGACCCCGACGCTCGACTCATGTCGTCGCTGGCGAAAGGCTACACGTCAGAAACTAGCAAGCAAGTGGCCGACGACGCGCTTCAAGTGTTCGGAGCAGAGGGTCTCAAGCCGGAAAACCGTCTCGAACGCTACTACCGGGATGCACGGGTCATGACCATCCCCGATGGGACGACCGAAATTCAAAAGCTCATCGTCGGATCGGAACTCACCGACATGAGTGCCTACCACTGATACCGAGCCCTCCGACACGGGCGTCGATCGCCTCCCGACCGCGGTCATGAGTGTTAACCCCATGATCGAAACGACAACACGTTTGTAAACCGTACCGCCGCCAACGATCGCACAGAATTAATTGGTTTAATTTGAATTATTTTTATTATCTTCGAATTGATGGTCAAGATTTAACAGCCCCCCCGTAGATGGTTGCTCTGAGGCGAAAGACAATGGCTGAACGTTCAAATCCAGAGCTGCCATCGCTACCGTACGACTACACCGCGCTTGAACCACATATCTCCGAGCAGGTGCTCACCTGGCACCACGACACTCACCATCAGGGCTACGTAAACGGGTTAGAGAGCGCCGAAGAAGAGTTGGCGCAAAACCGCGCAGATGGTGACTTTTCCACGACCGGCGGCGCATTGGCAAACGTCACCCACAACGGCTGTGGTCATTATCTTCACACCCTGTTTTGGGATAACATGTCTCCAGACGGTGGAGGAACGCCAGAGGGTGCGCTGGCCGACCGCATCGAGGAGGATTTCGGTTCGTATGAGGGGTGGAAAGGCGAGTTCGAGGCGGCTGGAAGCGCCGCCAGCGGGTGGGCGCTGTTAGTGTACGATCCCATCGCAAAGCAACTCCGAAATCTCAGGGTCAACAGACACGATCAGGGGGCGCTGTGGAGTGCGCATCCGATCCTCGCGCTCGACGTGTGGGAACACTCGTATTACTACGACTACGGACCGGATCGTAGCTCGTTCATCGACGCCTTTTTCGAGGTCATCGACTGGTCGAGCGTCTCAGATCAGTACACGAAGGTCGTATCGACCTACGAGTAGCGGCCCGGTCGTTTCACGTTTTTGTGGCTGGATCAAGCGGCTTTAGTTCTGGGGGGCTGTCTACATCGATATGCCTCGTCCAAAAGAAACGTTCGAACGCACACAGCCGCTCACGTTCAAATCACCGGAGGAGGTGCTGGAGGAGGAGACGATGTACACCACCTATGAGATCGCCCGGTTGCTTCAGGGACTCGATCCTGGCTGGGAACTCGATGCCGAAACGGAATCTGTCTTGTTGGACTGGGCTATCCCGTGGATAATGGTCAACGCCGACTCGTTCGTCTTCGCCGCCCCGGAATCCGATGACGAGCCCGGATACTATGGACTCAAGTGAGATGCAACTGCTCGTCGCAGGCAGCACGCAGGTCGATGCGGGAAAGACGACGTTTTCGGTCGGATTGCTCGATCACGTCGGTGGAACCGGATTCAAACCCCGCGCTGGCAACGATTACTGGTTCGATCACGACGATTACTGCCATGCCACGACAGCAGGCCGCCTCTACGGGAAAGACGCCCGTCGGCTTGCAGCCGTGAATGACGACCGATCACCCGAGACGATCAACCCGATCCATCGGCTATGGCAACCATCGCCCGGCCCAAACGAGGGGCTGTTGGGTCGTACGGACCGCGAGTTCGTCGTCGACCGGGTGGGATGGGACGACCCCACCTACGTCGTAAACGACACGGTCGAGCTACCGGCGTCGATCACCACGCAGCTCCCACTGAACTCGGCTATCCGTGTCGCCTCGCTCGAAGAGTTCAACGAAGTGATGAGACGTGTTCACCTCCCGGCACTGGAACGGATCGGCGACCGGATCGAAGCGACCGATCGATCCGTGATCGAATCCTACGGAGCCATCGCTCGTCCGATCACGACGCTGGAACCCGATGCAGTCGCAGTCGTCGAACCCGGGATCGTGCGGATTTACGACGGTGCGCGGTACGCGAAGGCGTGTACGGTAGCCAGCGGGAGCGCACGGGAAGGACGACTCGAAGTGCCGGTCGATCGGGTGGTCGATCTCATCGAACGGCAAGCGACCGTCGAACTCCCAGCACTCGACAGCGAAACGCAAGCCAAACCCGAACGGATCGCAAACGCGTACGCACCGGCGTACGACGCCCTGTGTACGACGGCACGAGAGACCTAATACATCTCCGCCGCTTGGCGCGCCAGTTGGATGTCGCGGTACGGATCGGAACGCACACTCTGACCGTGACCGGTGTGCATCTCCGATAGCGAGGTATCGGCTGTATCGAGAACGCGGTCGATGCTTCGGATGAGCTGTTTGCGGTCACCTTCTTCGAGATCCGTACGCCCGAAGCTCCCGCCCGCAAAAACGAGATCACCCGCGAACAGGATACCCGGAGCAGCTGCATAGAAACAGAGATGGTCGTTTTTGTGGCCCGGCGTGTGCAACGCGGTGTACGTGTGATCACCTAGCTGAACACTGTCACCATCGTCGATCGCGTTGTCGACACCGGCCTGATCAGTGTCAAATCCCCACGCTGAAACGCCAAAGGACGTTTTTACTTCCGAAAGATTGCCGATGTGATCCGGATGTGTATGAGTGAGCACGACCGCATCGATGTCCGATACGTGGTCACGAATTCGGGCGGACGCGTCGAATCCGCTCCCCGGATCGACGACGACCGTCCGCTCTCCTGAAAGGAGAAACGCATTGCTCGTAAATCCCTGTTCCCCCTGCGCGAGATTCGTGATTTCCGTCATACACCCAGTACAATAGATGGGCGTTTGTGCATATCGATCGCTGGAGATGGATATACTCCTGATCGATCGTCGTCAATACAGACGGTGGCTCACACGCCTGATCTGAGGTGACATCCTCCAGAGACGCCCGGAGGAAAACCTCCCGCACTGTTATAAAATACTTGTCTGATCGTTGCTAGTGTAGTACCGTTATTTGTACTGATTACCACTGGTTGCAACGTTCGAACCAGAGATGCCCTGGTAGAGGGTGTTGTTAACGAGCTCGGCAGCTCCTTTGACGACCTTGACAGCGACGTCGCCGTTGTAAGCACCGGCAGTAATCTCACGAACACTGACTCCCTCCCCTTCGATAGTGAGCGGACGACCGCTCGACGCGTAGTCACCGCCCTTGACGAGAACGTTGTCAGAGAAGATCCCGAGCGCGCGACGGTGGTCGCCTGCGGGCAGATCGACATCGAGATCGTGGAACTCACACCCATCGCGTGCGCAGTAGATGGCGTTGCGACCACCGCTTTCACCGGTCGCTTCCCCTTTGAGGGTGAGGTTTTTGACGACAACCGGAAGATCACCGTCTTTGATCTGCAGTGCCTGCCCTGGGTGGTTATGAGTGATGGAACAGCCTTCCATGAGAACCTCACCAGCACCCTTACGGATGGCGACCGAATCGATACTGTCCCGTGCGTCGTTGTCCTCAGTGACGATCTCGGTGTTTTTGATCACCGCGGATTCGACTGGTTCACGGGCGAAAATGGCGTGACCGTTCGGTCGGGGCATCTCGATGAGACAATCGGAGATGGTGATGTTGCTCCCGCCATCGAGACGGATGCCGTGTTGTCCATCGTCGAGAGGACGGTTCTGGTCGATAACGACGTGGGCACCGTACACACCGCTGTTGTCGCCCGTAATGCGGATGCTCCCGGATTTACAGTTCTGGAATCGTCCCCCTTTGACCAGAACCTGACCGGGGCTGTTGGAGTCATACACGCCGTTGTCGGGGAACGCGCCGATAACACAGTTTTCGATGTCGACGCGACCGGTGTGATAGGGAGACAGAAGGAATGCAGTCGGTCCCCATTCGACAGTGGGCATAGCGTCCTGGGAGGTGTTTTTCGTGAATTCGCCTCCCTCGGGCATTTCGACGTTCCTGACGACGCCGTATCCATCGGAACCGACGATGTCGACGTGCATCGGTCCCCACGTTCCAGCATCGTGAACTCCCTCGAAGGTGATATTCTCGGCGATCAATCCGTCGGAAACCGACATATCGAACGCGCGCAGGCCGGTGTTCGGCGCGGAGTAATCGACCGTGAAGTTCTTAACCTCAAGGTTCCGTCCCGGATTGTAGCGCACACCGAATTTGAACATCCGGGCCTCGCTCTTGTACTCGTCCGCAGGAGCTGGCACGAGCGTGGCATTGTTACCGATCATTCCGAAGTTCTCGAAGCCGGTAAGCCGAACCAGCTCGTCGATGTAGTAGCGTCCTTCCGGGAACTTGAGTAGCGTGTTATCGCCAGCCAACTTCTGGATTACGGAAGAAATCGATTTTCCCCCGGTGTTGTCCGCTCCCGCTTCGACGACGTTGATAACTTCGTCGTACTCGATTTCTGGCTCCGACTCGGACTCCGGCGCCTCGGTCTGAAGCTCGACCTCGTCCGTGGATGCCTTTTTCAGCTCCACGTCCTGGTCGATATCGCCCGTATCCTGCCGCGAACAGGACGACGCAGCGGCCGTCCCGGACACCGAAAGCGATGCTGCTGCAGCACCGGTCGTTCCAAGGAACGATCGGCGACTGACGCCTGGTGACAGACGCGACAGTGTACTGGCCTCTTCTCTCTCTGGCATAGTCCATTGGGATCACGGGAGTACTCTACAAAATAACTTACTATATCGATCAGCCATCTGCCAGACAAATACGGTCCAGCAGCCAAAAAGAATATAGTACTGTAACAGCCAATAACTCCGGTTTATGGAAACGTAGCGTACTAGTATCCTACTAGATGTAGGAATAATATATATTCAATGCTAATCATCCGGGTTTATTTCTTGATATTTGGTGTTATTTCCTCCCCATATGCTTGCAGCATCATCCTCAAACATCACCCGCGCGAGGATCCGTTAGTTCGACGGAGTGAGAAAGCGCCGTATCGCGGTGATCCCCGGCGCACCATCGAAGAGCCAGACGACGACGGCGAGCACCACCGGACCGAAATACACCGCGAGAAGGACCAGCACGGCAGCCAACCCCTCGTCCGCGAAGAAATTGAGGAACGAGATGATGTAGGCTTGCACGCGCGCGAGTCCGCTGAGATCGGTAGAATACGGTGGGAGGGTCACGACTGGCCACAACACACGCGCGAAGGTGTAGGGATTGCCGGAGAACAACCCAAAGAGGAGATCGCCGACGATGTGTGACCAGTAGCCGAGGAGGAACGCCAACCCGTATTCGGTCCGTCGTCGCCACACGGCACCCGCAACCACGAGCATCCCGAGGGGAACCGCAACGAACACCGAATGAGCAACCGAATACCCCTGTGGGAACAGCTCAAACACCCACGACAGCGTTTTATCGACGAGATCAGGGAGCTGGGTCCCGAGCAGGAGCACGATCACTGGATACCCCTGTGGCGTTCGACCGAACAACCTCGATCCAAAGGAGTACAGCAGATAGCCGAACGCGGCGTGACCCCATGGCCACATCGTTATGAACTCCCTAGGGCGCGTGATGGCTCCAGAACCGCTGGCGCAGCGAGCGACTCCTGTTCATCACCATCGGACGAGGAAAGCTGGAATCGAGAGACGTAGTCGGTGGAATTGAGCGAATGTTGGTCGGGCGCACTACCCTCGTACATGTAAAACGTGAGCTGTTCTCCATCGTTGGGTGGGTCGTATCTGATGCGTCCCTCCTCGCCGCCATCGACGGTTCGAGTCGTTTCATTGATCTCCTCGCCATCGTTGGTGACGACGACCGTGTACTCTTGGGCCGCACTCTCGTTGTTCCAGATCACTGCCGTCACTGGTCGTCCCTCTACGACCGCCGTTTCCGCTGCTTGTGCCGACACGTTGTTGGAGCTTTCGTTCTGTGCAACGACGAGGAATCCGGAGTTAGAAGATTGAGCTGGATCCATGAACACAAAGCCAGCGGTGCTGGCAACCAACACGAGTAAACTGAGGCCGAACATCCCGAGGAAAGACGCGTCCATCGGGATCCCTTTCGTGGTTATTTCGACGGTGTAACGCTCTTCCGGAGGAAGAACGATCCGTCGAGCGATGGCGAAGATAATCATCGATCCAGTGAAGCCAAACAGCATGATAGCGATCCGTCGCGTGTCGAATCCCACCGTGAAATTCAGCCCGAAAACGGTGAATGCAACGACAGCGAGACTAAGCGCGATCGACAGCACGAACCGTTCGATGTTACCCAACAGAAAGTCCGTCTCGGAACCCTGTTGGGCTTGTCGATTCGGTGAGCCCCATGGCTGGCGACCCCGGCGCGACCGGGAGAGCTGACTTTCTTCGGGGAACAATGCCGAGAGAAACGCGTACCCGGGCAGGAACACCAGAAGTGGGTAGACGAGGGCGGTTCGTGCCGGTCCATCGAGCGTAAACAGGGCCACACCCGCCACGGCCGATAAGAGCGCGACGGCGAGGAGGTCGAGCAGCCAACGTACCATTTAGGCGCTGTAGCGGTTGGAGGAGGTTAAAGCTCACTAGACTGTTTCCATCGTTGCAGTTTGGCTTCCAAACGAATACGCTCCAGCTATAGTCTCAGACCCGGAAAAACAGCCGAGACGGGAAAACCCCTCCTCGGAGTGGATGGAAACAGATCACAACAATGCTACCGAGTACCTCGGCGAGTGCATTAGACAACCTATAATAAAGAGCACCGAGTTCGTGGTAAGCGAAAATGCACGGGTTGAGGCACCAAAACCAGAAGCGACGTCTGGGCTTCGAGCTCAGCAGGCAGTGGGATGTCAGTGGTCGTAGCGCGCGATCAGCAAGCGGGGTGAGATAGCTGTGTCCGAGATACCGATCGCCGATCCCCAACTCGGGGAAGCCGAGCGAGCCGCAGTGCTCGACGTACTCGAAGCCGGTGATCTCGCGGCCGGGGAGGCGGTAGCCGCGTTCGAGGAAGCGTTCGCGGAGTTCTGTAACGCCGAGCACGCGGTCGCAACCACGAACGGGACGACTGCGCTGCATACAGCGCTCGTCGCCGCCGGAATCGGCGAGGGCGACACCGTGATTACGACGCCGTTCTCGTTCGTCGCAACCGCGAACGTGATCCGACTCGCCGGAGCCGAGCCGGTGTTCGCGGACATCGATCCATCGACGTACGCGCTCGATCCCGATGCGGTCGAAGCGCGCATCGAAGAGCGTGACGGGGACGTTGACGCGATCATGCCGGTCCATCTGTTCGCGTTGGCGGCGGACATGGATCGGTTTCGAGAGCTGGGCGAACGGTACGACACAACGCTCATCGAGGACGCCGCACAGGCCCACGGAGGGCGATATCACGGCGAACGGATCGGATCGCTCGGGGACGTGGCGTGTTTCTCCTTCTATCCCACCAAGAACATGACTTCGGGAGAAGGAGGGATGATCACGACCGACGACGAATCGATCGCAGCGGCCGCGAGGCAGTTCATCAACCACGGACGAACCGATGGTGGCTACGGCTACGAACACGCATCCCTCGGACACAACTTCCGGATGACGAACATCGCGGGAGCCATCGGACAGAATCAACTCCCGCGACTACCCGAGTACGTCGAACAGCGCCGGGAAAACGCGGCCCGGCTGACCGACTATCTGGAAACGACACCTGCCGTCACGCCGACGGAACCGGACGGGCGATACCACGCCTACAACCAGTACACGATTCGGTGTGGTAACCGGGACGAAGTACAAGAAGCGCTCACCGAGGCAGGAATCGGAACGAGCATCTACTACCCCACACCGATCCACCAGCTCCCGGTGTACGACGGGCACGACGCGTCGATGCCGGTCGCAGAACGGTGCGCCGAGGAAGTGCTTTCCGTCCCCGTTCACCCGTCGCTGTCAGACGCAGACGTAGATCGAATCGGTGAAACGATACGAGACAGTGAGGTCGAGCATGTCCGATGAGTCGCTTCGAGCGGGAGTGATCGGCGTTGGGAGCATGGGACAGAACCACGCTCGAGTGTACAACGAGCTATCGGAAACCGAACTCGTTGGCGTCGCTGACGCGAACGCTTCGCGCGCGCAGTCGATCGCGTCGGAGTATGGAACGGACGCCTACGCGATCGCCTCGCTACTCGATCACGTGGACATGGTGTCGATCGCCGTTCCGACTCAGTATCACAGCACGATCGCGCGCGACTGTATCGCTGCCAACGTAGATCTTCTCATCGAAAAGCCGTTCGTCGGGGATCCAGCGGAAGGACGCGATCTTATCGAGCGCGCGGATGAGCGCGACGTCATTCTGCAGGTCGGGCACATCGAACGGTTCAATCCGGCGGTGAGAGCGCTCATGGGGATGGTCGACGATCTCGACATCATCGGTATCAACGTCGAGCGGTTGGGACCACCGCCGAGTCGAGCCATCGAGGACACCGCCGTCATGGATCTAATGATCCACGACGTAGAGATCATGCTCGCGATCGTCGGCGAGCCGGTGGCGTCGGTCCAAGCCGCTGGAAACCACGAGGGACGATACGCCGAGTCGTTACTCGAATTCGAATCGGGGATCATCGGGCAGTTGAGCGCGAGCCGGGTGACTCAGCGAAAGATCAGGCGGCTCACGATCTCCGCTGAAAGCTGTTGGGTCGAACTCGACTACATCAACCAGTCTGTCGAGGTCCACCGACAGTCTTCTTCTGAGTTCGTCAACAAAGGTGATATCCACCATCGTCATTCGAACGTCGTTGAGCGACTCTCGATCGACCAAACCGAGCCTCTGAAAAACGAACTAACGTCGTTCGCAACCGCGGTTCGGAACCACGAAGCCCCGATCGTGACGGGTGAAGACGGACTTCGGGCGCTCGAACTAACTCAGACGATCGATACGAAGGTAAACGACAAAACGGCAGAGACACAATCCAGTCCATTTTCCTACTCCGCCGTCGATTGACCAGTAACCGACGCCGAAGCGACGAAACACACAAGTCGACTCACACCGATGACAACTGAACGATCATGAAGCAACGAGGAATCACACGCGAACATCCTGATTCGGGATCGAAGACGAACGGTATCGACGCGGGAAGGAATGAGATCGGCAAGATAGCCACAGTGAGCGCGAGGGGCGTCCGATGACCGCATACGACGCGGGGGTTGACGTCGACATCGACGAGCGGGCGACCGTTGGATACCGACACGACGACGACGCATCGGCCACGGTGTTGGGCGATCGGGCACGGGTCCGGGCCGGCACGATCATCTACACGGACGTACAGATCGGGGACGATTTCACCACGGGCCACCGGGCACTCGTGCGAGAGGAGACGACGATCGGTGACTCGGTGGTCGTCGGCACGGACGCCGTTATCGACGGAACCACAAGCATCGGTTCACACGTGAGCCTCCAAACTGGAGTGTACGTGCCACGCGACACGGAGATCGGGGACAACGTGTTTATCGGACCCCGGGCCGTACTGACGAACGATCCCTATCCCGTACGCCGGGATGTCGATCTCGTCGGACCGGTCATCGAAGATGGCGTCTCGATCGGGGCAAACGCGACGATACTCCCCGACGTAACCGTCGGAGAGGGCGCGTTTGTGGCCGCTGGGGCCGTGGTTACGAGGAACGTACCGCCGAAGACGCTGGCGGTCGGCACACCGGCGGTTCACCAACAGTTACCACAGGAACTGACCCCGGAGAACATGCTACGATGAGCGACACACAGACGACGAGCGTCGGACTTTATAATTCGGATGCATCGATCGCAGAACAACGGAACGCCCTGAAAAACGGCGCGGTCCCGGTGTCGGTGACTGGACTCGGGAAGATGGGGCTACCCCTCGCAGCGGTGTACGCCGACGTGACTAGCAACGTCACCGGCGTTGATATCGACCGGGCGGTGGTCGATCAGATCACCGAAGGAGAGTGTCACATCACCGGCGAGCCGGGACTCCCCGAGCTCGTATCGGAGCTGGTCGCTGCCGGAAAGCTCACTGCAACTACCGACGGCACGGCAGCCGCCACGAACGCGCGCGTTCACGTCGCGATCGTCCCGACGCTCATCGACGAAAACGACCAGCCGGATCTGTCGGTGATGGAGACAGCCATGCGCACTATCGCCGGCGGACTCGAACCGGGCGACATCGTGATCGCGGAATCGACGTTGCCGCCACGGAGCTGTGTTGACCGGTTGCTGCCGGTGCTCGAAGCCGAAAGTGGTCTGTCGCTCGGGGAGTTCGGAATGGCCTTCTGTCCCGAGCGAACCGCGAGCGGTCGGGCACTCGAAGACATCCGAGGGGCGTATCCGAAGATCGTGGGCGGACTCGACGCGGAAAGCACCCGCGTGGCCGAGCTCATCTACGGAGAGATCAACGACAACGAGATCGTTTCGGTCTCGGATGCGACGACCGCCGAAGCGGTGAAAGTGTTCGAAGGCGTCTACCGCGACGTCAATATCGGATTGGCGAACGAGCTGGCCCGCCTGACCGAGGAGTTTGACATCGACGTGACCGAGGCCATCGATGCCGCGAACACACAGCCGTTCTGTGAGATCCACCAGCCCGGAGCGGGCGTTGGCGGCCACTGCATTCCGTACTATCCCCGGTTCGTGATGGGAACCGTCGAGAGCGAGACGCCAGTAATGGAGCAGGCACGAGAGACGAACGAAGAGATGCCCCACTACACGGCGACCCACGCGCTCGATGGACTCCGAGCGGAGGGGATCGATCCGGAAGATGCGGAGGTACTGGTGTTGGGACTGACCTACCGTCCCGGCGTCAACGAAATCCGTGCCACCCCAGCACTGCCGATCGTTGAGAAATTGGATGACGCGGGCACGGCTGTGACCGCCGTCGATCCGGTGAACAGTCACACCGAACCGTTCGAGGTGGCAGGAGCGACGATCGTTTCGATCGCGGAGATAGGCGAAGACTACGACGCGGTGGTGCTCGTGACGCCACAGCCGGCGTTCGACGATCTCGACGTTCCTGCGCTCGGGCCAACGGAGACGGATCAACGGCTCGTGCTCGTCGACGGTCGACAAGAACTGAAAAGCCTACGTGGTCACGACGCAATTCATTACCGAGGAATAGGTATCAATGTCTGAAACATCGACGATCTGTATTATCGGCCAAGGATACGTTGGGTTGCCACTGGCGCTGGCGTTCGACCAGGAAGGATATGACGTCATCGGCTACGACATCAGCGAACAGAAGATCGACACGCTCACGTCGGGCACCGATCCGACGGGCGACCACGGTGACGAGACGATCGCTGACAGCGACATCACGTTTACCACGGATGCAAGCACGCTCGAACGCGCGTCAATCATAATCGTCACGGTTCCAACGCCGGTCGACGATTCGAAAAACCCCGATCTCTCGTTCATCGAGGCAGCCGCCACGACGGTCGGCGAACACGTCTCCGAAGAGACGACGGTCGTGCTCGAATCGACCGTCTATCCGGGCGTCACCCAAGACGTTCTGGGCCCGATCATCGAAGAGAATTCCGGGCTGACCGTCGGAGAGGAACTGTCGTTGGGGTACTCACCCGAACGGCTCTCCCCCGGCGACGCCGGTCGTGGACTGCGCGAGGTGACGAAGATCGTCAGTGGGTCGGACGAGGAGACGTTGGACCGACTCGCGGAGCTGTATGGATCCGTCGTTGATGAGGGGATCTACCGCGCGCCCACCATCGAGACCGCAGAGGCCGCAAAGGTAACAGAGAACGTCCAGCGCGACATCAACATCGCGTTGATGAACGAGTTGGCGATCGTCTGTGAGCACATGGATCTCGACACGCACGAGGTGCTCGAAGCTGCTGGCTCGAAGTGGAACTTTCACCAGTACCGACCCGGACTCGTCGGCGGGCACTGCATTCCGATCGATCCGTTGTATCTCGCCCACGGCGCAGAACGGGTCGGCTACCGGCCCCAGCTCATCATGCAAGGGCGGGAAGTCAACGAGTACATGCCAAAACACACAGCGGAGCTCGTACTACAGGCACTCAATCGGAGCGGAAAGGTACTCAAAGAATCGCGGATCCTCGTGCTGGGACTCTCGTATAAATCCAACGTTGGGGACATCCGCACCTCCCAAGTCCACGGCGTGATCCGTGCGCTTGCGGAGTACGGCGTCGACGTGGTCGGCTACGACCCACACGTCGATCCCGACACCGCACGCGAGTCGTTTGGCATCGAGATCCAATCCGAGCTGTCGTTTACCGAGTTCGACGGCGTCGTACTTGCAACTGGCCACGAGGAGTTCATGACGCTGTCGCCTGAGACGGTGGCGTCCGAACTCGACGAGGAGCCGATTCTCGTGGACGTGGCGGGTGCGTGGGAGAAAGACCGGGCGATCGAAGCGAACTTCGATTACAACCGGCTGTGATCGAGGATCGAACATCATGCACTACTGCATCACGATCCAGCACCCGGCCCACGTCCACTTCTTCAAACACGCGATCAGGGAACTGCGGTCCGATGGACACGACGTGTCGGTGTTCGCCCGCGACAAGGAGGTGGCCGTCGATCTCCTTGATGCGTACGACATCGATCACGAGGTGCTCGTCGACGGACAGTCGAACGGGATCCAAGGGCTGCTCGTCGACCAACCCCGCTGGGAGTATCGGCTGCTCCAGCGCGCACGCGAGGAACGACCCGACGTGATGGCCGCGATCGGAGGAACGGCCGTCGCCCACGTCGCAACGATCTGTGGGGCCAAAAGCGTCGTGTTCACTGACACGGAACACGCGCCAGGCAATACGATCACGTTTCCCTTCGCTGATGAGATCTGGACCCCAGCATGTTTCACCGACGAGACGAGGGTGACACACGAGCGATACGACGGCTATCACGAACTGGCCTACCTCCATCCCAACCGGTTCGATCCGGATCCCAGCGTCCTCGACAGCGTAGATCTCGAACCAGACGATCGGTTCGTCGTGCTCCGGTTGGTCTCGTGGGACGCCTCCCACGACATGGGTGAAAGCGGATTCGACGACGTGACCGACGTTGTCGACCGGTTAGAGGCGACCGGCGCGCGCGTGCTCATTACCTCGGAGACGGAATTGCCGAGTCGTCTCGAAGACAATCGCGCGACCGTTCCACCCCATCGAATGCACGATCTCCTCGCGTACGCGGATCTCTTCGTGGGAGAGGGTGCAACGATGGCGGTCGAAAGCGCAGTGCTTGGCACACCAGCGGTGTACGTGAACACGCTTCGGATGGGCTACACCGACGAGATCGAAGCCAAATACGGTCTGCTGTACAACTGCCAAGGATCGTACCGACACCACAACGCGCTCGAAACCGCCGTGGACATCCTCACCGACGACACCGACTGGGAGGAGCGCCGTCAACAGCTGCTAGCAGAGACGGTCGATACGACTGACGTGATACTGAACGCACTCGATGACAGCCGAAACTGATCCATCCGACCTTCGTGTATTGCAAGTGACGACCTCGAACCGGTCGTTCTTCCAGCAACAGGTACAGGTACTAGAAGAGCGCGGCGTCGAGTGTGAAACGTTGATCGTCCCCCGTCCCCGATCGGGTGGGCGCGGTCCGCGGGAGTATCTGAGCGCGTATCTTCAACTGCTCGGTAAAGGGATCGCTGATTTCGATCTCGTGCACGTCAACTACGGGCTGGTCGGTCCGCTCGCGCTCTGTCAGCCTACCCGGCCGGTCGTGATGACGCTGTGGGGATCGGACGTGATGGGACCGCGGTGGCTCCGGAAGGTGAGCCACGTCGCCGCGCGGGGGAGCGATGCCGTCATCGCGCCATCGAAACCGCTCGCTCGCCGGCTCGACGTACCACACGAGTACGTGCCGTTCGGTGTCGACACTGACTTGTTCGAGCCAGCTGATCGTGATGCTGCCCGCCAGCGCGTGGGGTGGGACACCGACGAACGGGTCGTTTTGTTCCCCTACGATCCGGATCGGCCGGTCAAAAACCACGAGTTGGCCGAACGCGTCGTTGCCCGCGTTCCAAACGCGACGCTCAAGACGGTCACGGGGGCGGCATACGAGACGATGCCCGACTACATGAACGCAAGCGACGCGTTGCTCGTAACGTCTGATCACGAGAGCGGACCGATGAGCGTCTGTGAAGCCACGGCGTGTAACCTTCCCGTCGTCTCACGGGACGTCGGCTTCGTTTCCGACGTGTTAGATGACGTCGAGCCGAGCGGGATCGTCGACACCGAAGACGAACTCGTCGCTGCGCTCACGGACGTGCTCGACGCCGACGAGCAGTCGAACGGACGAGCCGTCCTCGACCGAAGCCTCGATCGGCTCGGACGAGATCTCGTTCACGTCTATCAGAAGGTTCTTAACTGAATCGGACACTTACCCACACTGAAGGCACCCTTTCCCTGGCACATAGGGATGAGTACTATGAACGCAGTGGTGAATACAGACACTGGTGTAGATACGAACCCAGAACCGCGAGCAGGTGAGGATTCACGTTCGACGGAATCGGACGAACGGTCGTCCGAACTGTCGAAAGACGAGCTGTTTCACCTGCTTCAGAATCAACGACGCCGACAAGTACTGGAGTTTCTCCAGGATACGGATGGCGAAATCAACATGCGCGACGTTGCGGAGCAGGTTGCGGCGTGGGAAAACGACACGACGATCGACGCACTTGACTCCAATGAGCGCCAGCGCGTGTATATCGCGCTGTATCAATCCCACCTTCCCAAACTCGACGATGCCGGTGTGCTCACGTACAACCAACAGCGAGGCATCGTCTCGCGGACGGATCTGGCCGACCAGCTCGATGCGTATCTCAACATCGAGCCGTCCGCACCCGACACCGGATCATCCACAAATCCATCGAATCCATCGGATCCATCGAGCACTCACGAACGAAAGACGGAGGCGAACGACCCGGAGACCACAGTTCGTTCCACTCGTTTCCTCCAGTATTATGGCGTTGCGACCGTCGGTAGCGTCCTGTCGATCGCTGCTTCGATGGCCGACGTTATCACCCTCTCTCAGGGCGTTTTAGCGGCCCTCGTCACGGCACTGTTCGTCACCGTTACCGTCGGCATTGCAGCGTTCCAACGCGACTTACTACCGAACTGAACGAACCGGTCGACGGTTCAAAACTAACGTTTTCTCAACGGCGATCGACTCGATGTATTAGACGCCGTTCACCGATGGCGGTGATAGTTGGAATCCGAACAGTCCGTCGTCCGGTTCCGTCGTCGTCTCGTTCGTTGGCAAGGGAACGGTCGTCGTCTCGTTCGCCGGTGATGGGACCGTCGTCGTCTCGTTCGCCGGTGATGGGACCGTCGTCGTCGTCTCGTTCGCCGGTGAAGGGACCGTCGTCGTCGTCTCGTTCGCCGGTGAAGGGACCGTCGTTGTCGTCTCGTTCGCCGGTGGTGGCACGGTTTCTCCACCGTCGTCCGCCGGTGGTGGTGCGGCGCTCGTATCGTCCGTTGGTGATGACGACGTGGGAGCCGTCATCGGGGTATCCGACGGCGTCGGCTCAGGGGTGAGTCCGACGGTTCCATTGTAGCTCGGTCCTTCCGGTGACGATGGTGGAGCCGGAGGCCGATCCACGATCGATCCGAGCACACCCTCGTCCGCCGATCCGAACGGTGTCATGGCCAACAACGGGAAGCCAGCAGCCATGACAGCACCGCTAACGACCACGATCACCGCCGCGAGTCCGACGATCAGTTTGATCGCGGACGCCCGGCTCTGTTCGTTCCCGAACTGTTCGGACGCCTCAAACCGGCGTTTGATCGGCCGAACGGTCGACCCGACGGGATCGGGGATTTTCACGAGGATTTCGAATATCTCGCCGAGATCGATCGCCCCTGTGGCGATAGCGATCAACGAGTAGAGCAGAAAACCCAGCGGCGGGACGATCACGATGGCGATGGGAATCGCCCCAAAAATGCCGAGCCACGAGGGTCCCAAATCAGCGAACGTCGTCGAGCCGAACGACATCGACATAATAGCGATGACGCTGGCACTGAGGATCGCCGTCGCGCTGATCCGGCCCAGACGGGCGTTTTTGAACGGGTAGTATCCCAGTACCCGCGCACCCCACATCTGAAAGATCGGTAGGGAGCCGTACCCTATCGAAGTCGACAGCGCTGCCCCGAGCATTCCATACTGGGGAATGAGCAGGAAGTTGAGAAGGAGATTTATCACGGCTGAAACCCCAGTCGCCACGATCACGGTCCGCATGTTCCCACTCGCCTGATTGATCGTCAACAGAGGACGGGCGATTGCGAACCCGACCGTTCCGGGGAGCAAGATGAGCAGCGGCGTTACTGCTGGTTCCATCGCAGTACCGAGATACCACGGCACGAACTCCGAGGCAAGCGCCCCGAGACCGATCGCCAACAGCAACATCAACAACATAACGTATCGGGTCGATCGCGTCGCTAACTCCTCGATCTTCCCAAGGCGTTCCTTTGCCCAATGATCCGACGTGGACTGGATCATGAGTCCCTGAAGCGTTGTCGGGAGCAACCAGAGGAACTGTACCAGAGTGAGTGCACCCCTGTAATAGCCCGTTAACGTGCTGTTGGTGAACGCACTGAGCATGAGGATGTCGAACTCATACATCGTTTTTAATAAGAAGAAATAAATGATCGAATTATGGTTGAAGTAAAACAGCTCTTTTCGAGGGAAATCAGACGGTGTCGACCGGAACAAGAATTTGAGTGAGAGTGATTTCGAGATGTAGATGAATCCAATGACGAACGCGATCATGCTCGCCAAGACCTGCCCGACGAAAACGCCAGCAACGCCGTAGCCGAGAAGCGCGAGCCCGATCGCCGCGATGTAGTAGGTGATCTTGTACACTACGTTCAACATACCCCCGATGTGTTCGAGTTTCAGCCCCATCAGCGTCCGACGAACGTACTCGCGGAACTGCGCTGCGAACACGAGCAGCGCTAGTATGTAGAGGTACGGGGTGTATCTGGGATCGAAGATCGTTCCGACGATACCGAACTCGGCAGCGAGCACTAATACGATCGCTGCGATGACCGCAAAGAGAAGCGCGAGCCGGAAATAGTACGCAAATACATTGTTTTTCCACATTTCCGCCTCATGTTCTTCGGCGATATACTTGCGGACGCCGCCGTTAATGCCAGAGCTAACCAGGATCATCAGTATACCGAACCCTGCGGACAGTGTCCCAAATACTCCGTACGTGGTGGGACCGAGGGTACGGATAAGGAGGGGAGAAAACAGCGCCTGGGCGATCGTGATCAGCACCTGTGAACCGGCAACCGCGGCAAATGCAGTAACGAGATTCCGTTTCACGCGTTGTCCACACGAATGTGAGCCGGGGGGTTCTCTTTATCGGTTCGCTTCGACGGAGCATCTGCTCCCATCGATACCGTTAGACAACAGCCACCGGAGAGGATACATCGACCTGAGGAATGTGTGTGTGAGGGCATAGCGACGTCAGTATTTGGCGTACCGGTACTACACGTCTGATCCACATTATTATAGACCATCTAATGACTTGCTGAGCGAAGAGACAAAAACGAGATGAATCACATCTCTATCTCATTATTTATATTGGTATTTCATCTCCACCGACCAAGTTCGATAGGAAGACTACTCCAAACGTCACAGAGCAATGAGCGGCTATGAATGATGAGAAACACACGAAGACGGTTGCTCACGAATCACTAGCCAGCTGTGAGTACGGTCGCAGTCGGAAACAACTGTTTCAATCGTTGAGAAACAGTTGTTATCCGATTTATGTGGCGGATAGTAATATCGACGCATCACACAGTAGAGGTAGAAGATGGACCACTCAATCAGCAGACGACAGACAATGAAGCTGTTCTGTGGATTAACTGTTACAGGTAGCCTTGCTGGGTGTACAGAGGACGAAGCAGCAAACAACACGACTACCACGACGCAAGGATCGACGCCCACAGCGACACAAACCACTGCGCCGTCGACGGGAACTGCAGAACCGACAGCCACCGAGGATACGACGACGACCACTCAAACGACCGAACAATCGGACGCTAGCGGAAAGAGTGTCTCCTTTTCGACGAACGATGGTCGAACGGCGAAAGGAACCTTGTACAGCAGCGGCTCCTGTGCGGCCATCCTCGTTCCCGGGGATGGATACGACAGAACGGCTTGGGAGCCTCAGGCAAACGCAATCGCCCAAGAAGGTCACACGGCCCTGGCGGTAACGATGGACACCGACACCCCCGCCACAAAGGCCAAGACGATCGCCGGTGCCGTCTCGTATCTCCGGGACGAACAGGGTGCAAAGACAGTCTGTGCTATCGGTGCCAGCTCCGGAGCCAATGCTGTCGTGAGAGCGAGCACGATTTCCGGAACGACTATCGACGGCTCGGTCATCATCTCAGCTGGCGGGGCAGAGAGCTACGCTCGTGAACTCTCCGGTCGACTGCTGTTCATCGTCGGAAAGAATGATGAAACCCGATATGTCCAAGTCACCAAAGGGATGCATCAGCAGGCATCCAATCCGAAACGGCTCGAAGTGCTCCCGACAGAGGGACACGGACAAGGCATCTTCGATACTGATCAAGGCGACGCACTTCAGAACATGATCGTCGAATTCTCGACCACCGTGTGTTCCGGGTGAGACCCTCGCTCCGCCATCAGGTGGAGATTTGGGCACGTACACCGGGTTCGCGTACGCTCACAACTACTTCGATTTTCTCGACGAGGGAACCGTCCACTCTCGCCATCACGACGGAGACCGACCCGTTTCAAAAACGCACTGCGTTTCGATGATCCATCGGAAAGTCCGTACTGACACGACTTCGGATACGGAGCAGGACGATCTTTGAGCGCACTTTCTAGATGAGGCACGGACAGCTGTTACCTACCAGAGAAACGGTGTCATAGGAGTAACGATCACAAAAACAGTTATGGGGCAGATAACTAAGGTGATGTACGAGCTAGGAGAAACTGCGCCTCCACTGGAGGTGTCTGATTGCACGGGTCGAAACGGGATATCGAACCCTATGTGCCATCGCCACTACCAGCCACACTCGGTATCCCGTTGGTAGCGTGCTTGTGTCTCCGGAAGGGGACATATCCATATTAGTAGTGTCATCTGTCCAATATTCATCGCGATAGTAGTGTGCTAAAATAATTAAGCATCCCCTGTACTAAGTAACGCATGGGAAACCGCGATAAGCGTCGGTCGCGATCACGACGCAACCGAGACAGACGATCATCCCGTGATGGGGATCGATCAATCGGAAAACAGCGCCTCGTGCAAGGAGGATTGGTACTCGCCGGGATCGGGCTGTTCGCCGTCGGCATCCTCATCACCCTGCTCGGGGGCTTTCCATCACTACCCAGTCTCAACGACACGTCGACGCCGAAACCATCGACACCGTCAGCAGTACCGACAGAAGAACCGTCGGATCCGTCGTCCACCGAGGAACCAGCCGACACCACGACTTCCGATTCGAATCCGGCGAATCCGACGAATCCGACGAACCCCACCACGACCACATCAGCCCCGACAACTACTATCGAATCACCGACCACTCCGACGGAAACCCAACCGACCACTACGACCACGACCGAATCCCCTCCCCCATCGACACCGACACCTGAACCGACACCAACCCAGACAACGGAAGCAACACCGCCCCAAACCACACCACAAGACCCCGTCATCCCACCTGGTCTCGGGAACGACACAGAAGGATAGCTAACAGGACGGACGTTTAAGCGAACTCCTCGAACGACAGCGTGAACTCTCCGCTGCCACTGAAGGAGTCGACAGCAACATACATGGGAGCGATCGCTTTGGGTGGTTCGATCGTGATCCGTTCTTGACTGTTGCTCGACTGACCGGCGTAGTCGTGTTGCCCTCCTGTGGGAAGAATATCCCGTCCATCGATCACGTACAGATCGAAATCGGCGTCCGACGGACCATTGAGGGTGATCACGACCTTGCTCGGTGAGTCATACCCCCACGTGTAGGAGAAGTAGTTTTTTGGCTTGGAATCCGAAAGGGCACCGCCCACCTCCGTCGCAGTCGACTTGATATCGGAACCACCGTCGTTCGTGTTCCGATCCGAACCCGTCTCGGAGTTTGAATCATCCGGTCGAGCATCGGAATCGGTGTTAGAATCGGACCCGGTGGTGTCACCGGGTGACGTCGTGATCGCTGTGCCCGCATCGATTCGACCGACACCCTGTTTCGATTCCGAAAGCCCAGTATCAACGGCGGTGTTTCGAAGGTGAGTTCGCAACTCCTCGCTCGTCAGATCATACTTCGCGAGAGTAAGCGCTGCGACCCCCGAAACGACCGGTGCTGCCATCGATGTACCGGAAGCGGTGTTGTATCCATCGTCTGTCCACGTCGAGACGATGTTCGTCCCGGGAGCCGTCAGTTCGATCGCATCGCCGTAGTTCGAATAGGACGCTAACGATTCGTCCGGGTCGAGAGCCGATACGGCGATACACTCGTCATAGGCTGCGGGATAGGCCGTCTCATTGCTTCCGTTGTTACCGGCAGCAACGACGACGAGTGCGCCGTTGGAACTGGCGTATGTGACGGCGTTTTGCATCGTCTGGGAGCGACCACCACCGCCCAGCGAGAGGTTGATGATGTCCGCACCCTGGTCGACGGCCCATTCGATGCCGTCCGCGATGTCGGAGACGGATCCCCACCCCCCACCATTAAGCACTCGAGCCGACAACAGAGTCGAATCGCTGATACCGGAGACACCCTGGTCATTGTCCGTGTGGGCACCCGCGATACCCGCTACGTGGGTTCCGTGGGGTTCCTTCGAAAGATCTTCCGGATACGGATCGTTGTCACCGTCGACGAAGTCCCGACCGGGGGAAGACGCCATGTTCGGCTCCAGATCGGGATGGTCGTACTGTACCCCTTGATCCACCATGGCGATCGTTACGTCGGAACTTCCGAGAGTTTCTTCCCACGCTGTGGGTGCATTGATCGCCTCGGCGACGTACTGCTCCTCGTAGCGAGGATCGTTCGGAAGGAACTGCGCGTGATACGTCTCGTTTTTTTCTATGTATTTAACGGAACTGGTGTCCGTTACCGCCTGTGACAACGCTTGTTGCGTCTGTGTGGCGTCCTCATCTCCTGGCAGCTCGACGGCAGCGTAGCCGATCGTGTCGTTTTCATGAACCACGCTGGCCGAGCTCGGGAGGTACGGATCGACCTCGTCCCGTAGACGGTTCTCCCCAACTCCGACACCAACGATCCACTCAGTCGGCTTCGGTCCCGGATCACGGCCGGGAGTCGCCGAAGCGACGCCCGAAAAGCCCCCCAAGCTGGCAGCGCCACTCAATCGAAGGAACATTCGTCGGTCAAGCCCCGAACGGCCCATCATATTCTGGTTAACAGAATTAGCAATAATACGTTAAAGCTTACTATATCAGCACACAATTTCCAATTATACGGATAGTACCTATTGGTTAAATAATATGATGGATCGTAAGCGATGCAGTTCGAAACGCGGTAGTGTGTTCTAGTAACGACTTTGAAGGACGAGAGCCTGTAATGGACATGGAGAGGCTTTATAACCGATTTTCCAGCGATTCTCGGATAGGAGTGTTCGTAGATGGGCCGAACGTACTCCGATCGGAGTTCGATGTCGATCTCGATGACGTGCGATCAGCGACGCGAGAACACGGTCGAGCAGTTGTGACACGGTTGTACGTCGACGAGCACGCGACACCCGAGTTGATCCAAGCCGCCGAGGCTCGCGGATTCGAAATCGTCGTCACGAGTGGTGATGTCGACGTGAAGCTCGCAGTGGACGCCGCTTCGGCCGCCGTGCGCGACGAGTTCGATACGTTAGCGATCGTTTCACGAGACATGGATTTCAAGCCGGTTCTCGAAGTCGCAGCGAGAGAAGGGATACAGACACTTGCCGTTGCACCCGGCGAATACGGACGCTCGGACGGACTACAGAACGCGGCTCACACTGCGATCACCCTCGAGTGACAACGGTCTTTTTTCTAAGGGACACAGAGCCACTCTAACCATGGACGAGACACAACCGACACCGACACTCGACAACCATCTCCACCTTGATCCGGTAAACGGCCGTGGTGTCGCCGCAGCCGAAGAGTTCGCTGCCGTCGGTGGGACGCATTTGCTCGTATTGAACAAACCGTCGTGGCACTACGGTGGGGAGATCACGGATGCGGACGATTTCCGCGCGGGTTTCGAACACACGCTCGACGTGACGCGCCGGTCAACAGCAGTGTTACCGGGCCGCGCGTGGGCGGTACTCGGCGTTCACCCGACACTGATTTCGCGGCTCACAGACCAAGGATTCACACCCGAAGAAGCGCGGGATCTCATGCAGACGGGTCTCGATGTGGCGGCTGAATACGTCGCCTCGGGCGATGCACTCGCGCTCAAATCGGGCCGGCCTCACTACGAAGTGGACGAGGCCGTCTGGACGGCTTCGAACTCGGTGATGCGCCACGCGTTCTCACTCGGAGCCGCCAACGACTGTGCCGTCCAACTCCACACCGAAGGGGGTGAGGAGTTCACCGAAGTGGCACAGTGGGCAGCCGACGCTGGGATGTCTCGTCACCGGGTGGTGAAACACTACGCCGGGGGACGAGTGACCGGTCCGACACCCAGCGTTCTCTCCGACAAAGACGAGCTACTTCGGGCAGCCGAGGCGGGTGAGCCGTTCATGATGGAAACGGATTTCATCGATGATCCCGAGCGACCGGGAGCTGTACTCGGACCCAAGACCGTTCCACGTAGAACGACGTGGCTCCGAGAGCAGGGCTACGAGACCGCCCTCGAAATCGCTCACGTCGAAACGCCCCACCGCGTGTACGGCATCGATACGAACGAGACGCTTGAGTGAGCCATCCCATCTGTCGCTGTGTCCGAAAACCGACGATGAGTGAGAAAGGCATATCATCGACTGGCTGTTGTATCGTGATATGAGTGCTCCCGAGGGTGAGTATTACACCGAAGAGCGTTGGCAGAACTGGATCGATCGATTAACATCGGAAGAGATCGACCTCGAAGACGAAGAATCGGGGCGTCTGCTTCAGAATTTTCAGGATGATACGGTCATCGCGATCGCAAAGATCGTCTCCGATTACGACGACGAGATACTCGATGAGGAGACGGCGTTATCGGAACTCACTGACGTGCGCGAGATCGTGCTTACGGATCTCGAACTCGACGAGGAAAACGAAAACACACTGATGTTGGTGAACGCCGTTCAGACGGCACTCGTCTGTGTGTTTTATGCCGCAGAAGAGTACGTCGTCGACACCGACACCGAAACGGACGTCGAACAGTGTATTCATGCCGCGCGCGACGCGGAAGCCCAAGAGGAGTTCGAAACAGCACTTGGGTACTGCGCACAAGCGGGGGCGGCCATCATCGCCGGAAAGGAACTACCGGCTGACGCCGGTGAAGAGATCGAGTACGGACCCGTGGCTGATTGGATCACTGGCCTGCGAAGCCTCCAAGGCGCAATGGCCGATCCCGAAGTGGTCGAGCCTGAAGACAGCTGAAACGAAACCACAGTCATAGCCCGACGGTCCGAATCACGGTTGTTCCTGGGTTTCAGGAACGGAATCACGACGACCAGTACAGCCATTGAACGCTCTACATCGAACCGGTCGACGCCCTCGATTCGGACGATTTCTACAGAAGCCACGAGGACAAGAGCGTCCAAATCACCCCACACGAGAAATCGAGACTGTCGTGGCGTCGAAATCCGGTGTACTCCGTTCCACCAAGAAACGGCGACCGTTACCGCTTGTCCAAACTCGCTCGGATCTCTTGGACGGATTCGGTTACGTCCCGTTGTGTGACGTTTTTCGGACCGCTTCCGGTTTTCGCGCGTTGCATCGCCTTCCGGGCGGACAGTTCGGCAGCGTGTTCGATGTCACTAGCGACGAACCCCTCGGTCATAGCACCGACATCATCCAGTGAAAGCCCATCAGTTGGCGCTGAAAGGGACGCATCAAACAGCGCAATTCTGGTGTCTGTATCCGGCGGAGGGACCTCGATCAGCTCGCTGAATCGACCCGTTCGCAACATCGCCGGATCGATATCGTCCACCTTATTGGTTGCACCGATCACCACGACGTCTTCATCGTCGTCGTTGAGTTGTGAGAGCTCAGCAAGGAACTGATTGACCATCTGGCGTTCACTTTTGACTTGGTGTACGTTCCGGTCTGTGGCTAGGGCGTCGATCTCGTCGATGAACACGAGACACGGCTGATTCTGCCGGGCCTCCTCGAACATCGCTCCGACGTTTTGTGCACCTTCACCGATCCATTTGCTGACGAGATCGCTCGCTTTAATGCTGATGAACGAACAGTCGAGTTCACCAGCAAGACATTTCGAAACGTACGTCTTCCCGGTTCCGGGTGGACCGTGCAGAAGTACACCGTTTTCAACGCCCAGACCGTACTCCTCGTGAAATTCCGGCTGTGTGAGGGGATCGATGATGGTTCGTCGAAGCTGGTCTTTCAGTTCATCCGCGCCAACCACGTCCGAAAAGTCCATCGCTGGGGAACGTTGGACGTACGACCCCGTCATTCCCTGTTGGGACGTGATCTCGTCGATAGCACTGAACAGATCTGATTCGGTGACAACACTCTCACGTCCCGTTTCCTGCTCTCTGGTCGCCGCTTTGACGCTGGCTCGCCGCGCGACCTCGACCATATCCGACGCCACGAGACCGTCCGTGTTGCGTTTGAACTGGTCGAGATCGATCGCGTCGATGGGGGCACTCATGTGCTGGTTGAAAATAGCGATGCGAGCCTCAGCGTCGGGCGGGGGAACGTGGATCTTGGAGTCGAATCGACCCGTTCGAAGCATCGCATCATCCATGCTCTCTGGGGCGTTCGTCGCGCCGATCACGACGATGTCATCCTCGCTACCGAGGGTCGAGAGTTCACTGAGCAGTTGGGAAATCAGTTTCGTGTCCTCTGGACGCTGATGTATCCCCGATCGATCGGAGGCGATCGCGTCGATCTCGTCGATGAACACGAGACACGGCTGATTCTGCCGGGCCTCCTCGAACAGCTGTGCCATCACATTTCCTCGTTGACGATCGATACTTCCCCCATCGATGCTGATGTACTGACAGCCAATCTCACCGGCGAGACATTTCGAGATATGAGTTTTCCCGGTTCCGGGCGGCCCATGAAAGAGCACACCGTTATCCGCTGCCACACCGTACTTTTCGAACACGTTATTGCCTGAAAACGGTTCGATGATCTGTCGTCGCAACGTTTCTTTGAGCGATTCCATCCCGGCTACGTCGTCGAAATCCAAATCGGGAGAGTTGTCGACGAGTTCCGTTTGTGAGGTGGACCGTCCGGTGGCCACGCCAGCAAAGAGTTGATTAGCGGCGTGTGGATCACCGTTCGACATCGCCTGTGCTACAGCAACCGCCTCCGAAACGACCGGACTGGGATCGTCAGAGAGTTCGTTGAGATCGGGAGGGATCGAGCCGGGGAAGTGTCCGAACGCGACGCACGCCGCCCCACGAACCTCCGGATCCTCGTCGGAGCACAGTTCGGAAAGTGGCTCTCTGAACTGGTCAGCGCGATCAGGGAACGCTGCAACGAGATTGCCAGCCGCAAGCGCAGTATGAGTTTGGACCGACGAATCGGAGCTGGTGAGTGCGTTCTGTACGGCGTCTGCGTGTTCAATCACGGCATCAGGATAGTCCCGCGCGAAGAATTTCAACGCCACAGCTGCGTTGGCACGAACGTTACCCACTGAATCACCGAGCCGACGAACGAGCCGCGCAACGATCTCTTCAGCGTCTTTCGAAGACTGCTTTACGACCTTGCCCGGGGCACCGCGACAACTGTGGGCGATCACTGAAGCGGCAACGGTTCGTACCTGCTTGTCTCGCCGACCGAGTAATGAAATCGCTTCCGCACCCGCCTCCGGCGTCGAACGCTCCTGTAACTCCTGAGCGCGTTTTCGGAGTCGGCCATTCCATAACGTCCTCAGAACATAGAAATAAAATATGGCGGCTAGTATCACGATGACTACGATGAGTACTACGTTTTTAGCCGCGGTAGAAGGGGCGAGCTGATCGAAAAACGTGTCGAAAATCCTCTGAGCGATGATAATTACGATAAAGATCAATGCAAACCCAATTCCCAACCGTATCATCCTCTGATCGGTCCAGCGTACGCTCATCGTGACCTCCAAAGGACTGGCCGGAAGATAACGCTTCTCGAAAGAGGTGACGTGACACCCAGCGGTACAGAGGAAGAATTCATCGTTCTATCTTTCTTTGGGTACTGGTTAGTATTATTACCCATGGCGCATAAGGACTTCATTCATACGGTGGGCATCGATATCGATACGTCATAGAACCCACCATATATCGTAGTGAAATAAATACATTCAATAAATATAACTGCTCTCTCAATATCTTTTTTACCCTCTAACTTAGTGTGATACTTACTGTATGGGGCGGATTTCAGACCGTGTTCCTGAATCTGTATCATCGTCGTTCGGACAGGTAAGGGGTGGGTATCGCCGCGTAAGCTACGTGGTTTGGTGGATCTGGAACAAACTCGTACGGATCGTAACGCAGTCCGGTTGGGAGGATTTTCGCATATCGGCGATCGTAACGGTTGGACTTGTCGGTCCACTGTGGCTCATCCTCGTTGCGGCGTACGATTTCGGACTCATCGTGGTTGGACGGATACTCTGTACCAGTGGTTGGATGGGTCTCGGGATCGCCCCCATGATAGCGACCGTGTTACAGTTCACGACGATCGTCTTTTTCACCAAATTCCTCGTTCGGTCGATGATAAGGCTCAGCCGAGCGGGTAGTCAGACGCCGGATATCATGGGTCCGACGTTCTCGCTCGCTGGAGCACTCTTCCCAACCGTTATCACTAGCGTCCTCCAGATCGGACAAAGTACCATCGCGGTCTGTCTTTCCACCTGAGACCGTTCGGCCGTCGGAGATCCGTCCGTTCTCCGTATCGTTCGCGTTCGATCGAGATCGATCGCCAAAGGGGTAGTTCGGAACTTCCTATCAAAGTAGTACAGTTCGGGGACTGAGAATCAAATAACTATACAGGGATGAAGCGAGAAGACGTACACATCGTTCCATGACAATACGCTCGACACTAGTTGACACGATGCTAGTAGGTATGAAAGACGGTAATGAGACCAAGCGCAAGCTAACGATCGTTCTGTTGGCGATCGTTGGGGTGTCCATCCTGTTGCGGCGTCGGGGAAGTGACCAAACGAGCGAGACCGAAGAAGACGAACATGAACCAACGGACACAGAAACGGTTTCAGAGGAGAGCACCACTAGCGAACCGACGAGCATGACGGAATCGATAACCAGTAATCAACGAGAGCTCGACATGTTCGACATGCTCGCTATCTTCGCCGCCGCGATCACCGAAGCGAGAGACGAATACCACGAACGCACAGGACGCTGAAACCACCCCGGCTACCTGATGTTCGATCTTCTTCGATCAACGGCTCTTACAACTACCGAGTGACGGACCCAGCCGCTCAAACTGGCAAAAGCACTTTATCCACTCGACGACTACTGTGAGGTATGAATAAGCATTTCAAAGATGCGTGGTACTACCTCAAGCGAGCCAGCCATGAAAGTCGACTCGGCGTAATGGAAGCAGTTTCACCCCTCGAAAAGGACCTCCGTACCCGACTCGGGATCAAATCGATCGAGCCGGAGTCGAAACGGACTCGGAGTGAACGACTAAAAGCGGAGTTCGAAGCGTACCGAAGCCGAGCGAAACGAATGTACCACCGGGCACAGACCCGAATCTAAACCACTCCGGACCGCGGAGTCGAAAGGAATCCTTAAGTTACCGCGCTCGTTTCTACCGATTGTGGGTTGGTGATCTAGGCTGGTTATGATACCTCCTTCACACGGAGGAAGTCGGCGGTTCAAATCCGCCCCAACCCATGTTCTGGCGCGAACGAACGTGAGCGACTGTACTGTACTGGACTGGATTGGATTGGATCGGATTTGAATCAGGGAATGGAGCGTGCGGAACGACCGAGGTTCAAATTCACCCCGACCTATTGCTCCTGTAGATCGTTACCGACTAGCTGCAGGTCACTGTCATTTACACGCCGATTTTTGGATTCACGACTGGATTACAGCCAGTGACAACCAGAGTGGTTAAGACGTCCTGTCCAACGGCTCTCGCAGTTTCCACACGTCGTTGGCTGGTTCGAGGCGGTGTGGCTCGGCTCCTCGATCCGTGAGGATGCCCGCGTGATAGAGGATCGCTTTCAACTGAAAAACGGTCGGTGAATGGAAAACGTCGCCCTCTTTGAGCGCAGTAGAACGAAGGTCACCGTTCACATCGAGTACTCGACGACGAACGTCCTCCGTACCACGGAGAAACAGCTCCACAGTGAATGTTGGATATGTAATGTGTAACCACTCGACGAGATCCACGAGCGATGGCGTGGTGAACCCGTCGTCGTGCATCGTCTGGAGTTCCGTGACGAGAAGCTTCGTTGCCGGATATTCCCACACGACCCGTCTCGTCAACGATCCCCATTCGGGCGCACATTCACAGAACCGGCGTCTCGATCCGTTCCACGCCTCGAACGACGCCAGCGCAGCAGTGATAGATTCATACCGACGCAAAGCGAACCTGATCACCTCCTCACCGAGTGATGTGAGAACGACACCGCTGGGACGTTCCTCGATAAGACCGAGAAAGGCTGCACCCCTGCGAGCGCCTTCGACGGCGTCGATGACGTGCTTGGAGAAGACGGTGGCGGTGTCGTCAGGATGACACAGCGCGAGCGGATATCCAAGATAGTTTTTCGGATGATTCAGTCCGAAAGATTTGCCAGCAACGCCGTGAGCAGTCGCCTGAAACCGAATCGCATTCGCATCGCCGGACGTTCGGTTGCCGACGACACGGGGGACTTCAAGCGGTGTGACGGTCCCGTCAGAATCGACGCCGAGGACACCGACGTTGAGTTCTCGAGCGAGCGCCCGGTCGGTTTGGGAGACGGTCTCGGCGGGTGCTGTGACGTACGCGGCATTGGCTTGGTGAAGACGGTCGTACGCCTGGATAATCCCCCGTTCGACATCGGCCGTCTCAGCGTCGGTATCCCCTTTTGCCTCGACAGCGATCAGCGGCGGTCGCTCACCGAAACGCTCGACTGCAAGCAGTTCCGGCCCGGGCGAGCAGACGCCAACGAGATCCGGAAACCCCGATCCAAGTTCGACGTGGTTGAAAGGAGCCAACCGCTCACGAACGGGCGACGGAATCGGGCGACCGGAAAGCCACTCTTCTACCGCAAACTGCGTGTCGACGACGGCGTACGTGTTCGATGCCGCGAGATCGGAGAAAAGGTGGTCTTTGGTGTGGGCGAGGACCATCGGCTCCGAAAGTGGTGTTGCGCTTGCCATATGACCGTTCATCTGCTGGCCACCCAAGAACAGTTACGGTGCGGGACATCCGAACCGAAACCGTCGTCTGCATAGCCAAAACATTTACAGTCTTTTAGGCATACCTAAAGACTACGGCTCGGGGAGAGCCGAGCTGTACGCATCGGTCAAAAATGACAGTGGGCGAAAGTACTGTCGGTTCGTAGTTCTTTTCGCCGACAGTACATCTCTGTTCCTATCAGTATGTCGGTGATTCTTCAGTGATACCTTCGCGTTCGTTTACGACTCGTGCGAAGACGAACAGCGCGTCAGAAAGCCGGTTTAGATACGTGATGGCCGTTTCGTTCACGGGTTCGTTCGTCGCAAGCGCGACAGCCCGGCGTTCTGCGCGGCGGACGACAGCTCGTGCGTGGTGGAGTTTCGCGCCCGCTGTACTGCCACCGGGGAGTACGAACGATTCCAGCGGATCGAGTTCCTCGTCGTAGTCGTCGATCCACGCTTCGAGGCGGTCGATCTCCGGGTCGTCGAGTCGTGGACTGTCGCTGTCTTCGTCAGGATCGGCGAAGTCAGCCTGGATGATGTGAAGGTGGTTTTGAACCTCTCGGAGCCGTTGGTCCACGTCGTCGTGACCGGACGGAACGATGACGCCGATGAGCGCGTTGGCTTCGTCCACGGTGCCGTAGGCTTCGATTCTCGGGTTCGTCTTCGAGACGCGAGACATGTTTCGGAGATCGGTCTGGCCCTCATCACCACGCCCCGTGTAGATCTTCATGGATCGATACTCGGCTGCTACTGTCTTATATTCTCACGTCCGATCGTTTACCGTTCGATACTCCTTGACGAGCTGAACGCCGCTTGAGGCACCGATGCGTTCGGCACCGGCTTCAAGGAGGGCGTTCGCTCGGTCGTACGAACCGATCCCACCACTCGCTTTCACAGGCAGATACTCGCTCATGAGCGCCACGTCGTCGACGGTCGCGCCCCCATCGGCGAAACCGGTCGAAGTTTTCACGAAATCCGCGCCCGCAGCGGCCGCAAGCTCACAGGCGCGGTGTTTCTCCTCGGGTTCGAGCACCGCCGTTTCGATGATGGCTTTCACCGGAATCGGAACGGCATCGACGACGGTCTCGATGTCGGCGACGAGGGCTTCATCCGCACCTGCCTTGAGTCGGCCGACGTTGATGACCATATCAAGCTCGTCACAGCCGTTGCTGTAGGCTTGTTGGGCTTCGACGCGTTTGGTTTCCGGCGTGTGTTGTCCGTGAGGAAAGCCGATAACTGTCGTCAACACCACATCCGTTTCGACGGTGGGAACGTAGCAGGGCGGAATACAGGCGTTCATTCCATACCGTTCGGCGTCTCTAACGACCCGTTTGGCGTCAGCTGCCGTCGTGTCTACGCCGAGAACCGTGTGATCGATGCGAGCGGGAAAATCGTCCATACGGAGGAATACACACGGAGTGAGATACGTCCGTCGGTGGTCGTTAAATGTCGGTAGGGCTTTGCCGCCAGCGCGGAACAGTTCGCTCAATGCAACTGTTACCCGAAGGGTTCGTACTCCCGCCACTGCCGTATCTGGTCGGGATCGTCCTCGTGAGCCTCGTGATCGTTGGTGTGCTGTACCGGCAGACGCCACGAATTACAAAGCAGACAGTCGTCGCGCTCGCGCCATGGATGACGGTCGGAGCCGGACTGTACGCGCTCGAACAAGCTACGGTGGTTCCGGCAGTGCTCGCACCGTTTGCGAGTGCGCCAACCGTGTATCTCACGACGTTCGTCGTCGTGGGAGCGATCGTTGCCGTGGTTGGGGATCGCCAACCCGCTCGGTTCGCGATCGATAGCACACCCGGGGTGGTGCTCATTACGGGAACAGTGGTGGCTATCGGTGTGTTCGCCGTTGCAGGTATCGCTGCTGTCCAGTCACCACCGGTACACGTGTTTTGGCCGGGCGTTGCCGTCGTGGGAGCCGCCGCGATCACCGGTGGAGGATGGCTGTTGTTTCGGTCTTTTTTTCCGACAGCCATCGAGGAAACCGGTGGGGCTGGACTGCTCGTCGTGTTCGGCCACGCGCTCGATGGCCTATCGACTGCCGTCGGACTGGCGTTTCTCGGATTCGGCGAGCAGACACCGCTCTCCCAACTCCTGATCGATGCCGGTGGCGTGGGGTTGTTCGTCGTCGTGAAAGTGCTTCTCGCAGTGGTGATCGTTGGTCTTCTCACCGACTACGTCAGAGAGGAACCCTCCGAAGGGAATCTACTGCTCGCAGCCATCGCCGCCGTCGGTCTGGGTCCGGGTGTTCACAACGTGGTTCTGTTCGCCATCGTGGGATGACCGGTGTGTTCGAAGAGGAGACGTTTTTGGGTCGGTCGGATGTACGATGTGATAATGCGCGTTATCTGTGCCGGACACGCCAACTGGGATGTCACACTCCACGTCGGGCACCTTCCGACAGCAGACAGCGAGGCACGAATTTACGAGCGCCACAGTGGAGGAGGGGGGAGCGCAGCGAACACGGCTGTAGCGCTCGCACAACTGGGTGTCTCGACCGGGATCATTGGAAGCGTCGGAGCCGACGCCAACGGTCGATCAGCTCGTTCTGAGCTACGGGAACGTGGCGTGGACACTACGGAGCTACAGATCGTAGAGGGACAAACGGCCGTGAAATACCTCGTCGTCGCTCCCGACGGGGAGGCGTTCGTTCTTGGCACCGACGGCGTGAACGAAGCTGTCGATCTCGACGACGTTTCCGAAGCGTACATCGGAGCCGCCGACCACCTCCATCTAACTGGCCAGGACCCCGAGACTGCTGGTAAACTGGCTGAGATCGCCACACAAGCCGGCGTCAGTGTGAGCTTCGATCCCGGGCGGCGGTGCACTGGGCGGACGTACGACCGGACGCTCGAGGTTGCTGACATCGTCTTTCTGAATCGCCGCGAATCCGAGATGATCGACAGCCCCGAAGAATGTATCGTGGTCAGAAAACACGGAGAAGGGGGAGCGGACGCACACACGCCAAACGGAACGGCCCACCATCCGGGGTACGACATCGATGCGGTCGATACGACAGGAGCCGGTGATGCCTTCGCCGCGGGCTTCATCTACGCTTATCTCTCCGGGTCCGACGCAGGATACCACCGGCCGCTCACCGTCGGCAACGCGTGTGGGGCGATCGCTGCCCGATCGAGTGGCACCCGCCCGGAACTATCATGGGATGCGATCGAATCGGTTCGGGAGTCGGCCACCGGATCGAATCAGTGACTGTTAGATACTCCGTGTCCATCACCAGAGGAAAACGCGATCCGGCAAACGTTTGTCTCCGCCCTCGAAGTGGATGGTATGAGCGAACAAAAGCAGCCACATCTGCTCGTCGGGCCGGACGAGACAGCAGACATCGCACTCGTGCCGGGCGATCCCGGACGGGTCGATCGCATCGCTGAACAGTGTGACAGCGCAGAAACGATCGCCGAAAACCGCGAATACAAGCTCGTCAACGCCGTGTATGAGGGTCGTGATCTCACCATCTGCTCGACTGGCATCGGTGCCCCATCCGCAACGGTCGCAGTCGAAGAACTCTCTGCCGTCGGCGTCGAGACGTTCATCCGTGTCGGAACCACCGGCGCGTTGCAGTCCGATATCGAGATCGGCGACATGATCGTCGCATCAGCCGCAGCCAAAGACGAAGGCACTACGAAGCGCTATGAATCGTCGACGATTCCGGCAGTGGCGGATTTCGAGGTGTTGTCGGCACTGGTCGATGCGGCAAACCGAAACGATGAGACCGTTCACGTCGGACCGATCGCTACCGACGACGCGTTCTACGCCGAAACTGACGAATACGTGAAGGCGTGGGAGGCAGCGGGACTACTCTCCGTGGAGATGGAAGCGGCGGCGATCTTCACCCTCGCCCGTCGGAAGGGACTACGAGCGGGCGCGATCTGTACCGTCGATGGAAATCTCGTCCGCGGCACCCAGAAAGGCGAGACCGATGCCGAGGAGCTTCCGGAGAAAGCACGCGACAACGTTGGCCGCGCGATCGAGCTGTCGTTGTCCGCGGCAGCAGAGCTGTGAGGCGAACGAAACAGCTTTTTTCTCAGTTCGGACGAAACAGGCTGTATGTTCGGGGGGGACCGTCTATGGGCGTACGCTCGGAGGCTTCATCGGATCGAACGGCGTGAACTCCGAGAGTTTCGGGCGTGGATCGAAACGACACGAAACCTCATCCGCCTCACAAGTTTGGTGGTAATCCCCCTGTTGCTCGCGCTGGTCACGTTCATCTCACACGTAAATCCGGCACTCTCGTTTCTCCTGTTCCCGCCACTCGCGTCGGGAACCCACACCCTCTTTTCCGATCCCGAGGGCACGTATTCCACCCCGTGGAACTTCGTCGGTGGGTTGACGATCGGGGCGTTGTGTGGCTGGCTCACGTTGATCATTCCTCACACGGGATGGCTTCCGATGGGAACGATCGGGGGTGTCTCACCGGCAGGCGCAGCGATGTCGATCTTTTTCACGGGGGTTGTCACGTGGGTGCTGGATACAGAGATCTCCTCGGCGTTCTCGACGGCGCTTCTCGTGTTGCTTACCGGAACACCCGATCGGGCCGGCATCTACGTTTTGAGCATCGCGGTGTCGAGTACGCTGGTCGCAGTCGTGTTCGTCCTTTGGCGCAAGAGCGTCTATGCCGAACGCGCGGAGTATCTGTACCAATCAACCCAAGGGGACGACCACGTTCTCGTCGTGATGCGCGGTGAACATCCCAATGCGACCGCAATGTTGGGTGCGCGACTCGCCAGCGCCCACGACGCCGGAAAGGTCGTGTTGCTACAGATGGCCGACAATGACGCGATCGAAAGCGTCGGCGGATCCGGCTCCGACGATACGGGAGACAGCACCCCAGTCCAAGGGGAACAGACTGTCACGACTAGCTCGGAAGCAGCCCGAAACGAGGGGGAGATCGACGTGGACGAAGCGGACGAATCACAGTCGGTCGAGGAACGCGCCGCATCGGCGTTCGCGTCGGCGTTGGAAAAACGGGCACACATGATCCGAACGAAAGTCGGCGTGCCCTGTGAGGTCGTCGTGGCCAGTGAAGGAGCAAATCCGGCCCGAACGGTGCTACACACCGTTCATGAAACGAACTGTGATCTCATCGCGGTACCGTATGAAACGCGGTATGGATCGCTATCACCGTTCCTCCGGGAGTTGTTTAGGGGGGACACCGACGTACTCGTCCACCGATCGGCCGATGAACGCACCGACTGGAAACGTGTACTCGTGCCCGTTCGACAGGAGAGCGACGTGGCACACAGCATGATCGATTTCGCCGTCCGATTAGTCGGACGAACAGGACACGTCTCCGTTGCCCACTGCATCTCGAACGAACGCCAGCGGCGCACTGCCGAAGAGATGCTGTCCCACCTCACAGAAACCGTGACGATCGCTTGTGAGACACGTGTCGCCCGGGCTGCTATCGAGTCGTTTCTCGACACCTACACACGTGGCTACGATCTGGTCATCATCGGTGCGAGTCAAGAACGGAGTGCGACCTCTCGGTTCATCTCACCACCTACCTTCTATCAGATCGACTCGCTCGACTCCGACGTGGCGATCCTCGATCGAAATTACCGGATGTGACGGTATCTCCGACCCCTCGATCGAACGGAACGACTACGCTGTTGTGGATCCCATACCGGAACGTATGCGCTGGAAACTGTTTGCCACGCTGAGCGAGACCGCTGGAAAGCGGAAAGTGTCGGTCGACGTCGAATCAGGTGCAACCCTCGATGAGGCCCTCGAAGCGCTGTTTGACGCCCACCCCGAACTCCGCGAGGAGGTGTTCGATGGGGAGGGCGAACTGTACGATCACATCCGCCTGCTTCGGAACGGACAGGATCCATTCACGAACGACGGGCTCGATACGAGGGTTGCAGAGGATGATGAACTGGCCTTGTTTCCGCCGGTGAGCGGTGGGTAGGTCGGTCGATACCATCCCGTCGATCCATCGAGACCGCCGAAGCGTTCATCGATCGCTTCCGACATCCCTAGAACGAAGTCGGCTGCCCCCGGCTAGCAATGGGATGGTCCCGACTATCCAAGCCGGTGACAACACATCGGTACCGATCACGATGCGTCGACGAGAAGCCGAACAGCCCAACGGCAATCACACGGAGGCTGACGATGAAAACGGTCGATAGCGTCGTAGACACGCTCGAAACGCTCGGCATCGAGTTCGTGTTCGGGTATCCGGGTGGACGCGTCATCGAACTGTTCGAAGCGCTCGCGGAATCGGATATTCAGGTCGTTCGCCCGCGCGATGAACGGGAAGCGAGCGTGATGGCCGAAACGTGTGGCCGACTCACCCGACAGCCCGGTGTGCTTGCTGGACAGGGACCGTGGATCGGTAGCATCGGTGCGATCGGGCAGATGGAAGCTCGGCTCGGCTCCTCTCCGATGGTCGTACTCACCGAGTCCTCGGAGCGAGGCGAGTATTCCACGCTGGCCCCCTATCAGCAGGCCCGAGGCGATTATGGGGGGTTGGATCTCTCGACCGTGCTCGATGGCATCACCAAAGAGCATTGGTCACCGAGAACGCCCGCCGAGACGCTCCGAAGCGTACAGCTCGCATTCAAACACGCTGTCGCGGGACGGCCTGGTCCGACAGCAGTCGTCTTCGACGGCGATGCGATCACTGAGACGGTGCCTACCGATCCGATACCGCCCGTCTGGGATCCGGCAGCACAAACTCGAACGTGGACTACCGCCCCCCCAGACACGGACGTTCGAGCCGCGACTGAAGCACTCGAATCGGCTGAAAGGCCGGTCATCGTCGCTGGAAACGGCGTCCACGCGGCGCAGGCCTACGAGGAGCTTCGAACGGTCGCGGCTGCCTACGACGCCGTCGTAACGACCTCCTACCTCGGGAAGTCGACGATCGCTGAAACCCACAACCGCGCGGCAGGCGTGATCGGTTCGTTCGGTCACGAAGGGGCCAACAGGATCGTAAGCGAAGCGGACGTGCTGTTGGTGGTCGGCTGTCGACTCAACCCGATGGACACCAACTGGCAGGCACCCGGATTCATCCGCCCTGACGAACAGACGATCATTCACGCCGACATCGACCCGCGCAACACTGGGTGGGTGTATCCAGCGGACATCGGGCTGGTCGGTGACGCCCGTGAAACCCTGTCCCTGCTCGCCGAGTCCGGCCATCAATCGTCGTCGTGGGCGCTGGATCGAGCGGCAAACGCACGCGAGGACTTCACCGATCCGATGTGTGAATCGGACGCCGTCCCGATCACACCCCAACGCGCGGTGGCGGCGATCGACTCGGTCGTGGATAGTGAGACTCTCGTCACGGCTGACTCGGGAAACAACCGGTTTTGGTTGTTACAGTACCTCCAAACGCCCGCTCCCCGGACCTACTTCGGAAGCGGTGGCGTCGGCGGAATGGGATGGGCACCGCCAGCGGCGGTGAGCGCTGCGCTCGTCACCGACAAAAACGTGATCGCCGTGGCTGGCGATGGCGGATTCGCGATGACGATGACCGCCGTCGAAACCGCGCTCGAATACGGCGTGGCGCCGACGTTCGTCGTACTCAACGACACCGGTCTCGGCATGGTGCGCCAGATGGACGACCGGATCCCCGGTGTCACGTTCTCCGATACGGAGTTCACCGACGTTGCAGACGCGTTCGGTGCGCGCGCCGAACGCGTCGAAGCGCCCGAGAATCTCGAACCCGCACTCACTGCGGGAATGAAAGCCGACGAACCGACGGTGGTCGACGTGCGAATCGATCCCGAGATCCAGATGAGCGAGACGCTTCAATCATCATTTTACGCCGACATCGGAGGACTCCACGAGTGAGCACAGAATAGATCATTGCTGACAAGATATCTGGTATCGGCAACTTTTTCCACTCGCTCAAAGAAAGACCTGTATGGTATCCGTACTCATCACGGGCGGTACCGGATTCATCGGATCGTATGTCGCACAAGAGTTCATCCAAGCGGGTCACGAAGTAATCGCGTACGATACGTCGACCGACACACACGTACTGGAACAGCTCGGTATCGCAGATCGGATTTCGATCCGACGCGGTGATGTTACCGATCCGACTGACTTCATGCGCGCGATAACCGAGACGGGTGCAACGCACGTCGTTCATCTTGCGGCGTTGTTGACGAGCAGCGCGCGCGAACAGCCCCGACTCGCTCATGCGGTCAACATTGGCGGTACGAATACAGTGTTCGAGGCGGCTCGGATCCTCGACGACCAGATCGAGCGCGTCGCGTGGGCGTCGAGTGCAGCCGTGTTCGCACCCCCAGAGAACTACGACGGCTGGGTCGGCGAGGACGATCTCGTGTATCCCGACACGCTGTACGGTGCGACGAAGGAGTACAACGAACACCAAGCCCGGTGCTACCACGAAGAATACGGCGTCTCTCACGTCGGGCTTCGTCCGACCGTCGCGTACGGACCCTATCGAGAAACGGGTGGATCGGCGTTTCTCGCAAACCTCATCGAAAAACCGGCGCTCGGCGAGCCGTTCAGCGTCGAGTACGGCGATCAGATCATCGACTGGCAGTACGTCAAAGACATCGCACAAGCGTTCCGCCTTGCGACCCTCACTGACGATTCACAGCTATCACGCCGGATTTACAACGTTCGTGGAGAGTGTGCCACTATCCGAGACGCCGCCGAAACCGTCGAAGCGATCCTTCCCGAAGCCGATCTCACCGTTTCCGATGACGGTGAACTACCGTGGACGCAGCAACTCGATATGAACGCGATCGAATCGGATATGGGCTATGAGGTAAACTACGATCTCGAACGAGGCATCAAAGAATACATCAATATTCTTAGAGAAGACAGAGGATTACAGCCGGTGTGAAATTCTTCGACGTGTCCGGCGCACATGACCGATAGCACAGCTGTTTGATAACATACGTCTACTAGCGCTGGCCGAAATCTACGCCAACGTTTCTCGCTTGAGACCATCATGATGTTATCGGATAATATGTTAGGTATTGTCTACCATGGTACGAAACTCATATATATCTCGAAAAGCACCGGTAGCAGGCGTGTCCGCTGAGAAACCCATTCATAAGTTATGGAGAGGATTTTTAAAGAGTCGCTTGTGGGTATGCTATGGCTACACCAGATGGTATCGGTTGGTGACGGGGAAAGCTTTATTAATGGAGCAAGCACTACGTTATGATGACTATGACTGGATATTACGATTTTGTGCTGGGGGTGATACCGTTGTCCCTATTCGGTGTATCGGGTGTGTTGACCGTTGTCGGGGTGGAGACAACACTCTCCGTACTGGTCGCGGCGTCGATCGCAGTGGCATTCATGGGCCACGCGTTGTTCGTTCGGACGCCGACCGATCAGGAGCCAGCCGAGCAGTTGTCGACCGACCAGAGCACGGAACGCTCAGCTCGCGTCGAGACGAATCCAGTCAGATCTGACTAACGACCGACGTCCAGACACCATCGTTAAGCCTCCACTCTGCGTTTCGTATACGTATGACGGAGACGCTGTTTCTACGAAGTAAGGAGCTCTCAGGATTGGCGACTCCCTCGGAGTACGTATCGGCAGTTCGGGAAGGGTATAGACAGCAAGGATCCGCTGCACCTCGAACGAAACTCGTCGCCGATGATAACGCGGGGATGCTGACCGGGTACTTAGCCATCCTTCCAGAAACGGGGGCGATGGGCGGATATACGTACGCAGCAGGATTCGGAGACGAGGACGTCCACTTTTTCCTTCCGTTGTTCGACGCCGACAGCGGACGGCCTCTCGCTCTGTTGGATGGGGCAAGCCTCAATCCGTTCAAAACGGGAGCGACCGGAGCAGTCGGTGTTGACGCGCTCGCGCGCCAAGATGCCCGGACTCTCGGACTCATCGGCAGTGGCGCACAAGCACGCGGCCAGCTCCGGGCTACGATGACGGTCCGCCCGTTCGAGACGGTGACGGTGTACTCGCCGACAGCGGAGAGCCGCGAAGCGTTCGCCGACGCGATGAACGACCGATACGATGCAACGGTTCGACCGGTAGCGACGAGCGAGGCTGCCGTCGAAGGATCTGACGTGGTCATCACGGCCACGAACGCCACAGAACCGGTGTTCGACGGCGACCGACTCGAACCGGGCACTCACGTCACGGCGATGGGTCAGTACGATCCCAATGTCAGAGAGATCGATGCGACGACCGTCGAACGCGCGACGTACGTGCCCGATCTCCGCGCTCGCGCAACCAGCGATGCGGGCGCGTTCTTACAGGCGATGGACGAACGAGGGCTGACGGAAGCGGACATCCACGGTGATCTGGGTCAGGTGCTCGCTGAGGAGGTGCCGGGGCGAACGACGGAGACCGAGATCACGGTGTTCGACAGTGGCGGCACTGGCATCGAAACCGTCGCCGCCGCGTACATGTTGTACGAAAAAGCGATCGAGCACGATCTCGGCGAGTACATCGACATCGCACCCGGAAGTGCAGCGTTGACCGGTGAGTAACGCACCGATCAGACGTACGGCGTCAGACCGACCGCGGTGAGAAGCGGGACGCCGCTGGCGATCGCTCCGAACAGGTAGCCCGCGATCGCACCCCCGTTCAACAGCGGGAGCCCAGCGTGAGGCCGACCTGCTGTCACCAGTTTGATGAGTACGAGGAGACCGACGAGAGTACCACCCATCGCAGCGAGCACAGGGACCGAAAGCAGACCGCCCAAGACGACCGGTTCTGAAGGGAGGAAATACGCTGCGCTTGCGACCAACACCGACGGCATCACGGCGTCGCCCAAACCAATGTACAGCGCATCGCGTTCGGGGCGAGAGTCGGACATCGTCTCGGGTCGATCGGAATCGTTGCTAGCAGTGTCAGTCGATTCCGTTCCGTGCTCGTCTCGGTCGGCAGCGTCGAGATACGAATACGAACGCGTAAGTGGGACCACGAGTACGACTGGAATTTTGAGATCCATCATCCCCGACGCCAACGTGAGCATATGTTCGGTTTTGTACACGCTGATAGCGTCATACACCGCAAGCGCGATCAACAACAACAGTGCGGGAAGGAGACCGAGGCTGATCCCGAACAGTCCGGCAGCACCCATCCCGATCACGACGCCAGCGGCGTCGATGACGTACCACTCGGGGTAGAACCACAGCGCGAACGAGCCCGCGAGTGCTGTGAGGGCAGCCGGTCCGTTCATGACTCCAACGATTCCGGGACCGACCTCGATGGGCGGTAGGAACACCGAAAAAACGTAGTAAGTGAGCAGTGCACTCGAACCAACGATAAACATTCGAATCAACGTATCGGCATCGAACCGAAACGCAAGAAGCATCACTCCGGTCACGACGAACACACCGAGGAGATACAACACGGTGTTTGTCGGATCCGACGGATCTTCGACGGGCTGGTAGCCAGCAGCACGAAACGGTTCGACCAGCGCCACTGCACCGATCTGAACCAACACGAACACCGCGATCGTCACACCTCCAGCAACGTACAGACGCTTGGTCATACGAATACACACGGAGATGATCGACAAGTCTTTCCCGCTCTTGGTCCGTTCCGGACCCGAAGCGCATCCTCACTCGGACCGAGCGTAGACGACGGTGCCAAGCAGCGGGGCCAGCTGGGTCTCCGACGCCGGCGAGACCGCCACGAAAGGACGGTCCACAGGACCGAACACGTCCACCACCTGTCCGACAGTGTCGAGTCGTTCGTCGATTACAGTGGTGCCGAGATCCGGATACGACGCGTCCGATGCGCGGACGACTGCGAGTCCTTGAGCGGTGTTCACGACTGCTCCGACGCGTTGGATCCCCGTTGGCATCTATCGGTCACCCTCGGATCGCAGTGACGTACGCGCCGACGGCCTGGAGCAGATCGCTCTTGCTCGCGTCGTCGGCATCTCGAACGACGACGCGCCCACGCGGTTCGTACTCGCGGGGATACGTCATCTCTCGTTCGATGACGGCGTCGTATCCGACCTGTTGAACGGCGGTAGCAATCTCGTCAACGGTCGGATTTTCGACCGCGAGATCCAGCGACACACGACGGCCCTCGTTTCGAGACAACGTCGAATCGAATGCGGCGGGCCAAATCACGTTTTCGACCATACCGGGGCGTATCGGGGGAACGGCAACGAATCTTACGGGAAGTCCCTACCGCCGGGCGAACAACGCGCCCGAGAGGGTCAGCACCGCGAGCACTGCGGCAACGACACTGAAGCCGGGGCCGGTGGTGGCTGTCGCCTGTGGTCCGGAGGTAACGTCCGTTCTTTCGTCACCGGGCGATGACGCGGTCGATGCCGAGAACGCATCGGGATGGAACGTTTGAGCGAGCGTTTTCATCGGGCGCACCACCCGCGGCGCGGGCTGACTGACGTAGTTCGAATCGACGCTCACCGTTTGGTCGTTCTGGAGCGCGGTCGTTTCCGCATACGCGGTTCGGTTCGGGAGGGCAGACATGTGATCCGGCGTGATGATCCATTGGGGATCCCGTTGGATCACCGTCTCCGGATTGATCTGTTGATAGCCCGTGATGTTGGCGGTAGCGGCGACGTTCTCCGCGCCTGCGCTCGTGATGATCTCGTGAATGAACGTCCCGTTACCCGGCGTGTAGCCGTCGGACATCACGTACAGCACCCGCGGGCGGTCCTGATCCGTCGTAGCCGATTCGATCGACGCCACGGTTTCGTTCATCGCCTCGGCACGCTGGGAAGCCGCTTCACACGCCCCGACGAGCCGTCCGGTGTGAGACGTTTTGGTCGAAACGTCCTCGATCGACTCGCTCAATCCGAACTTGTACACCGTTAGCCCCGCGCTTCGGAGCGTTTCGACCGTTTCGTTCGGGACGCTGTTCGGCGCGAGCACGAGATCCGGCTCCGCCGACACGACCGTCTCGATGGATGTCGAGAAGCCGTCGTCGCCAGTAACGTCCGTTCGTGACTCAGACCCGTTCAGATACGAGGTCGTCGGACCGATCGGCATGCCCACGACCTTTCCATCCGCGTCGATCTCCCACATCGTCTGGGCCGCGCTTGGCTGGAGCGCGACGACACGTTCAGGCTCGCTATCGACGGTCACGTGAGTCCCCGTCGCGTCGGTCGCGCTGAACGGGAACGAACACGACGGCTGTGCTGACTGGGCCGATACGGACACAGGTGCGCCAACAGCCGCTGGCATCGTACTGAAAAGCACCACTCCGACGAGGAACACGATCACTCGGTTCATCACTCGAGCGGAGGGTTCGTTTGCAATAAATATTTGGCTAATCCAAACGAGGTTGTGAACATGGAACGGTGGAAGCGGACCCTGTGGTGGTCACTCTGGCTGTCGGTGTTTCTCGGCGTGACCATCGTCTGGAGCGTTACCGTCGGTCCGGTGAGCGTTCCGGCGGCTACCGTGGTACAGGCGATCCTCAACACGGTGGCGATTCCCACATCGGTGACGGTCGATCCCGGAACGAGCGCTCCGATCGCTCACGTTCCGTGGGTGGGGATCGACGTGGCGTTCGTCCATCCATTTTCGTTTCCCGTTCCACGCGCCAAACAAATCATCGTCGCGCAGATTCGTCTGCCACGGATCGTACTCGCTGCGATCGTCGGATTCGCGCTCGCTACGGCCGGGACCGTCATGCAAGGGCTGTTTCGGAATCCGATGGCCGACCCCTCAGTCATCGGGGTATCCTCGGGAGCCGCCGTCGGGGCAGTCACACTACTGGTGTTTGGGATTTCGGTCCCGTTCGGACTACAAGGAGTCGCTTTTCTGTCGGCACTCATCACGGCGTTTGCCGTGTATCTCATCGCCACGACAAACGGACGGACACCAGTCGAGACGCTCCTTCTCGCTGGTGTCGCCGTGCAGACGTTCCTCGGTGCAGTCGTCTCGTATCTATTGTTACAAGCGGGTGAGAGCGTCAACGCGGTGTTGCACTGGCTGATGGGAGACCTCGCCACTGCCGGATGGGATGACGTGACTGGAACGCTGGTTCTGTCGCTGGGTTCGTTCGCCGTTCTGCTCGTCTTCGCGCAGGATCTGAACGTCCTCTTGTTGGGTGAAGAACAAGCCCAAACGGTGGGGATCGATGTCGAACGAACGAAACGCATCCTGTTGACGGTGGCGACCCTCGCTACTGCCGCCGCGGTGTCCGTGGCCGGCGTCATCGGTTTCGTTGGACTCATCGTTCCCCACATGCTTCGGTTGCTCGTCGGACCGGATCACCGGGTGTTGTTGCCGACCAGCGCCATCGCAGGGGCAATATTTCTCGTCGGGACCGACACCGTCGCGCGAGGAGGGGCCACACAGTTGCCTGTCGGCATCGTGACAGCAGCACTCGGTGCACCGTTTTTCCTGTATCTACTACGCCAACGCGAGGTACATCAACTGTGAGTGATCCCTTGATCGATGTCGATAGCGTGTCAGTGGCACTCGGAGAGACACGGATCCTCCGTGACGTCTCGCTGTCGGTGCCGTCGGGTTCGTTCGTCGCGCTCGTCGGGCCGAATGGGGCTGGGAAAACGACGCTGTTGCGCACGATCAACGGCGTCCTCACTCCCGACAGGGGATCCGTATCGATCGATGGGCGGGATATACAGTCGTTGTCATCCCGAGCGATCGCCCGGTCGGTCGCAACGGTGGCTCAGGATACGACGGTCTCCTTTTCATTTTCCGTTCGGGACGTCGTCGCCATGGGACGCACACCCCACCGATCGCGGTTCCGACGCATGGAACGGGAGCCGATCGAGCGGGCGCTCGAACGAACACGAACCGCCGAGCTGGCCGATCGGTCGATCGAGACAGTAAGCGGAGGTGAGCGCCAGCGCGTCCTGTTGGCGCGAGCGTTAGCCCAAGAAACACCCGCATTGGTGCTCGACGAACCGACAGCCAGTCTCGACGTCACCCATCAAGTGCGAACGCTCGGGCTCGTTCGAACACTCGTCGACGAGGGGAAGACTGCGCTCGCGGCGATCCACGATCTCGATCTCGCCGCACGATTCTGTGACGCCATCGTCGTGCTCGCCGACGGTCAGGTGCTCGCTCGCGGATCGCCCGAGACCGTCTTCACCGAGTCAGTGATCGAGCAGGCGTTCGGCGGAGAGACGCGGGTTCACATCCACGAAAATCCTGCCACTGACTCACCATCGATCACGATGCTTCGATCGGGGGATCCGTAAGCGCCGTCTGACCACACGGTGTGTGAGTCCGTGTCGATATCGGTTCACTCCGGAATCCTTATACTGCTCTTGAGTCGAGTTGTATGTGAAGCGAATCGCGGGTTGCGCCAGTGTAGCTCAGCTGGCAGAGCGAATCCTTCGTAAGGATTAGGCCAAGGGTTCAAATCCCTTCACTGGCTTATTACTTCGTTATTCTTGAAATAATCTTCAGCCAGAGAGGAATTCACTCGGAATCAACCTGCACGTTTTCGAGCGTCACCGAGACGTCCTCAACGACGATCGAGACTGAACCGACCTCATAATCCTGCCCGTTGAGCGAGACAGTGAATCCGTCAGTCGTCATGGAGGCATTATGGACGGTGTAGGTGCGTTCCTGGATGTCGACAGTGGGAAGCCCCGACCCGCTAACGTGAATATCACCCACCGTTACTTGTTCGTTGGATATCTCGATGTCCACCTGTCCGATCTGCTTGGCCTCCGTGTCTGCGCTCGCAGCCGCTGATCCGGCTCCGGCAACGACACTCGTCGCTCCGAGCGTCACGAGAACAAGCGCCATTACTACAACGGCCTGTCTGAAGCTCGGTCGGTACCGCATATCTATCGGTTGGTGATGCAGCGATAAGTCTCTTCTGTCGACTCAAAGCGGCGTCAAGAGACCTTCACAAACCCGATTTCGAGACGGTTCTGGATGGAAGTCGAACCCACACGATGAATAAGTACCTGCGGAGTCATGCACTCGTATGTCCAAACCAATGCGAAACTTTCCGGTACCCGATCACGAGGAACTACCCGAGGATCTCCGCGAGCGGATCGAAGACGAGACCGAACAGACAGGGTTTACGCCGAACGTGTTCAGCGCCTTCGGCTACAAGCCGAGCCATTTCCGGGCTTTTTTCGCATATCACGATGCGCTAGTAGAGGAGACCACGCTCGAACGCGAAGAGATCGAGATGATCGTCGTCACCGTCAGCGGCGTAAACGACTGTCTGTACTGCGTCGTCGCCCACGGCGCGCTGGTCCGAATCTACGCCGAGGCACCGCAGCTGGCCGACCAACTCGCTACCAACCACCGAAGTGCGGATCTCAGCCCAAACCACCAAGAAATGCTCGATTTTGCTGTGAAGCTCACCGAATCACCGGAGACGGTCACCCGGGGCGACCTCGCCCAACTCCGTAACGTCGGCTTCTCCGAGGAGGAGATCTGGGACATCGCCAGCGTCGTCGCTTTCTACAACCTCTCGAACCGGATGGCAACCGTGGCCGATCTGCGCCCTAACAAGGAGTTCTACGAACTCGGTCGATAAACCAGCTCGCTGGCTCAACTGCCACGAACGCTACTCAAGTACGCACACCGTCGTGGGCCGCACTTTCATCACGTTTGGTGTGATCACCACCGAGCGCAAACGTGAGAACGACGACGAGTTTCGTCATAATCCACTGTATTAGTATTATGAATAAAGGAGGTTTATTCGTGGCTGTCGCTAGTGAACGAGGTTGTTGTTTTGTTGTTGTTGCGTTGGCCTAGATAGTTACCCTATTAGGGGAGTGCTCATCACGATCAGTCACCCTCCACGGACGGTGGCCATCACACCGTTCGTGTGCACGTCATCGATTTCCTCACCGTCCAGCTGTTCGGCTCGATCCAACTGCTCGATCAGTTCGGGTTCGAACACGAGCTTCTTGCGTTTTTTCCCCTGTTTCAGCCGCACATCGTCCCCGCCCATCTCTTCGATGAACTCCATCACCCGGCTCACCGTCTGGTGGTGGGCCTTGCTGTACGTCTCACGGAGTTTGTCCCGAATCGCCCGCGAGTCGATCACCTTCCGTCCCTTCATCGCTGTTTTGGATTTGACGCTTTTGATCTCGCTGACGATCGCTCGACTTCGAAGTTGATTCTTTGAGAGCGCTTCGGTGGCGATCGCGTCGGGCAGTCTGACGATCTGTTCCAAGGAGCTGCGCCCGCCGTTGACCCGTTTGAGCTCTCCCGTGATCTCTTTCATTTTCGTGTTGAGCTTGTCGATCACGTTGAGGTTGACCGACGACTGTTCGTCGGCATCGGTGACCGTGCTCCGAATGTCGGCCTTGTCGCGCTCGTTTTCCGTCCGGTAGCTGGCGAGCTCTTCTTCGAGCGCGTCGATCCGCTCGTCTTGCTCTTCGATCGTCGTCGCCTGTTCGTCGATCGTCTCCTGTTGCTCAGCGAGCGTATCCTGTTGTTCACTCACCGTCTCTTCGAGCTCCGTTACCCGGTCGCGGGTCTCGTGAATCGCACTGATGAGTTTATCGACAACAGCATCAGATTCAGTAAATTTAACTGTGCTCCGACCGTCCGTACCATTGGGTTGATTGAACATAGATTTGTCCAAACCCATTCTTCGAACGTGTTGGTATCACGTTCGAGGGAACCGGTTTCCGGTTCGTGCCGATCGAATGAGTCTACCTAACACGTGATAGTCTCACTATTTAATAGTAACGACATAGATGAACGCGATATGACTGTCTACCAATACCTCCAGAGACATCCCACAGACCACGAAATAACGGGTTTGTAGTCGCCCATGTCGATCGAGTCATTGGGTAATGATTATATATTACCACTTCTAGACAAGAATTCGTCCAAACCATCATGACTACCATAGCTATATTGATATTTTCCGAATCTGTATAACGTTGCTGATGGTATGCTCGACACTCACATATTCTGTCACCTAATACGAATAACATCGTGGTCGAATTCGGCTGACCCAGCGCCGAGCGTGGTACCACGGCACTCTCGTGAACTACCGATAGCTGTTTCGTTTCGGTGGATAAGGTGGGAAGAACGGCAAACAGCAGTCAAAACCCATTCGGAACAGTCCCATAGGGAAACCAATCAGCGCACATCACATGGGAGCCATCACCTGTGGATTTATAGGGAAACTCCTGATAGGGATAGCCATGTTCGAGAAGGTATTGATTGCGAATCGGGGAGAGATCGCCGTCCGTGTGATGCGCGCGTGTGAGGAGCTTGACATCGCCACGGTTGCAATCTACAGCGAGGCCGACAAAGACGCCGGTCACGTCCGATACGCTGATGAGGCGTACAACGTCGGTCCGGCCCGTGCAGCCGACTCGTATCTGGACCAGGAGGCGATCGTGGACGTTGCCATCCGTTCGGGAGCGGACGCCATCCATCCGGGGTACGGATTCCTCGCCGAAAACGCCGAATTCGCAGCGCTCGTAGAGGAAACGGACGACGTTACGTGGGTCGGCCCATCGAGTCAGTCGATGGAACAGCTCGGCGAGAAGACGAAAGCCCGAACGGTGATGGAGACCGCTGACGTCCCGATCGTGCCGGGGACGACCGAGCCGGTCACAGATCCCGAGGAGATCGTGGCGTTCGGCGAGAAACACGGCTACCCACTTGCAATCAAAGCCGAGGGCGGCGGAGGCGGTCGTGGTCTGAAAGTGGTTCGGAACGCTGACGAAGTCGAAGATCAACTCGAAAGCGCACAGCGGGAGGGTGAGGCGTATTTCGACAACGATTCGGTGTACGTCGAGCGCTATCTCGAACAGCCGCGTCACATCGAGGTACAGATCATCGCCGACCAGCACGGCAACGTCCGCCACCTCGGAGAGCGGGACTGTTCGCTCCAACGCCGTCACCAGAAGGTCATCGAGGAAGCACCTTCCCCGGCGCTCAACGACGATCTCCGCGAGGAGATCGGTGAAGCCGCACGACGAGGCGTCCGCGAATCCGATTACACCAACGCCGGCACTGTGGAGTTTCTCGTCGAGGACGGGGAGTTTTACTTCCTCGAAGTCAACACCCGGATTCAGGTCGAACACACCGTTACCGAGGAGATCACTGGCATCGACATCGTGAAGTGGCAACTCCGGGTCGCCGACGGCGACGAACTGGAGTTCGACCAGTCGGAAGTCGAATTCGACGGCCACGGCATGGAGTTTCGTATCAACGCCGAGAACGCCGCCGAGGAGTTCGCTCCGGAAACCGGTACCCTCACCACGTACGACCCGCCGGGTGGCATCGGTGTCCGTCTCGACGACGCGCTCAAGGAAGGCGACACCATCAGCGGGGAGTACGACTCGTTGGTCGCAAAACTCATCATCCACGGGAGCACCCGTGAGGAGTGCATCGCGCGCGCACGTCGGGCACTCGCAGAGTACGACATCGACGGACTCACCACGGTGATCCCGTTCCACCGGCTGATGCTCACCGACGAAGCGTTCACTACTGGAACGCACACCACGAAGTATCTCGATAGTGAACTCGATCCCAGCGCCATCGAGGAGGCCCAAACCCGGTGGGGATCCGATTCGATCGACCCATCCACGGACGGTCAAGAGGAATCGGTCGTCGAACGTCAGTTCACCGTGGAGGTCAACGGCAAGCGCTTTGAGGTGAATCTCGAGGAACGCGGTGCACCACCGCTTCCGACGAACGGACAGGGCAACGAACGGGGATCCCGTCCGAACAACCCCGAAACCAACAGCGCAGGCGGAAGCAGCGGGGGAAGCAATGACGGTCCGGTCACCACAGCAGAAGGTGAACGCATTACTGCAGAGATGCAAGGGACGATCCTCTCGGTGGACGTCTCGGAAGGCGACGAGATCGATGCAGGAGACGTACTCTGTGTGCTTGAAGCGATGAAAATGGAAAACGACATCGTCGCCAGTCACGGCGGAACCGTCACGGAAGTCGCCGTAGAGCAAGGACAAAGCGTCGACATGGGCGATGCGCTCGTCGTCATCGACTGATAGGATAGTCCGACTACACCGTCTGTGATCGCGTCGGAACGGCTGCAGCGAACCGACCGAGATGGAATCGAATCAACGGGTTTTACCAATCACACCTTGGATATATACCAGATAGATGGGTGCGACAACCGACTCCAATGCCACGAGTACTCGATCTCAAACGGGATCGAAGCTACCGGAATTCGTTTTCGATCAGCCGTTCCGAACTGTCGTTGCTGCAACGGTCGTGCTAGCTGCCGGAACCGGAATCGTTGCGTTCGCGTACATCACCGTTTTGACCGAGCTCAGAGTTGCACCGCGGGAGGACGCCCTTCTCATCATGGGAATCCTCGCTGTGCTGTTGTTGGCCAGTACAAACTTCTTGGGCTATCTCCGTCAGAGCGAAGCGATAAACCGAGGGGTCGCATCGGTTCGTGAACATCGCACACGAGGTTCCGAGGGGTTCACAGACCTCCACGAGCAAACCGAGAAACTCCAACAAGCGATGGGACTGCTCACGGAACAACAGGCAACCCACCGCGCGTTGTATGCCCCATCGCTCGAAATCGATTGGCTCCGATCGACCAACGGGGACGAATCGGCAGATGGAGCCCAGTTCACCGTTACGAACCTGTCGTTTGGTGCTGCGCTAAACGTTACCGTCCGTTCGGAGATCGAACTGGTCGATCCGCCCGAAAAGTACAGCGTCAGCGGGAGTCACGCGATCTGTCCGGCGACCCGGACCGACAATCGACACCAGTCGGTTCGGATTCCGCCGTACGCCGACGGTCTGGATATCGGAATGGTCGTTCTAGTCGATGTTTCTGAGGATCTTCCCGAGCAGGCTCGGAAACACACCGTAACGTGTCGATTCACGGATGCAATGCGCGTCTTCTACGAGGACGGTGTCCAAGCGGTCGACCTCTCCTTCGAGATCACGTACGAAGACGTGTTCGGCGAAGAGTACACCGAACGGATCCAGCTCCCGAGAGCAGACCTCACCGAGGAGATGACGCTCGACGACGTGCTTTCCTCAACGCCACGAACGAGAGGATGGTCGGACGACGTATAAGCCGAAAGCGTATCACTCTGAGTCGATCGAAACGAAATCACCGATGCCATTTTATTCAGATGGAGAAAAACAAACGTACGGCAGAATGTAATCGTCCCTAGTTGTCGCCGTTTTCCAACGGTACGCTCCCTCAAATATCATAGTTTTGTCTAGTTTCACAATCTAATTGCATTTATTTTCAATTACAATATATTGATAAACAGACATAAGATAGTAAAGTGAGTAGGGAGTTGCGGATGATCGATCGTTCACGACGCGATTTCCTGAGGTACACTGGGATCGTAACCACCGCAATCGGTTCGGCGAGGCCAGGAACGGCACGGAGGACTCCGGAAACCAACGCGAGAGCATCTCACACCGTCCCGGGACGGCTTGAGCTACTTGGACACGCTTTTCTTGACAATCCACCGGGAATCTACAGTAACGGCGTGCTCAGAGACGACGGACGATACGGGCTGTTGGGTGGATACTACGGGGAGGGTGGAAGCTTTCTCGTCGATCTCGAAGATCTCTCGAATCCCACACAGGCCCACCGTCTCAGATCACCGATGACGAACCGACAGAATGACGTGGCGTTCGACGCCCGCGATGGGTTGTACTACCGTACTCAGGAGCCGAACACTGAAGACGGCGAACGAGGGTTTCAGGTCGTCGATTACGGGTATGCGACGGGTACCGTTTCGGAGCCGACGATCGTCGCAGACGTGGATACGCCACGAACGGGGGTCCACCACATCGAGTCCCATCCCGAAGCGCCGTTGGTGTACGCCGTCGACAAAAAGGGGAACGAGCCGGGCGTGCTCACTTACGACACGAGCGATCCGACCGACCCGGTGTTGATCGATGTGACTGGTCCGTACGGCTACGCCCACGACATCACTGTCGAAGCCGATCGGGACCTTCTACATGTGGCGTACATCGATGGGCGGTTCGTCGGATACGTCGTGTTCGATATCGCGGATCCCACCTCACCGACCGAACGTGGCCGGGTTGATTACGCCGACCGGCCCGATTACGAGGCGATCGATCTCGCCGGATTCGAAGCGTGTCATTCAGCACGGTTCGATCCTGAACGGAAACTTGCGGTCCTCAGCGACGAACGAGGGACGGGAATCCCAGGCGGCAAGCACGTATTCGACATCGGATGGGGCGACGGCTCCCCGGAGGATCCGGTCCACCTCGGGTTCACCCACTCACCCAACGCCACCGAGCAAGGCGATGACGAGCAGTTCTTCTGGACGACCCACTTCCACGACGTGGCATCGTGTGGTGATACCACCCTCCTCGTAGACGGCGGCTATCACGAAGGTGTCTGGATCGCAGACATCACCGATCCGAGGGATCCGACGCCCTCCCAGCAGTTCCAGACCCGCAAAGACGAACACCGCGCAAAACAGTTAGGAAGCGGCCCAATCATCGATTCCCTCGATTCGATACATCCCCCGTTCGTGTGGTCTGCCGAATACAACGAGACACGGGGCTTCGTGTTTGCGAGCGATTCCATTACTGGCGCGTACGTCTTCGACATCTCCGCGGACTCCTTCGAGTTCCGGACGATCGAGGAAGAACTCGCTCGATCGTTCGAACCGACCGGCGAGATCGGTGCTCGGGAACTCGATCTCGCCAGACACTACAACGAAGAACACGCGACCGTTCCGAACACCGGAGGGAAGGTGTTGACCGACGAGGTTCTCGCAGAGATCGAACGGCGTGTCGATGCGGCATCACAGAGCGCGACCACCATGTAACGGCTCGGTTCTCGATCGAAACGACGCGACAGCCGAAGCTGCCAGACCGATCTTCCTTTAATGATTGCAGTGGATAGCTTCCCTATGAGCCGGTTCGAGGAGATAGACGACCGTTACGATCCCCACGCGGTCGAGCGTGAGACCGCCGAATACTGGGATGCGGTCGACGCCTACGAGCAGACGAAAGCACACAGGGATGGGGAACAGCCGTACTTCTTCGTGGATGGACCGCCGTACACGTCAGGGTCGGCCCACATGGGAACCACGTGGAATAAAACACTGAAAGACTGTTATATTCGGTACCTCCGGATGTCGGGCTACGACGTGACGGACCGACCGGGCTACGACATGCACGGGCTGCCGATCGAGACCCGCGTCGAAGAGCGTCTCGGCTTCGAGAACAAGAAAGACATCGAGGCGTTCGGAGAACAGCGGTTCATCGAGGAGTGTAAATCGTTCGCCGATGAGCAGTTAGATGGTCTTCAGGAGGACTTCCAGTCGTTCGGTGTGTGGATGGACTGGGAGAACCCCTACAAGACGGTCTCGTCGGAGTATATGGAGTCCACATGGTGGGGGTTCAAGCAGGCCCACGAACGGGAATTAGTCGAACAGGGACAACGATCGATCAGCCAGTGTCCCCGGTGTGAGACCGCCATCGCCAACAACGAAGTGGAATACGAGGTCGTAGACGATCCATCCATTTACGTGAAGTTTCCGCTGACGGAGCGGGAGGGATCGCTCGTAATCTGGACGACTACCCCGTGGACGATTCCGGCGAACACGTTCGTCGCCATCGATGGCGATGCAACCTACCAGGCTGTTCGGGCCGAAACTGACGGAGGGACGGAGACGCTGTATCTCGAAGCGTCCTGTGTCGAGGCGGTTCTCGACCGGGGTGGATACGATGGGTACGAAGTCATCGAGTCGTTCGACGGCGAGGAGCTGGTGGGGTGGACGTACGAACATCCCCTTGACGAGGAAGTTCCTGACCATCCCGAGGGGGAGGACGCGCTTCAGGTGTACACCGGCGACTACGTCGAGATCGATCGCACCGGTCTCGTTCACAGCGCCCCCGGGCACGGTGAGGAAGACTTCGAACGAGGACAGGAACTCGGGCTGCCGGTCGTCTGTCCGGTCGGTCCAGACGGTGTGTTCACCGAACGCGCTGGGGCGTACGCCGGGCAGTTCGTCAAAGACGCCGACACGGAGATCATGGCGGATCTCGACCGTAAGGGGTTGTTGCTCGCTGAAGGCACCGTCTCTCACGATTACGGCCACTGCTGGCGGTGTGATACGGGCATCATCCAGATCGTCACCGATCAGTGGTTCATCACCGTCTCGGAGATCAAAGACGAGCTGTTAGAGAACATCGAAGACAGCGAATGGTATCCACAGTCAGCCCGCGACAACCGATTCAAAGACTTCGTGCAGGCGTCACCGGACTGGAACGTCTCCCGACAGCGGTACTGGGGCGTTCCGATCCCGATCTGGACGCCCGAGGAGTGGTCGGGGAAGATGGACGAGGTGATCGTCGTTGGCACGCGCGAGGAACTGGCCGATCGGGTGGACCAAGCGATCGATCCTGAAACAGTCGATCTTCACAAAGACACCGTTGACGAGCTGACCATCACTGAGGACGGACGCACGTACACCCGCATCAGCGACGTGTTCGACGTGTGGATAGATTCAGCAGTCGCCACGTGGGGCACACTCGACTATCCCCACAACGAGGCGGCGTTCGAGGAGCTGTGGCCGGCGGATCTCATCATCGAAGCTCACGACCAGACGCGGGGCTGGTTCTGGTCCCAGTTGGGGATGGGCACCGCCGCACTCGGCGAGGTGCCCTACGAGCAGGTGCTGATGCACGGCTGGGCGCTGATGCCCGACGGCCGGGCGATGTCCAAATCCAAGGACATCCTCATCGATCCACACGAGGTGATCGATGAGTACGGCACTGATCCCATGCGGGCGTTCTTGCTGTCGTTCACCGCCAGAGCCGAAGACATGAAGTTCTCGTGGGATGAGGTGGCCGAGATGAAACGCCGACTCAACATCCTCTGGAACGTGTTCCGGTTCTCGTTGCAGTACATGCGCCCCGACGGCTTCGATCCCGAACAGGTCTCGGTCGCGGACGCACAAACGGAGGTCGTCGACGAATGGGTACTGTCGCGGCTACAGACCGTCGAAGCGGAGATGGCGGAGCATTTCGAGGCGTTCGAGCAAGACAAGGCGTTCAACCGACTGATCGAGTTCGTCGTCGAGGACGTTTCTCGGTTTTACGTACAAGAGATTCGTGATCGGGTGTGGCCCGAAGCGGACTCTCCCTCGAAGACGGCGGCGTACGCCACTCTGTACACCGTTCTCGAAGAGACGGTCGCACTTCTCGCCCCGTTTGCGCCCTTCGTCGCAGACACGTTATACCAGCATCTCACGGGCGACACCGAGTACGACACCGTCCACATGTGCGACTGGCCCGAACCAGCAGACCAGTGGCGCGATCGAACCCTCGAAGCCGATATCGAGATCGTCCGAGCGGTCGAGGAAGCCGGATCGAACGCCAGACAGAAAGCAGAGCGGAGCCTGCGCTGGCCGGTCGAGCGGATCGTCGTTGCCGCCGAGACCGAAACGACTGTCACAGCCGTCGACCGCCGGCGTGATCTCATCAAAAACAGACTCAACGCTCAGGAGATCCAACTCGTCGAACCGGGCGAACAGTGGGGAGAGCTTCGATACGCCGCTGAGGCGGATATGAGTGTTCTCGGACCCACGTTTGGCGACGACGCAGGGCAGATCATGAACGCGCTCAACGATGCAAGCGTCACAGAACCGACCGTCGAGGCGCTCGAAACGGCCGTGTCAGAAACCTACGAGCCGGTTTCGCTGACCGAAGAGATGGTCGAAATCGTCACCAAAACACCCGCCGATGTGACCGGAACGGCGTTCGATACCAACGGCGAGCAAAGCGGTGTCGTCTACGTCGATACGTCGTTGACACCGGAGATCAGAAACGAGGGGTACGCGCGCGAAGTCACCCGACGGGTCAACGAGATGCGCAGCGATTTGGAACTCGACAACAGCCAGCGCATCCAACTCGATATCACGGTCGACGACGAGCGAATCGCCCAACACATCACCGAACGATCGGAACTCATCCGGGAGGAGGTTCGTGCGGAGACGATCGGAACCGTCGAAGACGGATACCGGAAAGAATGGGAGATCACGAACGTCGACAACGATACGCCGGTTGCGCTCACGCTTACCATCGAGCCGGTGGCACCACAGAAAGCTTCGACGTAGTTCGATCCAAACGAGTACGGCTCAGTCGTCACGCTCTCAAAGCAAACGATACCGAACGTCTCCCCGGCGGTCGGTTCGCATTCGGATCGTCTCCCTCCGAGCCTTGAGAACCCTTATACAGGTGACTGGTGTCGGTAACAGGAGATGGAGAAAATCAACGAGTCCGACATCGAGTGGACTGAGTACGATCCTGACCCTGATGACGTAGCGTTTCGGCGCAAACAGCTCTCAAGTCACACCGATGGCGGCGAACTCGGCTGTAGCCTCTATGAACTCCCATCAGGAATGCGCTCGTGGCCGTACCACTACCACACGGCGAACGAAGAGGCGCTGTACGTGCTGGCGGGTGAAGGTCTGCTCGTCGCGTCCGACGGCGAGAAGCCGCTCGCTGCGGGAGACTTCGTCGCGTTTCCGGCGGACGAACGCGGCGGTCATCGAATCATCAACGACAGCGACGAACCGCTCCGATACCTGCTGCTTTCGACGATGAACGAGCCTGATATCACGATCTACCCCGAGATGGAGAAATTCGGCGTCTACGTCGGCTCACCGCCCGGCAGGCGTGAGGAACGATCGTTCGAGGGCTACTACGACAGCAACGCCGAGACCGAGTACTGGAACGAGTGACGACAACGGCCGTTCTCAACTGTCGATAGGCTTTTTCAACTCCCTGAGAAAGACTCACGTATGACTACCAGTCGGAGCGACTCGAACCGGGTGAGTAGCCGATGACGAGCCTCCGTGAGTGGCTCCAGCAAGCCCGCGAGGAGCGGTGGGGGCTGCTCGTCGACCTCGTCTTCGCGATCGTGTGGGTGACGATGGTCGATCTCCTCTTTCGGGTCCTCGAAGGACCTGTTTGGGCCTACTACATGTTCATGCTTGCGGGTATCATCGCGTACTTCGGACTGTTCTGGAACCTCGAACTCGCGAAAAGCCAGCGGTGAGGACCAGTGGCTCGGTACCGATCGCTCCCGGTATGTAGGACGTTTCACGACCCTGTGTGTCTGTATCTCGTCATCGACCGAAGGTCGAGAACCGTCTCGTCGACGCCGAAAAGCTCGCTGCTCAACCAGCGCTAGTCTTCACCTTCATGAACGTCAACCACGAGGACGGGAACGGTCGTCGTCCGAAGAGTCCGCTCGGCGACGCTACCCAGCAGGACACGTTTGACACCGCCGCGGCCAGCCGATCCCATCACGATGAGATCGACGCCGTGATCCTCGGCGTACCCGTCGATTCGATCGTGGGGCTGCCCGGCAGCGACCGCTTCCGTTACCTCGAGCCCATACTGGACGGCTTGCTCGGCGACCGCACCGGTCGCCTGGTTAGCTCGGTCCTGAATCTCGGACATCTCGTCGTACTGACCCTGCCTAATTCGATCGACCTGCTCGGTGCCGAGGCTGATGTCCATCGCGCTGGTGTCGATGACATACAGCGCGTGGACGTCCGCATCGTACATTTCAGCGAGATTGAGCGCGTGATTGACAGCACCCTCTGCGACGGCGCTACCGTCGGTCGGAACGAGTATCGTGTCGTACACCGTCATCGACCCTCCGTAGTCCCGCCATCGGTAGCGACATCTTCGGCGGTTTCCATCTGACTCATCGGTTCTGGACTGTGACACTGGCGGACGAGACGCTTGATGTCCTCGGGCGGATTGTCAGTCACCATCGAGACGGCGATAATCACGGCGAAGACGATCGGGACACCGACGAGCGCTGAGGAAGTTCCGGGAAGCCAGGTCGCAAGTCCCGGAAGAAGGGCATCTTCGACACCAGTGTACATCGGAATCACGGTATCGTTTATGATCGCACCGAACGAGATGATGATTCCCGCAATCATCCCGGCGAGGGCACCTTCTCTCGTCGTGTTCTCCCACCAGAGCCCGAGGAAGAACACCGGGAAGAAGATGCAACCGGCGATCGCGAACGCCATCGCAACGAGTTCACCGATCAGTGCGGGAGGATTGAGGCCAACGACGGTCACGAGGATGCCGATCCCGATGATCGTTCCCCGGCCGACGATCATCTGCTCGCGCTGTGTCGCGTTGTCCTTATAGAGATTCGTGTAAATGTCGTGGGCGGCTGCCGACGAGGCGGTGACGAACAGTCCCGCTGTCGTCGCGAGTGCGGCCGAAACCGCGCCTGCAGCAACGAGGCCAACAAGCCATTCCGGAAGACCCGCAAGCTGAGCCGTCAGTAGAACGATCGCGTCGGACTCCGATCCGGCCATCCCCATGAAGCCCGTACCGTCGCTGACCTCACGGTTGTAGAGGAGGCCACCGAAGGCAGCGTAGGTTGCCGTCCCCCAGTAGAGGAGGCAAATAGAGAACAGTCCCCAGACGGTCGACCAGCGAGCGGTTCGTTCATTGTCGACCGTGTAGAAGCGCACGAGCACGTGCGGGAGACCACAGGTCCCGACGATCAGGCTGAAGGCCAGTGCGGTCCATGCGAAGTAGCCCGCGTTCGCGAACGGTTCGACGAACTGCGCCTCAATGCTGGCGGCCTCGGCGACTTGCGGACCCGCCTCCAGATACGGCACGGCGATCGACCACCCCTCGGCCCAACCGGTCGCATAAAGACCGATCGTAAACGCGAGGATGAGGATGATGTACTGAATCGCCATGTTCTTGGTCGTGCCAAGCATCCCGGAAAGGGCGACGTAGCCGATGGTGACTGCCATCAGCAGGATGACGCCAACCTCATAGGAGACGCCGAAGATGTACTGGCCCATCAGACCCATACCGCTGGCCTGACCGACCGCGTAGACGAACGCGATCGCGAGCGTGGTGAACGCCGCGATACCGCGCGCCCAGTCGGAGTAAAACCGGTCACCGACGAAGTCGGGGGCGGTGTACTTCCCGAAGCGGCGGAACTGCGCGGCCATGAAGATCAGCAAAATGAAATATCCCGTGGTCCAGCCGACGACGTACGCAAGTCCGAAGTAGCCAGCAGTCGCGATCAGGCCAGCGACACCGAGATACGACGCGGCACTCATCCAGTTAGCGCCGATCGCCATCCCGTTCTCGATCGAACCGATCGACCGACCTGCGACCCACAGTTCGTCGACTGCGGCGACACGGAAAAGGTACCCGACGCCGAGGAACAGCCCCAGCATGGAAATAACCGTCAGTGCCGGGAGCAGTTTGAACTCACCGACGTCTAACGCGGTTCCCTGCAAAATAACTGGGTCGATCGTCGCAATGGCCTCCATCATTCGCCCTCACCCCCGTCAGCGGCAACGCCATTGGCTTGTGCCTCCTCAGTGTCGTGAGAGATGCCGTACTTGCTGTCGAGTCGGTCCCGCTGCATCGCGTAGGCGACCGACAGTAACAGCGCCGCAAGCGGTGTGAAGACCGCCGTCAGAAAGAAGTGTAACGGGAATCCGCCGAAAACCGTGATTCCCGTCATCGTGTCGGGGGCGAGCAGCGTCGCCGTCGTCGGCCCAAAGACGACGATGACCCACGCGATGAACGAAATCCCGATCACCCGCAGGTGATCCCGCATGAACGGGGTCGCCGGTTTGAAGATGTTTATTTCCTTATCGAGGTACGTTTCCGTCACAACGCCGCCGTCCGTCTCAACGGCCGTACTCTCGGTCAACTCAGTGTCGTGATTGGTGTTATCTGTCATGGGTGCTGTGATGTGAATCGTTTTTCGTGGTTTTTGTAATCGAAATAATATTCGAGGGTTAGTTGTCGGTGACCTTCTGTTGGATATCGCTGACGACATTCGGGTTTCGCAGCGTGCTTGTGGTGCCCAGCTCGTCGTCGTTAGCGATATCTTCGAGCAGTCGACGCATGATCTTCCCTGACCGGGTTTTCGGGAGTTCGGGCGTGAACACGACCTCCTCAGGGCGGGCGATGGGACCAATCGCCTCCTCGACGCTCGCAACGATCGCGTCGTGGAGGTCATCGCTTTCCTCATACTCATCTTCGGTGATAACGTAGGCGTATACGGATTCACCTTTCAGCTCGTGGGAGCCACCGACGACGGCGGCTTCCGCGATGCCCTCGACGCCGACGATCGCGCTTTCGATTTCCATCGTTCCGAGCCGGTGGCCCGAGACGTTGATCACGTCGTCGACCCGTCCGAGAACGGTGATGTAACCATCGTCGTCGACTTTCGCGCCGTCCTCCGGGAAGTACACCCAGTCGTCGGGATCGTCCGAATCGGTGTCAGAGTACTCAGACCAGTACTCTTCGACGAATCGCTCGTCGTTTTGGTACAGCGTCCGGAGCATGCCGGGCCACGGCTTCTGGATGGTGAGATAGCCAGCCCGTCCATTGTCGACCGGATCACCCTCGCTGTCGAGGAGTTGTGCGTCGAGACCCGGCAATGGCGGTCCTGCTGAACCAGGTTTCATGTTTCCGACGCCGGGCAGCGTCGTCACCATCATCCCACCAGTTTCGGTCTGCCACCACGTATCGACGACCGGACAGTCTTCATCGCCGATGTGAGTGTAGTACCACTTCCACGCGCGGGGATTGATCGGCTCACCGACGGTACCCAACAGCCGGAGGCTCGAAAGATCGTGCTCGTCGGGATACTCCGTGCCCCATTTCATGAATGCCCGGATGGCGGTGGGAGCGGTGTACAGTTGAGTAACGTCGTACTCCTCGACGATCTCCCATATCCGATCTTTCTCAGGGTAGTCGGGGGTGCCCTCGTACATGACGGTCGTGGTGCCGAGCGCGAGCGGACCGTACACGATGTAGGAGTGGCCGGTAATCCAGCCGATGTCAGCCGAACACCAGTAGGTGTCTTCGGGTTTGATGTCGAGTACGGCTTGGGCGGTCCACGCGACCCACGCGAGATAGCCCCCTGTGGTGTGTTTGACGCCTTTTGGCTTGCCCGTGGTGCCGGAGGTGTACATCAAAAACAGCATGTCTTCGGCGTCCCGATCGACGGGAGCTACGGTGGCTCCCGCTTGTTCGGCGACCAGTTCGTCGTAATCGTGGTCGCGCTCTCTCATCGGGTGGTCGTACTCCTCACCGAGACGGTCCACGACGATCCCCGTTACGTCGTGGTCGACGCCGGACACGCCTTCGTCAGCTTTCTCCTTGTGTTCGAGCGCGTCACCACGCCGGTAGTAGCCGTCACACGTGATGAGATACTCCGAATCGGCGCTGTTCATCCGGGTCGTCAGTGCTTCGGCCGAAAAGCCCGCGAAGACGACCGAGTGGGGCGCACCGATGCGCGCACACGCCAGCATGGCGATCGGTAGCTCCGGCACCATCGGCATGTACAGCGTGACGACGTCGTCTTCCTCGACACCGAGCTCCCTGAGTGTGGCAGCCACTTCGTTGACCTCTCGGTGAAGTTCTGAGTAGGTGTAGCGCCGCGTCTCGCCCAGTTCACCGATCCACTCGATGGCGACCTCCTCACCCCGCTCGTCGAGATGCCGATCGAGACAGTTCTGGGAGGCGTTGAGTTCTCCCCCAGTGAACCATTCGTAAAACGGTGGATTCGAATCATCGAGGGTCGTCTCGTAGTCGCTCGACCAATCGATGAGTTCGGCCGCTGCGTTCCAACATTCGGGCCAGTTCTCCTCGAACCGCTCGTAGATCGACTCATCTGAGACGTTCGCCTGCTCGACGAACGACTCAGGAGGAGCGAACTCGTCTTGTTCGGCCAGTCGTGCCTCCAATTCTCCAGTATCATCCGCCATGGATGACTCCACGTCATTAACCATCGACCATAAACGACCCCGCTAATTATCACAACTCGGCTGTGTGGTGGACCAGATCGAAAACAACTATCACAGTGTGTCTCACGGGTTTATTCTCCCACAGGGACACGAACCGTCTGAAACCGGTTGGATAGCGCCTAGATAGTTAGGTTCGACACCGGGGCGAGTCACGCGTCTTCGATGATGGCACGAAGGAGCTTCTGCTGTGCGATTCGGAGGTGGTGGTGGAGCGTCGGGGAGGAAACGCCAAGCGAATCGGCCAGTTCCTCAGCCGTCGAATCACGGGGCCATTCGAAGTACCCGCCGAAGTACGCCGAGCGGAGCACCGCCGCCTGACGGTCGGTAAGCGTCTCCACCAACCCCGTATCGGTCGTGACCGTTCGTTCGCCCTGTCGTTTTGCTTTTAAATATACGCCGGGAAACGAGTCGGTGAGCCGTTCGACAACGCCGCGGACGTCAGTATCAGTCGAAACTTCCCCAACCAGTTGTCCACGCTTGGGATCGACGGTGTACGACCGAACGCGACCGCCGGTTGCCGTGAACGTTCGTATCGGTGAACGCCGAAGCGTCAGTTCGAGCAAACACTCAGTGTTGTTCTCTCCAACGAACCGACTGTTTACTACCGCATCGGTAGTATCCGTCCGGTCGAACACCGCGTCGGGGGTGGTGTCGCGAGCGACGACGTAACACAGTATCCCTTCCTCGACTGGAACGACTCCGTTCAGCTCGAACGTACACGAAAGCGCCACTGCGGTGGCCGGAAGGGGAGCATCTTTCGAATCGACGCCGAACGTCAGTTCGGTCACGGTATCGGCGAGCAGCCGTCGCTTTCGCTCGACTGCGGCCAGCGCGTGGCCGACCTGCGCACCCAATACTGTGAGAAGATCGCGTTCACCGGCACCGAATCCGTCCGGCTCCGTCCCGATACCGAGCAGCCCGCGAGGGGTTTCTCCACCGACGAGTGGAACCGCGATCAGGGTGGCTGTCGGCGTGTCCTTCACTCTGACCGCTTGCGCTTCGATCGCCGATGCCATGAGTTCCGGATGATCGGACACCAATCGATCGATCATCTCGCGCTCGGCGCCAGCATGGGCCTGTGTGACCAGTCCGTCACCAGTCGTCTCGGCGGCCCACGCGAAGCGATACCCCTCCGTTTCGGCCAGTCTGGCGCATACGGCGTCGTGGATCTCCGAAGGAGCAGTGGCCGCCGCGAGCGCATCACCAACGTCCGCCGCAACCGACAGGGTTCGGTGGAGCTGTGTGGGCTGTTCCATCGGCTGGTGTTCGTTGGCGAACGTCGCCGCGATCTGCTCACGATCCGGGCGTTCGACGTACGGTTCCAGCGCGGACAGCCGATCGTACGCGGTGACGGCGAGGACGACCTGTGGATCGATTCCCTCGCGAAGCAGCCCCATCGCGTGAGTAGCCCGCAGTTCTCGGGTCGACACCTCCCGAAAGCGATCATCGCCAGTCGCAGTCGAAGCCCTGTTTCCACACTCTTTGACGATCATCTGTATCCGTCGTTCAGAAACCGAAAACAGTGTTCTTTCAGCACCGTTCGATCGAGCGTACTTCTCGAAGGCGTGGGCAACCGCTGTTGGCAAAGCCGCTTCTCGATCTCCAATGTCGAGAAATCGCGTCCCATCGACAGTTACGATGTCGTCCCGTCGTACTTCCACCACCTCGCTAGGCCGAAGTCCGACCTCTCCACACAGCCGAACGATGAGATCGCTCCGGTGGGTGCGCGTCGCCCGACGAAGACGATCGTATCCACCCTCACAGAGAAACCGAACTATCTCGGCCATGTTTCGGATATAGCTAATAGAACGAAATAGTAATTCCGGAATAGGGGCAGTAACGACTGTAAAGAATAAAATCACTCCGAGAAGAAGATCGAATCCGTTTCGGAATTCGCTACGTTTCCGAATCGTCGTGGCGTTCGAGTTCGCCGACGATCTCCGGATTCCGAAGCGCGCTAGTGTCGCCGTACTCCCGACCGGTGGCGATCGCAACGAGCATTCGACGCATGATCTTTCCCGACCGGGTTTTCGGAAGATCGGGTGTAAACACGATCTGGTCGAACGTGAGTTCCGGCCCAAATGTGTCCTCGACGGCATCACGCACCGCATCACGGAGCGGATCGATATCCGTTCTGAGTGTCGGACTGACGTAAGCGTGAACGGCGGTCGTCAGCGGACGGTCGATACCGATGACGGCCGCTTCAGCGACGCCGTCGACTGAGACGATCGCTCGTTCGATCTCGGTGGTCCCGATCCGCTGGCCATCGACAGTGAGACCGTCGTCGACTCGGCCCAGTAGGGTGATGTAACCGTCCTCATCCATCACAGCTTCGTCGCCCGGTAGATACATCCACTCCTCGCCCGCAGCGCTACGCCCCCACTCCGATGCGTCCGCGAGTTCGCGGGCCATCCCAGGCCACGGTGTCCGGATTGCGAGCAGCCCTCGCTCACCCGGTGGAAGTTCCTGCCGATCACTGTCGACGACCGCAGCTTCGACGCCGGGTAACGATGGTCCCGCTGAACCGGGTTTCATCACGTCGATCCCCGGCAGCGTCGAGACCAGAATTCCACCAGTTTCGGTCTGCCACCACGTATCGACGACTGGACAGTCTTCATCGCCGACGTGAGTGTAATACCACTCCCACGTGGAGGGATCAATGGGTTTTCCTACGGTGCCCAACAGCCGGAGGCTCGAAAGATCGTGCTCGTCGGGAGACGCCTCATCACCCTTCATGAACGATCGGATGGCCGTCGGTGTCGTGTACAACACGTCGACAGCGTTGCGTTCGACGATCGACCAGATGCGGTCTGGATCGGGATGGTCGGGGGTGCCCTCGTACATGACGGTCGTGGTACCGAGCGCGAGCGGACCGTACACGACGTAGGAATGGCCGGTAATCCAGCCGATGTCTGCGGTGCACCAGTAGGTGTCTTCCGGAGTGATATCGAGTACGTCCTGTGCAGTCACTGCGACGTGAGCGAGATAACCGCCTGTAGTGTGGGTAACGCGTTTCGGTTCGCCGGTCGTACCTGACGTGTACAGCTGAAACAGAACGTCGTCCGTCCGACGGATGATAGGCTCGACAGTAGCTCCAGCGTACTCGGTAAGCAACGAATCGTAGCTGTGTTGGTTTTCACCGAGCGACGGCTCGCCGAGCCGTTCGACGACCACGGTGTCGTGGAGTTCGTGATCGAGAGCCATCCGAGCGTTGTCCGCTCGACGCTTCTGGTTGATCGCATCACCCCGACGGTAGTAACCATCACACGTGATGAGACACGCCGAATCCGCCCGATCCATCCGGGCAGCAAGCGCGTCTGCGGATAGCCCGGCAAACACGACGTTATGAGGCGCACCGAGGCGGGCACACGCCAGCATCGACGCGACCAGTTCGGGCAGTACTGGCATATAAAGAGTGACGACATCACCGGTTTCGACGCCGAGATCTCGGAGTGCCCCGGCGATCGCATTTACTTCCCGATAGAGATCTAGATACGTGTAGCTCCGCGTCTCTCCTAACTCACCTTCCCACCGGAGGGCGAGCCGGTTTTTCCGCGCGTCGAGATGACGATCGAGACACTCATAGCAGGCGTTGAGCCGACCGCCAGTGTACCAATCGAACGGGGGATCATCCCCTGCTCGAACCGACTCGTAGGATTCGTACCAATCGAGTACGTCGGTTGCCCTATCCCACGACGTATCGGCCGTTTGGGATCGGAAGTCCCGATTCACACGGTTTGCCTGCTCGCGGAACGACACCGGCGGCTCGACCGAATCGTCGGCCTCCATCGGTGTGTCGATAGGCCGTACCGCCGGAAAAGGATTGGCCTCCATCGGTGTCCCGGCCGGTAATTCACCGGAAAGAGATGGCGTCGAATCGGGATGCGATGATCGGAACGAACGAACGCCGCTGGATGCAGACGAACCCGGCGAGAATCGTGAAAAAACCACACGCCGTGAGCGGATCGATCAGATCACCCAACAACAACCATGAGAGAACCGTAGCCGAGACCGGTTCGAGGTACCCGATGAGATTGATCTGTGTCGGACCGATCCGATCGAGCAGTTCGAAATACAGAAGAAACGCCCCCGCACCAGTGACGATTCCGAGGTACACGAGGGAGATGCCAGCAATCGGTGTCCACTGAATCGCTGCCAGTGATTCGCCGCGAACGAGACCAGCGACGAACAGCAACGCTGAGCCGATGAGCATCGCCCACGCTTGTACCGTCCGAGGCGGAAGCGACGTCTCGATAGGTTGAGTCAACACCGCTCCAAGCGCGAAGCAGACGGCACCGAGAAACACCGTCGCAACGCCGATCCCATCTCCTGTCAACAGCGCGCCCGGGTCCAAGGCCAAAAATCGCACAGCTAACGACTGCCCGACACCCTCGGGCACGCCCGGTTGGGCGACGAAAAACACGCCCAGAAATCCGAGGGCAAATCCGACGAAATCCATCGACGTCACCTGATTGTCAAGCAGTCCAGCCGCGAACAACGCTGTTAACACTGGACCCAGGCTGACGATCACCGCTGCGATCGGACCACTGACGTGTTGTTGACCGAGATACAGAAACGCGTGGTGGCCACCGATGAGAAAGCTCCCAGCGATTCCGGCGACTAACCACTCCCTGTGGGAGCGGGGATACCACTGTGGTGTCGAATACCAGGCGTAACCGAGCACGACGACGCCCGCGATGAGATACCGCAGTGCTGCGAACTCGATCGGTGGAAAATATCCCAGCCCGATATCGATCGCCACAAACGAACTTCCCCACAGCGTACCGAGAAGCAAAAATGCCCCGACCAGCTGTCGTCTCATTGGCTATCACTCCGATAGTGGCGAGAGCACACGCCCTCGCCGATACGACGTAGTGAACGGATCGCGTTCATGGAAAATATTGTAGAGTAGTGTATGATATAGCTGTTGGTTGAACTGTGGTACGATAAATGCTGATTATATCGATTGTATGTATAAGATCAATCGAGAAGGCGATCACGCATCGTTTCCCGAGAGATCTGTTGTAGCGGCTCGTGACCGTCGAGCAGCGTGCTGATCGTGTACGTGGAGATCGTTCGTTCGACTCCGTCGAGACGTTCGAGTGTGGTGATGAGGTCCTCAACCATTTCGGGATCAGACAGTTGTGCGATCACGAAGAAGTCGGTGTCGCCCGCCGTGAAGTAAACGTGGGTGATACCGTCGATGTCGGCGAGTTTCTCACCGAGTGGCTCGTAGGTATCTTCCTCATAACCGGCAATGATCTGAATCACAAACGTGATCTCAAAGCCAAGCGCCTCAAGATCGATGTCGTAATGATCGTTGCGTATGACCTCCGCTTCCCGGAGCTGTTTCAGTCGGTAGTTCACGGTCGAAAGGGGGATTCCAGTCACCTCCGAGATGCGATCCGGGCTTCGGGTTTCCGTGTCTGCGATGGTTTTCAAAATATCGATGTCCTTTTCATCGACGTCCATATCCGTATCTGGCTGGTCCATCTCTCAAATCTTTCGTCCGGTATTGAACGACAATACAACGACCGGCCGCTCGTGGGGATTACGAGCAACCACTCGAAAAGTATTCAGGCATTGTCGATCGATGACCGGCGAAACGACGGAGGTACGCCGCCAACGAGGGAACACAGGGCTAATTTGCCATGGTCCGGCGACCGTTCCTAGGGGGGATGTGTATAAAGGAATTCGTTAGGATCTAGTGGCGATTTGATCACTAGTAACAGTTATCGGTCGATCACCTGATTCCTGACAATGAATTTTTATACCTGTATAGTAGCTCTGTGAGAGATGATAATGAAATTTTGATTAGTTTGGTGTTAGATAATTAACTAGAAAACCGTGGGATGTAGGAGAGTCAATACATTAGTCCTGACGAGAGATAGAAGAGCTGTATAGTAATGTTCTATGTCCATCTGAGTAGTAACGTTTATAATATATGTGTTTGAATATGGTTGTACTGGGAAACTCCACGATCGATTTGCCGACTTCCGGTGTGGATCAGTTCGGCAAAAAATCGTCAACGTGGGATTCGTCCCAGATGATACCCATGAAACGAGCTATCCACGTTGCGTTGGCCGCGTTCATGCTGTTGGGCATGATCGCGGGGGCCGGCGCGACACCCGCTATGGCAGAGAGCACAGACGTCACCTACGACGATGACAACCACGGCGTCGACAACGACGGCGTCGATGTCGATGATTCCTCCAACGTTATCATCGACGATAGCGAAGACAACGACTTCCTAGACCTCGGCTTGGATATCCTGTAAGGTGTAGGGAGCCTCGTTCCATCTCGTTGACGCTCGTGATTACCTCCGTTTCGTGCCGGTGAGAGCTACGTCTGCGCTGGTCGTTTGTTACCGACCCACTCAACAGGTTCTCGGGCAGTGTATTATATGCTGTGATTCTCTAACACCGGTGACTGGCCAGTGTCGGAGCTATCAGTACTCTTTGGTCTCGACGAGTCGTCGCGCAATACGGTGGGCACCACGTGCAGCGGCAGTTGTCGGTTCTTCGGGAGCGATCACCACGATATTCCGTTGGAGTTCCGTGCTGAGTCGGTCCTCGAACGCTTTACCCAAGCCAGGGACGACAGCCATATCACCGGTAAGGACGATCGGCTTCTCCAAGGTCCGTTTGTAGATTTTGATGGAACGACTGGCAAGGCGGGGGAGAAACCCGTTTGCGATTTCGTCGACGGCTTTCTCAACGTATCGATCGATTGCGTCGCTCACCCCGTGTTCGACAGTGGATTCGTGGATCGGTTTCCCGGTGCTGGTGGCACTGTCAGTAAACGGTCGAAAATCGTCGTGATCGGTGCGTCCTTCTTTGTATTCTCGTGCCGTGGTCCGATCGATGTGAACCCGACCTTGAGTTCTTTCCTCGACGTTGTTGATGATCCATTTATCGACCTCAAAGCCCCTGACCGATCCCGTCGAAAATCGTGCTAGCTGCTCTCCACGACGATACACGCATCCTTCAAGATTCGTCGATCCTGCATTGATCGCAATAAAGATCCGATCGAGCGCATCCAATCCGCTTTCAAACACCGGAATCGAGCCGCACAATGCCATCGGATAGCCACAGAGAAGACGCTCACCGATGCTCTCTTCGACGATGGTGTCGAGCATCGTCGCTCGGTTGTCGAACGAGGGGATCGCATACACCACGACGCTGTTAGACGGAAGCTCGTTCGCCCGAGCAAACGCATCAAGAAACGAATGCGTTACAGTGGCCCGCTCGTCGGTCAGCTCCGATTGGAGCATGAACTGCGCTCGGTCAGGGTACTCGGTCGCCGCTCGGTCGCCGTAAACAGTTCGGCGCTTGCCCGTCAGCACGTCCTGATACGTCGCCGAGCACGTCAAAGCCACCTCCGTTTGAACGGTGTCGTCCACCGACCGAGCAGCGACCGTTCGAACGCCACCGACAATGAGACCGACCGGGGTTGGGACATCCCCTCCGTCTTCACTCGTCCCACTCGCGGACGCATTCTCTTCGAGCATATCGATCCATTGGTTCTGGTGGGAGGTATTTCGACCTTTTGTAAATTATGTGTATGTTCTCACATTCCGACGCACACGTCAATCGATTTCAATAAGTAAATAAAGTGATCCAAGTAGCATTGCGATATCACCGCGCCACGCGTGAAGGAATCCCCAAACTCCGTAGCGTTCGGCGTCTTGAACCGGAAATACCCAGATGCCGTGACCAACGAGAATCGGAATCTTCGTTGTGACAATCGCACCGAAAGCGATCAACAACAGAAACACGGCAGCCAATCGCGTTGCAAGCCCAACGAGTACAGCACCGCCCGCAATAACCTCAATCACTCCCACAACGGTAGCTGTGGTTTGGGGGACGGGAAAGCCCATCGTGGCAAAACGCGTTGTGCCAAGTATCCCTGGGAACAGCAGTTTTTGTATTCCTTCTGTAATGAAAACGCCACCAACTAACAGCCTGATGAGGATCAGAGATGCCGGTCCCTGAGTACCTAACTTCGCCATGCATCACGTCCTCTCGTCTCCAGATTAAACGTTTTCCATACCATTCACTATTGTTCTCGTTTAATGTAATTGTTGATATGTTACGAATGCACTTCATTATGGATAAGTGATACACCAATAACAGTGGAAATCGGACTATCGACGCCGTGCAGTCAAGTATGAGATGACAAAATATATTCACATCAGGTAGTAACGTATCATGATAAGTTAAATTGAATCGATTGTTTCATTACTATCAGTCGAAGAAATATTTATTGCAGATGTGCTCGAATGAATATCTGCTGGGCGAGCAGTCCACGATTCCCTCATTGGAGGGATCATAGTGGATCCCAGTCCATATACCCATGAAACGATCTATCCGCGTTGCGTTGGCCGCATTCATGCTGTTGGGCATGATTGCGGGAGCCGGCGCGACACCAGTTGCAGCGCACGGTTGCTCAGGAGACGATATCAGTGACGATGATGATGTCGATGTCGATAATAAAGGCGGTAACGTCGTCGTTGATTACGAGGACCGTAGCGACGACGACGGCTTCGACGATAAGGATTTCTTCGACATCGTATAGGGTGAACCGACCAAACGATTTTTTTGATGTGCTGTCTCAAACAGATAGCAAGCAATACCGATAGCAGAAATCGTATCACAACACGCTTCATAATTGTTAATAATTCATTACTTATGGATATGTTTCGATGCGTTTTTAGGGTTCGAGTGGGACCACCAAAGTAGACTGTCCACGATTGAATAGACGAGACGGCATACGATACTTAGTACAACAGAGGGGCAGTCTGCGATCTGTGTTTGCTCTCCACGAGGCAGCTCATTCGAACAAACGTCCTGCCTCGGTTTTTTCTCAGTGAGTCAGAAGAGAGGGGTCAGCGTACACCACTGATAGCAGTCCAGACAGCGACCGATCCGAGTGCGAGTGCTGGCACGAGGGGCAAAACGAGATACGCATCCCGAAAAGACAGTCCTAGCGCGGTGATAACAGGTTCTGCGTACGGGAGATACAGTATCGTCGCAGGAGCGACGACGAAGGCGACAGCAAGCATTCCGAGGAGAAACCAGCCACGCCGTCCAAACGCCTGGTCGGAGCGGTCTCCTTTCGGCCCATCGAGATACGCCTTTGTCGTCCGGTCGGGTTCATCGTGATCGGTCTGGTCTCGGAACGACTCGGGATCATGGACGTAACCGTCGTTCTCACCGGTCATATGCACTGTCACCAGACTGTGTCTGGCTGTCCGAGGCGCGTTGTACCTCGCTGTCAGGAACGACGACGACCTTGCCGAATCCCTCGCGTTCCTCAAGGAGTTCGTGAGCGCGCGCGATATCGCTCATCGGGAGTATCGTCCGGCGGTGGGGTTCGAACGTACCGTCCCAAACCAGTGACAACGCGTCGTCGGTCTCTCCCGGGGTCGCCATCGTGGAGCCGATAATACGGAGCTGGTTCCAGAAGATTCGGTTGATGTTCGTTTCGGCGGTCGGTCCGGTGGTTGCCCCACACGTAACCAATCGTCCCCCTTTAGCGAGTGATTTCAAGGAGTCTTCCCATGTTGCAGGACCGACGTGATCGACGACGACGTCGACACCTCGCCCGTCGGTCAGAGCATAGATCTCATCGGTAAATTCGGTTTCCTCGTAGTTGATGAGATGATCCGCACCACAGTCACGCGCATGATCGAGTTTTTCATCGCTACTCGCCGTGGCGTACACCACAGCACCAGCGTGGGCCGCGATCTGGACCGCCGCATGTCCGACTCCGCCGCTCGCACCGTGGACGAGGACGTGCTCGCCAGCGGCGATATCGGCCTGTGTGTGAAGCATCCGCCACGCGGTCTGGAAAACCAGTGCAGCCGAGCCGGCGGTCGGCCACTCGACGGTCTCAGGAACGGGAACGAGGTTGTCAGCCGGGATGGCAGCTAACTCCGCGTGAACGCCAGTCACGTGCTCTCCGATCAGATGAAACGACTCACACATCGATTGCTGTCCATGGCGACAGTACTCACACGTTCCACACGATCGTCCGGGCGAGACGGCAACGCGATCACCGTCCGAAAAACGGCTCACTGCCGAACCGGTCTCGCTGACCACACCAGCCGCGTCGCTGCCGGGAATGTGAGGCATCGCAAGATCGACGCCTGGCAGTCCACGACGGGTGTGGATATCGAGGTGATTCAGTGCCGCTGCTTTGATGTCGAGCAGTACCTCATCAGCCGATATCTCGGGATCTGGATGCTCTTCGTAGGACAGAACGCTCCTATCGCCGTGCTCGGTGAACTGTACGGCCTTCATGCTCGATTCTCCGTGTCTGGACGCAAAACACTGTTGATAGTTCCAACCCGTTATGGCGGACGGTCTGTCACCGGAATCAAACCACTTGTAGGGGACACACCAATGAGAAGTATGCCAACGCAACCATACGATCGGTCCGAGGAAGAATCAGATAGAAATCACGAGCACAACCATCACCACCACGATGTAGAAGATCCCGGCGTGGCCGTTCTGACCGTGTCCTCCTCGCGGTCAGTCGACGACGATCCATCCGGTGACGCGATCGAAACCGCGCTCAATGATGCCGACTACCGCGTTGTCGAGCGCGAGAGTGTCGGTGACGACTACGACGCGATCCGATCGCGCGTTGAATCCTACACGACCGACGAGCGTGTCGATGCCGTCGTCACGACCGGTGGGACGGGAGTAACTCCTGATGACGTGACCGTCGAAGCAGTTTCGTCGCTGTTCACGAAGGATCTGCCTGGGTTTGGTGAACTGTTTCGACGGCGCTCTGCCGATGAGATCGGAACGCGTGTCATCGGAACGCGTGCCACTGCGGGTGTCGTGGCTGAGATGCCAGTGTTCTGCTTACCGGGAAGCGAAAACGCTGCGCAGTTGGGTGTTTCTGAGATCATCATCTCCGAACTACCCCACCTCATTGGTCTCGCACAGCGGTAATAGCTCCAACTCACGGTAACTCGCAGTCACACGACATTGTCGGTGTCGTTGCGCGCCCGTGTGAAACTCGATCGTAGAATACGAGTCCGGCCGCGTCGGTCATTACGTGTTCGACGAGAGATACAGCATAGACTTGTTCGAATGTAAGAGGTATTTTCGTCTGTTTCGAGCACACAGACAGTACGTTTCGTCTGTTCCCAGAGGGATCAGACCCGGGGAGGTGGGGGGACACACAGTACGTTTCGTCTGTTCTTCCTCGAAGAGATCCCCCCCTCCTGCTTCACGACCTGCCTCGTTCGCGGGTTGGACCCACGGTACGTTTCGTCTGTTCTGTCGAACCTCTCTATAGTGATTGAATCTTTCGATAGCAGCAATAAGATCCCCATACATCCGAAACGGAGTGGATGTTTTCTAGCTAGAAAACAGACGAAACGTACTGTGTGTCTTCTACTTAAAGAGTGAGAACACACGAAACAGACGAACGGTATCTATTTATGTCTGCTGTGTAAAACCCACCTAGTCTAAGATACTGACATGAACGATCCATTCGAAGGTCTAACAAGTCAGATTTTTGATAATAAACACGTACTCGAAGAAGATTACGATCCAGAAACGATTCTCGAGCGGGAAGCCGAAATAGAAGCGTATCGAAACGCCCTCAAAGACGTGCTCTTTGGTCGTAGCCCATCAAATATATTTATTTATGGAAAAACTGGTGTCGGCAAAACAGCCGTCACGAGATATATGATGGATGCTTTACAATATCAGGTCGAAAAACGTGACGAAGCCGATCGACTCCACGTTCTGTTCCACAACTGCAACAACGACTCGGCCTATGGGACGCTCCGTGCGTTCATCAACACACTTCGGAGCGACGATGCTCCAACGTTCCCCAAAAAGGGACTGTCGACGAGTGATGCACTGGAGGAGTTTTACTCGTTACTCGATGAGATCAGCGGAACGTTCCTGCTCGTGCTCGATGAAATCGACCATCTCGCGAAGGTCAATTCACTCCTCTATGAGATCCCTCGGGCAAGATCGAACGGGCATCTCGACCAAGCAAAGATCGGCGTTATCGGTATCAGCAACAACTATCGGTTCCGAGACAGCCTCAGTCCGAAAGTCAAAGGCACCTTAATGGAAAAGGAACTCTCCTTTTCGCCGTACGACGCCGACGAACTCCGGACGATCCTCTCTCACCGGGCTGAAAAAGCGTTCGTCGAGGACGCGTACGTCCAGAGCGCTATCGCGCTCTGTGCAGCAAAGGCTGCACAGGACACAGGAAGCGCCCGACAAGCACTCGATCTTCTCAGCACGGGCGGGGACATCGCCGAAGACAACGGCGACGACACCGTTACCGACGACCACATCCTAGCTGCGGAGACTCGTGTCCAACGAGGACGTGTGAGAAATAAGATACGTGATCAGACACCACACGCACAGCTGATACTCGAAGCGATCGCGCAATTAGAAGAGAGCCAGGAAACACCTGTTCGATCGAAAACTATTCAAAGCACCTACGAACAAGTCGCTACGTACTGGGGGACCGATCCACTCTCCTCGTTACGCAGTGTCCAAGATCATCTTTCGGAGCTCAAGATGCTCGGCTTTCTCAGCAGAACGGAACGAAACGACGGAAGAGCCGGTGGTGCTTACTACGAGTACGAGTTAGCGATGGACGCGGACGCCGTATTCACTGCCCGAAAAGAGATCGAAGAGGAAAGCACAACTTGACATCCCCTACACGGTTAAATCCGTGGAGTTGCTCACGCTGGATTCTTGGACAGGCATTAGCGCCTCGATAAGCTTGCCGACATGCACTGTCGCAACGCCTTCATTGTACAATCGTTCGATGAGGCCTTCGAGACGGTCCTTTGCTCGCTGGTGAACACCGACTACCGGTATTTCGGACACCACACGAAATGGTAATGTAAGCGGTAGACCACTTCCAGAGCCTCCGGCCGGTTTCGGCTATCAGCAGATATTCGGCCGGGTCTGCCGCTAGTCTTTCGACTCGCTACTCCTCCACCGAACCGCCAGCTACAACGGAAACAATACGATCTACAAACAGCTACACCAGAGAACCAGCACCAATAATAAATGATGAATTCTATTCATTAGTTGTAGACAACACCCAATGAGACAGTTCCCAACGACGATATCAGAAGAAATCGCTATGACAAAAACAAACCATTTTCCCTAAATGAGTATAAATGAATCCAAGACAATTTAGGAACATCCTTATAACTGTAAGACTTATCGTTGTACACAACGATACCGGACGGCCATCGTGACAATGGGTTGACGCGATGTCTCGGCGGTGTTTGACGTTCAGTCGGCGTTGGTGTGTTGGGTTGTCCGTTCGGTTGCCACCAACGAGACGCCATGGAAGAAAGATCTCGCACACGAACGGACGGTCGATACGAAAATTACGGACGCTTCGAAACCCGTGAGGGACTCCTCGTGGTGTACGAGCACGACAATCCGAACGCATGGATTCGTTCGGATACCATCTCGATCCTCGAAGAGTAGCGACGATCGAACCGTATTCCACGCAACCCCCGATCGGTGTTGAGGATCACTATCGCTTCATCCGGTGTTAAACAGCGATGCTATCAGCGATACGTCACTCATGTATAGACATGAGTCAATCAACGTTTCACTGAACTGTGTTCCTGAGCGTTCCGATACCCTCGTAGGTGATCTCGATCTCGTCACCTGGTTCGAGGAGACCAGGGTTTGCGGGACTTCCGAAGGAAATAACGTCGCCACTCCTGAATGTAAACCTTTCAGATAAGAACGAAATAATTTCGGCGGGCTTGAAGAACATCCGATCGGTGTTGTCCGACTGACGCTGTTCACCGTTGATGGTCGTCTGCATCTCGATACCAACGGGATCGATGTCGGTTTCAATCCAAGGACCGAGCGGCGCACTCCCATCGAAGGCTTTGCGGGCCGTGCGTCGAGGTTGATCCAGTGCATCGAGATCGTTTAGGATGGTGTAGCCCCGTACCACGGTATTGATATCCGATTTCGGAACGTGTGAGCACTCCCGATCGATGACAGCGGCCAGTTCACCTGCGTAGGTGAGCTCAGACGTGAAATCAGGACGTTGAATCGGAGTCTCAGGGGCGTGCACTGCGATCGGAGGCTTGATGAAAAAGTCTGGTTCCTCAGGAACGTCGTACTCCATCTGGTCTACCTTCTCGCCGAAATTGCGTCCGACACAGAAACACGCTGAAGGTTCACACGGCGAGAGAAGTTCGTACTCCGTCGGCTCGTATCGATCATCGTCCGTGATGACCGTTCCATCCACGTACTCTCCCGTCTTGATCCCGTCCGTTGTCTCAATGCGCGTGAGCTTCATACCGAGCGATATCGGGTGAGCGAAATAGCAGTTGTCATCGAGCGGCGGTTCGTACGCCAACCGTTGACGGAGGTTATTGTATGTACATTCCTATTGTAAGGCACAACATGGGATGTATTCATGCATAATTCTGTGAAAAATTTATTAGTAGTCTCATCACCCATGTGGGGTATGGGCGATACGACGTCCACTCGACGCGGGGTGTTGTGTTCACTTACCGGTCTCACAGCCATCTCGCTGCTCCCTGCTACGGCAGGGAATGTTGGTAGTGGTAGGACTCGTTTGCAGCCCTCCCAAACGACACCGACGTTCATCCCAGCCGAGGATGATCTCCTCCGCATTGAAGAGACATCGATCGGCTGGGGAATCGAGGCTACGTCCGGGCAGTTCGTTAAAACCGAACAGGCCGCACGCACGCCGACGAACAGGGCGACAGCGTACGCCACTGTTCCGGAGCAACGCACTGGCGAGTTCACACAGACGGCAGTGATCGGCACACCGTTCACTGTCGTCACCGACGAGACTGTCGATCTCACCGTCGCGTTCGATGGACGGTACAAGGGCGCACTCCAAGCGGGTATGGACTCATCAGTGACAACGAGTATGGTTTATGGAGTGGGTCCCTACGAAACCGTATACGGAGCTGCACTGGGGTTCGATACGTCACCCACGTTCTCAACGGACACTATTCACGAACGGAAACTGTTCGACCAAGCGGTGCAGGACGGCACGGCGATCGTTCGCAGCGCCACTGTGAGGGAGTCCGTGCTGCTTTCGACGTCTGAAACCACCACCTACGCCGCGTACGCCCGCCTCAGGACGAGTGGAGAGGCAAGTGCCTCTGACACGACCACGATCGATTTCAGTCCCGACGGACCCGAGCTGATCGAATCGAGAGATAGTCAACAGGATCAAGACCAGTATAAGGGGTTCGTCCTTGATGACGTGCAAATAACAGCGTGATCACAGGCATAAGGTAACCTCCCAACTGCTGGAGTTTCCAGTGCCGATCATGAAGCGGAACGATCCCGTTGTAGAATCGATCGTCACAGTGTTATTTCCACGGGTTATCTGCCTGTGACTAGCAGGTCCGACGTATCAACGTCAGTCTCAGTAATGAGATTATCTTGTTATATAGCTACACCGTTTCATCGTCGTGAATCGATTCGTCCCACCGTGAGAAGCAATACGAAATATCACCCGAGACACTAACGTCCGGCGTCATTCCGGGCTGTGTGCCGTGTCGGCCGGGAAACCCTCGTGTCGGGTGTGTCGCGTGCCCGGGTTCGCCGCGCTGTCATCGCATCCCTAGGGGATGTACTCGGGCGGGGACTACTGGCACGCATCCGTACTAATGGCGAGACGAACTAAGAAGTTGCGTCCACAACCAGAGTACCATCCTACTGTTGGCCGTACAGTCGTTCTCGGAACAACGGTTCGGCGCGTCGGCGAAGGATGTACACACCGGTGAGTACGGTGGGTAACAACACGATGACCGAAGCCATGCTGTGGCGTGTGATCATGAGCGTGGCAACGAACGGCAGTTGAAGGGGTATCTGATGAATTCCCGAACCGATCATCCACGCGACGACAGCGAACGGAGCGGCAAGGGCAGCGTTCCAAATAGCGGGATGGATCCGGTAGCCGTGATCGTACCGATCGCTCCACGGCGCTGCAGTGAGGTCTCGACACATCGCCACGCTACTCCAGAGAAGGCCACTGATCAGCGTCATCCCGAGCAGGAAGTTCAGTAGGGTTCCGATTCGAACCGGACCCAAAAGAAACGGATCGACCCATGGCGATGAGGATGGATCACCCACGAGCGAGATCAATCGCTGGAACGTTTCCCCGCCGATAGGGGTGAACAACACCACGATAGCAGTGAGCACGCCGAGACCGACGCCGACCCAGGTCGTGTGTTTAGCAACGTCTTCGTTGCCTCCGACGAGGAACCGTAATCCGTTACCGAACACCGAAGGAATGACGACGAAGAACACCCCAAACACCACTACTGAGGCGAGAGCAAAGCCTGTTCCACCGTTGGCTGCCCCCATCGCATAGCCGAGAGCAATCATGAGAAGACTAACTAGATTCGCACCGATGATCGGCCAGAGCCGTAGCTTTCCAGCAGGCTTGTACCGTTCGCGCTGTCTTGGTGGCTCGAACGGGAGGGGTGAAACGAACTCATATCCAGCGTAGCTGATGAACAGGGAACCGAGCACGATTCCCATCCCGAACACGGGATCGTTCGGGGAGTACGCATCGATCACAGAGGGAAGACTCTGGGTAAACGTGAGCACGAGCAACGCCGCGAACCCGAGTCGGATGGCGGTCGGTGATTGCATCTTACCTTCGAGCCATCCTCGAACGAACGGTACGGGATTGGGCGGTGGTTCCGTGATCGCCCGGACGAACAACGCAGTCGACTCTCGGAGTCGATCAGCGGCCCATTCGATTTGTTCGCGCATCGTCGGATCGACGCGCTCGGTACTGGCAGTCCGTTCACGCTCACGGGTCCGTGTTCGAGTCCAACGGTTCGCACGCGTCCGCGTCCACCATCGATCGTTCTCTGACCCACGTTGATGGCGGTCCTCACTCGAATTCGGACTCGCACTTGCACCCCGTGTCCCTTCTTTCCGCCCGTTGCCCGAGGCGCGCTTGCGGTCGTACGCGGTTCGCTGTTGCTCGTCCGTCAACACCTCCTTGGCTTCGCGGATTTGGATGATCTTCTGACGAGCATCCGGCTCATCGCTCACGTCCGGATGGTGGCGCTTTACTTGCTCGCGGTAGGCTTTTCGGATCTCCGATTCGGAAGCGTTCGGACTGACGTCAAGCAGCTCATAATACGATTCGGTCATGCTGGTCGGACTATGGATGTCTTACACCCCCGTTGACGCTCATGCTCACACTTGTTCACCTCTGTATCTTATTTGATTTCAGGCAAGTTCTGTTGCATGACAGAGAGTTCGTCGTCGGTGAAGCCAAACACCGATTGAATCTCGATTGCATCACCGATCTCGTGATCGACATCCCTTGCGCTTACGTTCAAGATTCCATTCTCATCAAGCATAAATTTGACTTCGATGTTCGGTACTCCTTCAGGTCGTTGTGGGATCGGTCCGAGTTCGAACGAGTCGAGGAATTCGTTCTCTTCGAGTTGATCGTTGTGCCCCTGATACACCGGTATTTCGATTTCGGTTTGGTTATCTCGTGAAGTCGTCGTCATATAAGAATTCCGAGCGGGAATCGGAGAATTGCGTTCGATAACGACGTGGTAGTACGGCTCGTACGTTTCTCTATCGATCAACTCCACGCCGAACGACTGTGGAGTGACGTCGAGCAACACCACGTTATCCGAAGCCGAAGTGGGTGACAGTTCGGTCGGTTGTGTGCGTCGGTGTGTCTGTGACCACTGTCCGGGGAGCAACTCGCCGTCAAGAATCGCCGCTTGGGCTGCTGCGCCGATCGCCACGGCTTCATCGGGGTTGATGCGCTTGGATGGCTCGACACCGAACCGATCTTTGATTCGGCGTCTGACCTGTGGCATTCGCGTCGCACCTCCGACGAGCAGGATTTCGTCGATCTCGGATCGGTCGTACCCTGCCTGATCGAACAGCGTTTCACAGCGTTCGATCGTCGTATCGAGCAGTTCCTGCGTCATCTCTTCGAACGTATCGCGGTGGAGTGTCTGCTCGATGTCGCTGGTGCCGTCGTCGTGTTCTAAAAACGGGATCGTGATCGTCGTCGCGTGTCGGTTCGACAACTCGTGCTTAGCGGTCTGTGCCGCATCGAAGAGCCGTTCCTCTGCAAGTGGCGTGTCCGCGACCGAGATACCGTGGTCGCGTTCGATTCGATCTTCGAGCCATTCAACGATGAGTGCGTCCCAATCGTTTCCACCTAGCCGGGTATCGCCGCTGGTGCCGACAACCTCGAAGACGCCGTTTGTGATCTCGATCAACGAACTGTCGAACGTTCCGCCACCAAGGTCGTACACCAACACCGTCTTGTCCTGAGCTGTTTGGAGCCCGTAGGCGAGACAGGCCGCCGTCGGTTCGTTGATTATCCGGTCGACTTCCAACCCAGCCAGCGCTCCAGCGTGTTTTGTCGCTTGACGCTGCCGGTCGTTGAAGTATGCTGGCACCGTAATAACCGCGTTCTCGATGGAGCGCTCCAGATACGCTTGCGCATCGCGTTTTAGCTTCCGTAGAATGAGTCCAGATATCTCCTCCGGTGTGAACTCACATTCTCTCGATCCGAGGAGGATCGTCTCCTCGGTTCCCATGAAACGCTTGACGGCGAAGACGGTTCGGTCCGGGTGAGCGACGGCCTGATTCACCGCCTGTCTACCTACGAGAGCCTCTCCACTTTTCTCCTCGAACGCGACTACCGACGGTATCGTTCGGTCACCCGTCGCTGCCGGGAGTATATTGATGTCGTCATCTTTCGCGTGCGCAATCGCACTGTTCGTCGTCCCGAGATCGATGCCGATAGTTGGTGTCCCCGTCATATCACGTGCTCACAGCTTATCCGAATCCGTGTCACGGTGGCCGGTGCTTCGCTCCGATACATCCCAGATCGGTCTCACGTCACTGCCAAATACTACTGCAATGAGTTATCAATGTTTGTTTGTGTCCTCGGGAAGTCGAGCTGGTCGAGCGACGGGTCCCATCACCGTTTCCCAAACGATATGATCTCGACGATTCAGGGGCTACGGTCCGTTCCGAAGCATCGTGATCCACATCGTTTGAAGCCGTTCGCTCGTTCGAATCGATCGGCGCGCGTTCGAAGGCATCCGTTCGTCGCGCGCTGATGCACGCCGTTTCACCGTTCGTACTGTTCCTCTTGGATCTGGACGTAGCGATGGTTCCGGTAGCCGAACTTCGTCCATTCGTAGGTTCCGAGCAGACTGAGTCCTCGCAAGCCGGACGTCAGCGCTTTCCGGGTATGATATTTGCCATCGTTCAACATCCGGTCGACGACACCGAACGCGCGATCCCAATCGCTCGGCTCGTATCCGCGCACTACGTCCGCGAGCGAGACGTTGCGGAGGATTTCGTCACCGATAGCGTGCTTCCATTCGGAGTTGTACGCGCGCAACGCTCCGAGCGCGGCCAGGCGACCGGCGATCTTTCCTGTACGGACTGCGACGTGGTCACCTCCCTCGTGAAACGCCGACGTTGCTCCCATCGCGCCACCGACGATGGCAACCTTCGCCGCTGTGGGCGAATCGATCGGCCGTGTCGAGGAGATCGGATACGTTTCGGTCCCGTTTCGTTTCCCCCGGTCCTCGACGAGCGGAAACGCTTCGTCGATGTCGTATTCATCGCCGTACTCGCGTTCGAGCAGCCGACGAATGTACACGTTACCGGCAGGAACCGTATCGTCGCTCTCTCGGAGGAGCGCATACTCTTTGTGGCTCTCGACCGTCGAGAGATCGAGTCCGATCGGCATCGTGAGACCGACACGGGCAACCGTGCCGTCGTTCGGAAACACCCATGGATAGGCCGTGTGTCCCGGGATGAATCCCCACCAGAACGTGAGGAGTGATTCATCGAACACCTCTTCGGGGAACTCGCGGTGTTCCTGGTAGGCGATGTGGTTCGCCCGCGTGGAGGCGAGCCGATCGATCGCATCGTCAGAAAGCAGTGGTTCGAGCACTCGGTTCGTGACGGTGCGCTGTGGACCATCCGCCAGAATGACGTATTCGGCAGTGATCTCCTCACCGTCTCGAAGCGTGAGAGTGTGCCCCGCCCGGGGATCGACATCGACGTGTTGGACGCCGTTGCCGACGCGATAGGTCGCTCCAGCGTCTTCGGCCCGTTCGCGTAACCAGTCGTCGAACCGCGCCCGATTGAACGTGAAGCCGAAGTTGGGATAGGAGCTATCGATTCCCGTCGATCGTATCGTCACGTTTTCCGTCGGTCCGCGAAAGACGGTCCCGTCCAACTCGCGGCATTTCACCCACTCAGGAACCGGCTCGTTTAAATCCATCAGATCGGTCCAGTAGTCGAGCATTCCCGCAGCGTCGGTCGAGTCCGGCCCCGGCTGTTCTCGATCAGCTCGAGGGACCCCTTTTTCGATGATGAGAGCATCCGCATCGTTTTCGGCGGCAGCGGTTCCCGCAGCAGTACCGGCTGGACCCCCACCCACGACGGCCACATCCACACGTTGCATAGCAGTAGTTGCTCACATCGAACGAGAAAACGCCTTCGCTCTCCGGTAGTGATTTAGTACACAGCTCCCTGCGGAGGGTGGATCGAGAACCCATGACAGTGATCTACGTCGGTCGGGAGATTCAAGACAGTTCATACCCCCCTATCGAACAATGCGTCGCGAGCACGTTCTCACCACGAAAGAGCTATCGCGGAGCGATATCGAGGCGGTGCTTGACCGAGCCGTCGACATCGCCCGTGATCCCCCGGATCGATCGCAGTATGAGGACACGATACTTGCGTTGCTCTTTTTCGAACCGAGTACACGGACGAAAATGAGCTTCGATACCGCCATGAAGCGCCTCGGCGGTACGACAGTCGATCTCGGTCCCGTCGGATCATCAAGCGTCACGAAGGGTGAAAGTCTCGCCGACACTGTCCGTGTCATCGAAGGCTACGCCGATGGGATCGTCCTCCGTCACCCGAGCGAGGGCGCCGCGAAAATGGCCAGCGAGTTCGTCGACGTACCCCTCATCAACGCCGGTGACGGAGCCGGCCATCATCCGACTCAAACGCTGCTCGATCTGTACACCATCCGAGAAAACGTCGGCTTCGACGATCTGTCGATCGGGATCATGGGCGATCTGAAATACGGACGAACCGTTCACTCGCTCTCACACGCGCTCACGAAACTGGACGCCAGACAGCATTTCATCAGCCCGGAGAGCCTTCGATTGCCCCGCTCGGTTCGATACGATCTCCATGAGGCGGGAGCGAACGTACGCGAACACACCGAGATCGAGGACGTGCTTTCCTCGTTAGACGTGTTGTACGTGACCCGAATCCAACGCGAGCGATTCCACGACGAAAACGAGTATCGAAAAGTCGCCGGCCAGTATCACATCACTCCGGATCTCCTCGAAGGGGCTGACGACGACCTCATCGTAATGCATCCACTCCCGCGGGTGGACGAGATCGCTCCCGATGTCGACGAAACGGCGCACGCGAAATATTTCCAGCAAGCCCACAACGGTGTCCCCGTCAGGATGGCGCTGTTAGACCTACTACTCGGAGGAGCCAACAAATGACCGATCACCCAACCGATAACGACCGCGAACTGCGCGTCAGCAAGATCGAAAACGGCACTGTCATCGACCACGTTCCGGGGGGTCAAGCCCTGAAAGTGCTTGCGATCCTTGATATCGACGGCTCTACTGGTGAAACTGTCAGTATCGGTATGAACATCCCGAGTGAGAAGCTCGGTCGAAAGGACATCGTGAAAGTCGAAAGCCGCGAGCTGAGCCAAAACGAGGTGGACGTGATCTCACTCATCGCGCCCGATGCGTCGATCAACATCATCCGAGAGTTCGATGTTATCGAGAAGAGTCGCGTGGATCGACCCGCGACCGTAACCGACGTGATCGCCTGTCCAAACCGCAACTGCATCACGACACAAAGCGAACCCGTCGTCTCCAAATTCGACGTGGTCGATGACGGTGTGCGGTGTATCTACTGTGACACCATCGTACGCGATGATCTCGCCGAGCATATTCAAACTGGGTGAACGTCCTACGCGATAGCTGCCCTCCCGTTCCAGCTCGGCTACTTCTTTATCATGTATTTCACTTCGGCCATTCGGCGCTTGCATCTGGGGCATTTGCTCCATGCACCCGGATAGGGACGGGTACTTTCAGAAAGGAGTTCACACGACGTACACCCATACAGAGTTGGAGTGTCGTCTTTGAAGGCGGCCCACTCCTCGGCGTCGAGTGTACACTCCATTTCCTCGTCTACGTACGTCATCACACGGACTTTCACCCCGTCATCCATCACACCCGGCGACCGGTCCCAATCCATGATTATAACTACTATACGCTAGTAGTATTTTATATTGTTGGGATATGCAAATATCATAAGGTGATCAGCTGATCAGTTGAGCAGTGTGGTGTACCGCGACTCCCGATGTCATCCGCGCCACTGTGGGATGAGCATCCCACAGTCATCACACACCAAACACCCATCTTCGTACTGGTCGCCAGCGTACTCTGTCACGTTTCCGCTCCCACACTCGAAGCACTGTTTGAAGTCTGTCACTATCGATGAATGGTGGTTGTAACCTATAGCTGTTCCCAACCGTGGAAACGTCACCCGAGCAAGGAAAGCACTTGACAATGTATTTTTCCTTATTTATTACTCTAATTGGGTCACAGCAATATTTATCACCAAGTGATACCACTAGGTGTTTGATGACGCAGCTACAGCGAGCACGCGCTGGCGAGGTGACGGCGGCGATGAAACGGGTTGCCGAGCGGGAGAACAGGAGCATCGAGTTCGTACGCGAGCAGGTCGCAACGGGTCAGGCAGTCATTCCCTCGAACCACAGCCACGAGTCGCTAGATCCGATGGTCATTGGCCGTGAATTTTCGACGAAGGTGAACGCAAATATCGGCAACAGCGAGACGACGAGTAGCCGCGAAGAGGAATTAACGAAACTCCACACGGCGGTGCACCACGGAGCCGACACCGTGATGGACCTGAGCACGGGTGAGGATCTCGATCCAATTCGGGAGATGAACGTCGAGCACTCCCCGGTCCCCGTCGGAACGGTACCGATCTATGAGGCGCTCAAGCGAGCAGGTGACGTTGAGGCGCTCACTCCCGAACTGTTGTTGGAGGTGATCGAAAAACACGCCGAACAGGGAGTGGATTACCAGACGATTCACGCTGGGGTGTTGATGGAACATCTCCCCCTGACGGAGGGACGGACGACCGGGATCGTCTCGCGTGGAGGATCGATCCTCGCCCAGTGGATGGAAGAACACGGCGAGCAGAACCCCTTGTACACGGAGTTCGAATCGATCTGTGAGATCTTCCACGAACACGATGTGACGTTCAGCCTCGGTGATGGGCTTCGCCCGGGGAGTCTCGCGGACGCGAGCGACGCGGCTCAGTTTGCCGAACTCGACACGTTGGGCGAACTCACGCGGACGGCGTGGGAATACGACGTTCAGGTGATGGTGGAGGGACCGGGGCACGTCCCGATGGACCAGATCAAAGGGAACGTCGAGCGCCAACAGGAGGTCTGTGACGGTGCTCCGTTCTACGTGCTCGGACCGTTGGTGACGGATATCGCGCCGGGATACGACCACATCACGAGCGCTATCGGTGCGACAGAAGCCGCCCGTGCCGGCGCGGCGATGCTCTGTTATGTGACACCCAAAGAGCACCTCGGATTACCCGACGAGGAGGACGTACGTGAGGGGCTGGCCGCCTACCGGATCGCCGCACACGCCGGGGACGTGGCCAACGGGCTGCCCGGCGCCCGCGACTGGGACGACGCGCTCTCACGAGCACGGTACGCCTTCGACTGGCGCGAGCAGTTCGACCTCGCGCTCGATCCCGAACGAGCACAGTCGTATCACGATCAGACGCTTCCGGGTGACAACTACAAAGACGCGCGCTTTTGTGCGATGTGTGGCGCACAGTTTTGTTCGATGCGCATCGATCAGGATGCCCGCGATGCGGGCGATCTCGATGCCCTCGATTCGCTCGATGAGACGACTAATCTCGAAACCACCTCTGCAGCGGAGGTAAACCGTCCGCCGGTGGGCACTCATGACACGGAACAGCTCCCCCAGCAGTCCCTCGAGGAGTACACGGCCGACCATTGAGTGGAAAATGATTTAGCGATCGGTGCCCACAGGTAGCGTGATGTCCAAGAAAATACTCGTTGCGTTCGCACTGGTTGCAGTCGTCGTTGCCGCGATTGCCATGAAACGATAATTGCGTCGACGCACAGACACATCCACTTTTCCCGAGCGAACGACTTACCCGGCGGCTCCGTAAACCACTGGTATGTACGGCGTTATCACCCGTAACGAGGGGGAGTTGACGTGGCCGGAGTTCGATTCGGCTTTCTATGAAGTGAAATCCGTTTCGGGCCGGGCCGAGACTCCACAGCCCAATGCAGTGAACGCGGTGTCGTGTTTCGCTGATAACGCTGCTGCGCGCGATTCACCCGATGTCGTACCGGTGAGTGAGACGGGCGAACGCGCCACACGCGAGCAGCCGTATTTCGATTGGGCGCACGTCTGTCCAAGTCACGAGTCATACCGACGAGGCTTGCTAGAGACGATCGAGGAGTGTACTACGGTCAACGAGGATGTTCGTCTGGACGACGTTGGATTTCCGCGAGCGGAGTACTGTCACTGCCAACGGTGTGAGCAGGCCTTCGCAGACAGCGAGTACGACGATCGCTTTGCGTGGCGCGCGTCGGTCATCGAGTCGTTCGTTCGGTCGGTCCGCGAGCGCGTTCCGGGCCGGTTGTATCTCACGCTGTACCCCGACCCGTATCCGGGACATCTCTATCGACGAACCGGCATCGATGTGGCTGCGCTCGACTATGTCGATGAATTCGTCGTCCCGCTCTACGACACGGCGTACGCCACCACGTACTGGCTCGAAATCCTCGCCAAGGGGTTTGTCGACGCACTTTCGACACCCTTCAGCATCGAGTTGTACGCCGTCAACGTCGACATCGACAACCTCATCGCGGCGAGTGAGGTCGCCCAGACCTATGCAAAGGACGTTGTTTTCGGCTACGACGCGAGCACCGCTCGAGCAGCCCTCCGCCGACTGAACGCTGCTACGCAGGACGGAAAGTCGTACGGACCCTAAGCACTCGTACTGTCATACGTTCAGAAACCGGTCGCGAACGACTGTTACGGCAAGTGGTCTCGAAGAACATGACGAGTTGGGTCTGCTCTGCATCTCCTAGGCGCAGAGAACCTGCGCGCGGCAAGGATCAGCCACAAAACACTTATGGGTATCGGTCACTCTTCCACATGGATCGGGCGTCGTACAGACACACCCCCCAAGGCTGACATCCCAGGGCTCATCGACCCGAACGGGTTGGATGGCACTCATCTCCGTGTCCGACGCTCCGATTCCCCCTCTCCCAACCGATGCTTTCTCTCACTTCTCATTTGACACTAATCGCTCACCATGAACGATGATCTCCAAACTGATCCGTCTTTGGCGCACCCCACGTCAACGTAGGTTCCCACCCAGAAATCGGTGGTTACAAGGGGATATTTCCGTGTTTTCTGGATGGATGATCGGTGCGCTTGCTCCGTAGCATTTCGAGATCCGCAATGAGACGCCTGCGGGTTTCGGGGGGTTCGAGCACGTCGTCGACGTAGCCCCGATCCGCAGCGGTGTATGGGTTCGCAAAGGCGTCGCGGTATTCGTCGATGAGTTCCTGCCTGCGTTCCTCAACCTCCTCGGCCGCCTCAAGCTCGTCGTCGTACAGGATATTAACCGCACCCTGTGGTCCCATCACGGCGATCTCGGCGGACGGCCACGCGTAGTTGACGTCCGCGCCCACGTGCTTGGAGGCCATCACATCGTACGCGCCGCCGTATGCCTTCCGGGTGATGACCGTGAGCAACGGAACAGTCGCCTCCGAGTACGCGTACAGAAGCTTCGCGCCGTGTTTGATGATGCCACCGTGCTCCTGGTCAGTACCGGGCATGAATCCTGGTACATCGACGAACGTCACGATCGGGATGTTAAAGGCATCACAAAAGCGAACGAACCGTGAGCCTTTCAGACTCGCGTCGATGTCGAGAGTCCCTGCGTTCGCTCGGGGCTGATTACCGACGACGCCCACGCTGTGGCCATCGAGGCGGGCGAATCCAGTGACAATGTTCCGGGCAAACTCTCCGGCAACCTCGAAAAACGAATCTGAGTCCACGATGTGATCGATGACCGCCGTGATGTCGTACGGTTTCTGTGGTTCATCGGGGACGATTTCGGTGAGTTCCTCGGCGGCCCGATTGGGATCGTCCCACGGCTCGACGCGGGGGGGGTCCTCGACGTTGTTTTGCGGGACGTACGACAGCAATCGGCGGATGTCGTCCAACGCCTCCTTCTCCGCGTCCACCGAGAAGTGTGCAACCCCGCTCTCGCTGGCGTGGGTCTGAGCGCCACCAAGCTCCTCGAACCCGACCTCTTCACCCGTGACCGTTTTGATCACGTCCGGCCCAGTGATGAACATGTGGCTGGTCTCTTTGACCATGAAGATGAAGTCCGTGATAGCGGGCGAGTACACCGCGCCACCGGCACACGGTCCCATGATGGCCGAGATCTGGGGCACAACGCCGCTTGCAAGCTGGTTCCGATGGAAGATGTCTGCATAGCCCGCCAGCGAATCGACGCCCTCTTGAATCCGAGCGCCGGCCGAGTCGTTCAATCCGATGATCGGTGCGCCGACTTCCATCGCCCGATCCATCACCTTACACACCTTCTCAGCGAACACCTCACCTAACGAGCCACCGAACACCGTGAAATCGTGCGCGAACACGAACACTGTCCGTCCCTCGACCTCACCGTAGCCGGTCACGACCCCATCGCCCGGGATCTGAGTCTCCTCCATGTCGAAGTTGTGACAGTCGTGGGTCCGGAGCTGGTCGAACTCCTCGAACGTCCCCTCATCGAGGAAGTAGTCGATTCGCTCGCGGGCGGTCATCTTTCCCTTTTCGTGCTGGGATTCGATACGATCCTTCCCGCCGCCGAGTAGCGCTCGCTCTCTGCGTTCGCGCAACGCCTCAATCTTCTCGTCCATCGTCATGGCTGAATACCGTGGTTTCCACCACCGAAAGCAAAAGGATACCGAACCTCGAAAACGCGTCCGGCGTTTCTATTTCGTTGCTAATATTTCATTGAATAATATTTTCGTCGAAATACTGGTTACGTCACGCGGTTCGTGCGTTCCTCGAACTGATATGGATGGTATGCCGACAACACGGGCAGTAGAGTTCGAAACAGTGTGCTGTGATTCCCGAACGATAAATGATGGATGCTATCTCACTCATCGGTTTGGTCTCTATGTTCGCACAGAAAACTGTTCGATACAGACACCGACATTATATAAGAAAATTCATAGGAAATGTGGAGAAGTCGATCGTTCGTCGTCTTTGATCTGCGGTTTCGGCGGTTCGCGGTCCAGCGAATCCCGATGGAGTCTCGTTCGTATCGCTTCTTCGGTCCCCAGCACCGATTCGACCGTTTCGAAGCCGATTCGTTCGGGAACTATCAAGCAGATCGGCGACGGTGTCGGCCTGCTCTATCTGCGGTGTCAGAGTGTTGAAACTGGCTGGAGTTTCCTCTGACAGCACGTCTATGTGTAGGGTTTACACATAAATGGCATTGTGAGAGCCATCAGTCAGGATTTCCTGAAAGACGACCATACTCCACTCTCAGGACGATACTCATCGATCGTGATGGTTGCTGTCGAACCGAGGACCATTTAGCGATCGGAAGCGATTACTTAGATGTGGAAAACGTAACCGATCGCACGAGTAACCCGTTCGGGATGTCGCCGTCCTGTGACCGGTACGTGCCCGGGTATGGGGACGCCAACGCCGATTTTCACGTCATCGGTGACCACCCCGGCGTTCACGGGGGACGCGAGACGGGCGTGCCATTCACGAACGCGGCTGGATTGTCCCTCCAACGCGCGCTCGCCGCGGCGGGACTGGTCGAACAATCTGGTGAGCAGCCCACGATGAATGGGACGTTTTTCTCCTATCTGCATCTCTGTGTGCCCGACGGCGATCCGACCGAGCGCGCGTACACGGATATGGAGCGGTTTTTCGACGCCGAGCTCCGGGCTATCTCAGCCCATGTGTTGTTGCCGGTCGGCGAGCGCGCGACCAGACACGTCCTCGGAACGTACACTGCGCGGGCGGTGGACGGAGCGACGCTCACCGAGCGACACGCCACGGAGATCCGTGGCAGTGGCTTTCTCGTCTATCCGATCCTCGATCCCCACGAATGGAACGACGAGGACAAAGAGCAACTCATCGCTTCTCTCACTGAACTACGAGCCACCGACTACTCCCGACAGGCAGATTTAGGGCGATTTCTCCCCTCCGACGAACCGTATCACGTGCGGTAACGACCGACTGGGAGATCACTCGATCCGCTCGAAAAAAGCCCAGAGAACCGTTTGTTCAGCAAATCTATTGCTGGAATGGCGGTGGGAGGATGGACGTTCCTTCCTCAAGGGTGAAAAACAGGTCGTGGATGTTCAAGAGGAACACGACGACGACCGCTACCAACACGAACGTTCGGAGCGACCACAGCCAGATGTTCCCGAAGGAGCCGTTTGCCATGCCCTTTTTGATCTCGTCAATAGCATCTTCGCCCATGATCCACCCGACGAAGATCACGACGAACAGCACTGTCGTGGGAAGCAACAGCGCGACGCCGATCCCGTCGAACCAGCCGAGCCACGCGGTGTCCCATGCGGACGGAACGCCGAGCACGAAGGCAGCGCCACCGATTCCCAGCGTCGCCTGCATCCGAGGGACATCAAACTCGTCTACGACGTAGGCGACGGGGGCCTCCAACAAACTGATCGCGGAGGAGAGCGCTGCAATCAGAACGATAAAGAAAAACACGATACCGAGAGTGTGGCCGATCAACGACGAGAAATCACCGAGCGCGATCGGGATGGCCACGAACACGGCACCGATACCGCCTCCTTCGGCGGCACCCGAGCCCACCGACAGCCCCCCGGCGAACAACAACGGGAGCACGACCATCCCAGCGAGGATACCGATGAACGTGTTCGTGACGGCGATCGACAGCCCATCAGCCCCGAGACTGTCGTCCTTACCGAGATAAGACGCGTACGTGATCATCACGCTGAATCCAACCGACAAGGAAAACAGGGCTTGTCCTGTCGCAGCCGGAATGATCTGTGCGAGGTTCGACGTGATCGCAGCGAAATCCGGATCAAACAGGAAGTCGTACCCCGGCGCTGCATCCGGAAGTGTGAACGCGTACCCTGCGAGTCCGAGCAACAGCACGACGATACTGGGTACCATGAACTTCGTCGCAAGCTCGATCCCGCGCTCGATCCCGAACGCCACGATTCCGATCGTGACCATCATAAACACGACGTGGGTCAACACCGAGCTACCACCGACTGATACCGCACCGAAGTACGCCTCCGGATCGGCGAGTGCAGACCCAGTCGCGCTGCCGATCACGTATCGAAACACCCAGCCTCCGATGACGCTGTAGTAGGATAACGTCCAGAAGCTGGCGAGCACCCCGATCGCACCGATGAACCGCCAGTTTCCTTTGCCGATCGCACGAAACGCACCGATTGCATCTACATTGGCACGCCGTCCGATCACGAACTCCGCCAGCAATGCCGGAATCCCGACGATAAGTATCGCAATCAGGTACACGATGAGGAACGCTCCACCGCCCGATTCAGCAGCGCTAAACGGAAATCGCCAGATGTTCCCGAGTCCGACGGCGCTGCCGACCGCTGCCAAAATGAAACCGATCCGTGTAGTCCAAGTCTCTCGTTCAGCCATTAACATTTGCCTGAATGAACGAATCCATATAAGTGCGACGATGAATAACGTGGTACGCGATATCACAGTGAAACTGGCGTTATCACTACATCCGTCGAGATAATATTATATAATCTTGATATAAATGTTTATTCCCGGTGATAAAATGACGTTCATGGTGTTATTTCCTTCTGCGATCGTAGCGTGCGAATGACTCCAGCAGTACTCGCTCGTTTGATTTGTCAGGCAGTACCGTACACGGGGACCGCCGCCCCGCTGGTGACGCTCGCTCCGCTGCTACAGAGAAAGACGACCACGTCAGCGATGTCATCGGGATCGACCCACGATTCGTGATCGGCATCAGGCATTGCCTCGCGGTTTGCAGGCGTGTCGATGACGCTGGGCATGATGGCGTTCGCTCGGACCGAACCCGTATTTTCGGCTGCAACAGTTTCAGTAAGTCGTCTGACACCGGCTTTAGCGGCGCGGTATGGCCCGTCGCCCTCCCCGCCTTCGAGCGAGGAGCGTGAGGACACGGCGATCACGGTACCTTCGCAGCGCTTGAGCGCTGGCAGTGCGTGTTTCGTTGCGAGGAACATAGTTTTGAGGTTCACATCGAACAGCAACTCAAACGTTTCGACGTCGGTCTCTTCGATGGGGTCACCACCACGCCACGTACCGGCGATGGCACAGAGGGTATCGATACGCCCATGGTCGTCAGTGATCGCTGCCATCACGCGCTCGACATCGGTCTCGTCAGTGAAATCACCCTCATAGAAGTGGACCGATTCGTGCCCGGCGTCGAGCAGCGCCTCCTCATCGTCGGGATTTACGATGTCGGTCCCACAGACGGTTGCTCCTGCCTGTACGAACCGATCGACAACCGCACTTCCGAGCGCACCACAGGCTCCCGTCACTACCACGACCGAATCGCTGAAATCGACGTCGAATGATCGGGACATACCGACGATCACGGCCGTCCATCGGATAAATCTAGGTCGAGCCAATCCGAGTTGACTATTTCCAAATTCAACCTGCTGTACCTAGAATCTTAATTCATATGAAAGATAAAATATAAATGAATAATGCGTATCGCTGGGTGGAAACGCACACGATCTGGTTGTACTGATCATTCTCCTGTCTGTTAACTAGCCGAAGCTGCGTATTCTTCATGATCAAAGACCATCTACAACGACAAATGGACGGGATTTATGCGCGTGACGGTCAACTAATCGATTGATGAAGTTACACGAGCATCAGGCGAAGGGAGTGTTCGCGGATACGGGTATCCCGACACCGTCCTCACAACTCGCATCGAGCGTCGAGGAAGCGGTCGATGCAGCCGACGCGATCGGCTATCCCGTCGCCATCAAAGCTCAGGTACACGTAGGTGGGCGTGGAAAAGCCGGCGGAATCAAACTCGCCGAAAACGAAGATGAGGCTCGCTCTGTGGCCTCCGATATCCTCGGAATGGATCTCAAGGGGCTGCACGTCGAGGAAGTGCTCGTAGAGGAGGCAGTCGATTTCACCGACGAATTGTACGTGGGTGTGACGATGGACCGTGGGGCAGGCAAACCCGTCGTGATGGTGTCCGCCCGTGGTGGCGTCGATATCGAGGAAGTCGCCGCCGAAGATCCTGATGCGATCGCCCGCGAACACGTCGATCCAGCGTTCGGGCTACATCCCTATCAAGCACGGCGTGTAGCGTTCGAGGCCGGTCTTGAAGAGGTTGCCACGGACGTTGCTCGTGTGCTATCTACGTTGTATGAGCTGTGGGAGGACAACGACGCGACCGAAGTGGAGATCAATCCGTTGATGGTCACCGACGACGAGTCGGTGATCGCGGCTGATGCGGTGATGAACGTCGACGACGACGCCTTGTTCCGTCACTCCGAGATCGCCGAGATGGAAAGCGAGGCGGCAGACGACGATCTCGAACGGAAGGCAAACGAGTACGACTTCGATTACGTTCGTCTCGACGGCAACGTCGGCATCATCGGCAACGGTGCTGGGTTAGTGATGACGACGCTCGATATCGTGGATTACTACGGGGGTGAACCCGCGAACTTCCTCGATATCGGCGGTGGAGCGAAAGCCGAACGAGTGACGAACGCGCTGGATATGGTGTTCTCGGACGAAAACGTCGAGTCGGTCGTGTTCAACATCTTCGGAGGCATTACCCGCGGCGACGAGGTCGCAGCTGGGATCAACGAAGCCCTCGAACAACTCGATGAGATCCCCAAACCGGTCACCGTTCGATTAGCAGGGACCAACGCAGAAGAAGGACGGGAGATACTGAACACCGATCTCGTTTCGGTCGAGGAGACGCTTGAGGCGGCCGTTCAACACGCTGTCGAAAACGCACAGGAGGCAGACAGATGAGCGTACTAGTCGATGATGACACGCGCGTTGTAGTACAGGGAATCACCGGTGGGGAAGGCAAGTTCCACACCGACCAGATGATCGAATACGGTACGAACATCGTCGCCGGTGCCGTCCCAGGCCGCGGCGGAGAGCGCGTTTCCGGCGTACCAGTGTACGACACTCTTCAGTCGGCGGTGACCGAACACGACGCGACCGCTGTCGTAGTGTTCGTCCCGCCCGCCTTCGCTGCGGATGCGATGTTCGAGGCGCTCGACACCAGTGTCGATCTCGTCGTGACGATCACCGAGGGCGTTCCCCAACAGGATATGAGCCGTGTCTACCGGCGTCTTCAGGAAACCGACACGCGGCTCATCGGTCCCAACTGTCCAGGGATCATCACGCCAGGACAGTCCAAGCTCGGGATCCTTCCCGGGAACATCTTCACCGAGGGGAACGTGGGGCTGGTCTCCCGATCGGGCACACTCACGTACCAAGTTGTCGACAACCTCACGCAACGCGATATCGGTCAGTCGACTGCGATCGGTATCGGCGGTGATCCGATCATCGGTACCGACTTCATCGATGCTCTGGAGCTGTTCGAAGCCGACACCGACACCGACGCCATCGTGATGTGTGGAGAGATTGGCGGCGAGGACGAAGAAGAGGCCGCCGCATACATCGACGACAACGTCACGACGCCCGTCGTCGGGTTTATCGCCGGTCGTACCGCCCCACCTGGAAAGCGGATGGGACACGCTGGAGCTATCGTGAGCGGTTCGGGAACGGGCACCGCAGCGAGTAAGATCGAAGCACTCGAAAGCGCAGACGTTCCCGTTGGCGATACACCAGCAGCTGTCGCTGATTACGTCGAGAACCGCTTGTAAGAACGTCCGTCCCCCTACGTATTTCGGCCATTCAACCGAAAGTAGTTGCTCATGTGCTGTTCGGTCGGTGAATGATGTGTGGCTCCGTTACACATTCCGTCTCCGTTGCGTCAGAACTGGCAACGATCGCCACGTCGACTTCCGTCGAAACTTCCCGATTCTCATCGACGTATTCGGCGTGACACGTCATATACACATCAGTAACGATTCCGTCAGTCGTCTCGATCTCCCAGTTGAGATCGTACGTTCCCCCCTCGCTTTCGATGAACCGGGTAGGTGTGAGCGTATCGTGATACTCTTCGATCTCCTCTATGTCCGCCAAGTTATCGACGTGGACGTGATCTTGTACTGCTGAGCCGAACACCTGATTGAGGCACTTCTCAGCGATGTCGTCGGCGGTTTGAAGGAACGTCATCAGCCGATCGTCCCACCACCACTCGTAGGTATCGCTCTGGTCCTGCCCGGTCTCCTGTTCGTTGGAGTCGTGTCCGTCTGCCTCCGTCGTTTGCATGGTTGCACTCACCCTGAGAGCCACCGCCCGATCTGTATACGGGCTGAGACTCAGCACTCTGTGACCCTCGTACTACATTCAAAGGTCCCACAGCATAAATACCTGCCTGTATGAACAAAATAATCGGATATCTGATGCAGATTGGAGAAAATGCGATGCTGCCGCATGATAAAAATAGTATTATTTCTTATATATTGGTGTGTTTCACAATAATTTGGGTATCGATCAGGGTTCTGTCGACCACTGGACTAAGGTAATAAAAATATGACAATTGTGTGTGATCTGGTACCGCCGTCTACTCGTCCTCGAACGGGGATCGAACGGCTTCAGGTTCGTCGCCGACGAGACTGATGATGTTTTCTCTACCAACCCGGAGCTTACTGATGAGGTCCTCGTCATCCATCTCCGAAAGGAGCATGCTGACTTTCGATTTCGACCAACCGGTTTCTTCTACGATCTTTACCTGCTTCATTCGACCGCCGTTATCGCGCAGCAGCGACAAGATGCGGTCTTCATCAGTCATGAGATCCGTCTCGGTGATTGCTGGCATCTCTGAGCCGCTCTCCTCAGTGGACCGATCACGCAGTTCGACCGGTAATCTGAGGGTGAGAACACCGCGGTGGAACGCGATACCGCCACCAAGTCCCACCAGCACCACCACAGCGAGTCCGACGAACCAGGAACGGGGCACCGAATCCGCCGTCGCTGCGTACTCGGACGTCTCTCCACTGTTCGTTTCGAGCACGACCCGGGGCTTGCTGTCGTAAAACTGCCGGCTAGTGTTCGAGGCGACCCACGTGAACGTGTTCGACGACCGATCGTCCGGTTGCGGACTCACACTTACGACTGACAGCTCGTCGCTCCACGATATCTCGATCCGTTGGTTCTGCCGGATGTACAGTCCACCGGTGAACACGTCACCGACGATCACCCGGTTTTCATCGACCTTCGAAAAGTTTGACCACAGAAAGGACATTTCAACGATACCGGAGTTGTCCAGCCGGCTCACGTAGGCCTCGTGAGTGAACGACGACGCGTTCATCTGTCGTCCAGTCTGGTTCGTTCCTTTGTCGGTCAACAGGTGGGCACCCTGCTTGAAGTGGGCGTACAGCTCTGGATTTTCTCGTTCGTTGAATCGCTCGGCAAACGACGTGAACTGCTCTCGCTCCGATTGGCTCGTCAGATCACGGCGATACACGTATGTCCAGCGTACAGATCCGTTCTTTTCGACGTCGATTCGGAACGTCTGCCGGTCGAACTCCTGTCCGTCGACGACCAACTCCGGCTGTGTGTCGGGTGATGACGACGTCGGCTGAGGCTCAGCAACGGTTGCCACACCAGCAGCTGTGAACACGAGGACCACGGCAGCGAACACCCGTAGCATCGTTCGTTACTCTTCTCGTGAGGATATAAAACGGGTGTGACTTATCCGTGTGACCGCACCCGTTTCATCGGCAGTTGCGCGATCGACCCACGACTCGTGGTTGGTCTCGTCCCGAGTGACCGTCTTTGTGTTGTAAATCAGGTCAACCGTCCGTTCATCAAAGAGAGGCGACATCATGGTGCTAGCCTATTCTTCCGTCCTTTCATGTGCTTTTCGTAGTGCTGGAACGTGATCGGACACCATTCACCAGCCAGATCGAGTACTTGCTCGGTCATTCGCCTGATCTCCCACTGACTATCAGCAGCCGATCGCATATCCGCGACGTGCATCAACATCCGGGCGTTGAGCGTCATCACCATGTTCACTTTGCTTCCGATCGGCAACACGAACCGAGCGTCTTCGGGCGGGAGTCCGAGATCAAGGAGTTGCTGATACGACTCGACCGAGCGACTGACCGACTCTTTGAACACTCGTTCGCGTTCTTCGAGCGTTTCCTCGGAAACGGAGCCACTCTGTTGGTTTCGTCCGATCCAATCGGCATCACTCACGGACGGTGGCGTAACGACCAACTCACCCTCCCGCACGTCCTCGGGATCGATGTCATCGAACGACACGTATCGCTGGCTCTGAATATCGAACGAGACGTGCCGGTGACGGGTGATCTGGGCCATACACGAACGGCTGATACCTTTCACGGCGAACGTCGCATGAACGTGTTCGAACGGTCCGAAATGACCGTGCCGAAGAAGGCGGCCGATGAGGGTACGCTTTTTCTCCTCGATCGTCTCTCCTTCGACCGGTTCCATCGTGGATTCGAACGATTGCTCGCCGACGAAACTGCTCGAGTAATCGTTTCTCGCAGCTGTACAGATGACACGCTCGGGGGTATCGGTCGCTTCGAGCAAGTGTACGTCCATAGTCGGTTCCGGAAACGCGACGAGTCCTTAAGTTTGGTTTGGGTTGAACGAGTCTACCCGATCGTCGATGAGTTAGTTCCCGATCGAATCGAGGAACTGGCTCGGTGAGACCACGTCCATGTCCTTTTTCTCCACGTGCTTGACGACCTGTTCGAACTCCGCTGTCGTTGTCTCTTTGTCGTCACCACCGATCCCGTGATACTGAACGACGACCAGCTGGTTGAACTGCTCGGCAAGATCCAGCAGATCGACGACTGCGTCGGGTGAAGCACCCATCACGCGGGGGATGGTGTACATGTTCGTAGGCTGTTTGGCGTTACCCGGTCCGGCCCCGAACATGAAATTGGTCTTATGGTTGTTTCGAATGATGTCGAGAGTCGCTCTGTTGACTCGACCGTTGGGCGCGACGAAATGCCTAGATCCAGTCTTGAATCCGATCGATTTGAGCTGTTGTTTCGATTGTTCGATCGCTTTTTTCTGGTCCTGCTTGGACTGTGTCGGGAGCTTGTCCGTCGATGTGTGTGACATCATATCCCATCCGGCATCTGCCATCTCACGCATATTTCCGGTGCTCAATCGGCCCTGAGAGCCAATCACGTCGGGGATAATGGCGACCCCCGCCTGCCAGTCGCGTTCGTTGAACATGGGGAACACCGTATCGTAGGCAGACTTGACCGAGTCGTCGAACTGGAACATCACCTTTCCTTTGCTGGCTTTCGGGACCTTTCGGAGATCGTCGATCCCGACCTTGATCGGTTCACCATTGTCGGTCATGACGCTGATCTGTACGGTGAACACCTTAGAAGGGTCTGGTTGGCCCTGTTTCCCGGTGTAGCCGAGATCGAAACGAGTCCATCCGTTCAGTTCCTGCGGGATGAATCGACGGCACGTGAGACTACTGCTCTCCGTTGGAGCGTGGCAGCTAATCGCGATGTGGCCGCTTTTTGGCTTCTCGAATCGAACCGCCAGCGAAAGGTCGTGACTGCTCAGATCGAGAGCACTGCTGTCGTTTGAATCCGAGTAGAACGAACGAGAGATAGTGGCGTTTCCTTCTCCCTGTTTTCCCTTAGCCTGTAACACGAGGGATTGGCCTCCCTGGAACGCGTTTTCCGTATCTGTCGTGAACTTGCCTGCATCCACCTCCCAGCGGTCTTTGACGTTACCCTCGAAATCGTCTATCACCGATCCACCGGGTCCCGAAGACGACCCAGAGCCGTCTCCCTCCGTTCCGGAACCGTCCGGCGTGCCCGTCGGGGTGCTCGTGGTTTCACTATCACCGCTGGGACCAGTCGGAATCATACCAGAACAACCGGCGAGCGAGAATGTACTGGCTGCTCCGAGCGTTGCAAGCAATGTGCGGCGGGTTGTTGGGCGCCTCATTGATTGTACTCTCTCCCAACGGAGTCAAAACACTTTATAATCCAACTCATAATCTTGGAGAAGTGTGTCTTAGCTCCCTCGGTCATACCGTGGGACGTTATCCGAATTGTATATTTTTCTTATTATGTATGTGGTGGGTAATACCAACAACTAGTTATCAAAATTATTTCTATAGTGGAAAATAACCGCGGATGTTCAGAATAGGCTGTATATTGTTAGATATATCATATTACAGTTTCATTTGACAGGGCCGCAACCAGTAGATTTAACGTCTGTCTATTTGATTTCTGACTAATGGAGTGGACGCGACGTCGATTCCTGTGGAGCACAGCACTCATAGCCGCATGTAGTGGATGTCAACAACCTGACCTCGATTCGAATGGGACGACCACCTCAGACATTCATCGAATTCGCACTAGATCATCAAATATGTCTTCAGAGTCAACAACGGTTCTCCCCCGATCCTCGACGCGCCCGAATGCTACGTCTCCTGAGACCGATCTACGGACGGAGACTGACGGGGAACCCGAGCCGGAATCACCACCAACACCGGAGGAAGTGGGAACAACGGAGACCGAACCCTCCGACGCCGACACTGAGACGCTGTACGTCGGTCCGAGGATTCCGGAGTCGCCCCATGCGCCAGCCGATGTGGCCCCCCCGACGGGGAGCCACGTTCAGCCGTCGGCCGCCCAGCCGGTGTTGTCAGGGGACGATGTGACGGATTACGGCGACGTGGAGTACGTTGCCGATCCGTTTTTGTTCGTTGAGGAGGGTGAGTGGCACATGTTTTTCGAGATATTGAACAGCGATCGGGAGCCGGACGCGCCGATCGGCCACGCCACCAGTTCCGATGGGCTGGATTGGACGTACGATCAGGTGGTGTTGGAAAAGCGGTATCACACGTCGTTTCCGCTAGTGTGGAAACACGCCGGGAGCTACTACATGTGTCCGCCGACGGGCCAGAAGGTCGAGTTGTACAAAGCCGATCGGTTTCCGACCGAGTGGACCCACATCGGCAACGCGATCGACGTGGACTACTATCCCCACGATCCGACGTTCGTTCGGTACGACGGCCGGTGGTGGCTGTTCACCGACCGGGGTAACGAGCAGGTGATGGTGTATCACTCTCGAGACCTCGAACGGGAAGGCTGGACGCCCCACGAGCGGAATCCCGTCGTCACCGACCGCCGCGATGCTGCCCGACAGGGCGGGCGGCCGATCATCCACGACGGTCGCCTGTACCTGTATTTCCAAGATTTGGTCGACAACTACGGCGATGCGATCCGGTGTTGTGAGGTGACCCAGTTATCCCCGTCTACATACACGGATCAGGAAGTTTCGGGGTCGCCGGTGCTCGAAGAGTTCGGCACCGGATGGGCGAACAACGGCATGCACACGTTCGATCCGTGGTGGCGCGGGCCCGATAAGGGGTGGCGCTGTGCCGTCGACGGCGTCCGCGATCAGGAGTCACTTGACGACCAGTGGACCATCGGAATACTCGATATTCCGCCGAACAGCACGCTCGGTTCCAGTTGACCTAGCGTCGCTTCTCAATCGGCCATCGAGGCGACGTCGTGGTATCGTTCGGAGAATGCCCGTTCAACCGTTTCGGGAGCAAACCGTTCGATGTGCTCGGGAATAGCGTCGTAATGGGCAGTGTAATCGTCGATGAGTCGTTCGAAGGCGTCCGCAAGCGCTTCGGGTTCGCCGGACATGAACTGCTCTCCAGCCGGTCCAACGATGTAGTCGGTACTCCCAACATCGGCAGCGAGGATCGGGGTATGAGACGACAGTGCCTCAAGGAGCACGCGCCCGAACGGCTCATCGAGGAGTCCTGGATAGACGAACACGTCCGCATTCTCATAGACAGCTGCGAGTCGATCGTGGTCGACGTATCCGAGCCACCGGATTGCTTCGTCGAGATCGAGATCCTGAGCGAGTTCGTGGAGCTGCTGCTCGTAGGGACCCGAACCAGCAACCTGCAGTTCGATGTCGTATCCTCGGCTGAGAATGCGGGAAAGGCCGCGGATAAGGACGTGCACGCCCTTGATATCTTGGAGCGCACCCACATACAAGAGCGTGATCGGCTCGTCGTCTTCCGGCGTCGGTTCGCGCTCGCTTTCTCCTTCGTCGGTGATCGTTGCGAACGTCTCGTCGTAGAAGTGGGGGATGACCTCGATCCGGTTGTCGGGAAAGCCGATCGCACCGAAATCCTTGGCGAGATGCGGTGATAGCGCGTGGTATGCGTCTATCTCCCACGCCCGATCGATCGAGTCGAAGACGAACTCGATCTGTCCGAGCGAAACGTACCCGCTGCGAAGCTCTGCATCGACGCCCTGCCGGCGTTTGAGTGCCGTCGTTGAGATACAACTAGCGCATTTCAGTCGTCCAGGTCCCGAACATTTCCGCTCTCCGTCGTACATCATGTCCCCCTTCGGGCAGACTGGAAGATAGGAGTTGAGCGTCGAGAGCGTCGGTGTGTCGAGCTCTGCGAGCACGGGAATGAACGCAGAAGAATAAGAGTGTATCAGTTCGTGTCGTTCGAGCGCGTCAATCTCCCCTTCCAACGTGTCGATCTTGTTCGTGAGTGGGTGAGGGAGCTTCGGTAGATTATCGTGAATCACGTAATTGACCCGATCCTCGGCCGGTAATGTCGCGCTCGATGCGTCCATCTGGCTCGACACGTAGACGGTCAAATCGTGGTGTTTCGAGAGTCGTTCGATGAGCAACGTCGATGTACGGACAGCACCGGTACCAGCCGCACCCGGACACTCTGCGGGAATAAAGCCTACATCCAGCCGTTCATTCACGCGGTTTCACCCCATCAGTAACCTTGGTCATGTCTGTCCGGTCTCGGCTCCGAACTCTTGATTACTTGCTTTCGTTGGCTACAATGGAGTATGGTACCAACTACCCCGGAGTTATATTACCCCAAATGACCCATAGCTACGGATGTACCGGACGGTTATCGTCGTTAGACGTGTGTCTGTCGTCTGTCGTTCGATCTAGAAACGATAATAAGACCGTAGGAAGCTATGCATCTAGTAAGACCGGGTCTCCGGGTTTAGGGGGTGTATTGTAATATCCCTCCACCAATAAACAGGAGACGAGAGAGTAGACACGCGATAATATGTATCACGAACACACGATCGGCGTCGTCATACCGGCGTACAACGAAGAAGGCTACGTAGGAGAGGTTATTGACACGTTGCCCTCGTTTGTCGATAGGGCGTACGTCATAGACGACGGTTCGACGGACGACACGTGGCTCGAAATAACCGAGCACTCCACGGAGTATAACGCGACACATTCGGCCACGAACGGGTACGACGCTCGTGTCGTACCCATTCAACACAAGGTGAATCGAGGGGTTGGGGGTGCGATCAAAACTGGCTACTTGCAAGCATTGGAGGACGGCATCGATGTCACGGCCGTAATGGGTGGTGACGGGCAGATGGATCCGGACGTGCTGACGAAATTCATCGATCCCGTCGTCGAGGGGAAGGCCCATTACGCGAAAGGAAATCGGTTTATGAAGTTCCAAACCCTCGATGCGATGCCCCGATTCCGGCTGTTTGGTAACACCCTCCTCTCGTTGTTGACGAAGATTTCGAGCGGCTACTGGAACATCTCCGACCCACAAAACGGATACACAGCCATCTCACAGGAGGCACTCCAGCGCGTCGACATCGATGGAATGTACGAGTATTATGGGTACTGCAACGACCTGTTGGTCAGGCTCAACCTCGCGGACTGTCGTGTCGCCGATGTCGTTCACTCGGCGGACACCGTTTACGACGACGACTGGAAGAGCCACATCAACTACTCCGCGTACGTTCCGAAGGTGTCGTACATGCTGCTCCATCGCTTTTTGTGGCGATTGAATCAGAAATACATCCTCAAGGACTTCCGGCCCTTCGCAGCGGCGTACTACCTCGGTGCCGGCGTCACCGGTCTCGGTGTTGCGAAACTGGTTTCGACGCTCGCCACCCGGCGTGAACAGTCCAATAGCTGGTTCTTCACGGCGTTGTCGGGAGTCGTGCTCCTGCTGGCGGCGATGGTGCTCGATCGAATCGAAAACGAGGATAAAGGCGTACAAGTCAGGGAAACACCGACGTCACTCACAACGACCGACGTTTCGAAGAACGGACGTACTGAGTCGAAAGCTATTCCAGCCGACGACGACTGATCGATATCGATGAGTACTCGACCTGGCCTCCTCGGGATGGCACGACAGGGCCGTCTCGATATTATCGCGGGCTTGCTCGGACTATTGGCAGCGATCGCTATGCTGCCTTTGCAGCTGTTTCTGGACGACGTGTACGTCCGGACCCTTCCGATCGTTCTCGGTATCGCTTCGCTGTTGTACCTGATCGCGGCCAGGGACGAGTATCCTGGCGATCTACCGACGCTGTCGCCGACCTTGTCGCGGGTGCTCCCCTCACTCATCGTGTTGGGGTCAGCGCTGCTCATCTTGCTCGCGGGGATACAAGGCGAGCGGACGCTGTTGTTCTACGACATCGCAGCCGCCATCGGGACGACGCTGTTAGTGACGATCTTGTTCGTGGATAGGGATCACTTCTCTCCATCCCTACTGTTGTTTCTGGTCGTCCTGTTCGGGATGGTGTTCCGATTTACGGCGCTGTACACGACGCCTGGATTCATCGGGATCGACATCTGGACCCACATGGGGAACTGGGGTCCGGCCATCCTCGAAGCACAGTCGCTCCAGCCGATCTCCGGTCGAAAGTACTACGCTGCGCCGCTGTACCACCTACTCGTCGTTGGATCGAGTCTGTTGTTGGATGTCCCCCTCAAAATGGCGCTGTATCTCGTTCTCGGGGTGGCGATGCCGCTAGTGGTGTTGCTCATCTATTCGACAGCGACGTTTTTCGTCCGTAAACGATGGGCGGTGTTCGCCACAGCGATCTACGCGATGAGTGCAGCAGTGATCGAGTGGGGGATCCACATCATCCCGACCAGTCTCGGGTTGGTATTCTTCCTTGCCGTCTTCTACAGCCTCGATCGGATGTTACGGATCGACTACAAACCCCGCGATTTCGGGATGGTGGTCTTCTTCAGCGTTGCGGTCATCCTGACACACCAGATCTCTGCGTTCATCATGCTCGTGTTCACCGGATCCGGACTGCTCGCGTACTTCGCGCTCGGACTCGGACTGTTCGACATCGGACGCCCCAACTGGGCGCGTTCCTCGACCCGGGAGTCGGTGAACCTCACCGGGCTGTTGGTGTTCGATCTCGGGCTGATCACGTTCATGTGGTCGCTCACTCCCCAGTATGATGGAACGTTTCTAACGGTGATGGTTAGCTACTTCACTGAGACGCTCCAATCCGGAAGCGTGGGTGATCTGGCTGGGGGAACCGTCCCGCCCAGCGTTGCGCCCCAGCCCTCGTTTATGAGTACAGTCGTCGAGTATCTCGACGTGCTGGGGTTCCTGTTGATGTTGATGTTAACGATCGTCGGTTGTTATTACATCATCCGCCAAGAGAACATCTCTCATGCGATGTTCACGAGCGTGGTTGCCACCGTCCTCATGCTCATCTTCGTCTTCGGCTTCCCGATGCTTGGGGTGCGGACGTTCGTTCCCGGACGGTGGTTCCCATTCGTCGCGGCACCGATGGCGGTCGTCGCGGCGATCGGGCTGTCGTATCTCGTGAACAACACCAATCCGTCGGTTGTCGTAGTCGTGTTGTTGGTGTTCATCATCGCCTTCCCAGCGACGTCGTTCCTCGCAAGCGACAGCACCCAAGAGAGTCCGCCGTTCTCGGACACCCAAACCCGATACAGTTACACCGAATCGGAGATAGCTGCCGTCAACGTCGTCGACACCTACTTCGAAAAAAACCGGACGATGTGGTCGACTGATCAGCCGTACTACACGGTGTTCGAACGCACGGAAGCACGATCCGACGGCTACATGGCGGCGTCGATGTTCAAAAACGGCTCTGTCCAGGGCTGGGTCGGAACGGATGCAACTGGCAATGAGACCCTAAACGAGAGTGAAACAGTCATCTACCGTGATTATCACAGAAAAGGGGCAGCGAATTTCAACTTCTATCACAACCATTCGAGTATAGCACATAAGCCATCGGTCTCCTTCCAACAGACCTGTGGCGATAATATGAATATATTATATAGCAATAGTCAGGTGAAAATATGTAGCCAGCCGGAAGCGTAGATATAGCACAGTTCCGACACGTGTTGTCTTCACTGTCGTGGAAAGGAAGGAAGGAATAAGTGCACACGGAGCGATCCGAAATAACAATGAGAAACGTATGGATGTCAGTCAGATCACTCTCTCGTCAACCAGATCTTGAACGGATGGTTAATAGACAAACGGATACAATACACGACAATGGAACGACAGCGGATGGTGAATCACGATGAGTGATCATCGGATGGAGGCATTGTTGATCGGGATCGATGCCGGTTGTTTACCGGTGTTTGAGCGTCTGATGGAAGACGATCTCATACCGAACATTCGATCGATCTGTGAACAAGGCGCTACCGGACCGCTCACCTCACAGATTCCACCGTGGACGCCTAGCGCGTGGCCGTCGATGTACACCGGCGTGAATCCGGGTAAACACGGAACGTTCGGTTTCGTCGATTACGATGGGTACGACTGGCACGTCGTGAGTTCTGATCACGTCCGCGAGCATGCGGTATGGACGCTGTTAGAAGAACACGATATGTCGAGCGTCGTGGTAAACGTCCCAGTCACCCATCCGCCAGATGAGATCGATGGGGCGATCATTCCCGGATTCATCGGCCCGGAGCACCCGGAATCACACCCCGAGGGGATTCTCGAAGATGTCCAAGAGGAACTCGGGGAGTATCGAGTGTATCCGATCTACGAACGCGATGATGAAACGTGGACGGACGCAGAAAAGATGGACGAATACACGACGTTGGTTCGGATGCGCGGTGAAGCGTTCCGGTATCTTCACGGGCGGTTCGAGCCGGAGTTCGGCTTCGTCGAATTCCAAAAACCGGACACCGTGTTTCACGAGTTCCGCGGTGATTGGGAAAAGGTGAAAGCTGTCTATAAGGAGACCGATCGTCAGATCGGAAAGCTCCTAGAAGAGTGTGATGCGAAACGCGTCTTTATCGCGAGTGACCACGGAATGGGTCCCTACGACAAACAGGAGTTTCGTATGAACGAGTTCCTCAAAGACGAGGGATTCGTCGTAACGACTCAGGGCGGTAAAGGGATGCCCTCGTGGAACCCGATCCGGAACCAGCTTCGGGAGGGCGAAAACGAAGAGACGTGGGAACCCGGTCTCTTCGAACGGCTCGCAGCAAAAGTCGCACAGCACGGCGTCACCGCCTCGCGCGTCGGCGACGGTCTCCGAAAGATCGGTCTCAATCACATCGTAAAGCAGTACGTACCCGACAACGTCGCGCGGACGGCTAGCGAGCAGGTTAACTTTCCGGAATCGACAGCGTACATGCGTGCACGTATCGAATTGGGGGTGCGGATCAACCTCGAAGGACGCGAACCGGACGGGGTCGTAGCTCAAAGCGAGTACGAATCGGTTCGATCCGATCTCATCAATCGATTAAAAGCCGTGGAGACCCCCGAAGGTGAACCGATGTTCGAGACTGTCGCCCCCCGGGAGGAGTATTATGAGGGATCGTACACCGAAAACGCCGTCGACATCGTGACCATCCCCAACGACTTCGAGTACTTCCTCTCAGCACAGTTGCTCGGCGATCAGTTCGGGCCACCAACCGAACCGTGGAATCATAAGCGAGACGGGGTGTTCGCGGCAATGGGTGAGGGTATCAACGACTCCGCATCGATTGAGGACGCGCATTTGTACGATGTCGCTCCGACGATCATGGCTGCGCTTGGCGTTCCTCGCAGCGACCGCATGGATGGACGCGTTCTTCCAGTCGTCGAGGACACTGGCACGGCCGAATACCCCGAATACGGTGACGATGTTGAGGACAACGTTACCGACGAAGCTGTCGAAAGCAGGCTGGCCGATCTTGGTTATCTCTGAGAACGCGACAACGTGTCCGTTTGCGCCTCTTACGTCGAACAAAGCACCCGGGGCGCTATATTCACGGTTGATGATTCACACAGATAGTCACATTTAATATTACGATTCCGGGACGATTTCAATCAGACGGGACGACTCTTCAAACGAGGGATAATCCCACGATTCTCCAGCGCGAACGAACGGTATAGTTGATTCCCCCGACCAGCCGACCGATGGCGACATTTCTTCAGAATCGCCCGAAAGTCCGATTCACACCGCCGGTACGGATCACACTACACCCGTCGGTAGCAACGAGGCAGAGACGATCGCGTTCTACCGGGACGTGCTCGGAATGTCGCTCGTGCTCCGACAGCTGAACCTCGATGCCCCGACGTGACTCACCCGTTTTTCGACACAGGGGATGGACGTATGCTTTCGTTTTTCGTAAATCCCACGACGGGCCACGACGTCCCTCTGTCGGTGCCGTCCATCATCTGGTGTTCCGTCTCGACCCGAAGCGGTTTCTCGACGTACGACAGGCGCTCAGGGAGGGGGCCACCGGGTCAACGAGTCGATCGTGGAGCGTTTCACTCGCTGCACACCCGCGATCACAACGGTCTCACGATCGAACTGACTGCCGAACAGTATCAAATACCGGATGAAAGACGAGGTGAAGTGCTTGCGATCGTCCATCAAATTTGCACGGAAGCAGGAGCTCATCACGTCGAAACGGAACATATAGAGTCCGCACTCACCGAGCTAGGAATCTCGATCGAACGGTACGACCTCCCCGATATGTAGAGCCGAACGTAATATGAAATAATTGATGGTGTCGGAAGACCTGACAGCGTTCAGGGGATAGAAGGTCGGTGACGAACCGGCGTCCACATCTCCCGACTGTTCTTTCTGGGTGGCAGCGAAACATCAAGGCGCTGGATGAAATCCACGATCACCATCCATTCATGACAGTGTGCACACAAGGAGGATCGATCCGGATACTGTTCGATCTCCGAGGGGGGACGGCAGTTTGTTTCTTTGACGAGTTCGTTGCAGCTGGGGCAGTACAGGAGTCGGGAACCGCCCCGTTGTACGATGGCCCACCGAACAGCGGGGATCGAACACTCGATCGGCTTGCCCTCCCGTGGCGTGATCCGAAGCCGTACCTCCAGTGGTTCGTTCTTGCTGGTTATCTCGTCGTGCGTCATGGGTTGTTCCTACGTTGTAATCGAACCATCAGCGATCACAATGTCTACACTCATGGTCGACGTGGCGACAGTCCCGACTGCGACGGGGACACATTCGTTACGGTTATTAATAGATAAATATTCCGGTAGAACGTAGGGGGGACTCACTCCTCTCGGCTCAGCCACCGAATCGGTCCGGACGTCGGATGACGATCTTCCGGAGATTATATCCGGTACATGTGGTTTTGGTATCCGGGCTGTTCGAAGAGGTAGATGATGGTAACGCGGCGAAGCGTTCTGATGCGGATGGGTATGCTTGGAACTACAGTAACTGGAGCGGGCTGTCTCGGTATGTCGGATGGGAGTGAGACCCCGACTGAGACCGACACGAACGAAGTGATCGCTGGGCCGAACGGTAACCCCGTCTTCGATCCCGAATCGATCGAAATCTCGGTCGGCGAAACAGTCACGTGGCGGTTCGAAAGCGACGGCCACAACGTGAGCGCACGGCCGGAAGACGACCCGAAGGTGAAGATTCCTGACGGCGCAACGCCGTTTGCGAGCTTCGAGGGAGACAACACGTACGAACTCATACCCAAAGGGGAAACGTACAGCCACACGTTCGAGACCGCTGGAACGTACACGTACGTCTGTGTGCCACACATTGCGGTTGGGATGATCGGAGATGTAATCGTTTCTCAATAATATCCAACCGATATGAAGATAGAAATACGTCGGTGGGTAACAGAGTACCACGACGATGCCCCCCACGCGCGGATCGACATCGGACGAGGAGTCGACGGACACCGAAAACGAAACACCTGCTCCCTACGAGCGATATCTGAATCGGCGACAGTATCTTGCTGTGGGGTTGACTGCCGGTGTGAGCGCTTTCGCTGGATGTAGTCAACTGACAGGGACAGGGGATGAGCGGACACCGACGGCGACGCGAACGGAACCCGGTGTGGAAGAGCGGCCCGGCTATCACACGTACAGCACGTCCGAACTGGAGGAGAAATATCCGGCGTTGCGGATCTTCTCGAACCAGCCGCCGAACGCCGAGACCGAGAGCCGGGATCAGTACACTGAGTTCACGACGAGCGTCGATGCGACGTACATCCGAAGCCACTACGATTCCCCAAAGCTCACCGAAGCCGACCACACTATCTCGTTGGAGGGATTAATCGAGGAATCGACAGAACTCTCGATGGACGCGCTCAAATCAGAGTTTTCGACCGTCGAGGTGGCGCACACGATGCAGTGTGCGGGCAACGGACGGAGCTATCTCGATCCGAACGTCGCCGGGACGCAATGGACGTTCGGCGCGATGGGCACCGCGATCTATGCGGGCACGCCGGTCGGGGAAGTGCTCGAACAGCACGGTGCACAGACGGACGACGAGCTGTATTTGGCCGTGATGGGTGCCGACGCGCCCGAGGGAAAAAAGGTGTTCGCGCGTTCGATCCCGATGTCGAAGATCAAAAAGGACTGTATCCTCGCCTATGAACGCGACGGTGAGCCACTCACCGCCGAACACGGCTTTCCGGTCCGGCTCGTCGTTCCGGGATGGTATGGCTGTAACAGTGTCAAGTGGGTCGATCGGATGCGCGTCATGGAGACGATGCTCCACGACGAGGACGACACCATGGACAACCCAGAGCGATACACCCACTGGCAACAGTCCTCGTACCGGATCCTTCCCGAACAGGACAACGAACCGCGCCAGCACACGAGCATCGATACGCTCGACACGGAGGCACAGATGGCTGCCGACGAGATCGAACAGCCCTACATGTATGATATGCTAGTGAAATCACTCATCACGTCGCCAGTAGAGGAGACGACCGTCTCGCCCGACGACGGCACCGTAACGGTGCGCGGAGTGGCGTGGGCCGGTGACAACGAGCTACAAGGGGTCGAGATTTCGACTGACGGCGGCGAGGAGTTCGCCGACGCCGAGTTCACCGGTCCCGAACACGGCCCGACTGCGTGGCGGCTGTTCCGGTTCGAGTGGGAGGCGACGCCGGGTGAGCATACGCTCGTTTCGCGGGCAACCGACGACGAGGGACGGACACAACCAGCAACCGTCTCGGACCTTGAGGAAGGGCTCAGAGGGATAGAAGACGACAAATACCCGTGGAACCAGAAAGGGTACGGTGTCAATGCGTACATGCCCGAAGCGATCACTGTGACGGTCTCTGAAGGGAGCTGAGATCACCGTCGGCGTCGCTGGCCGTTCGTCGCGATGTTCGGGAGGGGCCATCGGAACTATGAGCACTCGATGAGAGATCGGACCATGGCGTACGATACCATCGATATGGACCACGCTGCTGGCGATCGAATCGCAATCGTACGACTCGACGCTCCCAGCCGGAACAATGTGCTGGATATGCAGATGATACAGGAATTCACCCTGGCCGTCACCGAAGCTGACCGCGACGATGACGTCGAGGGGATTGTCGTGAGCGCGACCGGAGAGATGTTCTGCGCGGGGGCGGATCTGAACTATCTCAAAGAGCTGTCGTTCGAGGAGGGAACCCGCTTTATGACGGCGTATTTCGAAGCGCTAGATCTGCTCCGAGACACGGGCAAGCCGGCCGTCGCCGGTGTACAGGGAATCTGTGCCGCTGGCGGTAACGAACTCGTGTCTGCGTGTGATTTGGTCGTCGCCGACGAAACCGCACGGTTCACCCAACCGGAAGCTGGCGTCGGTGCCACGGCGGCGGGCGGTGGCGTCCAACTACTCCCGCTCATCGTGGGCGAAAAACGCGCCAAGGATCTGTTGTTGACCGGGCGTATGATCGAAGCCGAAGAAGCTCGTGCGATGGGGCTGATCAATCGCGTGGTTCCCGAGAACGACGCCGAAACCCGCGCCGTCGATCTCACGGAAACGATCGTCGATCACACGAGTCCACAGGCGTACCGAACAATCAAGGCGATCATGAAACCATGGACGAATTTCGGTCTTCTCGGACAAGAGATGGCTCGTGATCTCACCGCACGCGTCTGGGATTCCGAGGAGTTCCGGGAACGAGCTGCGGCGTTTCTCGCCGATGAGGAACTCGATCCTCGTGGCTTCGACGGTGTTCGGCCCCCCCGATCGGAGGAATAAAGAGCACCGACGGTCGACCGATCACACCGGCACGCCGGCTGATTCGGTCTTGATGGTCGATTCAGTGATGCTCAACGTCAACAGGATCGTTTCCATGTTCCCCTCGACAGCGGCCGTATAGACGGAATCAGAGACCACGATGACAGCTACGTAGGCGATTTCGTTAGCAACGGTGAGGAGTATTTTTTGTTGGAGCACGGTGGCGTTCTGTTCCATCCGCAGATCGATCATCATGGCGTCGTGTCCGTTAGAGAGAGTTTCGTCCTTCCGATCGAGTTCTTCGATGGTTCCACCGTCCTCTTCGATCGACTCTTTGTATCCTTCTATAAACACCGGAACGATGTCCGAAACCGTGAGCGACGATGGAACGTCCTCCATCACCTCCACGACCAAGGCACCCACGTTCGAACCGATCGTCACGGCGGTCGGATCCGTAGCGTCGACTACCCATCCCATCGGATACTCAATGGTGTATGCATAGCGGTCGTTGGTGTACGTCTCGCGGGTCGAAAAATCGGGGGCCGTCTCGCCCTCTGTGACCGTGCCAGTCGGCCACGTGTCTGCGGCCGAGGGAGGTGTCGCTGTGGCCGTCGGAACCGGGGTGTTGGAAGCCGTGGTACGCGCCGTTTCGGTGACCGTTGTCGTGGGAGAGCGGGTCGCCGTGTCGTTCCCGTCGATATCAAAATACGTGCCACATCCGGCGAGAGAGGAGAGTCCTGCCGTAAGTCCTACCAGGACGCGCCGTCTGTTCATATTTTCAACATGGCTGTTGACGTTATGACATTACCGATGTAGGATCGTATATCATTCAGGTCGCCGACCGAGACCATCGTCTCCCGTGTCCGGATGACTTTCGTCTACAGGCAACGACAACACGTAAGAGCCTCCATCGGTAACTTCCGGACATCCAACCATGGCCACGGACGTCAAGCCGACCAGAAAGAACCTCATGGCGATCGAGGACCGCATCGAACTGTCCGAACGCGGTCACGACACGCTCGAACAGAAACGCGATGGGCTCATCATGGAGTTCATGGACATCCTCGATCAGGCCCAAGACGTGCGCTCGGATCTCAACACCGCCTACGACGACGCTCAGCGCAAAATCAACATGGCGCGGGCGATGGACGGCGATATCGCGGTGCGTGGGGCTGCGGCGGCGTTGAAAGAGTATCCCGAGATCACCACCCAATCGAAGAACATCATGGGTGTGGTGGTGCCACAGATCGAGTCCTCGAAAGTCAAAAAATCGCTCGACGAACGCGGCTACGGCGTCGTCGGCACCAGCGCTCGGATCGACGAGGCCGCCGAAGCGTACGAGGATCTCCTAGAACAGATCATTCTCGCCGCAGAAGTCGAAACCGCGATGAAAAAGATGCTCGAAGAGATCGAAACGACCAAGCGCCGGGTCAATGCCCTCGAATTCAAGCTCCTTCCGGATCTGTACGAAAGCCAGGAGTACATCGAGCAGAAGCTCGAAGAACAGGAACGTGAGGAGATTTTCCGGCTGAAGAAGATCAAAAACAAAAAGGAAGCGGAAGAAGCGGAGGCAGCTAACGACCAGTCTACCGACGACAGAGAGGAACACGAGACTGCTCCACCGACCGCCTGAAATCCCCCTCGTGTTCGGCTGTCCACATCGAGTATAACGCTTTTTCAAAGCGGTCGTCCAACGCTGTGTATGTCCTGTCCCGATTGCGATGCACCCCTCGTTTCGTTCGTTGTCCCATCCGAACTTCGTGAATACGCCCCAACCACGATGGAGACGCTCGCTATCTGCACTCGATGTCTCACCTTACATCCACCCACAGCGTCGTCCACAGCCACCGAAGAAGCGTCCGATTTCAGCCGCATCAGCAATGCGTTTCCGACGGGGGAGGCCGCGGTCCCGATGGCTCTCGCGCTCGGACTTTTGGAGTCGCTGGCACTCAATCGCTCGGAGATCGAACATCTGATCGAGCGGGTAGAACGAGCAGGAGCCGATCCGTTGTCGTTCCTCGGCGAACTCGATCGACAGGGAAGTGTCGATCCAGAGTGGGATATTGACCGCCGTCGCCACCAACTGGAGCAGTTCTTGGGGGGGTGAACTCTTATATTCGAAACCGGATCCACGGCCGGTGTGTTCGTGACACTGCCCGATCTGCTCCGGTTGCTCGTCGTTCCCTGTATCGCTTGGACGGGGTATCACGATATCCAGACCCGTCGGATTCCGAACTGGATCTGGCTGCCGCTCACCGTTGGTGGTGTCGTTGCCCTCCTCATTGACACGTCGGTCGTCGCTGGCCCCGTTCGAACCGCGTTCGTACTCCGGTGTGCCGTAAGTCTCGGCGTGGTTGCCCCGATCGGGTGGCTCTGCTCGCGGTTGGGGATCGTTGGCGGTGCGGATGCCAAAGCGATCGGAACGCTTGCGCTCGTGTTTCCCGTCTATCCCACCATCTATTTTCGATGGGGTGTCCTCCCGATCGAACGGGCGTCCCACGGCGTATTCGCGCTTACGATCCTCACGAACACCGTGCTCGTGGGGCTGGTGATTCCGATCGTTCTTGCCGTCTACAACGGTATCAACGGCCGGATCCGTCCCACAATGTTCGTGGGTCGTCCGTACCGTATCGCTGACGTATCGTCAATCTATGGACAACTACTCGAAGATGAAACCGGTCGTATCCTCACCGGCGGACTCGATCTCGATGCGCTTCGGATGTATCTTCGGTGGCGGGAAACGTCGCTCGCTGCCCTCCGTGCCGCCCCCGATACCTACCGCGATCCCGTGAACTGTTCGAGCGCGTCGGCCGGAGACCAGTGGGGAGCGACGGCGTTTCTCTCCGAGATCGAGGGAACTGCGTACGGAACTACGCCAGATCAGCTGCGTAGGGGGTTGGAGTGGCTCTGTACACCGACGGTCGAATCAGTGTGGATCACTCCCGGCATCCCGTTTCTCGCCGTCGTCTGTCTCGGGCTGATGATCGCGCTCACCCACGGAGACGTACTCAGCACGGTGTTAGGAGCGTTCGGACTGGTATGAGATGACCCTCATACATCTACATTCACTTTCACCCGACTGTGCGAAGGTACTTATCCGGAGATGCATAACCACGACTCGATGGCCCGCGCGGAGAACACCGACATCATCGATCGCTTCGAGGAGTTCTACCGCACGTACTACCGCAACGAGATCGGTGAGCTGGCGCGCAAATATCCGAACGATCAGCGCTCACTGTACATCTCGTGGAACGACCTGTACCGTTTCGATCAGTCCCTCGCTGAGGACGTTCGAACACAGCCCGAGCAGTTCCAAGAGTACGCAGAAGAGGCGTTACGTCTCTACGATCTCCCGGTGGACGTGAGCCTCGGACAGGCACACGTCCGCGTGTATGATCTTCCGGAGACGACCGGGATCCGAGATATTCGTTCGCACCACCACGGACAGCTGGTGAGCCTCCGTGGAATCATCCGAAAAGCGACGAACGTCCGTCCGAAGATCCAAGATGCGGCGTTCGAATGCCAGCGGTGTGGGACGTTGACGCGTATTCCTCAGGCTGGCGGCGATTTCCACTCTCCACACGAGTGTCAGGGGTGTGAACGGCAAGGTCCGTTCCGGATCAACTTCGATCAATCGGAGTTCGTCGACGCTCAGAAACTCCGAGTGCAGGAGAGTCCAGAAGGACTACGCGGTGGCGAACGACCCCAGAGCATCGATATCAACATCGAAGACGACATCACCGGCGAGGTTACCGCCGGGGACACAGTCAGAGTAACAGGTGTGTTACATCTCGATCAGCAGGAGTCCCACGGCGAGAAGTCCACGATGTTCGATATCTACATGGACGGAGTGACGGTCGAGATCGAGGACGACCGGTTCGAAGACATGACGATCAGTGAGGAGGAGAAAAAACGCATCATTTCGTTGTCCGACGAAAAGGACATCTACCAGCAGATGGTCGCATCGATGGCTCCCTCGATCTACGGCTATGAAAAGGAAAAGCTCGCCATCATGCTACAGTTGTTCTCCGGAGTAACGAAACATCTCCCGGACGGATCGCGGATACGGGGTGACATGCACATCCTGTTGATCGGTGATCCGGGAACGGGAAAGTCCCAGCTGTTGCAGTACGTGAGAAACATCGCACCCCGTTCGGTGTACACCTCCGGGAAGGGGTCCTCAGCGGCAGGAATCACGGCCGCAGCAGTCCGCGATGATTTCGGTGACGGACAGCAGTGGTCGCTCGAAGCGGGCGCACTCGTGCTCGCAGACCAAGGTGTTGCGGCGGTCGACGAACTGGACAAGATGCGGTGTGTGACCGGTGATACCCTCGTCCGAACCGACGATGATGTCGTCCCCATCCGAGAACTCGCACACGACGCATCACAGCACGGTAACACCGAACACCATCGAAACGGCAAAACGATCCGTGGAACGGACATCGACGTGTTGACAGCGACCGACCACGATCGCGTGGTTCGCAGATCTGTCGAGGCGGTCCACGAGTACGACGCCCCGAACCGCCTGTGTGAGGTGACACTCGAATCCGGCGAGCAACTCACGGCGACGCCGGACCATCCGTTTTTCGTTCTCGATGCGGGAGAGCGCACCGAGACGCCGGCTCGATCGATCACGCCCGGCGATTCGGTGGCTGTTCCCGATAGGTCCCGAGCGATCACCGATGGTGGAACCGTCCACCGCACAGCCGTCTCACCGATTCGAGAACCGACACGAGATATCTCCTATCGTCGGGTCGAGACCACTCGGATGATCGAAGATCACGATCACGAGTCGGTGTACGATCTTACCGTCGTGGGGACACACAACTTCATCGCCAACGGGATGGTCGTCCACAACTCCGAGGATCGATCGGCGATGCACGAGGCCCTCGAACAGCAGGAGATCAGCGTCAGTAAGGCTGGCATCAACGCCACCCTCAAATCCAGGTGTTCGCTGCTCGGGGCTGCGAACCCAAAATACGGCCGGTTCGACGAATTCGAGGCAGTCGCGGGACAGATCGATCTCGAACCAGCCCTTATATCTCGGTTCGATATCATATTCACCGTGACGGACAAGCCGGATCCCGAGGAGGACAAGAAACTCGCACAACACATCCTCAACACGAACTACGCTGGAGAGTTACACACCCATCGGGCCGAAAACAGCGCGTCGGACGTCTCCCAAGAAGAAGTCGACACGGTTACTGAAGACGTCGAGCCGGCGATCGACGCTGATCTTCTGCGTAAATACATCGCGTACGCGAGACGGAGCTGCTTCCCGATGATGACTGAGGAGGCAAAGACCGCCATCGAGGAGTTCTACGTGGATCTTCGATCACAGGGGACGGACAACGACGCACCGGTCCCGGTAACGGCCCGGAAACTCGAAGCACTCGTGCGCTTGGCCGAAGCGAGTGCTCGTGTTCGTCTGTCCGACACCGTCGATTCCGAAGACGTCGATCGCGTTCTAGACATCGTGACTGCATCACTCGAAGATATCGGGATGGATCCCGAAACTGGAGAGTTCGATGCCGACGTGATCGAAACAGGAACGTCGAAAAGTCAACGTGACCGGATCCGCAACCTCAAAGGCATCATCGCCGAAGTCGAAGAGGACCACGACGTGGGTGCCCCACGCGAGGACGTGCTCGATCGTGTGGAAGCAGCAGGAATGGACCGAGAGAAAGCCGAATACGAACTCGAAAAGCTACGCCGACAAGGTGACGTGTACGAACCCCAAGCCGATACGTTCCGAACGGTGTGATGGACCGCATATCCGCCCTCAGAAACGTCGAAGACGCTCTCACGGAGTTCGAGGACGGCGAGATCGATCTCGGATCGATGGAGATCCGGGTACGGTCGATCCTTCGTACCTACGCGACGAATTTCGAAGAACGGGACGCGTACAAAGCCAGCGGCCCCCCACCGGTCGACGGTCTCATCGTCGTTGCTGATTCTCCCCACGATGCGCGCGAACGGATCCGAAGTCTCGTCGACGATGTCGACCGGTTCGACGTCGAGACAGTCGACTAACATCGACAACATGTCTTCTATTCTAACAATCTAACAATCATATTTATAAATCTTAATATAGAATTAAATATCAAGTGGATACGAGTAGTAATTGGATGCTCCTGATCATCACATACACTCGGTCCGCTCGGAGCAGCCTCCGAAACGTCCGTCGTTCTCACGAAGATGTCGTGGTTCGGTGGTTCGGTCGATCGGCGCTGTTCGAGGCGACAGAGCTCGGTGCGTTCCATGGACTTCGCCTTCGGGAAAAACACCCGAAGGCGGTCCAGATCGAACGGACTCGACCGTTCAACGAGTATAGGGAAGTACCCCAGCGCGTTCGAGAAGCGGTACGGGCGTACACAGAGCGTGAGCATAGGAGTACACCGTATGTAGCGTTCGCCGCTGGAACGGACCACCCGGATGTGGCGACGATGGCCCGGCGGGAGCTGTGAGAATAGAACGAGGCGACTCGGTGTGGCGGGGACGAGCTATCGATCTGTCAGGTGTCACCCCTCCGTTCGACGGGGCACAGATCATCGATGCGATAGCAGGGACGCGCGAGAAGCTTCGTGTCGTGTGTGAAGAGCCGTGTGAACTTTACGCACACGTGGGTCGGATCGAGCCAGAGATGACCGTACAGCGATCCACTGCGCTTGCCGCGGCCGCTCGGTCTCGGGGATGGTCGGCACCCCAAGACGAGGAGTACAGCCGAATACAGGACCGCATCGAGGAACTGTCGATAGCAGGCATCGACACCGATGACGCACGAAGGCGATTGGCTGAAACCACCGACGAAATCGAGCGACAGCGAGAACGGGTTGCTCGGCTACAAGGAGAGGTCAAAGCCCTCCGACAGCGTCCGGAACAGCAAACATCGGAACCGTATCAGGAACTCAAACGTGCAATACAGAAGCTCAGCGAGCTCGAAACCGAACGTGCTGCGGCCGAGCAGACGCTGGAACGAGCACGGGAACGCCAACGTCGACTCCACGATCGCTACGATGAGCGGCTCGCGCTCGAAGACCGAGCCGCGAATTTAGCGCGAGCCGCTCGCAGACATCTGTGTGACCGTCTCCACGACGAGTTTACACGGACGGTCGAGTCCGTTCCGGGAGCGGACGACGGCCCAGTGGCTACCGCGCTTGCGCTCGTCCGTCTGGGAGAGATCAGTGCCCCGATCGTGCTCGAATGTGGTCGATTCGACACTGTTCAGACGGCCGCCGACTGGCTGAACGTGCCGGTCATCGGCCTGTGATTGATAACCGATGACGAACCCACACACCGTGTGATTCTCACAGTGACCGGGTGGCCGAGTAGGGAGCGATCGGCGGTCACTTCTCACCTCGGTGTACATATGAACGCAGTCGTCGTTGACGGCGCACTGGAACTGAGTTGGGAACGCGACCCAGCCACCAGAGGACCGGACATCCACGATGTGCTCGCAGGACGAGCGTCCCCGATCGAGGCGGTGTGTCAAGACGGTCCTGTGGCAATCCTTCCGTGTGGACGTTCCATCGATAAAACCCCGGAGGTGGAGCTTGCTGAAGTTCTCCACGCCGTCGAGCACGAGTACAACACAGTTCTTATCGACTGGCCGAGGACGATGCACAACGTATCGTCCACTTCTCAGGGTGTGGTACTAGTATGGACATCCGCCGTTTTCGATCGGAATGAAGCGTGCGGGCCAGATGTGATGCTCGACACGGTTGTGGCCATCGCACTCCTCGGTGCCGACAGAACGACAGAAGCAGCCTTTAAACGGTTTGAACAGCAGTTTCGGGCGCTGTAACACCGATTCCGGGGATTCCCAGTTCGACCGTTTCGATGACGTCGGATCATTTCATAGCGGAACCGATCCAACGAGCGCTCCGTCGACTCGCTGATTCGGTTCAGACGTCGGTGAGATCGTAGTACGTCGACCGGAGGGTCACAGGCGTCACTCCGGCAACGGCAGCAGCGTCATCTTGAGTGAGACCATACGACGCTTCCTCGGCAGCAGTGTACAGACAAGCAGCGGCGATCCCTCCCGGATTTCGGCCGGCTATCAGGCCTCGTTCGTGGGCTTCCGTGACCAGTTCCCGAGCACGGCGTTCGATGGACTGGGGGAGATCAAGCTCACACGCAAACCGTGGGAGATACTCCGTAGGATCGATGGGTCCCGTCGGCAATCCGAGTTCGCGGTTGAGAGCGCGATAAGCCGCTTTCAATTCGGCTTCCGATGCACGGGCCGTCGCTGTGATCTCCTCAAGCGTTCGTGACACCGAATCCGCCCGGCACGTGGCGTAAATGACTGCTGCTGTGAACCCTTCGATCGATCGACCCCGAAGCAGATTCGCGTTCTGGGCTGAATCGAACAGCACACATGCACGATCTCGAATCGACGTCGGTAGAGACAGCGCGCTCGTGAGACGTCTAATCTCGGTAAAGGCGTACACTTGGTTGCGCTCGGCCTTCGTCGAGATCTGGGCCCGACTGTGCTGGCGGCGCATCCGAGCGAGCTGACGCCGTTTTCGTCCTTTCACCCGCGATGAGTAGCCGATCTCGGTCGATAAACCCCGATCGTGGCGCGATCGAGTGAGGGGTGCCCCCGTTCGAACAGGATTCGTGTCGTCGTCATCGAACGAGCGCCACTCCGGACCGTGATCGATCGGATCCTCACCAAGTACCAGACCACACTGTTCACAAACGCTTTCGGTTCCATCGTGTCTCACACGACTATCACATTCTGGACATGATGGGATTGCTGTGGAATGCATCACATATGAAACTATGCTCCATCTGACCTTTAAAAATGAAGTCGATGAGGGCGAATATCGACCGATGTGAGGACGAGAGCGTATCGGTTATTGGTAGGTTCGAGAACTACGGGGTTTGATAACACGCCCATATGAATAAACATTTAAGGTAGTATGATCCGTTCACAGGGGTGTGGGATTATCTGACATTGCCTCCGGGGTGAAGGTGACATCGAAGCAGCATGATCGGAGTATCGCGGCGGTCGATGCGACCGATACGCCGCTCTCCAATCGTTTGGCTCCGTTCGCCGACGATCTTCCGTGTACTGTCGAAGCGGCTGTGACGCTGGTCGAGTCGTACGTTGACGGGTCGAGCGTCGGAAAGAGCGCCCGGACGGCTGGTCTTGCCCCCGTCACTGGCGCGAAGACGTTGCATCTACTTGGCGAGCCGATCGCACCACTTTCACCGATGGGTCGCCGTGTGGTTCGGGAGTGGATCGATGCCCAGTGTACGCGGGCAGAGGCCCTCGAACTTTCGAACGCCAGCGAGGTGGAGTTCGCGCTTGCAGTGTTCGTAGAGACCCACGATCCACTGCCGGGCGTGCGTGAAACGCTCGAACCGGTGTTCACACCGGATTCGGCCAAACGGTCGACGATCACGAAACGCGACGTGTTGGCCGAGACGATGAGTAATGCGGACGATCTCCGCTAAGGGGTTACAACAGACCGTCTCGTCCGGTTTCGATCGTGAGGTCGAGCGTGGTGTCGAACACTGTTTCGACAGTTCTAGCCACGGCGGCAGTGAAGGAGGTGTCTGCGTGAAGTACTGTCGGTGTCCGATTTGGATCGGTAGTGTCGGGTGGGGGGAGCCGCCGCTCACTGCTCCCGTTTCCATCCGCGTTCGTCCGAATCATCGTCGGTTCGGGACAGCCCAGATCGGCGAGGCGGTCGTGAATCCGCACCCATCCGTCGATACCCGGACTGTTCGCACGGATGGCGACGACGATGTGATCGACGCTCGTGACAGCGGCGATGGCTTGGTTCGACGCGACTGGCGGGGTATCGACGAGTACGTGATCGAACGACGTGGTGGCCTCCTCGATCAGCTCCCCGAATCGGCGGGCCGCTGTCGGCGTCTTAGCCCGTGCGAGCCGTTCGAACGGCGCTCGGGCCGGACAACACGCTAGTCGCCCCTCGGGCGTTTCGAACTCGATGAGACCCAATGCCAGCGGCGCGTCGTCCAACACGAGCGCAGTCATATCGGGAGCGATCCGATCCGATATGTGATCGGACAAGCCTTGAGTCGCGTATGCGGCGTCCAGAATCACGACTGAGCGACCGTCCCGCGCTAGCATTCCTGCGAGTTCCAAACACGTCCGAGTCGTACCTGCTCCACCGGTTGCGCCGACGACTGCGAGGCTGCTCATAGATTCGTGGTGGCCCCCTTTCGGAATATAAATCTACGCGTCCGATCGACGAGACGGACATCAAACCCATAGCGTTTTACCCGATGGCGCACCACCGGATTTGTATGACCGCGGAGGGAATCGTCGGCGAGTATCTCGCGTTAAAGCGCGATTCGGACGCGGACTTGCTGGCGATGCAGATGGGTGATTTCTACGAGTTCTTTCATGATGATGCGAAGACGGTGGGTCAGGAGTTGGATCTGAAGGTATCGGAACGATCGAGCGGCGGCGAAACCTACCAAATGGCAGGGGTGCCGGTCGACGATCTCACACCGTACGTACGAGCACTAGTCGAACGAGGGTATCGCGTGGCAGTGGCGGACCAACACGAGACCGAAAACGGCCACGCCCGATCGATCACGCGGGTGGTTACGCCCGGAACACTGCTCGAAACGACGACGGAAGATGCCCAGTATCTCGCGGCCGTCGTGGAGGGGGCGGACCAAACCGAGGACACCGAGTACGGCCTCGCCTTCGTCGACATCACGACCGGACAGTTCCACGTTACGACAGTAACGGGCGAGGACGCCGTGCTCACAGAACTGTATCGATTCACGCCGACGGAGGTCCTCCCCGGACCCGACACGCGGAGCAACGATCGGCTCCTCGAACGGCTTGCCGAGCGCGTCGAAACGAACACCACACTCCACACGACTGAGGCGTTCGCACCCGGCCGTGCCAGACACACTGTACGCGAACAGTTCGGTGCAGTCAAAGAGAGCGTCGGCCTCGAACGCGAGACGGCAATCCGTGCAGCCGGAGCCGTGTTGTCCTACATCGATGAAACAGGGATCTCCGTGCTCGCTGCCGTAACGCGACTCCACCGATATCACCCCGACGACCACGTCGAACTGGATGCGACGACCCAGCGTAATCTCGAACTGGTCGAAACCATGACCGGTGGGGGACGATCCCTGTTCGAAACGATCGATCACACTGTGACGAGTGCCGGTAGACGGCTGTTAAAAGAGTGGCTCACACGTCCACGGCGCTCACAAAGCGAGTTAGAGCGCCGCCAAGCGTGTGTCCAAGCGCTCTGTGAATCCGCGATGGTACGCGAGGAACTGCGCGAGCTGCTTGACGACGCTTCGGATCTGGAACGAGCGGCTAGTCGGTCGGTATCGGGCAGCGCGGACGCCCACACCCTGCTTCGTGTTCGGGAGACGCTCGCGCTGCTACCCAAGGTGGCCGACCGGATCGAACGATCTGATCGCCTCGCCGGCTCGCCACTGTCGGAGATCGTCGGACGGCCCGACCACACTGCCGTTGTGGAGCTTCAGACAGCGCTGTCGGACGCGTTAGCCGATGATCCACCACAGACGCTCACCCAAGGAGAACTCATCCGTCGGGGGTACGACGACGAACTTGATGCACTCATCAAGGAGTACGAAAGCGCCGTCGAATGGATCGATACACTCGCGGAACGGGAGAGTCGTCGTCACGACATCGGACGGCTGTCGGTCGATCGTAACAAAACCGACGGCTACTACATTCAGGTGCCGAAATCCGAAACTGACGCCGTTCCCGACGAATACGAAGGGATCAAGACGCTGAAAAACTCCCAGCGGTACGTCACCGACGAACTCCGCGAACGCGAGCGCGACGTTCTCCGACTCGAAGAACGACGGGGAGAACTGGAGTACGAACTGTTCGAGGAACTGCGCACGCGCGTGGCCGAGCATGCTAGCCTGCTTCAAGACGTGGGTCGATCGCTGGCCGAACTCGATGTGGTTGCGAGTCTCGCCCGTCATGCCGTGCGCCACGACTGGACTCGGCCGATGCTCACCGGCCCCGGTCCGATCGACATTCAAGCCGGCCGTCATCCCGTCGTGGAAACACAGACTGAGTTCGTTCCTAACGACCTCTCGATGACTGAGGACTGGCGCTTTCTCGTGGTAACCGGTCCAAACATGAGCGGGAAATCGACGTACATGCGACAAACCGCGTTGATCGTGCTCCTCGCTCAGATCGGCAGTTTCATTCCAGCACGAGAGGCGACGATCGGTTTAGTCGATGGGATTTATACGCGGGTCGGTGCGATCGACGAGCTCGCACAAGGCCGGTCGACGTTCATGATCGAGATGCAAGAGCTATCCAACATCCTCCATTCCGCGACTGAGGAGTCGCTCGTGATCCTCGATGAGGTAGGCCGGGGGACTGCCACCTACGACGGAATCTCGATCGCGTGGGCCACCACGGAGTATCTTCACAACCGGATCAACGCCAAGACGCTGTTTGCCACCCACTACCACGAGTTGACCGACCTCGCGGATCGATTGCCCGGCGTTCACAACGTCCACATGGCGGCTGAGGACCGAGGCGGCGATGTCACCTTCCTCTGGACGATCGAGGACGGTCCCGCCGATCGGTCGTATGGGATCCATGTCGCTGAGTTAGCGAGCGTCCCCTCGCCCGTGGTCGATCGATCTCGCACCGTTCTGAAACGTCTGCGCGAGGACAAAGCGATCGACGTTCGAGGGGCAAAGAGCGGCACTGGCGACACCCAACAGGTGGTGTTTGATCTGGGATCGGGACAGTTCAAACGGGCGAGTGCTGACGGCGGAGACGAAACGGATGACGAACGTGAGGCCGTGATCGAAGAGCTGAGTGACATCGACGTGAACGAACAGTCTCCCGTGGAGTTGCTGTCGACCGTCCAACGCTGGCAGGAACGGTTGGAGGAGTGACGCGATCGTTCACGCGTTTCCGGTGATTATCTCCGCGACGCGTCCGCGGTCGAATAGCCGTTCGTCCTCGGGGATCTCAGGATAAGGATCCCCATCGACGTACCCCGGCCACGCTCCGAACTGGTCGGGATACAGCTGCTTTGCGGTCATCTCTAGTTGGAAGAGGTTCATGATCGGTCCCTGGTAGCGCATGCCCTGCGCGTACACCCGATCGTTCGATACGGCCGAAAGCCGCTTTCCGACGGGATGGTTCGCCATGGTATCGAGCACCTGCTCGGTGCTGTAATCGGGTGTCATGCCCCAGAGATGGAGGATAACGTCGGGATCAGCCTCGACCATCGCCTCATAGCCGACCTCTCCCCAGAGCTGCTCCCAGTTCCGATCGGCGAACGCGTCGATCGCGCCGAGTGGACGGGTATCCGCGAGCCAGTAGCCCGGTCGATTCAGGTGGTAGGTCCAAAACACGCCGTCACCGAGCGTCACCCGGACCGCAGTCGGCCGTTCATTTTTCGGTGGAAGCTTCGATTCGATCGTCGAGTGCATGTCGGCGTGGATCTTTTTGAGCGAGCGGTATCGCTTCTGTTCTCCCAGCAGCTCCGCGATCGCACCGAACAGCTCCCAGAGCGTGTAGTATTCGTATCGATCGGCGTATCCCTTCGGTGGATCGGCGTGCGTTCCGCTGTAGAAATTCCCGATCCACGGGGCGACGTGCTCTCGAACATCGGTTATGTCCGCTTGTGTCCAGCCTTTCTGGGTCGAGACCCACGCGGGGTCAGCGAAATGGACGTCACTGTCGAGTTCGTACAGCAACTCCTTGGCCAACCCATCACTCAGCGGACTCTCTAGATCTTCCCAATCGAACGAAACACCCTCCAACTGATTGTAGTAGTGGTTCATCGTCGATCCCGACATCTCCGGGACGTACACCGAGTTCACAGCGTCGCTGTACCCGAGCGCGACTGCCATATCAGCGTACTGTGGATACACGCTGAATATCCGTTCCGGCGGGGTATCCAACGACACGTCCCCCACCGGTGCTACCGCTACGGAACGACCCTCCCCATCCGGAGAGGACGTCGATCCAGTTCCCGACCGACCGTCGATACACCCCGCAAGCAGCCCCCCAACGAGAACGCCACCCCCGGCTTTGAGCACCCCGCGCCGCGTTGGAGGTCTCACTGAACGGTCTCTCTCGACCATGTATTTTAGGCTGGCCTAATACAGCATAAGCACACCGAATTGTAGATGGGATTGGCTATCGATTCCGGGTCCGAGTCAGATCGGCACCGATCTAGGTACCGTCGAGACGAACGTCGTGAATCCGTGACCAAGCCGGTTCATGGTCTACGGGGACGGACTGCCATTTCGATCGTCGAAATGCTTATCTCCGGACCAGATCCCCCCACGATCATGTCGTTTATCCTCCGTATTCCGGGTCGTCTTCGACTGCTGATCGCTATCGTTTTGATCTGGTCTCTGTTCACCGTCATAGTCGGAATCGCTCGCCTCACTCAGTGACCGGGATCGTTCGGAACAGTCTTCTCTCCACTGTAGCAGTGAAACGGAACGGTTTGCCGGCCTACCACCAACCAAGTAGATTGATACGCGTCTATTACGTGTGTGTAACCGAATGGACGCTCAGGAGCGACAGATTCACGAACTCGATGAGCGGACGATCGAGCGCATCGCCGCCGGGGAAGTCGTCGAGCGTCCGGCGTCCGTCGTAAAGGAACTGTTGGAAAACAGTCTGGACGCGGACGCCTCACGAGTGACAGTCGCCGTCGAAGCAGACGGAACGGAACTGCTCCGGGTAAGCGACGACGGCCACGGAATGGACGAAGCGGACGCGAAACGCGCCGTGAAACAGCACACGACGAGCAAGATCGACGATATCACGGATCTCGAAACGGGAATCCGGACGCTGGGATTTCGCGGCGAGGCGCTACACGCGATCGGTGCGGTATCCCGAACGACGATCACTACGAAGGCAGACGGTGGGACACGTGGAACCGAGATCCACATCGAAGGTGGCGAACGAACCCACGTCGAACCGGCTGGCTGTCCGCACGGAACGACCGTCGAGGTGACCGATCTCTTCTACAATGTCCCTGCCCGGCGGAAGTATCTCAAACAGGAGCGTACCGAATTCGACCACATTCAGCGGATCGTGACGGGCTATGCGCTCGCAAATCCTGAAGTATCGATCACGCTCGAACACGATGGCCGCGAACTGTTTTCGACGAGTGGTCGCGGCGATCTCCGCGGAGCGGTGCTAGCCGTCTACGGACGGGAGGTCGCGAGCGCGATGATCGATGTCGAGCACAGCACAGGGGATCTTCCGGAGGGACCACTCACCGCTGTGGAGGGGTTGGTAAGTCACCCGGAAACCAACCGCGCGAGCCGGGACTACTGTACGACGTTCGTCAACGGACGGTACGTAACCGCACGATCAGTACGCGAGGCAATCATCGAGGCGTACGGCTCCCAACTCGCCGCTGACCGCTATCCGTTTGCTGTCGTAGCGGTGACCCTCGACCCGGAGGCCGTCGACGTGAACGTCCATCCTCGAAAGTTGGAGGTTCGCTTCGTGGACGACACACGAGCGCACGCTCAAGTCACCAACGCGGTCGAAACCGCACTCCAAGAGGCAGGGGAACTTCGATCGAGTGCCCCTCGCGGACGATCGGCACCCGAACAGACCGAGATCACTTCGGGGGGTGACGCAAATACGGAGCGAACGAGCACGACGAGCGAAACCAACTCTCAAAACGAGAAACGGACCGACGGACCAACTCTTAAGACGACTACGACGACGAACGAGACAGATACCGAACCGTCGGACGAGCGAGCGACCTCTCCGGCTGATCGACAGCGAGACGACTCCACATCCGAGCAAGAAACGACGACAGCGCCCGGAGAGGCGGGAGAGACAGAGACCACGACCGTCGATGCCGACACGGGGAGCGAAACGCAGCGATCACACCGGCTTCGTGGCCCAACCACTCAATCACAGCTGACCGACCGGGAGTCGACCGATCGACTATCGTTCGATCTGGAACAGCTGCCGCCGTTGACCGTTCTCGGTCAACTACACGAGACGTACATCGTCGCCGAAACGGAGTCCGGACTGGTACTCATCGACCAACACGCCGCAGACGAGCGGATCAACTACGAGCGGTTACGAACGACGTTCGACGATGAAATGGCCGTTCAGGCGCTCGCTCAGCCTGTCAAACTCGAACTCACGGCCCGGGAAGCGGAGCTGTTCGAAGACGACATCGATGCACTCGCACAGCTCGGCTTCCACGCTTCGCTTCTAGACGACCGAATCGCACAAGTGCGAACCGTTCCCGAACTGTTGGCGGAATCGGTTGGGCCGGAACTCGTTCGTGATCTTCTCGCGACGTTGGTCACTGACGACGGCGCAAGCACAGTCGAGGCTGCCGCTGACGATCTGCTCGCGGATCTCGCTTGTTATCCATCGATCACGGCAAACACGTCACTCATGGAGGGGTCGATCGTCGATCTCCTCCGTGAGCTCGATGCGTGTGAGAATCCGTACGCCTGTCCGCACGGTCGCCCGGTCATCATCGAACTCAGTGAACAGGAGTTAGAAGAACGCTTCGAACGCGATTATCCCGGCCACGACGGACACCGAACGTAGCGATTCATGCGACCGAGTAGCCGCCGTCGATCCTGAGAGCGTTCCCCGTGATGTACGACGACTCATCGCTCGCGAGGAACCGAATCGCGGCTGCGACCTCTTCGGCGTCGCCAAGCCGCCGTAACGGATACGCTCGTTTGCTGCGTTCGCGGGCTTTTTGTGGATCGTCTGCCGAATCGAAATACTCCTTGCCGACGCCGGTATCGATGAAGCCCGGACAGACTGCGTTGGCACGCACGCCGCTGGGCCCACTCTCGACAGCAACGGCACGAGTGAAACTGACGATTGCTCCTTTCGTGAGCGAGTACACTGCCTGTTTCGGGAGTCCGACGATCGCCGCCAACGAGGCGACGTTGATGATCGATCCGTGCCCTTGCTCTTTCATGATCGGTAGCGCCGCCTGACAACCGTTCCAGACGCCGTTGATGTTGACTGACATCACCCGGTCTCGTGCATCCTCCGGCAGATCTTCCGTGTACGCCGCGTCGTGTCCGATCCCGGCGTTGTTCACGATCACGTCGAGTCCGTACTCCTCCGCCGTCACGGCAACGAGATCCTCGAACTGCTCGTTGTTCGTCACGTCGAGATCGTGGGCAACGGCGTTGCCACCCGTCTCTCGAATCGATTCCGCGACCGACTCGACGCCGTCGTTGTCCACGTCCGTAAGGACGACACGCGCACCAGCGTCGGCACACTGGCGTGCCGTTTCGCTCCCGATTCCACCACCGGCTCCAGTAATAAATACAGTTTTGTTATCTAACATTTTCTGATACGAACACGAGTACGACTGGTTGGCTAATAATCATTGGCACTCAGCCATCCAGAGATCGCCCCGCAGTTTTGATGTCAGATCGACTGAGGTGTATTATCGCATGATGATCCGAGTAAGAGCCATCACAGACCGCACGTGATCGAGGCTCAGTACGGATACGCACTGAATTCAATGTATCGAGATATGTTGGGAACGTTTCAATGGTTTACCCCGTGTGCTATTGGGTGAGAAGGCTTACAATCGATGGGATACGAGAGTAGCCTAATGGGCGGAGACGACGGACGCAGGTCCCGTGATAACCCGCCAGGAAATGGATCACGGGACGTTTCATCCGATGATGAGATGCAAGATCGGGAGAGTTTCGTCTTCTCCGATGATTCCGGTTTTTTCGACGAGCTAGATGAGGATGCCCGTTCGAATCCTCCCAACAGCGGTTCAGATTCGACCAACCAGCCCGAACGAGGCTGGGGGAGACGTAGCCGTGATCCAACGACTGCGTCTTCCGATGCGCGTGATCGGTCGTACACGTCGAGTTCGAACGAGCGGAATCGTTCTCAAAACGCTCGGCGCGACCGCCGTCGATCGACTACTTCGAACCGGGATACGGAGACCACTCCCACACGACAACCGAGAGAACACGTCCGAACATCGTCTCGGAACAACGTGGATTCCGATCGACCCTCCTTCCAGGAGCAGGGTGTGGATTCGGATTCGATGCGCTCACAGGACTGGAGTACCGACACGGATCGAGACCGCTTCGATACGCACACCCAGAGTCGAGAATCGACGATAGATCCGACAGATTCGAGGAACACGGACCGAAACGAGCCACGAAATAGAAACGAGTCACGAAATAGAAACGAGCCACGAAATAACTTCGATACGAACGCAGAAAGCTCCCGACGACAAAGCTCGACGGAGTCCTCTGGCTATGATTTCACCTCAGACGCTGGGAGATCCCGGAACCGAGACCCAACGGATTCTCCCAGCCACGACTTCACCTCAGACGCTGGTGGATCTCGAGACCGAGACCCAACGGATTCTCCCAGCCACGACTTCACCTCAGACGCTGGTGGGTCTCGAGACCGGGAGCCGACGAATTCTCCCAGCCACGACTTCACCTCAGACGCTGGTGGGTCTCGAGACCGGGAGCCGACGAATTCTCCCAGCCACGACTTCACCTCAGACGCTGGTGGGTCTCGAGACCGGGAGCCGACGAATTCTCCCAGCCACGACTTCACCTCCGACGCTGGTGGGTCTCGAGACCGAGACCCAACGGATTCCCGCGGCTATGATTTCACCTCCGACGCTGGTGGGTCTCGAGACCGGGAGCCGACGGATTCTCCCGGCTATGATTTCACGGGGGGGACGAGAGATTCCCCCGGATCAGGGACCGACACGGATCGTGAACGACCACATCATCAGGATCCTGAGCCGGCACGATCATCCCCGTCTGACAGAGACCCTCCCGAAGAGTCGGAGTCGTCCGACGAAGAGTCCGATGGATCTCAGGGCTTCGGTGGATCCGGATCCGGAGTTCCGTGGAAACGCGAATCGGCCTCTCGTTCGGACCAGAACGACCACAACACGACACAGTCCTCATCTCCAGAGGATGCCGACGCCTCGGCGCCGGTAACGGACGAAGAGCGCTCAGGGGTACCGGCTCCTCCGTCCTCGGCTGATTCGTCTACCACGACGGAACCGAAAACATCGGCAGAGGCGAGCACCACGAACGCTCTCGAACCGGCCTCGACGCCGGACGTTTCGAACGAGGACGATTCGCTCGTTCCGAGCGGTCCCTCCGAGGACCAGGAGATGCCTCTGAGTGCTCACATCGAGGAGATGGTCCGACGGGTGTTAGTTGTTGTCGTGGTGATGTCTATCGTGAGTGCGCTCACGTTTCCGTTTGCCGATCAGCTTATCAATAATATCTGGTATTCGATTCTTGGACTGGCGGATACGAAAACGGTACAACCTCGGGTGTATCATCCGCTTGCGCTCGTGCTCGCACGGTTGAAAGTCGCTACTCTTGCTGGTTTCGTCATCGCAATGCCGGTGTTCGTGTACGAAACGTACCTCTTCATGCGCCCCGGATTGTATCCGCGTGAACGGCGATACTACATCGCTGCGATCCCGACTAGCCTCGTGCTCGCCACGCTCGGCGTCGCATTCGCCTTCTTTATCGTTCTGCCTCTCATCTTCATGTACTTCCTGGGATACACGGAGGGAACCGCTGAAATCGCGTTCGGACTGTCAGATACGTTCGGGCTAATGCTCCTTCTGATGGGCTTTTTCGCGCTCATCTTCCAGATACCCCTATTCATCATGCTCGCTGTCATGATGGGCGTAACGAGCCGAACGTGGCTCACTGACCGTCGGCTCTACTTCTGGGGCGGCTTTCTCGGTCTCGCGTTCGTCACGAATCCGGATCCGACCGGTATGGCCCCGATCATCGTGGCAATTTCGATGGTGGTTCTCTTCGAATCCACGTTACTCCTCCTCAAGTGGACCGATAGCGGCTAACACGACCCACGGTTCCCGTTCGGATAGTAACTACCGAGAGGTATGTATCTCTCCCCCAATATCGTTTCCCTACAAAGAACTATTGATGAATATTTCGTAGATATATCTGACATATATAGTTATTTTAGAACCAACAACCAATACATGAATAATAACGGATGCAGCCGACACAACCGAAGCGAAAGGGGATCGACCGGTATGGCAGCCGACCGATCATGCAAGAGCGCGCCATCGTCGACCAGCCACTGAGGGAGGAGCCACCGCATGGAAACTCGTAAGATCCAGCTTACCGGTGGGTCGACGTTCACCGTTTCACTCCCGAAACGGTGGGCGAAAGAGCATGGTCTCGAATCGGGCGCGCAAATGCACCTGTACCCCCACAGTGATGGATCGTTGCTCGTTCGTCCGGATCCCACGAACAACGGAGAACGAGAGATCGCCCTCACTGTCGATCACCGCAGTGATGAAGACATCGTTCAAACGGTCCGGGCCGGCTACGTATCAGGGTTCGATAGGATCACGCTCGTTGCTACCGGTGGCATCGACGACTCCCAGCGCACAGCAGTCACACGAACTGTAGACGGGCTTGTTGGACTAGAGATCGTCTCGGAATCCAGACGCCGTGTCGTGCTCCAAAGCTTACTCGACACGAGTGATGTCTCTATTCGACAGACAGTGATCCAACTCCAACGGATCACGCTGTCGATGCACGAGAACGCAGTGACCGCAGCTATCAACGGAGATAGCGAGCTCGCAGCTCGTGTCTGTAACCGTGATGACGAAGCTGACCGGCTGTTCGGGATGGTGAGCCGCCACTATCAGCAGTCGTTATCCGACTTGCAAGCCATCGATCAACTCGATATCGACCGCCCGTCGATCGCGGACTACTACACGACCGCCCAGCAACTCGAACGGGTCGCAGACCACGCCGAAAAGATGGCAGTGATCGCGGATCGACTCGATGTATCAGCAGCAGATACTATTCCCAACTTCGACTCGATTGCCCGCTCCGCACGAGGTATCGTCACTGACGCGTCCAGCGTTCTGCTCGCTGGTGCAGATGTCGAGATGGCCTACCGGGCGCTCGATGACCGCGATACCCTCCTGGCCGAACTCGATCGATCGGACAAACGGCTGTACGACAGCGATAGTTCCGATCAACACCCCGCGGGGCTCCTCCTCGACAGTGTCCGCAGAACATCCGAGTACGGAGGTAATATCGCCGAAACGATGATTCAGCGCGCCGTCAGGACCGGTAGCCTCTCCGAATAGTTCGTCAGTGTTCCGGTCACATTTTTCAATCCGTAATACACATGTATACAATACGTCAACGTAAACAAAGATGACGACGGTGATGCTGTTGCGACACGGTGAAACGGCCTGGAACTTGGAGGGACGATTACAGGGATGGGCTCCGGTCACGTTGAACGATCGGGGCCGCGAGCAGGCGACCAGTACTGGAGCGTATTTCGACAAGGAGGACACAGTTACGCCCGATCGAGTAGTGTCCTCGGATCTCACGCGCACCAAGGAGACGACCGAACTAGTTCGATCAGCGATCGATGTACCAGTCCGGTTCGAAACGGCGTGGCGCGAACGGGATCTGGGCGTGTACCAGGGGCTTTCGCTTTCGACGGTGGCTGACCGTTTCCCAGAGTTCGGTCTCGGCACGACGGCGGCGAACGCTTCCGATCGAACGCCCGAGGGCGGTGAAAGCTTCGTTCACCTCCAAAATCGGGTCATCACCAGCTGGAAAGAACTGCTCGAACTGAGCGAACCGGACGAGTATGTTCTCGTGGTGACACACGGAGGACCGATCCAGATCGTGCTCGGGCACATCCGAAACGTGCCACTCGAGCAAGCGCTGATCGACGAAGCCCCCATCAACTGCTCGTTTGCCGAGATAAACGTTCCCGACGGCACCGACACCGATCCGTCGATCGTCCGCACGAACGTGGTCCCCTGGACTGACGATTGATCACGGATTCTGGTCTGCCGGATCCACTCCAAGGGTAATCGTTTCTCGCTCGGGATCGACAGTGATGGTGTCCCCGATCGGGAGCGGTGCGATCGGGGTGGTGTGTCCCCAGTCGATGCCGCACACGACCGGCGCAGTGGGGTTGTATCGCTCCACCTGTTCGATGACGACGTCGTACACCTGTTCGCGGTAGGCGTCTCGCTCGTCCCGTGGCGGCTCTTTGAGGAAGCTTCGACCCGGTGCTCGACCCATGACGACAGCTTCGAACCGTTCGAGGAGTCCCCGCTCGCCGAGACAGACGAGCGTTCCCGCGACGATTTCTGGATCTGGGAGATCCTCTGCGATTTCGATCGCGAGTACCGCGCCATCGAACGCGTTCGGCTCCGGGAGATATCGATCGGTCGCTAGCTGCCACTCAACGATGGCCCGGCAACCACCCCAGAGCCGGCCCGTTGTAGGCGTTTTATCGCCCGCCCAGCGCCAACCGGGATTGGGTTCGTACGATGGTGATGATTCGAAAGCGTCCGGATCGCCCCACGGCACTGGTTCATCCGTCCATTCCGAAGACGGGGTGAGTTCGCCGAGCGAGTCCTCGAAAAACGCCCGACGGCAGTATCGCTCCGTGTACGCCGGCAGCTCGCCCGGCACGGCGATTTCGTTCATCAGCTGGGCACCGTTGTAGGAAACGATGCCGCAGTTCCAGAGCGCAAGCGAGAGGTTCGTGTTGTCACTCATCCCGAAAAAACGTGTGGGATGCTCGCGCAATACTGTAGGATCGAGGTGTTTCAGGACCCGGAGCTGTTCCCAGCCGCCGATCGTTGCGAAGATGCCAGTGATGTCCGGATCTTCGAACGCGGCGTGAACGTCTGCCGCCCGCGCCCGTGGGTTCGCCGCGAGGAACTCGTCGCCCTGACGGGCCGTCGGGTACACGATAGGATCGAGATCGAACACCGTCCGAAGCCGTTCGAGCGCGAGTTCGAACACGTGGGGAGCGTTCCGTGCACCACCGCTCGATGGGGCGATCACGGCGACGCTATCACCGGGGGTCATCGCTGGGGGGGTCCTGAACGTCATTTCCCCCCATCAAATCACACACAAATTAAATATTTTTTGGTGTCATCACCACATCACCTGACTGTTCGTCAGTAGAGCGCGCCACCCAGCGGAACTGCCGCGTCGGGTGTGACCAAGACGGGATGACCGTCCTCGTCGGGCACGCCGACGGTCAGCGCTTCTGATTTGAACCCGGCGATCCGCACTGTACCGAGGTTCGTCGCACAGAGAACCTGCCGACCGACCAGTTCGTCCGGCTCGTAGTTATAGCCCGTCTGGGCCGCCGATGGAAGCTCTTGGGTTCCGATGTCGATCCAGAGCTTTGCCATTTCGGGTTTGTTTGCCTCCGGAAACGGCTCTGCACGCAGTATCTCGCCGACTTGGAGTTGCACATCGAACGGCGTTTCGGTGTCGCTCATACGCCGCTGCATGTCGCCGTCCGTATAGAATCCGTTGATCGTGGTGTGTCACTCGGCAGTCGGATAGTCGGTGTCGAACACGTTTTCGACCACCGGCTCGGAATCGTCGGGGTGCTCCGTCTCGGGGCTGACGCTTCCGGTTTCGTAGCCGTGGAGATCGAGGGTGACGTGTTCGAAGCCGATCTCCGAGAGATGCTCTCGCGCTGCACGGACGAAGTCGGGATCGAGCGCGCGGTCGAGTTCGTCGCTGCCGACTTCGATGCGCGCGAGTCCGTCATGATCGCGCACGCGGAACTGTTCGAACCCCCACGTTCGGAGGAGTCGCTCTGCTTTTTCGATCCGGGTGAGCCGCGACTCAGTCACGTCGAGTCCGGTCGGAATACGCGAGGAGAGACATGCCATCGAGGGTTTGTCCGCGACTGACAGCCCGTAGTGGTCAGCTGCGTCTCGGACCTCCGGCTTCGAAAAGTCGTGTGCGAGCAGCGGGGAGTAGACGTCGAGTTCTTCGACGGCTCTGAGTCCCGGCCGGTGGCCTTCGCCCGGATCGGAGGCGTTCGTCCCATCACAGACCGTCCCGATACCCAACTCGCGGGCGGTTTCGTACATCTTCCCCAGCCGCATCGTCCGGCAGTGATAACACCGGTCGTCGTCGTTTTCCACGAACGCCGGGTTTTCCAGCTCCGAGAACTCGACGATCTCGTGGCGGATGCCGATCTCGTCTGCAACGCGCTTCGTATCGGCGAGTTCCTCGGCCGGTAGCGTCTCGCTTTTCGCGGTGCACGCCACCGCGTTCTCACCGAGCGCCTCGTGGGCGAGCGCAGCGACGACGCTCGAGTCCACACCGCCGGAGAAGGCGATGAGCACCCCATCGCGCCCGGCGAGATCCTCACGAGCGTTACTCAGCTTGTCCGCGATACTCATGCAATGGGTTTGTCACCCCCACCTTTTTTGCGTTCGGATCCACCTATTTTCCGCTCGGGTGGCTGCGCCACCCTCCCGCAAAAAATCTGCATTGCAAGAGCGAAGCTCTTGCAGGCTCCCACTCGCTTCGCTCGCGGGAAGACCAAAAAAAGCCGCTCGCTTCGCTCGCGGTGAGTGACCTTGCCTCTCCCGCGACCGCTCCGCGACCGCTTCCGCACTGCTCCCGCCAGCTCTACTGATTCTCAGTCGTCAGCGTGGATGACCGGCGACTCGCCAACGACGCGTGCGACCTCGGGATAACAGGCCCGTAGTCCATCGAGATCCCCATGCTGGCGATAGTGGCAATACTCCGCCAGCGTTGCGACCAACGCGGCGGGTGCACTCTTCGCCTCGGGCTGTTCGGTCACCTCGGCTGGCTCTCGATCGTTTTCGGGGGTGTACACCGACTGAACCACCGTCCCATCACGTTGTTCGTGATAGCGCACGCGCCCACCGTTCTCGAACCAGCCAGCGACGACCGACTCTTTTGCCGCGTTGTAGCGCGTGACGTTCGCTATGCCGGGCAGATCATCGTACTCCGTCTGTGACCGACCAAGCCCGGCCGTCGCCAGTATCTCCTCGATCTGGGTAGCGTGCGCGCAACCCGTACTCCGACACGGTCTACACCACGTTCCTGTCCCCACGTCCACGACGTAATACAGTTCAGCCTTCGAGATTGTCGATCGATCCTCGACCGTCGAGAGGTTTACCGACTCGCCCAGCCGATCCCAGAACTGAAACACTGGTAACGTCATCTCGTTTGCCCCGCGAGCTTCGCTCGCGGCTTTTTTCGCCCACGTTTTTTGTGGGAGTGGTGGCCGACGGCCACCCGAGCACAAAAAAGGTGGAGGGTCATCGCCACCACCGCCCTAACGGACAGCCGATCCGATGGTCGAGGCGGGTACGGACTGGCCGCCCACAGCGGGGACATCGCTGTCGCTGTTTATTTTTCTGATACGATTCGACACCGTTACATGTCTCTGCTTCGTTCCCAATCATGGGTTCTAGCGGTCATGAGAACCCCAGCGTCGGGTGGTATGCACACCCGGCGCGTTTCAGTGAACGCGCACGCCCTCATGGCGCTGCTGGCGTCCTCGTTTATCGTTGCTTCCGTCATCACACATAAAGGTACTGATGTAATGAGTAATGTCGTGTCGTACTAACAACTGTTCTTCAGTCAAATCCCGGTCGAGATGGGACCGAGCTATCGGATCGGGTCGCGTTCTATCTGATGATATCGTACTGACAGGACGTAGTCCAATCCGAACCGTGCGGTGCGGTCGCGGAGGCGGGAGACGCAGGTGTAGTCACCGCGAGCGAAGCTCGCGGCTTTTTTTGGTCCAGATTTTTTGCGTTCGGGTGGCTGCGCCACCCTCACGCAAAAAAGGTGGGCGTACAAAATGTGGGAGTCTTTTTTCCCTTCGGTGTCGAGCACTCAGTCGATGGAGTTGGAGACCGTTCCGGGCGTCGGCGCGAGGACCGCCGAGCAGTTGTCTGTGCTTGATGATCCCGAGCGTGCGCTCCGAGAGGGGGATGTGACGACGATCGCACGGGCACCGAACATCAGCGAAGGGCGCGCGGCCCGCATCGCTCGCAACGCTATCCGTGAGCGACACGAGGATCAGGCGGAGTTCCTCCAAACCGATCGCGCGCGCGAGCTGTATCAGTCGGCGCTGTCGTTGCTCCAAGAGCGCGCTGTGACCGACCACGCCCGAAAACACCTCGAAACGCTGTATCCGAGCACCACTCGGTCACGCATCGAGGAAGTCAGGGCGTTCGTGACCGAGGCCATCGACCACGAACCGGGGCCAGCGGTGATCGAGGCGTTGTCCGACGTATCACCCATCGAGTCTCCCACCGAACTGCGAGTGCGCGAGCGGTGTATCGCAACCGCCGACGCCGAAACGTACGCCCGTGCTGAACAACAGTTTCCAGCGCTGTCGGTAGAACTGGTCGATGACGCCCGCGATCTCTCCGAGCTGGCCCGTGGTTACTCGACGGTGATCGCGGTTGATGAGACGTTCGCCGGGTTGGATCTCGGGGAGAACGTGCGAGTTCGTCCGGACGCGTTCGATCGAGTCGACGAGATCGTCCCCGAACGACTGCTCGCGTTCTTCGCAACGAATCGGGATCGCTTGCGCGCTGCCGCATCCGTCCACGAGATCGCAGGCCTCGATCCGCCGTGCGATCTCGACACACTCGATGGCTGTCTCGAACGCTTGAACGGGGATGGGACGATCACAGGCGATGATGAACTCGCCCGACTCCAACGCGCACTCGACGATCTCGACGCGGCGATCGCCACCGCCGAACGCGTGGCAAACGACCAGCTGCGGGAAGCGATCCAAGAACGTGACGTCACTATCGAGGGGGCCGATCTCCTCTCACTCGTCGAGCAAGGCGCACGCGTCGATTCGTTGCTCGAACGCGAGCTGTCCGAGGAATTCACCGAGGCAATCGAGGCAGCCCGAGAGCACCTGTGTGAGACGCTTGCTGTGGAGGAGTACGACGCCATCGCGGAGCGGGTGTTTCCGGACGAACCGGCGTTCCCGGTCGAACGACGCCCCGAAACCGTTTCACAACTCCGATCGGAATTGACGGCTGCTCGCGATCGCCGGGCCGAGCGATTGAAATCCGATCTCGCGTCCGAACTGTCCGTGCTCCGAGATCCTGCCGAGACGCTCGTCGGGCGGGCGCTCGAACTCGATGTCAAACTTGCTATCTCGCGGTTCGCTCGGGAGTTCGACTGTACGATGCCCATCATTGATAACGATGGAACGGGAACGAACACCGGCGTTCACATCGAAGGCGGACGCTCTCCGCTGCTCGACGTTCCGTTTCGAGCAGTCGAACCGGTCGATTACGCTGTCGAGGGCAACGCGATCCTCTCGGGGGTAAACAGTGGTGGGAAAACCTCGCTGATCGATCTCGTCGGATTCATCGTGATCCTCGCCCAGATGGGGCTCCCCGTCCCCGCGGATCATGTCCGTCTCGAACGGTTCGATTCGTTGTACTATCAAGCCAAAAGTCAAGGTACCCTCGATGCGGGGGCATTTGAAGCGACGCTCCGCTCGTTCGGCGATCTCGTCGCCGGTACAGGAACCCGTCTGATCCTCGTCGACGAACTGGAGAGCATCACCGAACCGGGGGCCAGCGCGAAGATCATCGCTGGAATCCTCGGGGCACTGAACGAACAAGGGGCCACCAGCGTGTTCGTTTCGCATCTGGCCGAAGAAGTTCAAGTCGCCGCCGACATCGACGTGCAGATCGACGGAATCGAGGCCATTGGGCTCGTAGACGGCCAGTTAGAAGTCAACCGTTCGCCCGTCAAAGGACGACTGGCACGATCGACGCCAGAACTCATCGTCGAAAAGCTCGCCACCGCCGACGAAACTGAACACCAATTTTACGAGCGGCTGCTGGCACGGTTCGACGATCCTGAGTGATCGACGCTTCGGTCGTGGACACGCGCAGTATAGATCCACTCAAATATGGAATGCAAAGATATAATACCAAATAAATTTGATTGGGGGTAGTAATGAGGGAGTTATAACTCCCCGCTCAATAGCAGTACTATCACCATGGTAGAACGAGAAACCTGGATTTCGCGGGCGGGATTCATCTTCGCGGCCGTCGGGAGTGCGGTCGGTCTCGGAAACATCTGGCGATTCCCGTGGCTGACCGCACAGAACGGTGGCAGCGCGTTTTTACTCGTGTATCTGATCATCGTGCTCGGCGTCGGCGTGCCGGGGTTGTTGGCGTCGTTCGTCATCGGTCGACGCTCGAAACGAAACCCAGTGGGGGCGTTCAAATCGCTCGGGGGTGGGCGTGTCTGGACAGCATTGGGTGGACTCTGTGTCGTCACGTCGATCGTGCTCATCTCCTTTTACACCGTCGTCGGCGGGTGGATCCTTCGGTATCTCCTCGAAAGCTTCACTGGCGCATACTTCACTCAACCGGCGGCTCATTTCGACAGCATCGCCTTTGGCACGCAGGCGTTTTTCTATCAGGTGGTCTTTTTGCTCGTGACCGTCGTGGTCGTCATGGCTGGCGTTCGAAAAGGGATCGAAGCGACGACCAAACTCATGACACCGGCCATCATACTACTTCTGGGTGGGTTGGCGGTGTGGGCGTTCTACCAGCCCGACACCGCCAGCGGGTACGAGTTTTATCTCGCGTTCGACGTGCAGTATCTCGCTGATAACTTCATCGCAGTGTTGGGTGCAGCGGCTGGGCAGGCGCTTTTTACGCTCTCGATCGGCAGCGGAACGATGCTTACGTATGCGTCCTACCTCGAAGAGGATCGATCATTACCGGCTGATGGATCGATCATCGCCCTGTTGAACCTCGGCGTCGGCGTGCTTGCGGGGTTGGTCGTCTTTCCCTTGCTGTTCTCGTTCGTGGGTGAACCGACCGGCGGCGGTACCGGCGCGCTGTTCGTGAGCATCGCGGGCGCGTTCGCTACCCTGCCAGGTGGCCGACTCATCGGCGGGCTGTTCTTTTTCACGATTCTACTGGCAGCGCTCTCGAGTTCGATCAGCATGCTCGAAATCCCCGTTGCGTATCTCGTCGACGAGTTCGACTACGACCGCCCTCAGGCTACGGGTGGACTGTTCGCTCTGGTTTTGGGTGCAGGAGCGATCAACGCGTTCGATTCGAACGTGTTCGAAATCGTCGCCGGGCCGATCGTAAACCAACTGCTTACGCTCGGTCTCATCGGCTTTATGCTCTACACCGCGTGGATACTCGGTGATGAAGCCGTCGAGGAATTCACCAAGGGGGGTGGAACGATCGCGCGAACGGTGGGCGTGCCGTGGCGGTACACCGTCGGAACGATACTCCCGTTGTTCCTGCTGTTTTCGTTCTATACGAACGTCATCAGTCTCCTCGGAATCTCACTTCCACCGGTGGCGGTTGTGGGATTAACAGTCCTTACCGGCCTCCCGGTTACTGGATCGCTTTTCCAGGCTGGTCGCCCGAATAACGATTAACGCCTGTTCGTTCGCGCAGTTGTTCGGCGCTCTCACACTGCCGTTCTGCTGGCTACTGCCCCCAGCCTGTTCCCTACTCATCGTTCCAAATCGCGTACACACCGTACGCGAAGCCGATGGCTGTGCCTTCCGTCACACTGCTCGGAAGGACAATCATGACCGTCGTATCGCCTGTTACCGATACAGCGTGTTGGACGACTGCCCCCGAAAGCGTGAGCGCGACAGCGCCGATGACACTCCAGATAACGATACTCACGGCCTGTTCACTCCCATAGTCACTTTTCGCCAGCCAATATCCGGCACGAAGCAATCCCACTGAGAGACCCAAAGGGAACAAAATGCTGGAAACAACCGGCATCGCATACGCATCCTCAATAAGATGATCGAGGTGGGCAAGCCCAGTTACCAGTCCGATGCTGCTGATGATCATCCCACTCGCCCAGCGTTGAGACGTAGGTGTTCCAAGCAGCTGATCGTTCATACTGCATTGGTATGTGTTCGGGAAGTATTATGTCACTGAGTGATGACACGGTCCTCACCACTCATCACAGAAGTTCTGTGTCGCGTACACCCGCTGGTCACCGATGTAGACACCGATACCGTGGCTGTCCCATCGACCAGTGAGAACGTTCTCACGGTGTCCCTTCGAGTTCATCCAGCCGGTGACGATCCGTTCTGCGAGTTCGTCAGCATCAGTAGCACCGGCAATACCGACGTACGCGAGGTTCTCACCGACAGCCCGACACGTGCTCGGATACAGGCCACTCAACCGGTCATCAGGGCCTTCCCCTTCAGGACTAACGTGGCTGAAATACCCCCGTTCGGCCATATCGTAGCTGTAGGTCCGGCCGATGCTAGCAATCTCATCGTTATGATCGAGGAGAGAGAGGTCGTTCTCGGAGCGGATCGTATTGATTCGGTCATGGATGCGTGTTTCGATCGCATCGGACTGAATCGATGTCCCGCCGGTATTGAGGCGCGTTGGTCCCGGATCTACCGTATGTGGCTTGCTTTCGTTCGTGGTCTCGACAGGGTCGGGCCGTGGTGGCTGCTCGGTTTCGAGTTCCGTGTCGACCGGCACCTCCCACACGAGTGGCCAGTCCGGAAGCGGCTCCGGCGTGTCTATGGTTCCATTATCTGTCGAATCGATGTCGATCGCTCCCATCGAGATGGCCACCGAGAGTAGCACCGATACAAGGATGACACCGAACAGGAGCCGCATCACAACAGCGACGAAGCGACCGATCGGTTGGCGCATGACTGGTACTACCTCGGTGGAGATCGTTCCTCGGCAGATCGATGCCGAAACGTCTGTTCTGGGCGGGACGTGGCTGTACGCTCCATGGGAGGGATTCGCTCCGCTCCTCCTTAGATCCCAGTTACCACTCCGCAATGCTCCCGTCCGGATACTCCCAGACGGGGTTATGCCAGTCGACGTCTTCCTGAGCGCGTTCGCGCACCGTCTTCTCGTCGATGCGGATGCCGAGTCCTGGCTCGGTCGGCAGATCGATGTAGCCCTCTTCGTACTCGAACAAGGTCGGATCGGACAGATATTCGGTTTCGTCGCTCCCCTCGTTGTAGTGGATGTCGAGACTCTGTTCTTGAATGAGGGCGTTGGGCGAAGTTGCGTCCACCTGGACACACGACGCCAATGCGATCGGTCCGAGTGGACAGTGCGGAGCGATGGCCACGTCGTACGCCTCTGCCATGGATGCGATCTTGTGCACCTCGGTGATGCCGCCGGCGTGACTGAGGTCGGGCTGGATCAGATCGACGACGCCCTGTTCGAGAAGGTTTTTGAAATCCCACCGCGAGAACATGCGTTCTCCGGTAGCGATGGGCGTCGTCGTACATTCGGCGATCGCCGGGAGCGCCTCCTCGTGCTCCGGAAGTACAGGCTCTTCGATGAACATCGGATCGTAGGGGTCCAGCGCTTCCACGAGGCGTTTGGCCATCGACTTCGAAACCCGGCCGTGGAAGTCGACGGCGATATCGATATCCTCGCCGACGGTATCCCGAACCTCCGACAGCCGTCGTACCGCATCATCGACCACGGCAGGCGTGTCGATGTGGCGAACCTTCGCTGTTCCGTTCATCTTGAGCGCGGTGAACCCGGCATCGACCTTTTCGCGGGCGGCTCTTCCCACTTCGGACGGTTCATCGCCGCCGATCCACTGATACACTCGGATGCGGTCCCGTGCTCGCCCGCCGAGCAGCTCGTAGACGGGAGCGTCGTACTGTTTGCCTTTGATGTCCCAGAGAGCCTGATCGATTCCGGCAATCGCCGACATCAACACGGGACCGCCCCGGTAGAAGCCGCCGCGATACATCGTCTGCCAGTGTTTCTCGATGTGCTGAGGATCAGTCCCGATCAGATAGGTGTCCATCAGCTCTTCGACAGCGCTTCGGACGGATTTCGCTCGTCCTTCAACGATCGGCTCACCCCAACCTACGAGTCCCGTATCCGTCGATACCTTGAGAAACAGCCATCGTGGCGGAACCTCGAACAGCTCGTACTCTACGATCTCCATTTGGTGATCGTACGGACGCGTACGGATAACGCGTTTGATGTCCGTCGACGGGTACAAGCCGTTCTGAAGCGAAGGCATTCTGATCGGCTCGCGCCCAATCCTTATGTGTTCTCGCAGGTGAGATGCACGTGGAATGTCGGACGAAGAGATGCTGTCGTGGGACGAAACCGTGTTTCGGGACGAACACGTCTTCGAGATCGACTACGTCCCCGAAACCTTCCACCACCGGGAAGAACAAACACGACAGCTCCAATACGCCCTGCGTCCCGCCGTCCGGGGCTCGCGTCCACTGAACGTGATGGTACGAGGACCGTCAGGAACGGGAAAAACCACAGCATTACAACTGCTCGCGTCCGATCTCCAAACACATTCGAACGTAAACGTTGCACACGTGAACTGTCAGGTCGATTCGACCCGATACGCGGTCTTCTCGCGGCTGTTCGAGGAGATGTTCGAGTACGAACCGCCCACGAGCGGTATCTCGTTCAAAAAGCTGTTCGGACAGATCACCGACCGCCTCGTCGAACAAGAGGAAGTACTTGCTGTCGCGCTCGACGACGTGAACTACCTGTTTTATGAGAGTGAAGCGTCGGACACCCTCTATTCGCTCTTGCGCGCACACGAAGCCCACACAGGGGCGAAGATCGGCGTGATCCTCGTCTCCTCGGATTTGGATCTCGACATCATCGAAGAGCTCGACACGCGCGTTCAGAGCGTGTTTCGACCCGAAGAAGTGTACTTCCCACGGTACGACGAACCAGAATTAATGGATATCTTACAAGAACGGGTCGACAGGGGCTTTCACGAGGGCGTCGCCGGGAGGGATATCCTCGACCGGGTAGCGGAGCTTACCGCCGGAACGGGGGGTGACGTTCGGGTCGGAATCGATCTTCTCCGACGGGCCGGGTTGAATGCCGAAATGCGCGCAAGCACTACGGTCGAGATCGAGGACATCGACCGAGCGTACGACAAATCGAAGTACATCCATCTATCTCGTCGGCTGCGAGATCTCAGCGATACCGAGATCGCGCTCGTCAAAGCGATCGCAGAGCACAACGGCGAGCGCGCGGGCGTGGTGTACGAGTCGTTCGAGGACCGAACTGGGTTGGGCTACACCCGGTACTCCGAACTCATCAATAAACTTGATCAGCTCGACCTCATCGACGCGGAGTATACGAGCGTCGACGGGCGCGGACGGTCGCGTAAGCTATCGCTAACGTACGAAGAATCCGCCGTGCGCGAACGCATCGAGTGACTTATTGTCAGTAGAAATGGGTGTCTCGCAGCCACCACCACGGGATATCACTGATCGAAATACCACAATACACCGATAACGAAGATCGAAAAGAGACCGCCCACGAGGAACATTAACACCGAATCGGCCACGAAGAGCTGGGCGGTGGACGCCCCCATTTTATTCACGGTGAACAGGAAGCTGAAGAGGGTGCTCACCCCGGCGAGCACGACGACCGCACCCAGCGCCCGGCGAAGGAAATCACGGAGACGAAGCCGGTCGGACTTGCGGCCAGCGAACAACACTACCGCCTCGTTCGCCGGCGCATACACGGTCATCTCCGTTCCTTTCTCCGAATAGCCGACACCGGACGGCTCGATGAGTCCCGCGTCCTCTAGCTTCCCCAAATGATAGTGGACGTTCTGTAGTGACGTATCGATCTCATCTCGGATCTCTGTGGGAGTCGATGGCTGTTCATAGATGATCGAAAGCACTTTCCGGGTTGTTGAGGCCGTCAACGTCTCGAAGGCCTCCTCCGCCGCCTCATTGTCGAGACCGAGAACGCGCGGCTCGTTTGGGGTCGATTGTGTCTCCCCACGTAGCGGCAACAAAC